>JAILCX010000063.1 GCA_024690205.1 Lachnospiraceae bacterium | reverse complement strand
GTCAAAGCCTTTTCTTATCTTTACCGTGAGCGGCTTTTTTATGGCTTTGGCAGTCTTTGTTATGATCTCGCGTACAAGCTTCGGATCCTTCATAAGGGCACTGCCTTCACCGTTATTCACTATCTTGGGTACCGGACAGCCCATGTTGATATCAAGGATATCAAAATTCCGACCTTCTATCTTTGCGGCTATGGACGAGATGATGTCCGGATCGCTGCCGAAAAGCTGAAGTGAAGCCGGCCTTTCATTTTCATCAACCGAGAGCATCTCCTCGGTGTTTTTATTATTGTAAAGGATGGCCTTTGCGCTTACCATCTCCATGCAGACCATGCCTGCACCCATCCTGCTGCATAACAAACGAAATGGCAGGTCTGTTATACCTGCCATCGGTGCCAATATACAATTATTATTTAACTCGACTGTTCCTATCTTTATTTTTTTCATAGATAAGCCTTAACCCTTCAAGGGTCAGTTCCTTGTCATAAACGTCTATCTTCTTTGTCTCTTTGAAGATTATTCCGCCAAGTCCGCCGGTAGCGATAACCTTCATATCCTTAAATCCGGACTCTTTTTTTACCTCTTCGATAATGTATTCTGTCTGACCGATCTGCCCGTAGACAAGTCCTGCCTGCATCGAGGTTATCGTATCCTGTGCAAGGATAGTCTTTGGCTTCATGATCTCTATCTCGGGAAGCTTAGCGGTATCTTCCCAAAGTGCTTTGGCTGACATCTTTATTCCCGGTGCAGTGATACCGGCTATGAACTCGCCCTCGGCATTTATAAGGTCATATGTCGTTGCGGTACCGAAATCAAGAACCAGAACGGGTCCGCCGTATTTTTCAAAAGCTCCGACCGCGTCTACTATTCTGTCCGCACCTATTTCCCTGGGATTTGGAGTTGCTACTCTTATTCCGGTCTTCAGCCCGGGCGCAACTATCAAAGGCTCGCAATCAAGATACTTGATAACGGCGCTTGTAAGCGAATACATAACCCCCGGAACAACGGATGCTATGATCGATCCGTCGATCTTTTTGCGGTCTATCCCGTTATCGCTAAGCAGTGCGCAGATATTCATTCCGAATTCATCAGAGGTACGCTCTACCTTTGATATCATTCGAAAGCCTGCCGTCAGTTTTTTGCCGTCATATACACCGAATGTAATGTTGGTGTTTCCCACATCGATAGTTAAAAGCATCTTATTCCTCCGGAATGTCCTCTATCTTTTCTCCCAGGAACATAACCCTGTAATAAAGACTCAGGGTCTCAAAAAGCTCCTGTCTCTTTCTCCTTACTTCACTGACCAAAAGACCCGAACCCACCTCATCGTAAAGGTAGTCTTCGGGTGCATACTCGGTCCGCATTGAAACAGTACCGTCATCCTCAAACTCTATAGTGAATATCCCTCCTATCTCTTCGGTAAAAAGAACGCAGATAACGTGGAGTTCTTCTTTGATGGATTCCGGTATCCTGTCGTATCTGGGATTAAAATAATATTTTTTATCGTAGGCATTTGCACCGCAAATGACCATATCGTCTTTCTTTGACATATTACAAGGTAGCCGCCATAACAGCTTTTATCGTGTGCATTCTGTTTTCAGCCTCATCAAAAACAACAGACCTTGGGCCGTTAAACACTTCATCGGTTACTTCAAGCTCAGCAAGTCCGAATTTCTCATACACCTCACGTCCCACCTCGGTATTAAGATCATGGAAGGCGGGCAGGCAGTGCATGAAGATGCACTCTTCTTTCGCATTCGCCATAGCCTTTGCGTTTACCTGATAAGGCAAAAGAGCTTCGATCCTTTCCTTCCATACCTCATCGGGTTCTCCCATTGAAACCCATACGTCGGTGTAGATAACATCGGCATTCTTTGTTCCTTCTTCAACCGATTCGGTAAGAGTGATCGTAGCTCCGCTTTGCTTTGCTATCTCAAGGCATGTATCAACGAGTTCCTTTTCGGGGAAGTATTCCTTACTTGTGCAGGCCGTAAAGTTCATTCCGAGCTTTGCACATACTACCATGAGCGAATTACCCATGTTGTATCTTGCATCTCCCATGTACGTTAAATTGACGCCCTTTATCCTGCCGAGCTTTTCCCTTATGGTCAGAACATCGGCAAGCATCTGCGTGGGATGGAACTCATTTGTAAGGCCGTTCCATACGGGAACTCCCGAATATTTGGCAAGGTCTTCAACTATGGTCTGTTCAAATCCGCGGTACTCTATACCGTCGAACATGCTGCCCAATACCTTTGCGGTATCAACTATCGATTCTTTCTTTCCTATCTGTGAAGCCTTGGGATCAAGATATGTCGTTCCCATTCCAAGGTCATGCGCAGCTACTTCAAAGGAACACCTTGTTCTTGTACTTGTCTTTTCAAATATTAGGGCAACGTTCTTTCCCGCATGCATGGATGTCGTGGGCATACCCTTTTTCTTGTTATCCTTTAACTGGGCTGCAAGATCCACGAGGTAGAGTATCTCCTCCGGCGTGAAATCAAGCAGTTTTAAAAAACTTCTTCCTTTAAGATTAACCATTTTCTTTCCTCTTTTTACCAGAATACGTGATCGCCAAGGACGAATCCTTCACGTCCGTTGTTTCGTCTGAAGTGTGTAGCTCCGCCAACGGTGGTCTCGCCGTTTATCGCTGCTGAGGCGGCAACAAGGCATGTATCGGGAACACCGTTTGCATATACAGTCGCAACCTTGCCGGACATGGCAGGCGTGAACTGTCCCGATGCATAGATAACCGAATAGATCGTGTTAGGATAAGCAGGTGATTTAACTCTGTTCATAACCACAGCTCCGACAGCAACCATTCCTTCATAGGTCTGGTTTCCGGCTTCACAGTAAATGAGCGCTCCAAGAAGTCTTAATTCATCGGCATCGGCGCTTACCGCTCCGCGGTTTTCCTTCCTCTTGGCCTCGAATTCTTTTCTCATCTGCTCGGCTTCCTCTTCGGCAGCCTTACGCTTTATCTCTTCTTCGATCTTGCGTCTCATCTCAACCGCTTCGACCGTTTCTCCTTCGTCGATGTGGAGCGAGATATTTATATACGCCGTGTTTATATATCCGAGATCCCCGCCGTAATCGACGCTGATCCAGTCATCATCTATTATCTCGACAAAATCGGCATAGTCACCCTTTGCAAGGAGTGCCATTACATCCGCATCGGCACTGGGCTCGGTACGTACCCTCACCGCCTCGGAATTCAGTGTCACAAGCCATCTGCCGACATCGCGTGCCATATCGACGGCTTCATCCCCGAACACAAGGAACTCATCAGAGCACCAGCCCGTCAAAGCACCCGAGCGTATCTTGGTCCATCCGTCCCTGCGCTCAAGTATGGTTCCTCCGCAGTCCCTGTAAAGGTAACCCACTTTGTCCGAATCTTCGGAAGCCTCCGCACGCACGTTAAGCGTATTAGTGACATTGGCCATGGCCAGCTCCGACATAATACGCTCTTCTTCCAGATTAAACTTTTCTGTAATATTCAGTTCGTCCTCCGGAACTTCGGAAGTATCTTCCTCCGAATAATCCTCGGAGAGGTTGAGCAATGTTGCGGCACCCGCGGACGGAAAATCATATGACGCCCGCTCGAAAGCCTTCGCTGCAACGCTCTCAGCCGTTACCACCAAAACACCCGTCAAAAAAACGACGGAACCGGTAAGCAGCTGATTCCTTAGCTTGTTCATTGCATACCTCAAAATATTACGTAAACCAAAATCCATGGTAACAAATTTGTAACATGTTGTCAAATTTGCGATTAATGCATGATTCCGGTCTCTTTTTCCATATAAGGATCCTGTGGAAAATCCCTCAATATTTTAAGTTATTGTCAACTACAAGTCGGACTTTTGCCCGCCAGATAATATTACAGATTTTTTGCCTTTTCTATGCAGGCTTCCACGGCGTCCATAACAGCTGCCCTGAAGCCTGTTTCTTCAAGGACCTGGACCGCCTCTATAGTGGTTCCCCCGGGAGAACATACCATATCTTTAAGCACTCCGGGGTGTTTGCCTGTTTCGAGCATGAGCTTTGCGGAGCCCATCGTTGAAGATGCGGCGAACTTGTATGCCTTGTCTCTCGGAAGGCCTGCTTTTACGCCTGCATCGGCAAGTGCCTCCATGAACATGAACACATATGCAGGTGAACTACCTGCAATTGCGCAAAAGGCATCCATGAGCTTTTCATCTATCACTTCCGCATCTCCGAAAGAGCGGCATATCTTAAGAACCATATCCAAAGAAGCGCTGTCAACGCGGTCATTTGGACAAACAGCCGTGCAGCCTGCGTTTACCATCGCGGGCGTATTGGGCATAAGGCGTACGACCTTCTGCTCATTTCCCAGCATCTGTTCGATATCCGCTATGGTCTTTCCGGCAGCTATGCTGACGATAAGGGCCTTTTCTTTGGTAACTCCCTTTAAAGGAGGAACGACCTTTGAAAACATCTGAGGCTTGATCGCAAGGAACAGGATATCTGCCATGTTGGCCACCTTGATATTATCGGTAGTAGTCTCTATTCCGTATTCCCTTTGAACTTTCTCACAGGTTTCCTTTGTCCTTGCAGAACCGAGTATCTGCTCGGGAGCTACTATTCCCTCTGACAAGATTCCGCTTATCATGGCCTTTGCCATATTTCCGAGTCCGATAAAACCGATTACCATAGTCTCCTCCTTAACCTTTCCTTGCATTATATAAAAGTATCGCAGCACTTACTGCAGCATTTAATGATTCAAGTTTCCCTTCCATCGGGATCTTTATAAGCTCATCCGCCTGTTCTACGGCTTCTTGGGAAAGTCCGTTTCCTTCGTTTCCGATCATGAAAGCGCACCTTGTTTCGTAGGGCACCTCATCATAATATCTTTCTCCGTCAAGGCATGCGGCATATATCTTAATACCGTTCTCCTTAAGGGTCTTTGCAACATCTCCGATCCGGCCACCTCTTATGAAAGGAACCCTGAACAAGGAACCCATCGTCGAGCGCACCGTCTTTGGATTGAATATATCCACCGTTCCGTCGGTCATAAGGATGCCGCCTGCTCCGGCGCCTTCAGCCGTCCTTATCATGGTCCCCAGATTTCCGGGATCCTGGATGTTCTCAAGCACCAGGATATTTCCTTCTCCAAGATCTTCGATATTATACTCCGGAAAGGAAAGCGCAAATACGATACCCTGCGGCGTCTTTGTATCCGCGATCTTTTTAAGAACGTTCTCGGATACCGTCTCCACGAACACCCCCTTTTTTGAAAGCTCCTTTATCCGTAAAAAAGCTCTCCCCAGACGACTTGAAGGAGTCTTTAAAAAGCACTCCTCCATCTCAACGTAAGTATTCTCGTCTGTATAGACTTCTTTTATTAACTTGTCGGGGGCTTCTTCAAACATCCTAAAGCCCTCACATACAAAGAGTCTTTCTTCGTTTCTTAATCTGCTCTTTGATATGAGTTCGCAAAGATGCCTGATCCTGCCGTTTGATAAACTGGTTATCATTACAAAGAAAGGTCCTTGCTTATCTGGTACTGATACTCCGAAATGTTCTTTTCCATTGAAAGGGCTTCTTCGATATCGAAATCACAGAACTCGCCGTGCATGTATCCGACAACCCTGTTGGTCTTTCCGTCACAAAGAAGATCTACGGCATAAGCTCCCATCATCGATGCATAGAATCTGTCTTTACATGTGGGAGAACCGCCTCGCTGCATGTATCCGAGGATCGTGGCTCTCGTTTCGATGCCTGTTGCAGCCTCGATACGTCTTGCCATTGATGTTGAATGTCCGATTCCTTCGGCGTTTATTATTATGTGATGAGTCTTTCCGCGCTTACGGTTGTTGATGATGCTGTTTATGATCATCTGCTCGTTAAAATCGTATTTTTCAGGAAGAAGGATATCCTCTGCTCCGTTTGCAACGCCGCACCATAAAGCGATATATCCGGCATTTCTTCCCATAACTTCGATGATCGAACATCTTTCATGGGAACTTGATGTATCCCTTACCTTGTCTATGGCCTGCATCGCCGTGTTAACCGCGGTATCAAATCCTATCGTATAATCCGTGCAGGCTATATCAAGATCGATGGTTCCGGGAATACCTATGGTATTTATTCCGTGTCTTGAAAGAGCCTGGGCTCCTCTGTACGATCCGTCTCCGCCTATAACGACTATACCGTCGATACCGTAGCTTCTGCATATGTCGGCAGCCTTTGCCTGAACCTCTTCTTCCTTAAATTCGGGGCATCTTGCCGTTCCGAGGATCGTTCCGCCTCTTTGGATGGTATCAGAAACGTCCTTCTTTTCCATGTCGACTATCTCTTCGTTAAGAAGTCCGGCATACCCCTTCTTTATTCCTTTGACATTAACTCCGTTAACAAGCGCTTTTCTGACAACGGCACGTATCGCCGCATTCATTCCGGGTGCGTCTCCTCCGGATGTCATTACTCCGATTGTCTTGATATTATCTGCCATATTTATTTCCTCTTTTTATTGATAATGAGCTTTGCTTACGGGCGCAGGAGTCTGCCTGCACCTGACACATTTAGTTTACGTTTATATTGCCGATGTGTCAAAGGTTATCTTTACGGCATCCTCACCGAAAACATCGCTTAATTCATTTTTTAGCGCATCATTGGCATCAACAGACATCGAGCGTGGAAGCTGCCTTATGGCTTTTCCCTCTTCTATGTAGATCACAACGCAATCCCTTCCGTCCGAGTCTTTGAGCATTCCGTTAAGCTTTTCTTCGGATGATTCAAACGAAGCTTTATCCGGGAATTTGATCCAGAGCTTTTTGGGAACGTTTTCAAAAGGAATGAAAGACTCTGCAATGAGCTTTGCATCCCTGTCATCCTCTACCGAGATCCGTCCTCTGATAAAGACCTTTTCATCCTCGTTTATCTTATCGGAATTCTTTTCGTAGTCTCTCGGGAAAACTATGACCTCTACGGATCCGACTAGGTCTTCGACCTGGATAAAGGCCATTATCTTGTCATTCTTCGTGTACTTTATCTTTTTGTCCGTGATAAGGCCGCCTATTACGGCACTTGAATTATCTTTTACCAAAACGGAACCCGTTTCCTCATCAAGGATAAAGTCTGCTGTTGTATTTGTTATGCCCTTCTGCCAAAGGTCGCTTACTTCTTCAAGAGGATGTCCGCTTACATATATGCCAAGCACCTCTTTTTCGAACATGAGCTTCATCTCTTTGGGATATTCGCCAATATTGGGAAGCGGGATATCGAAATCTTCCTTTTCTCCTTCTTCAACCAGGTCAAACAGGCTCATCTGTCCCGGCAGACTGCTCTTTTTATCGCGGTTTGCGGAATCCATCATCTGCATATAGACGCTCATGAATTGTTTCCTTGTTCCGCCGAACGAATCAAAAGCGCCTGCTTTAATAAAGCTCTCTACGGACTTTTTGTTTACCTCGGAGCCGGATGTCCGAATTATAAAATCCCTGAGTGAAGTAAAAGGTCCGTTTGTCTTTCTTTCTTCGACGATCGAGTCGATGACCGTTCCACCGACACCCCTTATCGCACTAAGAGCATATCTTATAGAACCGTTGTCGACCGAAAAGCCTCTTATTCCTTTATTGATATCGGGCGGCAGGATGTTGATACCCATGTTTTTGCACACCACGATATAAGAAGCTACCTTAGATGAGTTATCTATAACGGAGGTCATAAGTGCCGCCATAAACTCAACAGGGTAATAGTATTTAAGGAATGCCGTCTGGTAAGCTACTACCGCATAGCAGGCAGCATGTGATTTATTGAACGCGTACTTGGCAAAATCCATCATCTTGTCATAGATCTTACCTGCGACATCTTCGGAAATGCCTCTGTTGATACATCCGGGAACATTCTCCTCTTCGTTTCCGTAGATGAAGTTATTTCTCTCCTTTTCCATGACGGCCTGCTTTTTCTTTGACATAGCACGTCGCACAAGGTCGGAACGTCCCAGGGTATATCCGCCGAGATCCCTGACTATCTGCATGACCTGCTCCTGATATACGATACATCCGTACGTCGGAGAAAGGATAGGCTCAAGCTCGGGACAAAGATATTCTATCTTTCCTTCGTTCTTGCCTTTTATGTAATCGGGTATAAAGTCCATGGGACCGGGACGGTATAATGAAACTCCGGCTATTATATCTTCAAGATTCTGGGGCTTAAGCTCCTTCATGAATGAGCGCATTCCCGCAGACTCAAGCTGGAACACCCCGTCGGTCTTTCCCGATCCTATTAAAGCAAGAACCTTCTGATCATCATAATCTATATTGTCGATGTCAATTGTGACATCCTTGTCACTTTTGATAAGTCTCAGCGCATCCCTTATAACGGTAAGCGTACGCAGTCCGAGGAAATCCATCTTTAAAAGTCCGAGTTCCTCTATGGTCGTCATCGTAAACTGCGTGGTTATTGAACCATCCGCTCCTCTTGATAAGGGCACCAGCTCTTCTGCCGGCTGCGAACAGATAACGACACCCGCAGCATGCATGGAAGTATGCCTCGGGAGGCCTTCAAGACGCCTTGACATATCGATAAGCTCCCTAACCTCGGGATCCGTTTCATAGGTCTTTCGAAGCTCGGGGTTCATGGTCAGGGCTTTTTCTATGGTGATACCGAGTTCGTTGGGTATCATCTTTGCGATGGAATCAACGTAACTGTACGGGATATCCATAACACGTCCGACATCCCTTATGACACCGCGCGCCGCCAACGTTCCGAACGTTACTATCTGAACGACCTTTTCGGGGCCGTATTTTCTCGAGACATAGTCAATGACCTCCTGCCTTCTTTCATAGCAGAAGTCTATATCAATATCCGGCATCGATACTCTTTCGGGATTTAAGAATCTTTCAAAAAGAAGGCTGTATCTTATGGGATCTATGTTGGTGATCTTTAGCGAATACGCAACGATTGAGCCGGCTGCCGAACCACGTCCGGGTCCAACCATGATGCCGTTTTGCTTTGCGTAATTTATAAAGTCCCAGACGATAAGGAAATAATCGACAAATCCCATGGTGTGGATGACGTCAAGCTCGTAATCGAGCCTCTCCTTAAAGGTCATCTTCTCGCCGGGGATCGTCGCGTTTTCATCGCCGTATCTTTCCCTTAAGCCGTCAAGACAGAGTTTATTAAGATATGTCCACGAATCATATCCTTCGGGCACTTCAAAGTGGGGAAGTTTTGTCTTTCCGAATTCTATCTCGACGTTACACCTGTCTGCGATAAGCTGCGTGTTGTCTACGGCCTCAGAAGCATAAGGGAATAAAAGGCGCATCTCGTCTTCGGATTTTACATAGAACTGGCCGCCTTCATAGCGCATCCTGTCTTCATCCTTTAACCTTTTGCCGGTCTGGATGCACAAAAGTATATCGTGAGGCTTAACATCATCAGCGTATGTGTAGTGAACATCGTTTGTACAAACAAGCGGGATATCAAGCTCCTTCGATATCCTTACAAGTTCCATGTTAACGGTCTGCTGCTCGGGTATTCCGTGATCCTGAAGTTCAAGGAAATAATTTCCTTTTCCGAATATCTCAAGATGCTCAAGCACGGACTTTTTAGCTTCTTCGACAAAGCCCTTTGTGATAAGGCGCGGAACTTCTCCTGCAAGGCAGGCCGAAAGAGCGATTATCCCCTCATGAAACTCCCTTAGAACCTCTTTATCCACACGTGGCCTGTAGTAAAAGCCTTCGGTAAAGCCCCGGGATACGATCTTCATGAGGTTTGCGTATCCCACATTGTTTTCCGCAAGCAAAACAAGGTGGTGATATCTGTCCTCACCGCCCGTTACTTCTTTGTCAAACCGTGAATTGGGCGCAACGTATACCTCGCAGCCAAGGATAGGCTTTATATCCTGCGCCTTGCACTCCTTGTAAAAATCGATCGCGCCATACATGACACCGTGGTCCGTAATGGCTCCCGATGTCATACCCAGTTCTTTGATGCGTTTGACGTATTCTTTTATCTTGTTGGAACCGTCCAGCAAAGAGTATTCCGTGTGGACGTGTAAATGTGTGAACGCCATAATTACCCCGAATATATGTTCGTAAGGATTATATCATAAAAGGCGGTGCGATCACAATAATCACACCGCCCTTTATATTATAGCGCATTTTTTATATTTTTATTTTGCGTACTTCTTTAAAGCCTCAGCCTTGTCTGTCTTTTCCCAGGGAAGATCAAGGTCGTTACGTCCGAAGTGACCGTAAGCAGCCGTCTGCTTGTAGATAGGTCTTCTGAGGTCGAGCATCTTGATGATTCCTGCAGGACGAAGGTCAAAGTTTTCTCTTATAGCTGTAAGGAGAACTTCATCTGAAACCTTTCCGGTACCGAATGTATCAACCATAATAGATGTGGGCTTTGCAACTCCGATAGCGTATGAAAGCTGGATCTCACACTTGTCAGCCAATCCTGCTGCAACGATGTTCTTTGCAACGTATCTTGCTGCGTATGCTGCGGAACGGTCAACCTTTGTGCAGTCCTTTCCTGAGAAAGCTCCGCCGCCGTGACGAGCGTATCCGCCGTAAGTATCAACGATGATCTTTCTTCCCGTAAGACCAGCATCACCGTGAGGTCCTCCGATAACGAAACGTCCTGTGGGATTTATAAAGAACTTTGTATCCGCATCAATGAGCTCCTTGGGAAGAACGGGATCGAATACGTATTTCTTGATATCCTCGTGGATCTGCTCCTGTGTAACATCATCATCGTGCTGTGTTGAAAGAACGACTGCCTCAAGTCTTACGGGCTTTCCGTTCTCATCATACTCAACCGAAACCTGGCTCTTTCCGTCGGGACGAAGGTACTTAAGTGTTCCGTCCTTACGAACCTTGGTAAGTTGAAGAGCAAGCTTGTGTGCAAGTGAAATGGGATAAGGCATATATTCCTCGGTCTCGTTTGTAGCATAACCGAACATCATGCCCTGGTCTCCGGCACCTGTATCAAGGTCATCCTTGATGTCTCCTGACTTAGCTTCGAGAGCCTTGTCAACACCCATTGCTATGTCTGATGACTGCTCGTCGATAGCACAGAAGACAGCACATGTGTTGCCGTCAAATCCGTATTCTGACTTTGTGTAACCGATTTCTTTTACGGTGTCACGAACGATCTTCTGCATATCTACATATGCGTTGGTCGTGATCTCACCCGTGATAAGAACAAATCCCGTACAGCATGCTGTTTCGCAGGCAACACGGCTCATGGGATCCTGTGCCATGCACGCATCAAGGATCGCATCTGAAATCGCATCACAGACTTTGTCGGGATGTCCTTCTGTAACTGACTCGGAAGTAAATAATCTTTTTTCCATCTTCTTCTCCTTTAAAAATTCAATAAAAAAGCCCGCTCAAACAAGCGGACAAGCAACATCGATAATCGATACTCAATCCTCTTATTGTTCGAATACTCGCTCAGGTTGGCACCTTCCATACGGGGTTGCCGTGGCTTCTCAGATCCTATGTATCTCCACCACTCTGAATAAGAGAGAGACAATATGAAATTTTGTATTCCTTATCTGAATGATAGATTACCCAAATTCACCTATATTGTCAATAGGTAATTTAGATGATCGCCTCTATCCTCAGATCCTCCCTGTGACTAAGATCGATAAAGTCGCTGTCGGTCCTTATCGTGGGAGCGGATAATTTGTCTTTATTGATGTAAACGATCGTTCCTCTTTCACCGTTTGTAAGTTTAACTGTGTTAAGGAGGTATGTGTTAACAACATTCTCAAGGAAAGTCATGATGTACTGGGGGTCGTACTTCTGAAGACCTTCTTCTTCGAATACCTCGATCGTCTTAAACGGACACAGCGGTCCTCTGTATACACGTGCCGAAGTCATCGCATCATAAACATCGGCAATAGAAACCATCCTTGCAAACATGGGTATCTGAGGTCCGTTAAGTCCAAGGGGGTAACCGCTTCCGTCAAATCTTTCATGGTGCATGAGCACGGCATTTAAGATGTCGGGATCGATGTTGGACTTCTTTAATATCTCATAACCCGCCTGGGGATGGCGTTTGATTATCGAATATTCCTGAGGAGAAAGCTTTGCGGGCTTTCTGATGATATCGTCAGGTATCTGCGTCTTTCCTATATCATGCAAAAGACCTGAGACCGTAGCTTTTGAAATGCTCTCGTCGGGCATACGAAGCCATCTCGCCATGATGTTACATATCAAAGCAACGTTCATGCTGTGAACGTATGTTGCATCGTCGTATTCTCTCATGCAGTGGAGCATATCAAGAAGATTGGGCGTTGTTGCACCTATATCAAGAATATTAAGAGTGTGGTTCATCAGCTTATCCACATCAAGAGGAGAGCCTTTAACGACCACTTCATTAATGACAGCTTTGAAATTTTCGACATCTCTATCAAACTCCGCCTTGAACCTTACAAACTCAGGTGAAGCCTTGATCTTGTCGGAATAAGTCCTTGTATATTCAGTTCCTTCGGGATTGACATTGACCTTTTCGTCTTCGATACGAACCGAAAGGACAGAATAATAGTCGAGTTTTGCTATGGATTTATCATCCAGAACAATGCCCTTTGGAATGATCAGCTGGTTATTATAGTTATAGATATCCTCAGCCGTCACCATTCCGGGTGTTAAATTAGATGTGCCGATTCTCTTCATCGTGCCCCCGTGCGAAAGAGCGGAACTACATCAGCCCGTCTTTAATCTGAATTTTTGGATCTCCTTCTCAGAATCCACTAATTCTATTAGACCACCAAGTGACTGAAGTTTCAAGTGGAAATCTTCATATCCGCGCTGGATGTATCTGACATCATCGATGACAGTCACCCCGTCGGCAGCAAGTGCAGCGATCACAAGAGCCGCTCCGGCGCGCAGATCCGGGGCACTTATGCTTGCTCCCGTATATTTGTTTACACCGTCTATGATAGCGGTATTTCCTTCAACCTTAATGCTCGCACCCATTCTGGTAAGCTCGTCAACATACTTAAATCTGTTTTCGAAGATACTCTCGGTAACAATCGAAGTTCCCTTTGAAAGTCCGAGTGCAACCGTTATCTGAGGCTGCATGTCCGTCGGGAATCCGGGATAAGGGAGCGTCTTTACATGAGTGTGGTTAAGCTGTCCCGTTGCTACTACTCTTACCGCATCGTCCGATTCCTCAACCTGGCATCCTATTTCCGAAAGCTTTGCACTTATTGACTCAAGGTGCTTGGGTATAACATTTTTGACAGTAACGTCACCCCTTGTCAAAGCAGCAGCAAACATGAACGTTCCCGCTTCGATCTGATCGGGGATGATCGTGTAGTTTGTTCCGTGGAGAGATCTTGCTCCCTTGATACGGATGACATCGGTTCCGGCGCCCTTGATGCTTCCTCCCATTGTGTTAAGGAAGTTTGCCACATCAACGACATGAGGCTCCTTAGCCGCATTTTCGATGATCGTCGTACCCTCGGCCATAACGGATGCCAGCATGATATTGATGGTGGCTCCGACCGAAACAACGTCAAGATAGATATGAGCTCCGGTAAGCTTGTCGGCTTCGGCAACTATCATGCCGTGCTCGATCCTCACCGTTGCGCCGAGTGCCTTAAATCCCTTTATGTGCTGGTCGATGGGACGAAGTCCTATATTGCAGCCGCCGGGAAGTGAAACTCTGGCTTTCTTGTATTTTCCGAGCAGTGCTCCCAAAAGATAATAAGAAGCTCTGATCTTTTTAATGTAATCGTTATCTATGGTCTGATCTATGATATTCTTTCCCGAGATCTCACAGGTGTGTCTGTCCTTACGGACAACCGTAGAACCAATGCTCTCTATAGCCTGAAGCATTACATTGGTATCACGCACGTCGGGAATATTATCTATCGTACAGGTGTCATCCGTCATTATGGCTGCCGCGAGTATTCCAAGAGCCGCATTCTTTGCGCCTCCTATCTCAACTTCGCCAACAAGGGGATTTCCACCCTTTACCGCATACTGTTCCATTACTACCTCTGTCTTATGTCAAACCACAACATGTTGTGGCTAAAATTTCCCAAATACAATATCTGCTCTAAACCCCAAAGCATCAACTTATTATATAGCCTGAACGCCCTGTTGTAAAGGCAAACGTATGTTTACCGCCCCGTTTACTGGCCCAGATACTTAAGAGGATTAACCTGAGAACCGCCGACCAGGATCTCAAAGTGAATATGAGGTCCGGTGCTGACACCGGTGTTTCCGCTGAGGGCGATCTTCTGCCCCTGTGATACGGTCTGGCCTGCAGATACAAGGACTTTGCTAAGGTGTCCGTACCTGGTCTGTCTTCCGTCGGGATGGTTGATATAAACAACGTAACCGTATCCGCTTCCCCATCCGGCCTTGGCAACGGTACCACCGCAGGATGCATATACTGCCGTGCCGACGGGCGTTGCCCAGTCAACTCCCTTATGATAAGAGCTCGCACCCCTCGTGGGACGTTTTCTGGGTCCGAATCCGGAAGTCATTCTTCCTCCGTAGATAGGCTTTATGTATGAAGGAGGGATCTTGGTTCCCCTTATTATCTCTTTTGCTACCGGAGCATAAGTAACATCTTCCGCTATCTCCGTTACGCCGACCTGCTTTGTATTTTCGAATACGACATCCGAAACGACCTTGTGGAATCCTGCCGAAGGTTCAACAAGGACCTCAACATCCGAAGTATACCAGTCATCTCTTTCATGCACGATGACGGGCAGATCGTATGTCTCTTCATAATACATTCTCTCGGTTCTTATGACCGAAAGCTTGGGCTCCGGAACGGAATAGATGATCTCGTCATCCGGCCTTATCGTCGAATTCTGGTCTTCGAGGAATTCATTCATCGCGATAAGATCTTCCATCGGAACATCAACTTTTATGGCTATGCCCGAAAGAGTATCTCCGGATACGACTTTGTATATGTCATTCTTTGCTTCTTCTTTGGTTACTTCTTCTATGGCACTGTCAAGCGGAGTAAGATCTTTGGGGTCGATATATACCTCAACCACCTCTATCTCATCACCAAACTGCATTGAGATAAGGCCGAGGTCGTAATCCTCGGGACGAAGTTCAACATCGGGTTCCGCGCTTTCAGCTATGAGTTCACATTCTAAGTTGATGCCGGCCATGAGACTTGCTGCTCTTTGAGTCTCTTCGATAGCCTGGATCTCTTCACCCGAGTTTAGGGAAGCCTTTAACACGGGAAGTTCTCTTTCGGAATCCTGCTCAAGAATAACCTTATAATTTCCCTCTTCGTCATATTTGTCTATGGATGCCTGAAGCATCTTAAGCACATCTTCCTCGCTTGAAAGGTCGATTATATATCCGTTTATCTTGACTTCATATGCGTTATAAAGATCGGATATAACGGCCCCTCTCATTATGTTTTCAATATTGGCTATGACACTGGTGTCATTATCTACCTTTCCGAAGTCAACTGCACTTGCTTCAAAGGACATGTCAGTATCGATAAAAGTCAGTGAGTTCGTCTGTGCGTTTACGTGCTTTCTGGCTTCAAGGTAACAGCGTCTTGCCTCCTCTTCCGAAGAGAGTGTTCCCACGTAATTTCCGTTGATGCTCACACGGAACATGTTGTTTTCCGGCTTAACATATCCTTTGAAAACGGGTATGAAAAAGAGACTGATGACGACAGCCAATACGGCGACCTTCAGTCTCCTTAATCTTAATCTCTTGTAATGAGCAGATAAGTGCATCTTTTATAATATCCCGAATATGTGAAGTACCAAAACGGCAAGCGTTGAGATGGAAATGATCAAAGTGATTATCGAAAGAGGGAGCATCGCGCCCTTTTTCCGAGCCACTTTTTTGATCTCTTCGGACTGACGGTTAAGTTCATCAACGAACGAAGCCTGAACATTTCTGTATATCTTCACATGGTCAGTGTGGGATGATTCCTCCAAATCACTTTTGATGATATCAATCTTTTCAAGGATCTCCTTGATGGAATCCCTGATAACTCTCTCGGTATCCTCGCCCTGTATCTCCTGTATCTTTGCAAGGCTCTGTTCAACGGTTTTGTTGATTCCCGCTATCGAAAGGTCCGAAGTTTCCCTGATCTTTGAGACAGACTCGGTGCTCACGTCATCTATCGTACGTGAGATTTTTTCTGTAGAGTCCTTTGTCAGCTTGCTGATATCTTCGGCTGTCTCAATATTCTTAAGGTTGATCTGCCTCATATCCGAAAGGGCAGTGTCTACCTTTTCCATCTGGTTTTCAAAAAGGACAATCTGTCCCTTTGCTTCATCCAGCTCGGCAGCCTCGGCTTCCATATTCGCCCTGATGATATCGCCTGACGAAAACCTGCGTGTGATACTATCCATGAAATGATCCATTAGGAACCTCCGGAAGGGCGTTTACGGTCTCATTATCGAGCTTTTCCGCGTTGGGCCCATACATGGGAAATTTTACCATATCCATGACATTCTGACAACTTATTGGTAATATTGCACAAAACAATCGTCGATTTATTGACGTGTATAGTCATAATTAACTATATCTTTAAAGTTTGTTCATATTATGTTCATAATCTTGGAATAAGATGAATCTATCGAAACGAAGAGAAGGTAGTGATTTAAGGATCACACATAGATAAATTTTTTCATAATAGCCCGGGTGCAGCGATGTATCCGGGCACTCCTCTGTCTATGGGGCTTTTACGGACATTCAATAGGCAAAGTCATCTTCTTCTATGATCTGGATCTCCAGATGATCAAAGTCGATGCTGTCAATAAAGCTGTCATTGGTGAACCTGCACTTTGAAGTCCTTTTAAAGTCCTTTATGTTCTGCTCAAGCCAGATGGGCGCACTCAGATCGAATTCAACGCAAACCTTATTAAGGGCATTGAATATCTTATGTGTCCTTGTATCATCTGAATCATCACAAACGGTGATATCCTTTATCATTCGGTTGTCCTTGAATTCCCTGGCCCAAAGTCTGAACATGAAAGACATTATAACATATAAAAAGGATATTAAATATGATATAATCATATTGTAGTTTCACATTAAGGGGTTACATATTGGATATCAGAACAGACAAGGATTATGATGTAAACAGCTGGACCGAAGTCATGCTCCTTTACAGTTCGGCTCTTAAGCAGATGCAGACCAAGCTTGAGATCCTGAACGACGAGTTTCAGCACGTTCACAGATATAATCCCATAGAACACATAAAATGCCGTCTGAAGACCTCAGAGAGCATTGTCAAAAAACTCAAACGAAAAGGCCTTGATTCAACCATTCAGAACATGGTCGATTACGTCGGTGATATTGCGGGTATAAGGATCATCTGCTCCTTTACCTCCGATATATACAAAATCGCCGAGATGATCGCCGACCAGTCTGATATCAAGGTCGTATCAATAAAGGATTACATCACCAATCCCAAGGAAAGCGGTTACCGTTCATATCACATGAACATCACCGTTCCCGTTTACCTTTCGGACAGGATCGTTGATACCAGAGTCGAGGTTCAGATAAGGACCGTTGCGATGGATTTCTGGGCGTCTCTCGAGCACAAGATCCATTACAAATTCGAAGGAAACGCTCCGGAGGACATCAAAAACGACCTTGCGATCTGTGCCAAGATGGTCGCAGCGCTTGATGACAAGATGTTATCCTTGAATGAAGAGATAATAAGTATGAATGCTATAGAAGAGGATTATTGAAAAAGACCGGCTGCGTGCCGGTCCTTTTCATATCTTCATATCTGTTTTATAATTCTATTCCGTTCAGTTTGCAAAGTTCTCTTGCGGATTCCACCGAATCGACTCCGGTCTTGTTCTTTATCGGAGCAAATTCCTTTTCCCTGACTACTTCAAAAGGAAGTGAATTCTTCATCTGATGTATCATGTCGAGTACGAGCTGTTCGAACTTGTATCCGTTGGGCTCCTCGGGCTTTACGAGGTTGCCGTTTTCATCTATGTAAGGGATCTTCTTTTCAACCACATGGAGCGGAAGTTTCTTTTCAAGGATCGCATACAGCTCGTCTATGCTGAAAAGGTAATTAAGGATAACTCCGAAGTTATATGCGGGATCACCTTTTTCGTTAACTGCATCCATAAGTTCAGGTGTCATGTCATAATATTCAACTATGGAAGGCTTGCCGTCTTCAAGGCACATTGCTCCGACCTTTTCATCCTTGGCCGCTTTACGTACCACCTTGGATCCCGATACAAAACCTCCATCTATTACCGCACCGATAAATACGGGATCGGCTATCCTCTGAAGAACATTGTCGACGGCAAAGATATTGATCCATTTGATCCCCCGGTCTTTTGCTTTCTTTGCAAGGCCTGCCTTTTCCATCGAAATGAACCAGCCTGCATTGCCGTTCGGAGATGTAGCTATCCTGCCTTTTTCCTCAAGATACACACGGCCTTCATAATCCGTAGCAGGAGCCATATCCTGCTTGAAGAAACTGATATATGAAGGATCGTATCCGAAGAAATTCATCGTCTTAAAGAAATTGACGGTGGCTTCGTTGTTCTTGTCGGATGTCATGATAAAGAGCGGAACATAAACTCCTGCTTCCTTTACAACATCCATAAGGTTCTCGATAAGACGCTGGAAGATATAGACATGCTTTGTTAATCCTATGTCATACATTCCCTTGGGGTCATCGGAACCGAGTCTTGTTCCCATACCGCCTGCAAGAAGGACAGCAGCCACTTCACCTTTTTTGATCGCATCAAGTCCGACAGCTTTGAATTTGTCAGCGTTCTTTTCTATCTCGGGAAGTTCCATCGACTCAATGGGCGTGATCACTCCCCTTACGTTCATCGTATCCTTTACCTTGATGGAATCCACAACTTTAAAGTCAGTATCTTCGATCTGATCAAGGAGTTCCTGCTTTGACCGGTCGTCAAGTTCATCATAATACCTAAGCAGCTGTGACTGTCCGATAGCATCAAGTTTGGCTTTTGCCTCGTTATAATTCATTTCACGTTTCCTCCTTTAAAATATTTATCAGTGTTCGAGTTCAACATCCTTTAAAAGAGTTCGGATGTCTTCAACACTTAACCATTCCGTATTGTTTCCGGATGAATATGAGAATCCGTCCTCAACCTTTTTGCCTCCGGGCAGAACTGTCTGTCTGTCTGAGAATATCATCTGGGGATAAACGATAAAGTGCTTGTCATATTCATAGGTGGTCATCGAATCTTCGGTGGTAACCATTATCTCGTGAAGCTTTTCGCCGGGTCTTATTCCGACCTCGGGCATTGTGCATCCGGGAAGCATGGCCTCTGCAAGGTCAGTGATCTTAAATGAAGGGATCTTGCTTATGAAGGTCTCTCCTCCCTTGGCATCCTCCAAAGCCTTAATAACAAGCTTTACGCCTTCTTCCAGGCTGATCCAGAATCTGGTCATACGATAGTCCGTTATGGGAAGTTCCGTTTTACCGTCTTTTATGAGTTTGTTAAAGAAAGGTATTATCGAACCTCTGGATCCGGCAACGTTTCCGTATCTTACGATCGAGAAGTTTATTTCGTTCAATCCCGAATAAGCATTTGCAGCTATAAAGAGCTTGTCCGAAACAAGCTTTGTTCCGCCGTAGAGGTTAACGGGGTTTACCGCCTTGTCGGTCGAAAGGGCAACAACCTTTTTAACCCCGCGGTCAAGTGATGCATCAATTATGTTCATTGCACCGTGGATGTTGGTCTTTATCGCCTCGTTCGGGTTGTATTCGCACGCGGGAACCTGCTTGAGTGCAGCTGCGTGAATAACATAATCCACACCGTTGAAGGCGCGGCAGAGCCTGTCCTTATCACGAACATCACCGATAAAGAAACGCAGTATGTCCGAGTACTCTTTAAACTCGTTCTGCATTATGAACTGTTTGTACTCATCACGTGAATAGATGATTATCTTTTTGGGATTACTGTTTTTAAGAACGTATTTGGTAAAGCATTTTCCGAATGATCCGGTCCCTCCTGTAATGAGGATCGTCTTTCCGTCAAGTATCATATCTTTCTTCCTTTTAATTTCTTTAGTCAGCACTTAATGCCGTACTTATTTTATCAAAGCTGCCGGTGTTTTACAAACAATCGCGCATCAGTCGTTTGATACAAAGTTTTTAACGATGGTAAGCACATTCCTGCCATCGGTATGGGAATAATTAACTTCGCTCATGCTCTTTTTGACCATATATATCCCAAGTCCCCCTATCTGACGTTCCTCAGCGCTTAAAGTAACATCGGGGTCCGGCTTTTTAAGCGGATCATAGGGCACCCCACTGTCTTCAAACGTAATGATCGCTCTTTTGGGATCATCTGCTATTTCTATGCTGACGGCAGCTTCCCCCTTTCCCGGGGCATAAGCATAGCTTGCTATGTTTACATATATCTCTTCTACCGCCATATCGATCATCATCTGAATCTTGACCGGACATTCATTTTCTTCAAGTACACGGTCTATCATTTCGTTTACGATACTTAAATTTTCAATTGTAGCTTCAACGGTGATCTTTTCCATATTGGCCTCCATAAGGTCAAAGACTCCCTATCGTACCGGGTATTCTATCCGAAGTATCTGAAGCAGAGCATCGTGATGTCATCAAACTGCTCGGCTTCCTTAACGAACTTGTTAATGCCTTCATTTACATTGGCGATGATCTTATCAGGTGATGCACCCGGTTCCCTGTTCAGGGCTTCTATCATTCTGTCTGTTCCGTACAACTCATTTGAGCTGTCCGTAGCCTCTGCTACACCGTCTGTATAAACGAACAGACAGTCTCCGGGATGAAGTTCAAATTCATGGTCGGCAAATCTTGTTCCCTCCATCACCCCGACAACGAGCGAATGTCTGTATACGGAAAGCTCAAATCCGGCGCCTGCGCGCATTATCGCAGGATGTTCATGACCAGCATTTGCGGCAATTCCCTTACCGGTCGATATCTCGACTATTGCAAGCCATACCGTAACAAAAAGATCTGACTCGTTGCCTTCACAAAGCTGTTCGTTGACATCGTGAAGAATCTGGCCGGGTGTTCCGCCCATCTGAGCCCTGTTCTTGATAAGGGTCTTGGCTATCACCATAAATAAAGCAGCCGGAACCCCCTTTCCCGAAACATCTGCCATCACAAGGGCTATATGATCCTCATCAATAAGGAAAAAGTCATAGAAATCTCCACCGACCTCTTTGGCCGGATCCATCGTTGCATAAAGGTCAAATTCCTTTCTGTCAGGATAAGGAGGGAATATCCTCGGAAGCATGTCTGCCTGTATCTGGGTAGCGATATTAAGCTCTGCCCCTATCCTTTCCTTTTCGGCGGTCACTTTGGTCAGATTGTCTATATATTCATTGATACCGATCTCCATCTTAAGAAGTGACTCGCTAAGAGACTCTATCTCGTCTCCGGTCTTTATCTCCTTAAGCTTTTCGGATATCTTATTGTCGTTTTTAATAAAATCCTCGGCCTCATGAGACACAAGTCTTATGGGTCTTATTACGGAACGGTTAAAGAATGCACTGCCCAAAATGAGCAATACGGCTGTTGCAAGCAGCGCAACCAAAGAAATAAATATGATAAATCTTCGAAGGTCTCCATGCAGCGTGGTCATCGGAATCTCTACTCCGACTATCGCAACAGTTGTTCCCGAAACCGTCATGGGATGCATGGCTGAAATGTTATGGCCGAATTTGCCCTTTGAAATTATATAATCCGAAGGCGGCATCCCCGTATCACATACACCCCTCATGAGATCTATGTATTCGGGCAATACCACTCCCGATTGTCCGAGCAGATAGTTCATTTCGGGATTTCTGTAATTATCGGCAATATAAAGCATCGGGCGCCATGTCTTGTCTGCGTGAGCCTCCTCAGTGTATGAGTCAAGTACCTGCCGATCGACCGTAAATACAAAGATGTCATTTGCATCCATACTGTCCCGCAGGTCTGATGTCAGATCAAGTATCTGCATATATTGAGGATCGGATGTTACCTCCGCTGCATCCTCATCAGTAGCATCTCCATGAGCAAGATCGTAGGCAAGCTTTGCCCAATCCTTTGCCTGCTCGTCGGTGTACATCTTGTCCACCATATCTGCAGCCTGATATGCTCTTTCGTTATAGGATTCCACTATCGACCTGTAGTGCTGATATGTACCTATGCTGACTGTTGAAAGATAGATCAGAACTCCGATAAGTATCAGGATCACATTGTATTTAACTCTTAAACTCTTCCTCATTTAAATGTTCCTTCTTTATGTCGTTACTATATGAACGGGTTTTACGTGACCTCCCGCGATCATAAACCTTGTCTTTATCCTGTGATACTCTTCATCGTCAAATACCCTGACAACGGGATCGCCTATGTCTCCGGTATTTCTAAGATCCCTGTAATCACCGCTTTTTTCACACATTATCTCATCAAAAGCCTCAGATAACCGTGATTCTTCAGATATTTCCCCGCTGCATATGAGTATCTCGTATCTGCCCGGCAGTTCCTTGTAATCGGCGCGTGCAAAGTACTCGGGCATGATAAGTGAAAATCTGTCTTTAAGCTCCATTATCACCGAATCAAGCGTAAGTTCATCTGTCTTTTCTCCTGCGATATTTAATACCAGGTCCCTGCGGTACTGGAATCTTATTACCGGAGCCTGCCCCACAAAGCCCGTGACGGTGACCACATCTCCAAGCTCATATCTGTAAAGCCCGTTGAACGTTGTGATCATAAGTTCATAATCCCTGCCCTCGATGAGCTTTTCAGCGCCTATTGTCTGCTCCGTATATTCATCCACTGACCTGAATTCATAGTAGCAGCTTTCAGGCAGCAGAACGTAATCATATTCGCCGACCGGAATGCCCAGATGACACTCACTTGCCACATAACAAAAATGGCTGACGGGAACGCTTCCGATATATTTTTTCAGCATGACCTCCTCGGTAAGAGAGGGCCTGCTGCCGATACCGCTTATAAGCTTAAGATCCGGAAACAATCTTTCGGCGATGCGGTCATATCCCTTTGAAAACTCAGCCAAAATCTTATCAAGCCGGTCATCGTTAATGTCCATTTTAAGCAGTTCCTGCCTGACACGCAAGGACAGTTTGATCTCCTTCGGTATGCATCTTTTTTTCATATCACAGATGATCTTTCGTCCGTTCTTTTTCATATATGAAAAGAAAAGGAGGATGTTATAAAGGAAAATGGATTCGATCGTAACGACCTTCTCCGTTGCAAAGGAGCTCCACAATTTGGCATACAGATAATCCGTGTCTTCGCCCGAAAGAAAATTGACCGCTTTTTTTCCCACATAATCATCAGGATCAAAGTGTCCGCTCTCATACTGATATCTGTAATATGCTTCCGACATCAGCACCGGCTCTTTACGGTCTATTGCTTCATCAGGATCTATCCTTAACATATTGATAAAGAGCCTTTGACCTGATGTTCCCTCCGCGGCCCTTTTAGCCACATCATCTATGTACGTTCCGTATCTTTTTAAAGCCTCCAGCGTCAGCGGTAGTATCTTTCTTTGTCCGGCACTTCCCGAGGTTACGACATAACAGTAAAGGGGATACGATGTCAGTACGTTTTCCCCTCCGTTTAACATATCAAGGATATATGACCTGTAGTCAGAAGCTGAGCTTATGGGAACCTTTAAGGCATAACTTTCGGGCGAATCAATATCGGAAAAACCATATCTTTGTCCTATCACCGTATCCCGGTTATCCCTTAAGATCGTCCTCAGGTTCTCGTTGTTGATGTCCCGAAATGTATCGCAAAGCTTTATGAAATTATCTCCGAGTTCATTTTTCAATCTTAAAACTCCACCGACAGGATGTTCATTCCCATCGTATAAAGGTATTTGTGGTCCCTGGACATTTTCTTTATCATGTTGACGCCCATGTTCATCTCATCCTTCTCATCCCCGGATTCAAAAGGATCGTATTTGTCTCCGAAGCACATTATTGATAATCCGAAAACTCCGTCAGATGAGTAGACTCTGATATCTACCGGATCATCATCACGCGGTTTGGACTTTCTGACCATAACCGTCATCAGTTCCTCAAGCGACAATCCGAGCTTCATGGCCTTTCCCGGCTCCATCTCATGCCCGGTGCAAAACTCCGTGATCACTTCACTGGCCCTGCATATCTCTTCATCCGTGGATCTTATCGAAAATCCTTTGATCATTCCGTTCTTTTCAAGATAGTCATCAAGGAGCAGAACAGGCGAAAGCTCATGGTCGCTTCCCTTTGACGCGGCCGATATCATATATGAAATTATGATAGCAAATAAAGCTGCCAGCGTCATTCCAAGCGGAAGAAAAAGAAATATCGGTGCACCGGTCAGCATTATGATCCACGCAGACAGTACCGGAAGGGCGAACGTCCTTAACGTCATTAAGATATTTGCAACAATGGGTCTTCCGGTAACATTATAAAACGAAGCAAGAACGGAAGCGCAAAGCGCAGGTATTACCGATATCCCAAGACAGACTATCGGCAAAAGCATCGACCCGTCTATCTTGTAAAACAGTCTTAAAGGAACGTTCAACGCTGCAAGAACGATTGCATATACGGTGCAAAGACGCATCCCCATCTTTAATTCATGCCCGGCTATGAGACGGAGCCCTTCGTTATCATGTCCCGAGCTGGCTATCCCAAGCAAAGGAAGTGCAGTCCTTGGTATGCCCGCAAGGATGCAAAGTGAAAGCTCCGATAATGCGTTGAGGACCGACCACACAGCCATTCCGTCGTTACCTGCTGCCCGGAAGATTATCCTGTTAAGCAATATAAGACGCAACACTCCGACTAAGGTTCCGTTTGCCGAAACACTCCCGTATGACACGATCTTTTTAAGACCGTAGAGCCTGAACCTTTTTCTGTGAAATCCGAACATTCCATCCTTAAAAAGCAAAGGATACATCCCGATCACACAAGCGGCGGCAACCGAAAGAACGCTGGCAAGCGACGCCCCTGCAAGTCCCATGTCAAATATATAAAGAAGAACAAAATCAAGCAGTATGTCCGTGATGATCATAACGACCATCATGGTCGTCAATGATCTTCCTTTTCCATCAAGCTGGAGATAATAGTTCGGAACATAGATAAGGATATAAAAGGGGGCACCGATGAGCGTGATCCGGGTATATATCTCAACTCTTGATATAAGCTCAAGATCCGAGCACAGCAAACGGGCGATCGGATGCGATAGAGCAAGTCCCATCACCGTAAACAGAAGTCCCGTTACAATCGAGATAAAAAGAAGTGAATGAAAATACTTTGAAGCCTCTTCAACATCGTTTTTGCCTATGGCCTTGGATGAGAGTATCGATGATCCTACTCCGAACAGGCATCCCATCATGCACAGCACCAGAAAAACCGGCATGCTGTAGGTAACGGCTGAGAGGGCTTTTGCATCAAGCCTTCTGGTTACGAACGCAGAATCGATGATCGCGTTTATCGTTCCTCCCAAAACGGCCGTCATGACCGGTATCAGGGATCTTTGAAATTCTTTCCTGAGGAATTTATTATTCCTTTCTACTGATATTTCCATATACTTCATCCAATATTCTGTGCGTGAATCCGCCAAAGAACGGCCCGTTGACCATCTGAACGCAGTTGCATGATCCAAGTGTCAGATTACACTCTATCAAAACCGCCCGTCCTTTATCATCAATGGCAACATCCCATGACACAAGCCTCATATGAGCGATCATCGGATGCGCCTTTTTTACAAGTTCATATGCCTTTTCCACGCACTCAAGATTGGTGCCTTTAAATGTTGCTCCCGAATCGGGATGAGCCTTATAGGTTTCTCCGTTTTCCCGGACTCCGATCTCCTTAAGGCAGTTGTCTTCATCAATTCCTATATATATACCTCCGCCTCGGCCGTTATCGGTCTTTGATGATCCGACACCGGTTCTTAATGCGGCTTGAAGGATATGCACCTCATCATCCATTATGAGCGAAACGATCCTGAATGTATTTACCGAATCAGGATGGATCCATTTAGTTTCCTCACATTGCCGAAGCGGGCGCTGTATTATCACGTCGGCACCTTTTTGCCCTTTAAGTGTCGTCCGTACAAGGCTTTCTTTTTCCTTTTGCGGCATATCCTTGGGCATAGAAAGGAACGCAACTCCCGCTCCGCCTTCGGAATACTGAGCGGTCTTGTACACGGCTTCATTTTCTTTACACAGATATTTAAGGGCAGCTGAAGGAGAAATGACTCTGTAATCATCATCGAGCCATATACCGTTTATCCTCATGACTACGGTCTTTGGCTGGTCTATACCGTCAAAAAGCCTTCCGTAGTAGCATTTATGATCATAGTAAAAGGCCATGTCGCGGTCATTTAAGTACCTTGTTATATCGCAAAGATACATCTCTTCCGGAATATACTCAGGATAAAATCTTCCGGATGTTCCCTTATAGTATCTGTGATATATGGTCGGAACATTCTTTACGTACGGATCATAAAGCTCATGGATCGATCTTAGCTCATCCGATGTAAGCTCCGGATACCGTGATAGAAGCGGCAAGACTGCCTTTTTATCGATCCTTTTTAAGGCAATGTCCGTTAAAAGACCTGCTCTTGTTTTCCCTGATCTATAATATCCCGTCGCAGCGCCTTTAATATTGTCGATTATAAGGTGTCCCGTCTTTGAATTCGCAAAATCATCAAAGGTATGCCTTTTTACTCCGTTTTTATAAAAAACCTCATCAAGGATCGGCTTTGTGAGTTTTCCAAAAAGCGGTCCGCTGCAGGATTGGATATTTCCGATACCTGCCATACTGAGGTTTGTCTCAATAAGGACGGCTTCACCCTCTTCATCAATTGCTATATCCCAGGCTGCTATCCTGCAATGCGACATGATGCCGTGGGCTTTTTTTACAAGTTTGACAGCATTATCGATCCCCGGAAGTTTTATCCCTCCAAGAGCATAATGAAGATCGGGGTGTTCCTTAAGTACCCTGCCGTCAGCTCCTGCACCGATATCCATCGTGACACCGCTTTTTCCCACTCCGACAAAAAAGCCGCCGTTGCAGATATTGTCAACGGAGGATCTGCCTGATCCTATACGGATGGCGGCCTTGAGTATTATTATGCCTTTTCGTGTTGCCAAAGACATTATGCGCAGAGTATTTACCGATTCGGGGTGAAGGGTGCGATAGGCTTCATGCTGCTTTATTTTCTTTTGTATGACAATATCATCGTTATTTTTCAAAAGGTCATCAAAAATGACGTTTCTGTCATTTTCCCCGGGGAAGGATACTCCAAAACCGCCTTCTGAATTAAATGCTTTTTTGACCACGGGATCAGTTGAATTGACGAATATCTTTTTTGCTTCATCTGCCGGGATGATCCTTCGCCCGGGATCGATCCAGTATCCTCCCATCCTCATCAATATGCGTTCGGGCTGTCTTATGTTGGCAAAGAAACTGTAGTAATAGCATTTATTGTCAAGAAACCTTGCTGCTTCCCTGTCGGTATAATAACGTTCTATCCTGCAGGCATAGAGATCCTCGGGAATGTATTCGGCAAAGAACCTGCCCGACCTTGATGTGTAAACTCTGTGATACAGCGTATCAACTGTTGCATAAGGGCGGTAGAACTCCTCTATTTTTGCCTTCTCCTCCTCGGTAAGTTCCCGATAGGAATTGTCCTTTACCATTTTAAGGTTCTTTTTTCTTAAGATACTTTTAAGCGCAATATTATGGAGGGTATTAAGATCTGTAATACCCTCCCGGAATTCTCCCGTATATGCTGAATACACATTATCCTTCAGTATTTGAAGACCTTTGCGCTTTTTCATCTTTTATCATCCTTTATTTTGCTATATATACCGCACAGGCCCTTTGACCAAGCATGAATCCGTGTTGATCGTCGGCTTTTTTCTCTTTGCCCGGCATAAAGTTATCACCGTAGCTGTTTAAACGGACATACCAGTTCATCCCCGAAGGGATCGCCGGCAGTTCATAATAGCAATCCTCCCAATATGCATTGACCGCCACATATATAAAGCTGTCATTTTTTGTTCCTGCTTTGACATGGTCCTCGGCATACATATAGGCAAAATTAAGCGTCGGTGCACATTCATCCAGTTGCCAGGCTTTTGGTGAATGGAAAGAAAGCTCCGGGTAACCCGTACCGTTATTTCCGAAATCAAAGCTGCTTTCCCGAATGACCGGATATTCATTTCGAAGTGAAATAAGATTCTTTACGTATTCAAAAAGTTCCTTATGCTTTTTAAGGAACGACCAGTCCAGATACGATATCTCATTATCCTGGCAGTATGCATTGTTGTTGCCCCACTGCGTGTTGGCAAACTCATCTCCCGAAAGAAGCATAGGAACCCCGCGGCTCGTTAACAGGATTGTCATCATGTTCTTCATCTGACGATTTCTAAGAGCATTTATCGCGGGATCCTTGGTGTCACCTTCGACACCGCAGTTCCAGCTGTCATTATCATTGCATCCGTCGTTATTGTTCTCGCCGTTGGCTTCATTATGCTTGCCGTTATATGACACCAGATCATAAAGCGTAAAGCCGTCATGGCAGGTGATAAAGTTGATGGATGCTTCGGAACTCCTGCCCCCGTACATATCGTTGGAGCCTCTGATCCTCCAGTATATCTCTGGCGCTCTGTCTCCTTCGCCTTTAATGAACTTGCGAACGCAGTCACGGTATTTACCGTTCCACTCAGACCACCTGTTCCAGGAGGGGAAATTGCCCACCTGATACAGTCCACCGGCATCCCAGGCCTCTGCGATGAGGCTTGCCCTTCCGAGCACCGGGTCCTGGGCCAGGCTTTCGATAAGCGGAGGTGACATCATGGGCGCGCCGTTTTCATCTCTTGTAAGGATCGATGCCAGATCGAATCTGAATCCGTCGATATGATATGCGGAGATCCAATATCTGAGGCAATCGAGTATCATGTTACGGACTACGGCGTTATTGCAGTTTAGCGTATTTCCGCATCCGCTGAAATTATAGTACCAGCCGTCGGGTGTCAGCAGATAGTAGTTCCTGTTATCGATCCCGCGGTATGAAATATACGGTCCGTTCTCGTTTCCTTCAGCAGTGTGGTTAAAAACAACATCAAGGATCACTTCTATCCCGTTTTTGTGCAGATGCTTAACGAGGTTCTTAAGCTCATCAGCCTCCATTCCAAAGGGCGCTGATGCGGCATAACCCGCCTTCGGGGCAAAGAAACATACCGTTGAATATCCCCAGTAGTTATAAAGCGTCCTGCCGTTAACCTCTCTGGAGTTTTCGAACTCGTCAAATTCAAATATCGGCATCAGCTCTATGCAGTTGATGCCCAGTTCCTTAAGATAGGGGATCTTTTCCAGAATCCCCGCAAACGTTCCCTTGTACTTTACCTCGCTTGAAGGATGATTCGTAAAGGAACGAACATGCATCTCGTATATGATAAGGTCCTTCTGACGATACTCAAGTGGCTTATCTCCTTCCCAGTCATAATCATCGAATATGAGCTGTCCCCTATGCTGGAACGGATTTTTCTGATCCGGTTTTTTACCCCACACCGAACGGCCCGATACCGATTTTGCATAAGGATCAAGGAGTACCCTGGTCTTGTCGTACCGAAGTCCTCTTTGCGGATCGAATTCTCCGTCAAAACTGTACCCGTATTCCGTAGTCTCTATATTTATCCCGAACACCATCATGGTATAAACATCACCTATACGGAATTCCTCGGGGAAAGGTATCTTTACGAACGGTTTTTTGTCTCCGTGATGGTAAAGGAGCAGTGTACAGCTTTTGGCCTCCTTTGAGAAAATACTGAAATTGACACCGCCGTCGGTTATAGTCGCGCCAAAAGGAAACACCCTTCCTATGCGGTATTCCAGATCACCTATCTTATTTGTCGGAAATGTATCGACAAGAACCATATGCTCCCCCCTGTTCTTTGTCCGGTCGTTTATTGTTCATCAAGCAGTGCCAGATACTTATCCCTGTATAATTCCTTGATCTGGTCTGCAGACATCTTAGTATCTTCGTCTTTTCGATCATCCGGAATTCCTGCCCCGTTATTTGTGAACGGAAGCAGATTAAGAGCCACCTGGTCACACTCATCTATGATCTTTTCCAGGTTATAGCAGATATCCATGAAAGGAGTCCCCAGATCCCTGTCACAGATACCTTCATGAAGTCTTTTAATATGCTTTTTATTGACCATGGAATGAAGCTGGGAAACGACCTCTCTGAAGACACTTATGTTCTTTGTAAGCTTTCTGCTGCCATATTCAAAGTCCATTACCGTAGTGTCTACTATTTCCCTTACCGCCTCCGTAAAGACCGAAAGATCCGAATTTCCCGCTTGTGAAAAGCTCTTTCCGGAATTTTGAAGTCCGGTCCTTACCTCATATGAGGCCCGGATGAGTTCTCCCGTTCTTCCGAAGGAAATACATATATTCTGTGCTGCAAGCGCTGCAGCGGAAGCGGCCTCATCCAAATGTTTCTCGGAAAGTGCCACGAGATATCTGTGTATCTGATCTTTATATCCTGCGATCCGGTCACACATCTCATTAAGGTTTAAATGAAAGCCATCATCTGCCCCCTGCGTTTTCAGCATCATCTCATAACTATCCGAAACGCAACGGGATTGAAGTAAAAGTGCGGCCCTTACCTGTCTTAAGGCTATTGCGGGATTAATAAGGAGTTTGGGATCAAGCATTTCAAGGACATTCTCCTGCTGCCTCTTTTCGGCCTGACTGAACGGTATGGTCGCTGAAGCGATCTTTACGATAAAGCCCGAAAGAGGCAGATAGATCGCCGCACCGCAAAAATTGATCAGTGTGTGGATCAAAGGTATGTCCATTCCATTTACGTTAACGTCAAGTCCGGAAATATGGTTCACCGCGTTCACTCCGTATAAAATGGCAAGAAGCGGTATGGCTTTTAACAGATTGTAGTATAAATGTATGAAAGCCGCTCTTTTCCCGTTATTTGATGTTCCAAGGGATGATATCAATGCAGTGATGCATGTACCCACCTGTGCGCCGCAGATAAGCGGAATGACCATGCCCCTTGTCAAAACTGCCGACATGGCTATGGCCTGCAATATTCCGACTGTGGCATCAGAGCTCTGTATCAGCATGGTAAATAATAGCGCGAACAAAAATCCTATGAACGGATTATTAAAGCTGACGAGCAGCTGTTTGAAGGAAGGAATCTCCCTTAACGGAGCTATGGCCTGACTCATGAGGCTCATTCCCGTCATCATCACCGCAAAGCCTATGATCGCATTGCCTATGATCTTTTTCTTTTCAGTCTTGCCGATCATCTTTATTAAAACGCCTGCCATTGCAAAAAACGGTACGAAAGTAGTCGGCTTGCAAAGCGTAAGGATGATAGTCCCGCCCTCTATGGTATTAAGGGACAATATCCATGCATTTAAAGTAGCTCCGAGGTTTGCTCCTATTATGAGCCCCGCTGCTTCCTTGAGCTTTAATATCCCCGCATTGACAAAGCCTACCGTGAGGACCGTAGTTGCCGATGAAGACTGTACAACTCCCGTAAGCAGCGCTCCTGCAAGGAACCCTATATATCTGTTTTTTGTTATTTTGTCTATAGCCTTATCAAGCGTTCCGCCTGCCAGATTCGAGAGAGTCTCGCTCATCGTTCCCATTCCGTAAAGGAAGAGGGCAAGACCGCCTATCATAGACGCTATTATCAAAAACATTTCCATATCTTACCTGCCATAAAGATCACTTGCTGAACGCATTATAAAGAGCAATGTGCTTCGGGTTTATCAGCACTCTTACCGGTCTCATCTGATCCGTTCCCGAGCTTAAGTCCATCATTCTCCTGTCTCGAAGAAGCAACTGTGTCTCAGGCTGAACGATCTTTATTCCGGTATTGTATTCCTTAAGCTCAGGCAGTTCGCAAAGTGCGATCTTAAGAAGCTCCCCGGTTCCTTTTTCTACAGCCTTGTCATACTCTGCAGAATCCTTTGGTTCAAGATAGACTATCAGTTCGAAATCATCACTTTCAGCCGTGCTGTAATCGGCAAACCTGATGCCAGTTTCTTTTTCGATCCTGTCTATCACGGGAACCAGACGGTTTGTAATGAAGGATCTGTCTTTGATCCTTATTATCTCCTCACGCCGGCACACATACGAAAATCCGATCTGCCCGTCGTGTTCTTTGGCCTCTACCAAAACACCTGTGCGGAATCTGTAGAGTCCCGAGTGATTGGTCACTATCATCTCGTAGGTCGCTCCGGGTTTTGCTTCATCTACAAGCACGGTCGATGTATCATTACTTCCAACCTCTAAAAGCTCTATGAACGCATTATTCTTAAGGAGCAGAATGTCGTTTGAGCCGTTACCTGCCGATTTGGCAACTACGGCCGAAGGAAGCAGATAATATCCGTTATCGATTGCTATGTCTCCGCTGTATGCTCTAAGCTGCGCGGTATAGAATTCATATTCACCAAAGCTGTTTGCGATTATCCTGTTCATGCCCGGCCAGATACGCGGTATTATGGGTTCATCAAAACCCTTTTTGAATTCGTTCTTTAAGAAGGCTGCTCTTTCGGGCAGTTTCTGAAGCTTGGATCCCAGGATCATCCTTATTTCTTCATCAAGTCCCGAGCCCTGACTTACGGTTCCGCTCTCAAGGTCATCAACCAGCATCTGCCAGTTCTTTTCTATGTAATTCAAAAGATCGAAAAGCGCCCATGTATTTGATGTTATTATCTGGGAAACATCAGGATCGGCCAGTGCGAACAATGCCCTTCCGTATCTTAAGTCATAGCTCTTTGAAGGGAACACCAGCTCCTCGGGGCTCGTGATACATCCGTACTTGTACTCACGCCTGTAAGAGGTGAACACATCCGAATCCTTTAATGCCCTTGCGGTTGCTCCGTATACCGAATCCAGATAAGTATCATCCTTATAGTGAGTCTCTTTTTCCTTCGGAAGACTTGCGAGCATCAAAAGCGTACTTTCCGGAGTAGAATTAAGCTCTGACATGAGTATTCCGGTATAATACGCATAATCCTTTGCCGTAACCGGATATTTCTGGGGATTCTGCATGCTTCCGAAATCTCCGAAGTATCCGATCACCTTATCAGTTGTAAAGAGATTTGATTCTCCTATCCTGGTCGAAAGGTTAACCAAAGGACCGTAAAGACCGTAATCGCTTAAAGGTACATTTCTTCTGAAATCCTCTGTTGAACGGATCGAACCAAAGCCGTATTTGACACCGAGCTCACACGCCTTATTCTGTTCAACGATATCAAGCAGAACTCCCTCTTCCGTTGATACCTCACCGTCTTTAACTTCCTGTCCCAAAATAACGTGACGCACTTTTGACATGATCGCGGCTGCGGCTTCCGGAGTGAAAAACTTGGCATCTGTCGGCAGATCGTCCATCTTTTCAAGATATTTACGCATCTTATCGCATATCGTTGTCTTATATGAATCCGGAAGATCGGGGTTAAACATGACCAGATCAGAAAGGTATGCGATTATCGGCCATGCGAGCCTTTCAATGGGATACCCGCCCTCGAGTGCAACATCAAACAACGTCGAAAAGTTATCGCATACAGTCATTACTCCGTCGGGAGTATGATTTGTATCCTGTGCCAGCGAACCGTGATGCATGTAATAGATATAGCCTATTATCTGAGGAAGTATGATCACATGATCCGTATACTTAAGAACCGTCATGCTGAAGGTTACATCCTCACCGTAAGTGATATTCTCGTCAAATCTTATGTGATGCTCTTCAATGATATCCCTTAATATCATCTTGCACCATACGGTAAGGCCGCCGGTGTATATCAGTTTGTTAAGATCAGGATCGCCTTTATGAAGATCGATCACACTCTGTGTCTGATCGAACATCGCTCTCACATCCATTACCGGAAGAACGGTATCGTCTTCGGTCTCTTCCTCCGCCCTGAAGCTGGCTATCTGAGCTCCGGTGCTCTCAAGGGCATCCGTGATCTCCTTCATTGCCGTAATGTTAAAGGAATCATCCGAATCCATAAATGCTATGTATTTGCCAGTACAATGATCCAGGGCATAGTTACGCGGACTTGACGGAGTTCTTGCGCTGTTGTTCAGCTCATATATCTTGACGTTGTCACAACCTGCGGTCAGTTCTCTTGTTTCATCAAGATAATGCTTTTCCGAATTATGTACCACTATGACCCATTCGATCTTTTCAAATCCCAGGGTCTGTTTTTTGAGGGATTCAAATCCCTTTTTAAACAGCTTCATATCCGTGTTGTGAAACGGGGTTACTACAGATACCAGATAATTACTCATGATCTACCTCTCTTATCAATGATACTCTTTAAACTTTAGTATCAGCTGTTCAGCATAAGTTTTCCGACAGCATCCCTTTTAAGCGTCACGGTATCTATTTTGCCGCTGCCGAGCATCGGGAGCTCATCATAGCAGAATATATATTTGGGAACCTTGAATTTGGACAGTTTGCCTGATAATATCCCACGAACCTGTTCTTCGTTAAATTCATTTCCGTCTTTCATCTTAATGCAGGCACAGACCTCTTCTCCAAAGAATGAATCAGGGACACCGAATACCCTTACCATATCTATCTCGGGGATGGAAGAAACTGCTTCCTCAATCTCAAGAGGCATGATGTTCTCTCCTCCGCGGATGATCAGTTCTTTAAGCCTTCCGCTTAAGTGCAGATAGCCTTCTGCATCAAGGTATCCCAGGTCTCCGGTCCTTAAATATCCTTCCTCATCGATAGATTGCTGGTCAGGAGCAACCTTGTAATATCCGGCCATCAGGTTGTATCCCTGTACCAGTATTTCTCCGGATTCGCCCACGGCACAATCCGCATTTTTTTCATTGTTGAATATCTTTATCTCGATATTACGGACGGGTTTTCCAACCGTTCCCGTGATGTGCTCTTCGGTATCTTCATAAAGCGTCATGCTGACAGGAGCCATTTCACTTAATCCGTATGCACCCATAAAGTGATTCTGCGGCATCTTTTCCTTAAAGAGCTTTATCTGGGCAGGGGTTGCTGCCGCACCGGCGATCACCGTACATCTTAACGATGATACTTTTTCGGAAACAAAATCCTTGTTGTTTAAAAGAGCAAGCAGCATGGTTGGAACGGAATTCATGATGGTGCATTTTTCCATTTCGATAACGCTAAGCAATGTAGAAGTTCTTATGTCTTTGGGTATGATCGTAACCGCACCGACCAGTGCGCCTGCAAGGAATGTTACCTGCGCCAGAATATGGAAAAGCGGCAGTATCAGGCATGTCCTGTCATCCGATTGCATATGAAGTGCCTGAACAAAAGCATCGGATGCATTAAGAAGGTTATATGCAGAAAGCAGAACTCCCTTGGGTTTGCCTGTTGAGCCTGAAGTAAAGAGCATGACACAGGGAAAGTCCGGATCGATCGATGATCTGTATTCATCCTTTACCGAATCGTACCTGTCCATGATTTCCCTAAAATCCCTTTCATCCCTGAAAGAATAAAAGCTTTTGATCGGGCAGGAAGTATCAGCGCTGATACAATCCTTAAAGGCCTCTTCATCTTTCATCTCAGGCATCTGTCCGTAGCAAAGGTGAGTGATGTCACCGATCTTTGCAACGTTCACGATCTCCTCTGCCTTCATGTTAGCGTTTAATAGAACCGCTATTGCCCCCAGCTTTTGCAGCGCAAAGAACGTTATGATCCAGTTGATGGAGTTAACTCCGCACATCGCCACATGGGTTCCGATCCCGATCCCCTTTTGTTCAAGTTCGGATGCCACCACCTGACTTGTTTTGTGAATATCAGCCCATGTATATGTTCCGCTTGGGCAGATGACGGCCGGTCTGTCGGGGAAATCACTGTTTCTTTTTTTGATGAGCGCTTTAAAGGAAAGATATATGTTCTTCATCACTGCTCCTTCAGCTATGTGGATTGGCAACAGTTCCGAAAAGCCCGTGATCTCAAATATCTTATATACTTCTTCGGAAACATTCTCTATCTTCAGTTTGTCGCCGAATTTTTTTCTGCATATGAGAAGTTCTCTCAATCCTGCGGATGTAATGTTATAAACGTTGGAAAAATCCAGCACTATGCTTTCGGTATCATCCGGGATCTGCTGCAGTTTTTCTCTGATAACGGGAGCTGCAGCTGCACCGACACGCTCCTCCAGATACAAGGTAACTTTTTTCTCTTCCATAATCATGTCCTTTCAAACTGACTGTTATAAAGATTGGCGTATAATCCGCCCTTTTGCATCAATGTATCGTGGTCTCCGGTCTCCACTACATCTCCGTCCTTCATGACAAAAATGACATCCGCATTCCTGATCGTCGACAGTCTGTGAGCTATCACAAAGGATGTGCGTCCCGACGTCAGTTTGTCTATGGCAGACTGTATGATCTTTTCAAGCCTTGTGTCGACCGATGAAGTTGCTTCATCCAATATCAAAATAGGGTGATTTTCAAGCATTGCTCTTGCTATCGTAAGGAGCTGTTTTTGTCCGGCAGAGATGGATGAACTCTCACTTATGATGGTATCAACCCCGTCAGGAAGCGTGTCCACAAAATATGTAAGCCCTACATCCTCTATGACCTTTTTAAGCTTTTCATCCGTCACACCGGGTGTATTGTATACTACATTTTCCCTGATAGAGCCTTCAAAGGTCCATGTATCCTGAAGCACCATGCTTATTTTTGAATGAAGTTCGCTTCTGGGGATCGAATTAATGGGTACTCCGTCTATGGAGATGCTTCCGCCCCACAGCTCGTAAAATCTCATAAGCAGATTTATCATGGTACTCTTTCCGGCTCCGGTAGGTCCGACAATGGCAACCTTCTGTCCTGCCTTAACCTCGGCCGAGAAGTTATGTATTATGGGAATTTCCTCAACATATCCGAATCTTATGTTTGTAAAGGATACATCTCCCTTTATATTTGATAAGGCATGCGATTCTTTATCTTCGTCCTTATTATCATCATTTTCCATTTCATCAATATCAAGGAAAGCAAATATCCTCTCCGCTGCAGCCAAAGACGGCATGACCATTCGGTAAGCATGCGATATCTGAGTAAGCGGTGTTGAAAACAGTCTCGCATACAGGATAAATGATATGATGACGGGCACTGTTGTTCCGGCAAAGCCTCTCATTGCAAGCACCGCGCCGAAAACACAGACTATTACATATGACAGATTACCCGAAAACTGCATTACCGGGATCATCAGTGACGACAAAAACTGTGAGCGCCATGCCGTATCGTACAGTTCTTTGTTTTTGGAATCAAATTCGCCCTGTACATCCTCTTCGCAGTTAAATGCTTTTATTACGAGCTGCCCCGACAGTGATTCCTCTATGAGTCCGTTGAGTTCACCGATCCCACGCTGTTGTGCCTTAAACCGGGGTTTACTCTTTGCGGAAAGCGACGTGGATATCACTATACCCAAAATCGCAGAAACTACAACACATATCGCCAGACACCAGTTAAGGAAGAACATCATGATAAGGCAACCCGCAACCTGAACCGCTGAGGTAAAGATCGTAACCATGTTGCCCGAAAGCGCTCCGGTCAGGGTATCTACGTCATGGGTCAGACGGCTCAGAATATCTCCGTATGGCACCGTGTCATAATATGATATGGGTATCCTGTCTACCTTTTCCCCCATTTGCTCTCTGAGACTCTTGGATATTCCAACCGTAACACCGACGAGCAGTCTGTCCAGAATATAGCTGAAAGCAAAGCTCACCAGTATGAGAAGAAGTGATATCACGGATGCTTTGACGATCTGTGATATGTCCATTGTATCCGACAGTCCTTTTTGTATCTCTTCCGCAATCCTTTTGATCATTACCGGAAGGACAACAGTCAGAGCGGATGATAAAAATGCCAGTATAACAGCCGTAACTACGCGGAATCTGTATAGCTTAAGCCATGGAAGAAGCCGTTTCAAGAGCACTCACCTCCTCCCCTGATAATTGCGATAATGCGATCTCTTTATATACCTGACAGCTCCTTAGAAGTTCTTCATGTGTGCCTTCACCCACGATGGCTCCCTGATCCATGACCAGGATCTTGTCTGCACCTCTTATCGTTCCGATCCTCTGTGCCACGATGACTACCGTAGCACCCTGCGCGGTTTTTCTAAGTGCTGCCCTTAAACGTTTATCCGTCTGGAAATCCAATGCTGAAAATGAATCATCAAACAGATATATCTTGGGGTCCCTGCAGATCGCACGTGAGATGGACAGCCGCTGCTTCTGGCCTCCTGAGAAATTGGATCCGTCTCTTGAAACACGCGCGTTGTAATCCCCTTCTTTTTTTTCTATAAATTCTTTTGCCTGACCTACTTCACAGGCATCTTTGATCTCTTTTAACGTTGCCCGGAATCTGCCGTTATCGCCGTAATCCACGTTCTGGGCAATCGTCCCCGAGAAAAGGATGCTTCTTTGCGGAACGTATCCTATCATGCCCCGAAGATCCTTTAACTTATAGTCCTTGACATTTCTTCCGCCAACAAAGACTTCTCCTTCGGTTGCTTCATACAGTCTGGGGATCAGGTTTAATACACTGGTCTTTCCGCAGCCTGTCGCACCGACTATGGCAACAGTCTGTCCCTTATCTATCCTGAAGTTCAGATCCTTAAGGGCCCTGCCTCCTTTTTCGGAATATTTGAAATTTACGTTTCTAAATTCGATGCTTCCATCTTCACTTTCCGATCCGGCTTCGCTTTCTTTTCCGTCCGTGATCCTTATATCGGTAAGCAAAACCTCAGTTACACGATCGACAGATGCGGTAGTGTTGGCGATCGAGGTATATACAACGGCGATCTGTGAAAAGGCTGCCACTACCAGCATTACATACGATGAAAACATGACCATATCAGAGAACAGACCTATTCTGGAAGGCATATCCGAATGAAGTATCAGATAGGCACCTATGATATAGATCGAAACGCTCAGTATACTGCTGACGGCAGTAAGGAACGGAGATACAAGCGCATAATAGGCCTGGCCCTTGTCAATGGCATCTCCGAGTTCATCATTTACTTTCTGAGCACGCTTCATCTGATAATCATATGAACCAAATGCATGTATGACTTTAAGTCCGGTCAGGTGCTCTCTGGTCACTCTGTTAAGATCATCCGTCCTGCTCTGCATCCTGAATATCCAAGGACGCATCTTCTTCATGATCCATATGCAGACTACGATCATAATAAATACCAGAACAGTCGTGTCTATCGTCCATGCCATGTTGACAAAGCCCATCTGCATTATTGCCAGAATGGCTGTTACCGGAGCCCTGAACAGGATTGGCGGTGCACTGGTAAACGTTGACTGTATTCTCGTAATATCATTGGTACAGCGGGTAATAAGACTCGCCGTGGGGTAATCCTTAAGCTCCTCCAGTGAAAATGAGAGTGTCTTGTGAAAAACGGCTTCCCTCAGCCTGCATGCTATTCCCGCACCGATCCTTGCCGAAAAATATCCGAGTATTCCGGCTACGATTACGCTTACAAACGCACAGACAAGCATCGCTATCCCGGCACCGGAAAGCGAGTTGATATCATCGGCTCCGCTGTTTAACAATGTCGTTATCTGATTCATATATTGCGGTATGGCAAGATCCAGCCATATCTGGGCTGTACTTAAGAATGCAACCATGATGAAGAAAAACTTTTCTCTTTTTTCAAAATACTTTATGATCTCTTTCATATTCCCTACCAATTCAGATCAAACAGACGATCCAGCTTGTCGATGTTATTAACAAATACGTCGAGTATTATATCCATGACTTCTCCTCCCTTGCCTTCCTTTTTGGATGGCCGAAGGAAAGAGCTTCTTCCTATCTCGCAGAGACATTCATCCGCTTTAATAAGATCCTCATCATTTTCGATATCAAAATATCCTTTTATCAGCTCCTGCCAGTAAAGCTCTGAATATCTGACCAGCGCCCCGCTGTTATCCTTAAGGGATTCACCGAACAATTCTGCCGAGGTCATTTCCATCTGAAGCGCCATCTGTTTTGACATTTCTCCAACCGGTGTCCCCGAAAAAGCCCTGTCTGCGGAAGCTGCTGAAAGATATATTCCCTGAAAATCAAATATCGGATGTCCGGTCATGACATCGGCGATATCTATAAGGAGCGGCTCAGGTTCCGTGCCGTCACCTTTATCCATGATCATGATATTACCCATGTTAAGATCTCCGTGTATAAGTGTTGTTCTTTCGGGTATATGATCTATAAAATCCTTAAGCTTTTCCATTTTTTCTTCAGGTACCATGTTAAGCACCAAAGACAACTGTTTTTTTACAAGATCGTTCGCATTTTTGAGTTTAAGATCCCCGGCATCGGTGGTGTGAAGCTTCCTTATCAGTTTTCCTATCTTCGGGACCACGACCTTAAGCTTTTCAGGATGGGTATAGATATACCGTAGTATGCTCTCTCCTTCAAGGAGCTCGTATATCACACCGTAGCCTTCGTCGGTGATCACCACATCATAAGGGATTGCTGTCGGTATTCCCTTAAGGAACAGTGCCTGGGAAATATCCCTGTCACGGTCTATCTTTGCAAGGGTGCTGCCGCTTTTATCAAAGCAGACCTTTATAACACGCTCTTCATCCAGCCTGTACACCGCTCCGATACGACCCTTGCCGATCAGCTTTGATTTATCGACCGTAAGCTCCTTAAACGGCTTTCGGATGTGCATCAACTCCGTGTATCCCGTAGTCTGGAAAATGTCCATTACATCGTCGGCCACATTCTCCAGATGAAGCTTGATACCGGTCTGTTTTTGTAACATGAGAAGGGCCCTCAGTCCCGCGCTTGAGATGTAAGATATCTGTTTAAAGTCAATGTATATCTGCCCGGCATCCGGATGATCCGATGCGGCTTTTTTAAAACATGCAGCTATCTCATCGTATCTTTCAGCCGTGAGCCTTCCCTCAAGCGTTACGGTAAGGATAAAGTCATCATATTTAACGTCCACGTTCACCCTCGCTTTCTTCCCTGCATCGTCCCGGTTACCAGTTAAGATCAAATACCTTACCCAGGAGACCAAGATTATCTAAATATGTGTTAAACAAAATATCCATGGCGACCCCGTCTTTTGAGTTTTTATCGTAAGGACGGATAAGTGCGCTTCTTCCCAGTTCACAAAGGCATGCATCCACAGCATCGTATTCCTTTTCATCTGCTGTCTCAAAATATCCGGTCAGCATTTTTCTCCAGTAGTTTCCGGACTGCTCAATAAGACTTCCTCTTTTTCCCGCGACTTCTTCTCCAAAAAGTTCCCTGGAATTTTCTTCTTTTTTAAGTGCAACCTCTACTGACATTTCCTCCACGGGAGTTCCCGAAAACGCTCTGTCCGCAAGCGATGCGGAAAGGTAGACCGTCATGAAATCAAAAACGGGGTGTCCGCACATCGAATCCGCGATATCTATAAATACAGCCTCCGGTTCGCTTCCGTTTTCCCTGTCTATGATCATCACGTTTCCAAGATTAAGATCTCCATGAACAAGCGTGCTCCGCTTCGGAATGTTATCAAGGAATTCCGTGATATAAAACTTTTTATCATCCGGTATGATCGGCAGGATCATACCGATCTGTTTTTTCAGAATCTCATCCGCATCAGGCAGCTTAAGATCTGATACATCGGTTTGATGAAGCTTTTTGACCATGCGTGCAACCTTCGAAAATACGAAGTCGAGTTTTTCCGGATGGGTATAGATATACTGACGAAGTGTCTGTCCGTTGATCATCTCATATATCACGCCGTATCCTTCTTCCGTCATGACAACATCAAACGGAATAGCCGTGGGCACCCCTCTTTTAAATAGCTCTCTTGAGATTTCCCTGTCCCTGTCTATCTTGACCAGGGTACTTGTGCCTTTGTCAAAGCACACCTTGATGACACGCTCTTTATCAAGACGATAAACTGCTCCGAACCTTCCGTGTCCTATTTCATTATCTTTGTCGATCTTCACATTCCTTAAAGGCCTGCTCACATACATAAGCTGCGTAAAGCCGGTGGTCTCCAGAATATCCATCACCTCATCCGACGCATTTGTGAGGTGAAGTTTGATCCCGGTCTCTTTTTGTATGGTAAGCAATACCCTTAATCCCGCACTTGAGATATAAGTAAGTTCCTTAATGTCAAAATAAAACCCGGATGCATCGGGATATTCCTTTATCCCGTTCCTAAGCTCACAAAGGACCTCCCCGGAATTTTCGGCTGTAAGTCTGCCCGAGAGTGAAATGTTAAGAATTTTGTCTTTATACTGTATATTCAAATCTTCTTACCTGTGCTCAAACTTAAATGTCAAAAGAGAATCTTCGCTAAGATATCCGTCCTCGGTCATCTCGGCATCAAATCCCTGCTTAATCAATTCTTCAAGTATTCCCTTTGCGAAAGCATCTTCCTCAAAATTTGCCACCATAAAGACGTTCGCATGATCACCGTAGGTATACGTCAGTATGCTCGGAGTCGTGGCGACCGAAGGAGAAACGATATCAAAGTCGGCGATAAGTCCTTCCATGTCCTTTGGAAATCTTACAAGCCCCATGTTGGTCAAAAGGAATGAAAAAGTGTCTCTTTTGGTTATCCTTTTTTTCATCATCCCACGACAGATCTCTTCGTTTCCAAAAGGGAACTCCATTGCTCCCATAGCATTTGCTCCGGCAAAAGCCGCCCTTCCGAGGATCTCATCCCTTGATATCTTTTTTTGTATGTCTTCCGATACCCTATTTATCCTGTCTTCCATCCCAAAACCGTTAAGATTGGCATCGATATCCGTTTCTATGGATATACTGTAATTGGTCATGGCCTTTTCATTTAAGAACCGGCGCATATCTACCGGAGAGGATATTCTGATGGTTAAATCTCCCGTATCATACGTCTTTCTTAGCACATCGGAGAACAGCACGGAAAGCAGCGGAAGCGGGGTGGTTCCTCTTTTCTTTGCTTCTTCTTTAAGCTGTTCCTTCGGAAAACGGATACCGAAAAGACGAGATTGATCTGTCTCGATAAGCACGCGTTCACCCGGAACGGAAAATACCTCCTTGAGCTCCTCCTTTGGAGCTAAGGGCTTAATATCATCAGGAAGATCCTCAAATATGTTTTTAGTCTCTTCGGGATCTTCTTCGGTATCATCCGTAAGAAAGCTTCCGTCCATCCCGATAACTTTGCCTGTATCCGTAAAATAGTTATAAAGCAGCGACTTTAAGAAAGAAATTACTCCTCTGCCATCAGTAAGGACATGAGACGCAAAAAGGATGATAGTATCTTCGGTGTATCTGACACGGAATAAATAACCGTCCGTATCTTCGGTCCCCAAAAGAACCCTCGTCCCATCCTCCGGGCTTATCCCGGGCGGAACACTGTTTTGCTCGCAGCAGATATTCCCGTTCTCATCAAGGATCGGCTTCAGTCTGAAGAACGGGTTCCTTCTGACCGTGCGTTCCAGTGCATTTTGCAATGCCTCCGGGTCTATCTTTTCCTTTAGTCTGACCCTTAATCTTATGCCTGCTGTTTTATTGGGCAGTGAGTTGTAGAAAAAGAACATACTGCTTTCATTAAACTTATTCATTCTTCATTTCCTCATATTCTAAAAAACAATTCAGGCTTTACCGGATCGGGTCTGTACATGCCCGATGAAGTTATCTTCGCATCGATACCGCGTTCTTTAAACTTTCTGACCATTCCTTCGGAAAGTGCATTTGTTTCAAAGTTCTGATAAAAGTAAAGGTGCATCCTCTCTCCCAGCGTAAAGAGTCCAAGCAGCGGTGAGCCTCCGGTATTTGGTGCATACATAGATATACACGTTATCCGCTCAAGCACGCCCCGTGGAAAAGGAAACCTTCCAACGTTCGTCAGTATATAGGTATAAGGCGCGGTAGTCTTTTCCTTTTGAGCCCTTTTTTGTATCTGGTGAGTAAATACTTCAGGCTCGGCAAGCGACTGGGCACGCACCATATCCTTCATCTCAAGGGAAGGATACAGACTGACGATAAGGTTCTCTTTTTTTGTCTGGATCTTAAGCTCCTCTCTTACTGATAAAACTTTTTCCTTAAAGGTTTTGTCTTTCAGTTCTTTACGGAACGGAACCGTGGCCGCGCTGCAATAATTTGAAAGTGCTTTTTCGGAAAACAATCTTCTCATGTCGACCGGTAAAGATGCACTTATCTCTTTGTTGCCGACATCATAGATCTCATAAAGAAGATCTGACATCAGTGTCATAATAACGGTTGCCGGTGTTCCTCCGTTTTCTCCGGCAAAGGAAAGCAGATCTTTTGCATCGAATTCCACGGAAAATACCTTTGTATCCACAGTCTCGATGAGCGTTCTTTCCTCAGGTATGATAAAAACATCTTCCGGTATGTACATGCCGTCGGGTTTAAGTCCCCTTGGAATCTCATCAAGAAGCTGGGCCTTTACTCCTTTATCATTTGCTCCTTCTTCCGTAAGGACACATCCTTCCGGATCTATCTTTTGCCCCTTTAACGTATAGTACTCATAAAGGAGCGTCCCAAGGAACGCATAAAGTCCTCTCCCGTCGGAAAGAGCATGCATATCCGAAACGGAAATGCAGTTATCCTTGTAAAGAACCCTGAAAAGATATCCGTTTGTCTCATCGCTTCCCAGATAACGCGGCGCTCCGTCATCATAAAAGACCGGAGGTTCGGCGTTGTTTTCTTCAAACCAGACGATCCCCTTATCATCCAGAACCGGTTTAAGGCCAAAGAAGTAATGACACTTTACCGCCTTTTTTACGGCTTCATTAAGAATATCTGCATCTACGGTACCATCCAGATAAAACCTCTCCAGATGGACCGGCGATTTTATGCTCGACGGATAAAAATAGAACATATTAAGGAAGCCGGTATCGATCATGAAAAGACCTCCTTTATAAGCTCACTTTTAAACTTTTCTTTAAGGCTTTCCATAAGCTTTAATATCTTAGGCATTTCGTCCTTTATGTAATCTTCAAGCTTTTGTTTTGAATCCGGATCATCGGCTGTGTTGCTCAAAAGCGGAAAGAAGAAAAGGCTGTAAGCGGACATTTCGGTAAACAACGCATCAAGCTCTACAAACTCCCGATCCGTAATTCTTTTTCCCATCGCTTCAAAATACGACGAAACAAATGTGTTGAGGAACCCGTTGATGAGTTCTTTTGTTATTCCAAGCTCTTTTGCGATCTCCGGCGGAAGCTCCTGCTTATAAACGCTGTATGTCTGGGCAAATTCAAATATAGGGCTTCCTATGCTCATTCCGTCCAGATCGATAAGATAGAATTCCTCGTTTTTATTGCCGATCATAATGTTGTTTTCGTGAAAATCTCCGTGAAGCACGCGGCTCCTACCCGGAAGTGCATCCAAAAAGCCAGTAAATGCACTTATCTCATCATCGGTAAAGTACTCTTTAACGCGGTATATGACATCCCGAAGCATGTCCTTAAGCGACGGAAATACTTCTTTATCCGGAGTCATGCCGTGAACCTTGGAAAGCAGTTTGCCCATCTTTACAGCGCTTTTTTGTCTTCTTTGCACATCGTTTCCGATATACTGAACAAGCGGAACCCCGTCAAGGAAATCCGATATCGCTCCATAACAGTCTTCACATTTTACAAGTTCATAAACCCTGGCTGTCGGAATGTTTTCGGAAGATACTTTTTGGGCGATCCTCTCCTGGCGCTTTACCTCATCAAATGAAACTTCCTTTTTGTATACCTTAAGGACTTTATCTTCATCGAGTCTGTAAACGGTGCCGGAAACACCTGATCCTACGATATCAAGTCCTTCTTTACTTACATTTCTTAATTCCATTTTTACCAATCCTTCCACCAGCTGTTTAATCCGTCTATACTGCCTGCACGCTTTAAGTATTCTTCAGTCAAAAGCCGTATCATCTTTGATGCCTGATCGCGATCTCCTCTCGGTGCCACTGAAGTCTTAAAAATATAAATGATAAAGGCATATGTCTTAAGTTCTTCTTCTATGCGGGAAAGCTCTGCTTCATCGCGGCTTTGTACATAGCACGAAAGGGAGGCTCTCCAGTATTTTTCCGTAAATGCATAAAACTCAAGATTCTTTTTTTCAATCTCCGGAGTAAGATCTTTGATCGCAAAGAATTCTTCCATTACCTGACGTTTGGTGAGGATGCCGTCAAAAAGCGTCGTCGGTTGGATCATTCCTCCCAGCTCTAAAACGGGATGGCCTGTAGTAGCATCGCCTACGTCTATAAGTATCAGCTCTCCCTTATCGTCAGCCATGATATTCCCCGGGTGATAATCCCCATGTATCATCGTCATTCGGTCAGGTATATTGTGAATGGATTCTTCAAAACGTTTCCACGCCTCTTTTGAAACATATTCGGAAACCGAAGCTTCAGTATCCTTTAAGATCGTATCCTTAAGCTTCGGCAGTTCTCCCTGCGCAAATTCGGTATGATGGATCTTTTTCAGCAAAGAGACTTCCTTTTCGATCATCTCATCCCATCTTTGAGGATTCATTACTATAAATGCATAAAGCATGTTGGCATTAATGGTCTCATAGATAACGCCCTTTCTGCCTGCAGCTTTGACCACATCAAACGGAATGGCTGTCGGAATGTCGTGAGTAAATATCGTTTTGGAAACCTGCTTTTCTCTTTCTATGAATGCATCGGTATTTATCGGTTTGTCATTATATATTTTGATAACTCTTTCATCATCGAGCCTGTAAACATCAGCAGTCATTCCCCTTCCGATCGGTGTAAGGCCGCTTATATCAACTTCCTTTAAGGGTTTTCTGACATTCATAAGGCCCGTAAAACCGGTAACGGTAAGTATATCCATTACCTCATCCGTAACATTTACAATATTAAGCTTTATCTCATGCGTTTTCTGAAGATTAAGCAAAACCCGAAGGCCCGCACTCGAAATATACGAAAGACCGGACGCATCAATATAAAGAGCCTTCTCTGCTCCGTTAAAGCCGCATTCCTTAAGTTCTTTTTCTATTTCTCCTCCGATCCTGTCCGAATTATCCGAATCAAGCCTTCCTTCCATGTACAGGATGACGGCATCTTTTTTTTCTTCGATCTTCATATACTGTTCCTTTCAAAATTCCACGGCTTGACATAGTCTTCCACGCAGCTTTTTTCCGGCATTGCTTCAGTCTTCAATCCATACTCCAAAAGTATCTTCTGCACCGCGTTCATAAACGAAGGATCTCCGTCCTTCCAAAGCATCATGATCTTTCCTTTATCGCGGTAGGAATAAAGCACAAACTCGGGAGTTCCTTTGAGCGATTCGGATTCAAATTCAACATCCGCGACATGATCACAAAGGTCATCGGATATTCCAAGAACACCGACGTTGCTCAGCATGAAAGAGCTCCTTGCACCTCCTGCTTCATTTGCCTGCTTTTGAAGCGCACATATAGTCCCTTCATCTCCGACCGGAAGCTTTACAAGTTCCAAAAGGGCTTCGGCGTATGGGCCTATTCCGGCATAAAGATTATCAACGTTAATTTGCGAACGCATGGTATTGCTTACATATCCCGCCTGTTCCTCTATGTCTTTACCAAGATATTCCCTTCCAAAAGGAATAAGGATATTTGATGAAAAATTTAAAAGCGATCTGCTCTTTAACATCGCTCTCATATCAACAGGCATCTCTGCAACAACACATCTGTCATCCGCGCTGCCTTGAAGCTCATATAACGCTCTTGCAAAAACACAAAGGAAAAGCGATGTGATCGTAACCTTCATACCTCTGGTAAGTGAAAGAGCATCGGAAACATCATAGGTCAGCATGTATCTTTTGGTCTGACCTGTTTTCCCGGAACTGCTTTGGGGAGCCAAGACTTCGTAAGAAGGCGCAGGCTCGTCTTTTAATTCATCAGTTTTTTGGGCGCCTTTAAGATCGTTTAATACACGTTCGAAAAGGAGTTCACCCTCTGTATCCTCCCTCGGAGTCTTTGATGTGATCACACGATCATCCGCTTTTGCAGAATGAAACGAGCGCGTAACATATTCAAACAGTATGCTCTGTGTGAACTGCCAGGCTCCTCTTGCATCCGTGATCCCGTGGAAGATCTCGGTTATCACAGTATTTTCTTTATAAAGGACACGGAAAAGATACCCGGCACTTTCTTTGGTTCCGAGCATTGCTCTTTTTCCGTCAAACTCATATACTCTCGGTTCTTCCGGATTCTCTTTGAGCACCAGATTTCCCTTATCGTCAATATATGGTTTGACACGAAAGATATCATATCTTCCGAGGGTTTCCTTAAGTGCTGCCAAAAGATTCCCGGGATCTACCTTCTCATTAAGGGTGATATTGCATCTTGTAACCGCCGAGCTTTCACCGGTGTAAAGATACATAAAGGATTCTCCCAGCAGACCAAGTCCCATTTTTTTACCTGTCATCAGGGTTCCTCCAGCAGGGTTGTCAGGCCGCTTTTTAAAGCCTCGGTCCAGAATTCCATTGAATTCATCCGATCAAGAAGATCATCGGGCTTTGGTAAGGTGTCATGATAATTAAAGAACATGTCGGAAACATACCTGGCGTTCGCTCCGAAGAATTTTACGAACACATCCTTTACGGCTTCGCTGTTCCGGGCTTCTTCTTTGGATATTCCGCAGTATGCCTGGCGCACATAGCTGTCTTCAAGGCACGACAGGCAGTATCCGGTCACGATCTGCACATACTCAGGATGCTCCGTGAAGAACGGATGCGCATCCATGGCTTTTTGCATAACCTCCGAAACTCCGAAAAGGGCTTTAAGTGTCTTTGCCAGAAAGGCGGGGCTCTTTTGTCCTCTTGATATTGAAGCCTCTGCTATACGGTATATGTAGTAATTTCCCGGCATGATAACATAATTCTTTGCATGCATAAGGCAGCGGAAACAGAAATTCTGATCCTCCGAAAGCGGCAGATATGAAAATTCTATATTATTATCCCTGATAAGAGAGGTGCGGAAGAGCTTTGCCCATACATTCCAGTGATAATAGTGTTTAAGCCAATTATCAATCCTTTCGGAAATGCTCTCCGGAACATTGTGTATTTCTTCATATCGTGTTCCGCTGTCCAAAAACAGCTTGACCAGTTCCGACTTTTTAAGAGTGTTAAGATTATCAGGCAGAGGATTTGCATACGGTATAAGCGCACCGCCAACATGAACCACGTCCGCATCCCTTTCCTTTGCAACCTCATACATCTTTAGGAGCGCATCATTGAGCAGTCCGTCATCGGCATCCACAAATGCAATATACTCGCCCGTAGCCGCCTTAAGACCTGCGTTTCTTGCTTCGCCCGGCCCCATGTTCTTAGGCTGATCTATGAGCACGACCCTTTTTTCGTCTTTGTACCTTTCAGAGCAGATCTCCATGGATTCATCCGTTGAGCAGTCGTTTATCACTATGATCTCCAGATCCCCTATGGTCTGCTCAAGAAGTGAATCCACGCAGCCGGTAATGAACCTTTTCGCGTTATACATTGGAATTACAACCGATACTTTAGCCATTTTAACCTCCTCAATACATCAAATCATTTGAAATCCAATCCCAGATTTTCTCTGAGCGGAATATAATGAAGCTTAAAACCCGTTTCAGATGATGATTCTGCACTTACTCCGACAGCCCTCAGCACTTTAAGGAACGCCCTTGTAAATGCCTCGATCGGTCCTTTTTTTATCACTGAAACATGGAACTTTCCGCCGCAGTCATATATGTTAAAGACTATCCCGTCTCTTGCCCCGCTTATAAGCGAGGCATCCCGGATATGCTCCACATAGGAGCCACCGTTAAATCTTCCGATATAACTGATAAAGACCGAATCGGACGGGGGTACGGGAATGCTGCTGTAAAATCTGTATCTTGATGCATAATCTTTATACTGAGATGTCATTTCAAGAAAATCCATCTGGGATGCGGCGATCCTTCTTTGTTTTTCAGGACGCAGGCTTTCCTTTAGCGCTTTCCTTAACATGCCGCATTGCTCTTTTATTTCCATGCTGCTTATCATGGAAGGGTCAAAATACAAAGGGACATCTCCCGTTGTATTTCTGAAACTTTGCTCACAAGAGAGGGCTCCTCTTAGATTGATGGGTATATTGATCTTAATGGTCTTTTTGTTTTCAGGATAAAGTTCCTCAATTGCATGGCAGATAAGCACGGAAAGAGCAGATGCAGGAGTAGCCTCGTTTTCCTTTACGAACTTCATAAAGTCATCGCTCGGGATGCCGATCCTTTGGTAATGATCCTCCGATGAAGCCTCTTCATATTCGGAAAACCTGAATATCTCCCCGGGTTCACTATCCTCATCAACCCAAGGGTCCTTGTCATCCACGATCCGATTTTCAAAAGGTTCCTTAAATAGCTCTGAAGCATCCGGAACGATATCGGTCATGACATCCGGAGCATCATATTCAACATTATCCTTTTCGGAAAAGTAAAAATACAGGAGCGTTTCCAATACCCTCTTTGCAGCTACTCCGTCCAAAAGCCCGTGATAAAGATCCAGGCAGATCCTGTTCTCATGATAAATAACTGCCGCAAGATGCATATCCGTCTCGGGTGATCCGAGATCAGCATTATCGGTGCCGTTTATCAGTGTGGCCGGTCTTTTGGTATCCTCAAAATAAAAATCTCCGTCTTTTTCCCTGACGGTCCAGGAAAGATACGGATGCACCATACATGTTTTCTTTAATGCTCCGGAGAGTATCTGCCCGTTAACCGGCTCATCTAAAGACAGTTCCTTGCGCATAACCGTAAAGGCACCGTCAAAATAAAAATACATTTCCCCGGATATGATCTTACAAAGCTCCATTTATTTTTTCTTTGCCTCCCCGGCTTTATTTATCACAAAAGCGGTAAACATCGAAAGAACATAGATGACTGCTGTCTCCGCAAGCGCAAACCCAATACCTCCCAGCTTTCCGTATGTGGATTCCGGCAGTCCGAGAGTCTTTGTTAATACTGCATTTATGACCATTATGAAAACGGGGTGAACAAGATAGGTATAATATGTCAGACCGGACAGAGTGCCAAAATCCTTTTTTATATCAAGAAGGCCAAAGCCTGTAAAGAAAAGACCTGCACTGACCGTAAGCAGAGGATTGAACGGTTGAGGCTTGCCCAATACATTCGTCAAAAACTCAGGGATCTCCCCGAACATGTAGCCCTTATAGTAAAGTAGGCACACGCAAAGGACCAGTAATTCTCCAAGAAGAATAAATGCTGCTCCCTTCAGATTGTTTTTTTGTCCTTCATATCGGCGATGCAGCACATAGCCCATGGCATATATCCCAAGGAAATCTATCGCCGCACCGAGACTCCACCAGAATTTGGGTTCAATAAGCAGCATATCCACCGTGCCCCATATAAAAAGAACAAGTGCTGCTTTGGCAAATGCTTTTTCGCCGATCCTTTCTCTGGACATTACAACAAAGGGGGCCATAAGGTAAAGAGTGATAAGAACAAACATATACCACATATGTTCCGCCGGCACACCGGTAACCACTGATCTCAGATTATAGATAAATATCTTCAGATACCCGTACTCTCCGTATCCCTTTGCAACAAGATAATACATCGGAGTCAGGAACATATATATGAGTGTGAAAATGATCGTCGGAATGCCGAGTTTTTTCCATGTTTTGTGATAAAAGCTCTTTACATCCGCAGTCTTTGCCGATGCCAGAATAAACGCACCGGATGCCATAAAGAACATGGGTACGGCTCCGCCAAAGTGTGCCATGCATATCCTAACCGCGGCACTTAATGCAGCGACAGGCCCGTGTGTGATCGTGCCTTCACGTATCCCGGAAGTCACTGCAGACAAAAAAGAAGCAAACGTATGCACAAGAACAATGTTAAATGCTGCTATGACCTTTAAAAGATCCAATCCGTTTTCTCTTTTTTTCATGTATTGTTTCTCCTAAAACAAAAAGCGATAAACACAGTGTGCTTACCGCTATTGTTCTTTGATCCGCCACTTTAATATTTTACCAAATTCAGACGGATTTATCACTATTTTTTAATTTTTTTCGGTTTTGTCAGATAATTCTATTCAAGTGTAAGAATATCGGCAAATCCTGTAACGTCGAATATCTCCTTAACTTCTTCCGACGGATTCTTTACTACCATCTTTCCCTGCTTGTTCATGGTCTTTTGGGCAGAGAGCAAAACCCTGAGTCCGGCACTCGAAATATACTGTACATCTTTGATGTCGATCACGAGATCCGTCACTCCATCAAGAGAACTTTTAAGTTCTTCCTCAAGCTGGGGAGCGGTTGTGGTATCGAGTCTTCCTTCCAACGAAATCGTAAGATTTACTCCACCTGCATTTTTGTTAATGTTAAGCATAGATATCCTCCTCAAAACAACCTGACAACATGAATCTCTGATTTAAACTTTATAACAATTATAAGTTTTCTGCAACAAGACACCGGAAAGACTGCAGCTTTAAATTTGCTTGTCCCGGCCTTTGCTTCTAAGGTATTCTTCGGCTGCTTTAAGGCGCTGTTTTATTCCAAGCAGTCCGAATATAAGATTCCTTACCGCGTCAACTGCGGTTCCGACAAGATAGATCGCAAGTGCCGCAAGTATAACACTCAGTGCAAGCCTTAAAGGCCCGTATGAAGCATATTCGGCAAACCTGTCAGCCATCAGATATTTAAATACCATCGGCTGGGCGTTTAGAAGATATACTCCGAAAGCAAGCGGAGCAGCGCTTTTTACAACCTTTAAAAAAGCTCCCTTTATCTCAAAGCGCGAGAATATGACAAGCATGCTCATTCCCGCAAGTACATTTGGCGGAGCATAATATGCAAGCAGCCTGTTAAATCTCTCGGGTGAAGATTGATCAAATCCGAAGATCGTTTCCCCACCTACTTTAAATCCCCAGGAAAAGAGGATGCATGCCAGGAAAATAAGTAAAAGCCGTCCGCTCGTATACTTTTCTAGAAGCTTAAACTTCCTCATGTAAGCTCCGAAGAAATAAAAGCTTCCGATGCTTAAGATTGAGCTTCCAAGTCTTAAGGCAAATACATCCGTGTATGAAAAAACGGGGAGTATACAAAACAGCATAAGAGCTGCAACGAACATTATGCGAAGCTCATTCCTTTGCATATTGTTGACTGCAAAGTTTATCGCATTCATAAAGAAGAACACACCGACGTATGCGCTCACATACCAGTAGCTTTCGCTCATCACGGGAAAGATCATGTTCCTTATCGCATCATAGGATATGGTCTCAGGCATAAAAATAAAGAAAAGTGCTGAGCCTATAACGGTATAGAACATTACCTCAAGCCAGATATATACAACATCCGCGATCCTGTGTTCATGCGTGAGTCCGACATATCCTGCGATCAATCCGAAAACGACTCCGGAAGGGTACGACAATATCTCCAGGAACCATGCCATTGCATAAGAAGACGTTCCGGGAGTAACGTTAGCTAATATTCCGCCTTTACCCTGCGTGTGCAGGATCATGATCATAAAGATAAGGACCATGCGGAGGAGTTCGATGCCCATGTTGCGTTGTGATCGGGTTTGGTTTGTCATAAATATATTCTCCGGACCCCCTCACTCAAAAAGTATAACAATACGCCAAACGAAAACGCTACACCTCGAAGAGGTCTATACCATGAGGACGTCGACGCAGTGAGAGGCGGCGCCAATAAGGTCTTGGCGCATCGAGTTCTTCGTCTGATAATCGATAAAGAGTTCGAAGGTTTCATCGTCCATTTCGTTTAGCACATTTCTGATATAATCGGCAGGCCCGTCCGGCGTGAAAATATATCGGCGGGATAATCCTGCTTTTTCATTAAGGATATCGATATCCGAAAGCCTCACGTAATCGTAGAGTTCATCTTCATCGGATACGATCCCGAAATCCTCCCTCAGGGCTCCTTTGGCGACGCTTTCTTTAATGTTTCCTTCCATAAAGCCGTACTTTACGACTGCGTAATCCGCCATAACATATCCGGCAAGGATGATACCGTCTTTTTTCGTGATCCGCTTTGCCTCGGTAAGTGCTTTTACTTTATCTTCCGTCGAATGAAGGTGATAAAGCGGCCCCAAAAGAAGCGTAAGATCAAACTCTTCATCCCCGAAGCGTTTTAACTTTCTTGCATCGGATGCAAACGCCTCAAGCTTTTGTCCGTCCGTAAGTTCTTCCCGTGCATGCTTTTTTAAAATACCGAGATTATAGTTTACGGGCTCTGCGGCAAAGACCTCATATCCTTCCTTTGTCAAAGCGATGGAATATCTGCCTGTTCCGGCTCCGATATCGGCGATCTTTATGCCGGTCTTTCCAATCTCCTTCAGCAGCTTTTTGATATAATGCATCGTAACACGGAATTCGACCTGTCCGTGTCTTGAAAGGAGTCTTTTATCTTCATTAAATTTGTTATAGTAAGCAACCAGGTCTGCCATGGTCAGATTGAATCGACAAGTTCGCGTACCAGTTTCTGATACTCATCAGTTGCCAGATAATAGCTCATGATATGATCGGCCTTTGGAACGATCAGCTTTTTCTTTTCACAAACCGCATTATCATATATAAGTTCATGCATGTATGTCGGAACAAATGAATCCGAATCACCGTGTATGACAAGCAGCTTTCCGTCAAAGTTCTTTATCTGCTCGCGCGGGATCTTTGAATCTATATCGAATTTCCCTGTAAGCTTTATGATGACTTTGGACATCGGAATAAACGGGTTTTGGGGAAGATGTGCCATGGTCGTTATCTTTTCGGCCATCTCATCTATTGCCGAAGAAAAGCCGCAGTCTTCTATGATCGCCTTAATTGATGAAGGTCTGTCGGGTTCTCCTCCAACATTAAGCGCTGTTGCTGCACCCATGGATATTCCGTAGAGGATGATCTTTGAATCTGGTCCTGTCTTTTCATCTATCAGTTTGCACCAGCGTTTCACATCATCTGTCTCCGGAATTGACATCCCTATAAAACGTCCTTCGGAACGAGCATGTGATCTTTGGTCTATAACAAGAAGATTAAGCCCCAGTTCATGGAGAAACTGAAGTCTTGATCCGAATTCGTAAAGTCCGCTGAAACACTTATAACCATGGATACATATGATGGTCTTTTGCGTCTTTTCCTTTGCCGGCAGATAATATGCCTTAAGCCCAAGGCCGTCGTATGACTTGATCGAAAGGTCCTCGGGGTTTTGCGACATGAACCACTTTTCACCGTCTATGGATCTTTGATGACGTTCTTTAACCTCGTCATTTTCTCCCGAAACATCGATCGAAGCATAATCAAAGCCGGGCGGTGTCTCTCTGTAAAAGAAAAGTCTGACCGTCAGATATGTTATGAGAACGCAAATGACAAATATGACAGCTATCGCAAGTAAGATATCAACCAAAACCGCCATCATGTACCGACCCCCTAAGCGTCAATCACGCTTGACAAGACTCTTTATCCCGTCGCAGATGCGCTTTGCAACGGCGGGTTTGTTCATGGTGTAAAGATGGATCCCGTCAACATTATTTGCCAAAAGGTCAACGACCTGGCTCAACGCATGGATCATTCCGGCATCATAGAGCGCTTCGCTGTCCGATCCGTATGCCCTTAAGATGCGTTCAAATTTCTCGTCAAGGTTAGCTCCGCAGGTATCGACCATACGTCTTATCTGCTTTTCATTTATGACCGGCATGATACCGGGAGTTATGGGACACTTTATTCCGGCTATCCTGCAGTCTTCCATAAATCTGTAATAGTTTTCGTTGTTAAAGAAAAGCTGCGAAAGAAGAATGTCTGCACCGGCATCAACCTTCTTTTTAAGATTGACCATTTCGCTTACATGATCGGGAGAATCGGGATGGTCCTCGGGGTAGCATGCTCCGAGAACACAAAAATCCGTCGTTTCCTTAAGATATGTGATAAGGTCCGATGCATGTTTGAAATCATTCTTTTCTTCAAGATTCGGATTCCGGTCACCTCTTAATGCAAGGACATTCTCAATGCCTTCGGCTGCTATCTGTTTTGAAAACTCATCTATTTCATGCCTGTCATAGCAAAGGCAGGTTAGGTGAACGACGGGTTCCACATGATAGACATCCTTTATCTTCTTTGCAAGCGCGATCGTCTTGTTGTTGTTTGAACTTCCTCCCGCTCCGAAGGTGACGCTTATATAATCGGGCTTTAGCTCGCAAAGTACATCAAGCGTAGGCTCGATGTCTTTAAGCTCGTCATCCTTTTTCGGGGGAAAGATCTCAAATGATAATACGTTCTTTTTGTTAGAGTAAATATCCGTAAGTTTCATAAGTCAGATTATATCATAAATGTTTTCTTTATGCCGTTTTGATCAATTCATCTCAAGATAATGCCTGACGTTTTCAAAACAGGTGTTCAGCATTTCATAATCTATTTTACCGTCAGGCAAAAATGCGGTTGCTTCGACAGTGTAGGTATCGTCGTATCCTGTTTCTTTTACAAATTCAAAAAAGCGCTTAAAGTCGATATGTCCGGCACCTACCGGGAGTACCTTAAGATTCGACCAGTCAAGGTATCCTCCGCCGTAATCGTTCACGTGATAATGATGTATGTTCGGGATCATATACGAATACCGGTCTTCATATATGAGTTCGAGTTGTCGGTGAAAATCGGCCATTTTTGTATCAAAGACAAAGTGTGCATCCGGATATTTCTCCAGAAGTTCCACCCATCTTGTCATGGGGTCCTTTTGATTGCAAAGGACATTTTCTATAAGAAGGTCGATCCCGTTATCATCAGCGATCTTCCTGAGGTGTTTATAAATCTCCAGACTGTGCGGATAATCTGAATCCGATATGACACCGTTCCAAAGGTGCATAACGAGCTTTTTAGCTCCGATCCTTTGCGCTACCTTACAGTTTATCTCAAAATGATAAAGCGCCGTTTCATCATCATGCTTTGTTATGAGTTCACCCACGGTCTTCTGACAGTGCATCGTAGGAAAGGGATATCCCGTGCTTTTAAGATAATCTGCGGTCTCCTCCCAGGTCTCATACCAATCGCTGTAAAACATGAATTCCAGCCCGTCACAGCTAAGACGGGGGAATATCTCCTCAAGAAGGTGAAGATTTCGTTGGTTAGGGCGTCCGATGAGCGCGCCCGTACTGATAAGTATTTTAGACATAGACACATTATACCAAGAAAATGCAAGGATTGTTGATCATTTATCTTTTTTGGTCTTTATTCTTATGATACAATGTTGGACGTTGGGGCCTTGGTCCCCCCTAATATTTTAACTACCGGAAAGGCACTATGAACACGAAAACAAAACATCTCATTCTTTTACTTATACTCATCTTTTCCGTATCCACACTGAGCGGTTGTTCAGATTTTTGGGAGGACGAAGAAGACTACGAAACATCTCAATATGATGATCACGACTACGATGATGATGAAGATGATGAAGAAGACAATGGCGACAGCGATCACGGCCACGGTCATTCCAAGCCGGAAGAAAACAGCGACCTTCAGAACATCGAGCCCATAGACATAGACAGTGATGCCAAATCTGCTACCGTCCTTATCTACATGAACGGATCCGATCTTGAAACAAAGGCAGGGGAGGCTTCAAACGACATAGCGGAAATGCTCGGATCCGGTGCGGGTCGCAATGTAAATGTTCTGATCCAGACTATGGGAACAAAGAAGTGGCAGGACTTCGGTATCTCTTCAAGCACATCACAGATATACAAAGTTAAAGGACGTAATCTCGAGCTTTTGGAAAGCGACCTTGGGCAGCTTGAATGTGCCCGGTCCAAGACTCTTTCAGATTTCATCAGCTATGGTAAAAAGAATTACCCGGCAGATCGATATATCCTTATTTTCTGGGATCACGGCGGCGGCCCCGTTTATGGTTTCGGATATGATGAGTGGCGTGGAGACTCTGATGCGCTGACCCTTGATGAGATCCGCGATGCCCTCGAGGATAATTCAGACATTTCGTTTGATATCATAGGAATGGATTGCTGTATCATGGCAAGCCTCGAAACATGCTACGTTCTTTCGCCTTACTGCAGGTATGCGATCCTCTCCGAAGATTTCGAATCCGGCCTCGGCTGGGCCTATACGAACTGGCTTAAGATGCTTGAGGAATCACCCGGCGTATCTTCTGCCATGCTCGGCAAAAAAATAATCGATGACATGATAGCGGATAACGAAAACGATCCTTATGCCGGTGCATCTTCCACTATGATAATGGTCAATGAAAAAGTCATCCCCGAAGTCATGGATGAATGGATCAAATTTGCTTACGAGAACGAAGAAAGTCTCCTTGACTCAAACTTCAGTAAACAGCACCTTGCAAAAGGAAGAAGCAGATCAAAAGGGTTCTGGGATTTCTGGGATGATGATTCAAGCTACGTGACCATGGAAGATTTTTACGTAAGTGATATTCTTTCCATTGTCGAAAGCGCAGGTAGTCAGAGTCAGACAACCGAAAACCTTAAAGCATCTCTAAAAACCTGTGCCGCATATTTCGGACACACCTCAGACAAAAACGAGCTTACCGGACTTGCTATCTCACTTCCGTACGGAAACTCCGAATATTATTCAAAGCAAGCCAAGATATATTCAAACTGCGGCATAGACAGCGATTACATCAAATGGCTTAAGCAGTTTGTCAGTGCGGACGGCAGTGATAACTATTATGACTACGACGAATTCGAAGAATCCTGGGACGGCTGGGAAGAATACGAAGAAGGCTGGGCAAGTTGCGAAACGGATGAAGATTTCGAAGATTGGGAATACGATTACGAAGAAGATATCTGGTATTGCTACGAAGACGGATACATCTATCTTTATGATGAAGAATCCGAGCTTTTGTTCATATATGACGAAGAATACGACGAGCTCTACTATTACGATGAGGACGACGATGAGTGGTATCTCGTAGAAGACGACGAAGAGTGTTTTGACGACGACGATTGTGACGATGAGTGTTATGACGACGACTATTGGGATTACTGAAGCAAATAGCGTCGGCGAACACACATGGTCTGCTTAGGAAAACATGTCCGTCGACGCCATATATTAAGAATCCACAAGGCTTCTTGCCCATATCCCGCTCTTAAGCAGGATCGTCCCGATTATAACTTTGACAATATCCGCACTTAATACTATCGCATATACGATTATGGCATTCAATGTGGTGTATCTGACCAGTATGAATGTTAAAGGCACGGCAATGACCCACATGAATCCGCTGTCAAAAAGGAATGTGACGAAGGTCTTTCCGCCCGCCCTTATCGCAAAATAGGTCGAATGCAGATATGCCCCGAGCGGCATAACTATCGCGCTTACCTTTATCATGCTTCCTGCAAGGGCCTTAACCTCGTCATATGTTTTGTATATGCGCGGGAAGAAAGGTCCGACAAAGAACATGATCGTACCCATCACTATCGTTATGACCGTAGAAAAAGCTATTATCCTGTAAGCGGTCAGTTTTCCTTCTTCTACCTTACCGGCTCCGAATAGCTGTCCAACAAGGATCGCTACCGAATCCCCAAGTGCTATAAAGATAATATTAAAGACATTGTTAATGGTCACGCTGATATTCATGCCGGCCACAACTGCTAGTCCCCTTGTTGAAAGGCATGCATTCTGAGTCGTTACACCAAGCGACCAGAGCGTCTCATTCATCATCAAAGGAAGTGCAAGCACTATCACCTTGCCAAGCATTGCACCGGACACTTTAAAGCCTCTGTATGTGCCTTCAAAGTAAGGATTCTTTTCAAGGTGGGTATGTGAATAACCGGCGACGATGAAAAGCTGAACGAATCTTGAAACGACAGTAGCTATCGCAGCACCTACAACCCCAAGACAAGGTGCTCCTAACTTACCGAATATCAAAATGTAATTAAGTACAAGGTTCACAAATACAGCCGCAACAGATGCTTTCATCGGAAGTGCGGTCTCACCCGATTCCCTCAATGTTGATGAATATGAAAACTCGATCGCCAGCGGGATCTGCCCTATGAGCATCACCATCAGATAATCGTGCCCGTAACGGAGTGTCGCTTCAAGGTCACCGCTTTCGGAACCTTCATGAAGGAACATAGAGATAAGATCATCTCCGAAAATATAAAGCACTATAACGGTGAGCACCAGGATTATGGCACTTATCATCAGTTTTATCCTGAAAGTGTCTCTTACCCCTTTATAATCGCCCTTGCCGTAATACTGGGCACCTATGACTCCTGCACCTGAGGTTGCACCGAACAGCATCAGCATAACGATAAAGAGCAGCTGATTGACGATCGAAACTCCGGACATCTGCTCGGTTCCCACTCGTCCTACCATGATGTTATCCAGCATTCCGACAAAATTCGTTATGCCGTTCTGGAGCATTATGGGTACAGCAATGAGAAGGACCTTTTTGTAAAAGTCCTTCTCAGCAATCAGCTCTCTTAATTTGATAGTGCCTTGATCCTTACTTTTTTTCATACCACTGCTTGGATACTACCTCCGTACCCTTGCCACTCTTTAATATAGATTCGGAAGGAACGACTCCTCTTACCGAAGATGTCGGATAGATATTTGTATGTGAACCGATGACCGTTCCCGGGTTAAGAACACTGTTACATCCGACTTCAACAAAATCTCCGAGCATAGCGCCGAACTTCTTAAGTCCTGTCTCTATCGTTTCGCCCTTAGCCTTTACAATGACCAGGGTCTTATCCGACTTAACGTTTGATGTGATGGAGCCTGCACCCATGTGTGACTTATATCCGAGGACCGAATCTCCCACGTAGTTATAATGAGGAACCTGAACACCGTCGGATATGATAACATTCTTAAGTTCAACCGAATTTCCGACAACACATCCGTTTCCAACAAGCGCGCTTCCTCTTATAAAAGCACACTGTCTGACCTCGGTATCTTCACCTATGATACAGGGTGATCCAAGGTATGCCGAAGGAAATACCTTTGCTGATTTTGCTACCCATACTCCCTCTGACGGATTATCATACTTTTCCGGATCAAGTGTCGGTCCTATTTCAAGAATAATGCTCTTTATATCCTTAAGGATCTCCCAGGGATAAGTAACCTTTTCAAGATAAGGCCACGCAAGTGTATGTCCCGGCTCAAATAATTCTGATACTTTCAGCTGTACATCTGCCATCTGTTATTCCTCCGCATTCTTTCCGGAACAAATACTCCCCTTTTTCCGGATACTTTAAAAACTCATTACATGATACCACATCTGATCCGATCATGGAATGGATCTTAAGGTCGTATCACGAAAAAAGGGCACCTCCTTGGAGATGCCCTGAAGAATTCTTTATGAACGGTTTACCGGTCGTATCCGAGGATAGTTCCTGCATTGCAAAGGCCGCAGAATCCGTTTTCATCATAAAGCGAATTGATGTCATATCCTGCCGGAATGGTAAGATTAAGACGTGTTCCCTTATGTCCCTCAGAAAGGAATGAGAACTTTACCGATACATCAGATCTTTTTATCATCGCTTCCTTTATGGTGCGTCCCAGCGAATTCCAGTGTGACGTCTCTATATTAACTATTGCTCCGTAACCGGCCTTTAACACCTTATCTGCACTTTCTCTGTCGAATGCGCCCATTGCGGAAAGTCCCTGCCTGTATTTAACATCTCCGCATTCACAAACATATATTTCTTCAACGTCTGCATCTGCCGTAGGTTCCTGTGTTACTTTCCATTCATATGAATGAACGTGAGGAGGAACATCTCCTGCTGAGCCTGAACCGTTTGCATCACCTGATCCGGAACCACCTACACCTGCTCCCGCACCGCCGGTACCACCTGCTCCCGTTCCGCCTGTAGCGGGAGTAAAGTGGATATAGAGAGCGTGTATCGGTGCTCCACCAGAAGTAGTGCTAAAATATATATGTGCTACTCCATTAAGCGGTGCATTTTGATTTGCAGCCACAGTCATAGTTGCCGTATGGGGTGTGGCATCCGTTACCGGTGATATGGAAGCACTGCAGTATTCTGGGTGATCATTACTAATATATAGCTGTACAGTGGAATCCAAAGTCAATATAATATTACGAGTAGTACCCTGTTCAACGTAGATAATTGCCTCGTCAGCGGGATCGGTAATTGCCACAGCATACGAATTAACCACACCACCGACATTCGCAAACACCGCCGCTCCTACTATGGATTATGCAAGCAGTCCTGCACTTATCGCTTTACCAAGTCTGTTCCTTCTCATCTTTTTGCTCTCCTTATATCCGGTCTTACTTTGTAAATTGCATCCGGGGATTCCCGGATCTTCAATATCAGATTATTCCGATATAGTCTATCATCCTCTTTGTCATATTTCTTCCGCCATTTGGCGGATATTCATGCAGTACTTTGGTACCGGTTTGTCCCCGAAAAAGCTGCGAACACTAAAAGACCGCCTGGAGAATATCCTGGCGGTCTTTGTCTTGAAATTTTTATTTGATCCGTTCTATTATTTTATCTTAACAAGATGGCCCGATGCTTTCATTGAATCGATGATCGCATCAACCTGCTTCTCACACTCTTCATCGGTTCCTGCTTCTGCCATGACTCTGAGTACGGGCTCTGTTCCTGACTTTCTAAGGAGAACTCTTCCGTTATCTCCAAGCTCTGCGCCTGCTGCATCAACTGCAAGCTTAACTGCAGGATCTTCAAGTGTTGCATCCTTATCATCAACTACCACGTTCTTAAGAACCTGAGGATACATGGTAACTTCAGATGCAAGCACGGAAAGAGGAAGCTGTGTCTCGACCATGACACTCATCAAAAGGATAGCTGTAAGGATTCCGTCACCTGTGCGGGCATATTTACGGAAGATGATATGTCCTGACTGCTCTCCTCCGATAGCATGATCAAATTCTTTCATATTTTCGTATACATATCTGTCACCGACTGCCGTCTTTTCGTAACCGATACCTATCTTATCAAGCGCCTTGTAAAGGCCGAAGTTTGACATGACCGTGGTAACGACCTTGTTCTTAGGAAGCTGTCCGCCCTTCTTTAAGTGCTTTGCACAGATGTACATGATCTTGTCTCCGTTTACAACTTCACCGTTTTCATCAACAGCGAGACATCTGTCGGCATCTCCGTCAAAAGCAAATCCGCAGTCAAGCTTGTTTGCTTTTACATATTCCTGAAGGCCTTCAATATGGGTAGATCCGCATCCTGTGTTGATATTGACTCCGTCGGGTGCATTGTTTATGACATAAGTCTTGCTTCCCAGTGCATTAAACACTGCAGGTCCGATCATCCATGAAGATCCGTTGGCACAATCAAGTCCTACCTTGCGGTCTTCAAATGAATGTGCTGCAACATTTGTAAGATATCCGATGTATCTGTTTCTTCCCGAATAGAAATCAACGGTGCAGCCTATCTTTTCAGCCGTAGCAAAAGGAATCTCCTCGTGCTGACCGTCTATATAAAGTTCGATCTCATCCTGAAGGGCATCATCCATCTTTTCACCATCCTGGTTCATGAGTTTGATACCGTTATCAACATACGGATTATGGCTGGCTGAGATCATCACTCCACAGTCAAAGTGCTCGGTCCTTGTGATATAAGCCACACAGGGAGTTGTCGTTACATGAAGAAGATATGCATCCGATCCTGAAGAAGTGATGCCTGCTGCCAGCGCGTTCTCATACATATAAGAAGAACGTCTGGTGTCTTTTCCTATAACGATCTTTGCATGTTTGTCACGTCCGTAATACCATCCAAGGAAACGTCCGATCTTAAATGCATGCTCTGCCGTTAAAACAACTCCTGATTCACCGCGGAATCCGTCTGTTCCAAAATACTTACCCATTATCTTTCCCTCTTTTCATTATTTATTGAGTGCGCATCCACTCAGCTTATAACGGATTATTTATTATCCATTATAAGCTGCTTCGTCGCATACAAGCACAACATCATCATGAAGGTTAAGGAATGAAGCAGGGCACTTTGTCGTACAGGTTCCCTTTAACATCTGCGCAACGGCATCATGCTTGTTAGCGCCTGTTGCAATGATGATGATCTTTTTTGCCGAAAGGATCGTTCCCATTCCCATTGTAAGAGCCTTGGTCGGTACATCGGCAGCGCTTGCGAAGAATCTTGCATTCGCATCGATCGTATCTTCGGTAAGAGAAGTTACGTGAGTCACGGGAACAAGTTCTTCATCGGGCTCGTTAAATGCGATGTGTCCGTTACGTCCTATTCCGAGAACCTGAATGTCTGCTCCGCCAAGCGATCTGACGTAAGCTTCGTATCTTTCAGCTTCCTTTTCTCCGTCGGGTGCATCACCCTTGGGTACGTTGGTCCTGCTCTTGTCGATATTTACCTTGTCGAAAAGGTTCTTGTTCATAAAGTATCTGTAGCTCTGGTCATTATCAGGGCTTATAGGATAGTATTCATCCAGATTGACTGTTGTGATGTCCTTAAAGTCGATCTCGCCAGCTGCGTTCATCTTTGCAAGCTCGGCATACATGCCTTCGGGTGTTGATCCTGTTGCAAGTCCGAGTATCGCATTGGGCTTTTTCTTCATGACGTCTGCCACGATCTTAGCTGATTCTTTTGAAACCTCTTCGTAGTTCTTACATACTATAACCTTCATTTAGTTCTCCTTTTCCCTTTATATGTGTCTTTAAAGCTTACCTTTTGTATACTATGGATTCTGCGATCTTGTCGGCCTTTTCCTTTCCGCACAATTCTTCGATGATCGCCAGAGCAAACGGAATGGCTGTACCGACTCCCCTGCTCGTTATGAATTTTCCATCAATATTTACTTCCTTTTCATTTGCCTTGGCCCCGATGAGCGCTCCTTCCATTCCGGGATAGCAGCATGCGTTCTTGCCTTCAAGAAGTCCCCTCTTTCCTATGATCGTGGGAGCAGCGCATATTGATGCAATATAGATTCCCTTATCAGCCGCCTCCTTAACCTTATTCATCAGTTCTTCACAAGCATCAAGGTTCTTCCATCCGGGATTGCCTCCGGGCAGGATGAGCATCGTTGATGAACCGGTATCTGCCTCCGAAAGAAGCATATCCGCACTCACTGTTATGTTGTGAGCACCTTTTACCGTCAATCCCGACGATATCGAAACCGTTTTAAGATCAATTTCGGCTCTCCTTAAAAGATCGACCGTGGTCAGGGCTTCAACTTCCTCAAAACCCTCGGCCAGAAATAAATAGATCATAACCCCTCCTTTCGACTTACCCTATATAGTATACCAAAAGTCAGTCTGTCTTTCTTCATTTTTTTGATACCTGTGATATATTAATATTATCCCGATCACAAGGAGAAAATGATGAACACTGGCACTAAAACCGCCGGTATAAGCACAGCGGTATTAAAGCACATTGCGATACTTTGCATGTTCATAGACCATTTCGGGTTCAGGGTCATCGGAGGATATCTTTCTAAAAACGGCATACCTGCCGAAAACAGCTATCCTTATATGATCTCAAGAGAGATCGGCCGAATCGCATTCCCGATTTTTTGTTTCCTCATCGCAATCGGTGCTGTACATACAAGGAGTAGGCTTAAGTATTTTATCTCCTTAGTTGTTTTTGCTCTCATATCCGAGATCCCTTTTAATCTTATGGACTCGCTTTCCATAAAGCATCCGTCATATCAAAATGTTTTTTTTACTCTTGCCCTTGGACTTTTGCTTATATGCGCTTTTGATAAGTTGACCTTGCTTTGCAGCGAAGGAAAGTTAAATGCCAACATTTCGTCCGCACTTTTTGTCATTTCGTTTATCGTGCTGTGCGCCGCAGCCTTCTTATTAAAGAGCGATTATGGGTTTACCGGCGTTATCCTTATCTTTATGTTTTATATACTCCGAAATGACCCATATCATGCAGTTCTTCCCGGGATCCTCATTATGACATTGTTAAACGGAGCCGAATGCTGGTTGCAGACCATATACGGTTATGGATACATACCACCTCTTTCAGACATAACCGACAAGGCTCTTTCTGAGCTTCCCGTGGTCGTCTCATTTTTGCTGATCACAAATTATAACGGTCAAAAGGGACGGCAGCTCCATAAATATTTCTACTATGCTTTTTATCCCATTCATCTGCTGTTTTTATGGATGATACGTGATATACTTTAAGATATCTCAAATCTACCTATCAAAAGGAGAAGTGTTATGGGTGAATCGGGTGAAATGTATCTTGAAACGATACTGGTGTTACATAAAGAAAAAAGTAATGTCCGTGCAATAGACGTTGCGGACCATATGAATTATTCCAAACCCTCCGTGAGCAGGGGACTCGGACTTTTAAAAAGGGACGGTTATATCACCGTCGACGAAACCGGCTATATCAAATTTACGGCTAAAGGAAAAAAGGCAGCCGAAAAGATCTACGAACGCCATCATGTTCTTTCGGGGTTCCTTAGTTCAATAGGCGTTGATGACCGTACGGCTGCCGAAGATGCCTGCCGCATAGAACATGTCATAAGCGACAAGTCATTTAATGCTCTTAAGAAATATCTGAAAAAATAGATCAATCGCCCAAAAGGCTTTCAGTCATCTCCTTTATCCTTTCAACCGGAAAAGGCGGATTGGCTACAGGCCTCATGGCTACAGACATGAGTTTTACGGGATTATCATCGGCTGCGACACGGTTGGAACTCAACTTGCCGCAGCTTTTGCATCTGTGTATAAGTGCCCACTCACCGTTGTTTCTGACCCACACGGCGATGCATTCCATGACTCCGCCGCATTCTGATTCTCTGTCACCGGGCTCGTTATCGACATGGAGAGAACTTAAGCAGTTCGGACAATGATTTCTGTGTTCGGAAGATGCTCCCTCAGGCACTACCTCACGTCCGCAAACTTTACAGATAAATGTCTCATGACATGCATGATCTTTATAATATCCTTTTACTTTGATCTCGTTTTTTTCTTTTTTCATCCTTTTTCCTTTTTTTGAACCTGAGAAAGAACTATTGCAACCATCATGATAATGCATCCTAAAAGTACTTTTAAGCTCATCCTCTCTTTAAGGAATATCATCGAGCTCAATGCTCCGAATACCGACTCTGTCGACATTATCAGCGAAGCGCTTTCAGGCTTTGTATACTTTTGGCACACAGACTGTAAAAGCTGGCACACAAGACTGCTGACAAGGCCCAGGAACAACATGCTCCCGATAAGCTCTATCGAAGAAAATGTCCCTTTTGGGAGCGGTCCGTCTATGAACGGCGCACATATCCATCCTCCGACGCCGCTGACTATCATCTCGATAAGGCATATGAGTGTCGGATCGTCCTCTTTGACAAAGATATCCTGAAATGCTATCTGCATTGCAAAAAGGAATCCGCATATGATCGTCAAAAGGTCGCCTATCCCAATGGACAGATCGCTGTCAAGTGAGATAAGACCTATACCGGCAAGTCCGATAACTGCAGCAATAAACAACCTTATCTCCGGACGCTTTTTCTTAAGAAACCAATGAAGGAACGGAACAATGATTATATAAGTTGCCGTGAGGAATGCGTTTTTTCCCGCAGTAGTATACTTGCACCCTATGGTCTGGACAAGATATGCCGTAAAAAGACATCCTCCGACTATAATACCGTGTATTAAATTTCTTTTGTTCAATCCCTTAAGTTTTCGCCCGAAAATAAAGAGCATTCCTATGGCCGCAATTGAAAATCTCACCGCCACCATGTATGTGGGCGGCACCGTGTCCAAAGCATTTTTAACGACAACAAAAGCCGAACCCCAGATCATTGCCACGGCAAATAATCCTATGTACGACCACAGGGCCTTATTGGATCCTTTTGCATCACTCATTATTTAAAGAACGTTCCGATGATGCCGCGCATAAGCGAAGCACCGACATTTCCTCCCAGAGTCTTTCCGAACTTTCCTCCTACGGTTGATCCGACTGTCTTTCCGACTTCCCTTCCTATTGTTCCGGCAGTTGAGCTTGCTACCGATTTGGCAGCATTCTTTACCTTTCTTTGCTTGGCTGCGGCGGCTTTTTCCTCTTCTTTCTTAGCCTTCTCGGCTTCTTTTTCGGCAAGTTTTGCAGCGGCTGCTTCTTCCTTTGCGGCAAGCTTTTCTTCTTCAAGTCTTGCCTCTTCGGCAGCCTTTTCCTCGCCAAGCTTAGTAAGACGCTCGTATGCCGAATCATTGTCAACATAGTTGCTGTATTTATCATACAGTGAAGAATTGTTTATCTTTTCGTTTAATGTGCCGTCATCTATCGTTCCTATCTTACTTTGAGGAGGAAGGATCTTGGCTCTTTCAACAATGGTAGGAACACCGTCTTCTCCGAGTACCGAAACGAGCGCTTCTCCCGTTCCGAGCTCACCAAGTGCCGTAAAGGTATCAAAAGCAGGATTCTCCCTTAATCCTTCGGCTGCTGCCTTTACACCCTTTTGCTCACTGGGAGTGTATGCTCGAAGGCCATGCTGTATCTTGTTGCCCAGCTGGCTTAATACCCCGCCCGGGATATCCTTGGGATTCTGTGTTATGAAGTAGATCCCGACACCCTTTGAACGGATGAGCTTAACCACCTGTTCGATCTTATCAAGGAGTGCTTTGGGAGCCGAGTCAAAGAGCATATGTGCTTCGTCAAAGAAGAATACCATCTTGGGCTTATCAAGATCACCTGCTTCAGGCAATGTCTCATAAAGCTCCGATATCATCCAAAGAAGGAACATTGAATACATCCTGGGATTGAGCATGAGCTTCTGACATTCAAGTATCTGGATATATCCTCTTCCGTCCTCTTCGCTTGTTCTGATCCAGTCTTTTATGTTAAGGGCAGGCTCGGCAAAGAACTGCTCTGCTCCTTCGGATTCACATGCAACGATCGATCTTGTTATTACATTAAGACTTGCTGAAGAGATATTGCCGTATTCAGCCGAGAATTCCTTGGCATTTTCTCCGACGTAATTGATCATGCTCTTTAAGTCCTTGGTATCGATGAGCAGCAGATTCTGGTCATCTGCGATCTTAAAGATAATGTTCAAAATATCTGCTTGTGTATCATTAAGTCCGAGGATCCTGCTTAAAAGGATGGGGCCCATTTCGGAAATTGTTGTCCTTAACTGTATTCCCCTTTCGGCATATACATCCCAGAAGTTTACGGGATATTTCTTAAAGTCAAAATCCTTTTCCGCGAGTTTAAAGTATTCTATCCTCTTGGCCATGTCTTCCGAAGTCTCACCGGGTTTTACGCACATTCCGGCAAGATCTCCTTTGGCATCGGCCAGGAAAACGGGTACTCCCATATCGGAGAACGACTCAGCCATAACTTTAAGCGTAACAGTCTTTCCCGTACCGGTAGCTCCGGCTATAAGTCCGTGTCTGTTTGCCATTTTGGGATAAACAAATAGTTCTTTTCCTTCCTGCGTCCTTCCGATCAGTATCTTTCCGTCGTAATACATTTAATACCCTCCTTATCAAATTTTTAATCAACCTTCGGTATATATGTTATAAAAAAGTTTCCGTTGTCTTCAAACATTTCAACGGCCTCATTAAGATCCATCTTGTATATTTCGGTCTCAAGCGGATCCATAAGGACCACGCATGTTTCGTTAAATCCGACAAGGAGCACCGCTTCGTTATCTTCTTTGACAAAGAGAACCGGTATGTCCAGATTCACATAGTAAAGTACCATGTCAAGACTGCATCCCGAAAGATCAAGGATGTCGTAATCAAGCAGTGCATCTTCAAGGATCTCGATGACCGTCTTGTTCTGGCTCAGCATATATGCCGAATTTCGAACCACTCCTTCATATCCTATCATGGTATCAAGGCAAACCGCCAGCGATCCTCTCGTTTCCTTGGCCTCAACTTGTTCTATGGCCATGATCTGGTTCTTGGTGCTTCGCGATGTCTTTTTCCAGATATAGTCTCCTTCGGAATCCATTACTATACCGGATATGTTAAATGCCCTTTCTACCGCATCGCTTTCATCCTTATAATAACTGTCGGCACCGTATCTTCCGTATACGATAAAGTGATCGTTTTCATCCTTCTTTCGGATGTTGACCTCTCTGCTTCCTTCATAAAGCACCATCTTGGGATTAAGGTGCTTCATGGTATCGGCGTCGATCTCTTTTTTAAGGCTTATGACAGTCAGCTTTTCATATAACTCCGTAACGATCGATGAAAGTGTGGAATTGGAGGCTGTCATGCTCTCTGAATTCATGATCTGGTCATTCGTTGTTGGTGAAAAAACATCATCACCGGTCTTGACCATCCTTGTAAGGGCTATCCTGTTATCAATGATATCGCCTTCGACAACATACGTGTTATCACGCTCGTATGTCATAAGACTACCCTCAAGCTCGCTGAATATCACGAGCTTGTACATCGGAACGATGACCTTACCCGTTCTGTCCTTTGTAATGTCGCTCTTCCTTGCGATACCGTATATGAGATCCTCGCCCATAAAACCTATCGGCAGAACAGTTTCATTGCTTCCGACATCTATACTTGTCTTTTTGGTGGTATCAAGGTTCATAAGGACAAGCTCCCTGCAATCCTTTATGTCGCTTGCAACCTGCCAGCTGACGAGTCTGCCGTTTTGTGACGTCTTGTATGAACCTTCGGTCAGGTTCTCTGCGATCACAACCGGATTTCTGTACATCCTGTCTATTCCGTAGAGAGTATCCCCGACAAGGATATACAGCGTTCCGTCCGAATTCATGTAAGAGAGTTTTTCAACTTCCCTTATGAAAAGGTCCGGAGCGTGTGTGCTTCTTATGAAGGCAAGCTCCTCTATGGTATTTACGGTATTGTCGTAATAATACGCGGAAGCTCCGACCTGTCCCTCGTGGATGCCTCTGTTCATGTAGCCGTATACCAAAAATGCGATATTTCCGGCCTCATCTATGTTCATTATCTTTATGTCATGGTTATCGTTTACTTCTCTGACATCCTCAGTGAAAGCATCGTAGAATCCAAATACCGATGATATCTTGTTATCCGTGACGTTATATTCATACAGTCTTCCGCCCGTTACAAAGGCTATGTTATTTCCGTCCTCGCTCTCCTTAAGGTAAATGTTACCTCCTGTTATTCCGAGCATGATATCGTTTCCCTGATATGAGGATTTGATATCTTCAAAGACATCATCCATAGTCCTTTC
>JAILCX010000049.1 GCA_024690205.1 Lachnospiraceae bacterium | reverse complement strand
GTTAAGCCTCATGATACCGAGGTTTTCAAGCGCCTGAGCAACCGAAAGATACGGATCGCCCTGCTTACGCAAAAGTTCCTGGACCTGATTGTCCGTAAGGAATCCTTTTTCCACGGCCAGATCACCGAACTTCTTGTCCATAGTCGCCTGGAGCATGTTAACGGTATCAGCCTGATATTCGGTCATCAGACCCTCATGAACCGCGATAAGTCCGAGCTTGGCCCTTACCTTGGAAAGTTCCTCAAAGAACTCAAAATACTGGTCCAGTGAGATCTTGCCTTTGTTTACCAGATAATTGGCTACTATGTTAGCTATCATATGTTCCCTCCGATCGTGGACAAAACAACGCTTATAGCTTATTTTACAACAACCGTTTTATTTTGTCATCTTGCTAGATCGCATATGATATCGACGCAGTTATCGATACCGAGGGTCGAACTTTTAACGGTCAGATCATAGTGCTCGGCATTTCCGAATTCCGTATGTGTATAGTATGAGCAGTATTTCTTTCTCTGTCTGTCTACCGCTCTCATCTCGTCGATGATCTTTTCTTCCGTATAACCGGGAAGTCTTTCTTTGAGTCTCTGGAGTCTGAAATATTCCGTTGCAGCCACAAAAACATGGAGCGTATTGTCGTATTCTTTTAAAACGACATTTGCGTTTCTTCCGACGATCACGCAGTTTCCTTTTTCGGCGACATGTTTTATCGCCTCCTGCTGCGCATTAAAGAGTTTTTCGTTAAGCGGTCTGTTATAAAAATCAAAAAGGCTCTGTCCGAATCCGAAGTTAAGGGGCACTTTCTCATCATAATGACGAAGATCATCGGGTGTAAGCGCAGGCGACTCCATCGCTGCCCTTATTATCATGTCCTTGTCACAGTAGTAGTAACCCAGACGGTCTGCAACTTTCCTGCCTATCTCTCCGCCTCCGGCACCGAACTGTCTGCTTATGGTGATTATCTTCTTCATCTTAAGCCTCCTTATTACAATACTTTGTTAAGGAAATCTATGGTTCTTGGTTCTTTGGGATTAAGAAGCACTTCCTCGGGTGTACCCTCTTCAACTATGTAGCCTCCGTCCATAAAAAGAACTCTGTCGGCAACTTCACGGGCAAATCCCATCTCGTGCGTAACAATGACCATGGTCATTCCGTCAGCTGCAAGTTCTTTCATGACCTGCAGGACTTCTCCTACCATCTCGGGGTCAAGTGCTGATGTGGGCTCGTCAAAGAGCATGATATCCGGCTCCATGCAAAGCGCCCTTGCAATGGCAACTCTTTGCTTCTGACCTCCGGATAACTGGTTGGGATAACTTTCCGCCTTATCCTCAAGTCCCACCTTTGAAAGCATTATCTTGGCCCTTTTTCTGGCTTCCTCTTTTGAGCACTTTTTAAGCTGCGTCGGAGCAAGCGTAAGGTTATCGAGTATGTTAAGGTTATTAAAGAGATTAAAGTGCTGGAATACCATTCCGATGTTCTCTCTAACCTTATTTATATCTATCTTCTTTGAGGTGATATCAACACCGTTTACTATGATGCTACCGCCCGTTACTGACTCAAGCTTGTTTAAGCAGCGCAGGAAAGTGGATTTGCCGGATCCCGAAGGTCCGATCACTACGACAACCTCTCCTTTATAAACATCGGTTGAGATATCCTTCAATACTTCAAGCTCGCCGAAACTCTTCTTCAGATTTTTAACTTCTATCTTTTTTATACTCTTATCTGCCAACGTTCAATCTCCTTTCCAAAACCTTTGCGCTTCTTGAAAGGATCGTGATTACTATAAGGTACATTACACCGACGATCGCCCATGTCTGGAATGACATGAAAGTGTTTGCCTGAACATTCTTTGCGGTATTAACGAGTTCCGGGAAACCTATGACTGAAAGGATCGACGTATCCTTAAGCGTTATTATGAACTGATTTATGAATGTGGGTATCATCGTCTTTATGGCCTGGGGAAGGACAACCTTTCTCATTGCCATCCCATAGGTCATTCCAAGTGATCTTGCTGCTTCCATCTGACCTATATCAACAGACAGGATACCCGCTCTTATTATCTCTGCCATGTAGGCTCCGCAGTTTAAAGCAAGACATATGGTTCCTGCCTGCAGCGCCGAAAGGCTTATCGAAAACCCTCCGATTATCGTATTGAAAAAATACGGCATACCAAAATAAACAAAGAATGCCAGAACGATCATCGGAACCCCTCTTATGACATCGACAAATATCTGCGCGATAACATTGCATACTCTGTTCTTAAGTACGCCCATGATACCGAAAAAGAGTCCTATAAAACAAGCAAAAAACAGTCCCAACAGAGCAAGCAGCAGCGTTCTGCCAAGGGCTGTCAACAGCAAAGTTCCGTAAACAGAAATGATCTTTAGCATTCTTTCTTTCCTTCCCGTATAAAGGGTTTTAATTCACCGGGCGGCTGTGACCCCGCCCGGCAATAACTGATTATTCGCCTAAGTACTTCTTAAGGATCTCGTCGTAAGTTCCGTTATCCTTTATGTTCTTAAGTCCTGCGTTGAACTTGTCAACAAGCTCCTGGTTGTTAGCATTAAAGATTGCAAAACCATACTGAGCTGACTCGTTTCCTGTTCCGTCAACGAGTTTCAATGCGATTCCCGTATCCTTGATGTTGGCTGCCATGATCGGTGTGTCATCGAAGCAGGCTGCTACCTGTCCGCCTACAACTGCCTGATACATTGTCGGTGAATCTTCAAAGTAAGTAACGGTAAATCCGTACTGGGGAGCAAGGCTCTCTGCATAAGTAGCGCTCATTGTACCTGTCTTAACCGCAACTGACTTTCCGTCAAGGCCGTCAAATCCGGTGATGTCTGAAGAAGCCTCAACAGCCATACACTGGTTTGCATCATAGTAACCGTCAGAGAATATCCAGCCTGATTCTTTTCTCTCGTCCGTGATAGAAGCTCCGGCGATCATACCGTCAGCCTGACCTGCCTGACATGCTGCGATGGAAGCGTCCCATCCGAGAACCTGAAGATCATAGTCAAATCCCTGATCCTTAGCTACTGCAGCGAGGATATCCACATCGATTCCCACGAAATCTCCCTTGTCATCCGTATACTCGAAAGGCTTGAAAGCCGTATCGGTAGCGATGATCCACTTCTTTCCGGAAGTATCTGCCTTTGCTTCGGCAGTATCCTCTGTCTTTGTCTCCTCGGTAGCAGCGCTGCTTGCAGCATCGGAAGTCTGTGCGCCACATCCTGTAATAGTAGCAAAACCCATTGCTGTTGCAATGATAAGTGCCAATGTTTTTTTCTTCATAATAATTCTCCTCTCTTAAAGAATATATCCAGCTTGCATAATACCATTTTTAGCGGTCTTTAACAAGCATCAACAAACGCTTTGATAAGTTTTAAACTCTCTGCGTTGTTCTCGAATGAAAACTCGGGATGCCACTGAACGGCCATCGCAAATCTGCGTCCGTTCACTTCTATCGCCTCGGTAAGTCCGTCTTCCGAAACAGCCGACACCGTCACCTTATCCGAAATATCCTTTATGGCCTGATGATGGTAGCTGTTTACCTCATGTATGCCTTCTCCTATTATGTCGGAGAGCATGGTGCCCTTACATACATTCACCTTGTGGGCGGCGCGGTCATACGGTTCTTCCATATGGTGCTCTATACCGGATACATGCTCTGAAGGGAGATCCTGATAAAGAGTCCCGCCCAGAAATGCGTTAAAAAACTGGATCCCGCGGCAGATACCGAATACCGGTTTGTCATCCGAAAGCGCCTTGTTTAAAAGATACGCTTCCATCGTGTCGCGAAGAGCGTTGGGAATACCGCATTTATCCGACGCCTTTTCCCCATACATCGAAGGATCGACATCGTGCCCCCCGGTAAAAAGGATCCCGTCGCAAAGAATATAAACATCGTCCAATTCGTCTTTATCGTTGCAAAGAGGAAGCATGATGGGAAGTGCCCCGCACTTTTCGATCACCTTCATATATCCCGGGAGCATCCAGTAGCTTTCCTTTTCATCATCATAAAGCGGGATAAGGCCTATAACCTTTTTCATAACATCTTCTTCCTTTTAACATAAATGAAGGAGCCTGCAAAAACAGACTCCCTTGTCACAGAGTATTATATCAGATAGTTTTAAACTTTCAAGTGTTTACTTCTTTGAAAGCGACTCTTCCATGTGGTCAAGTGACTTATAACCGTACATGAGCGCGGTATTTTCGATTATCATCCTTGCAAGATTAAGGCCGCTTTGTGAAAGTCCTGCCACGAATCTTCCGTAAAGCACGAGCGTTTCGGGAGAATATGTTGAGATCTCGCCTCTTAAGTACGTCTCATAAGATGTTTCGTAAGGTGTATCTTCCGATGTATGGATAAGCCTTGCGTTTGAAGCCGACATGGGATATCCCGCGGCAAATTCTTCCATCATCTTAACCTGGATCCCGACTATCGATTCTATGATTGCTTTTCTTTCATCATCGATAGGAGGAAAACTTTGCTTTATCTTTTCCCATTCCGAAGGCGCGGTACTCTCTTCCATGCGTCCGTATTTTTCGGTTATGAGATTCCAGCCTCTTTTGTTTGCAGCATTAATGTCATTTAAGAAACTTAAGAGCATCTCATCGCTCCATGTCAGATACTGGCTTTTTCTCATAATGGAAAAAGTCGCCCAGTCATCCTGACAGGAGGCTCTTCCGCCCTCGTTTTTGACCTTATCAAAGCTCTCCCACTCCAAACTTACTATCTCATCGGCGAGTTCCTCATGGGTAAGGCCGTTTCCGGTTACCATATTCATTATCTTTACGGTATGATGCTCAAGATAATCATCGTCCGCATAAGCAAGGCCTGCTTTTTTAAGCTTTTGAAGGAAGTATGAGGCAAGCTCCGCAATAAACACCTTTACTTTTTCTTCATCATAAATGTTTTCGGATATCTCATTTACCTTTTCATAAGCGAATGCATCGACATCCCTCAAGCCCCTGTTAAGCCACTTATAATAAGGAGGATACATCCTGTTAAGGACAAAGCTCAGTCTCATCGCATGTATGAGGAATTCGCCTATACATACGACCGCAGCAGTCCTGTCTTTTCGTTCAAGCATCCTTTGATAGTTATACTGTCCGTATTGTGAAAACCTTGCAAGCTCATCGCAGAGTTTTCTGAAATATACGTGTCGTGGATAATACTTCCTTATCTCTTTTCTTATGAAAGACAATTCACCTTTGGGATCTGCAAAGATCTCACCGTTTACGGCTTTTCCGAATGCCGAGTCCTCGACAAAGAGCCACTCGTTTTCGGATACGGGTGCATGATCAAGTCCGGTGACGTTTTTAAGCCATTCTTTTATCCTGAAGACTCCGACGCGTCTTGGGCCCTTTTTCATGTCAAGGCGAACATATCCCTTAAAGACAACCGGAAGCGCATCATATTCAGCCTGTAGAGCATCCCCTGTCTTTTCATATGTTTCATCATCAAGCCAGAGACAAACTCCCGCGCCGAAATCATGGTCCGTTGAATATTCATCATCAAATCCCAAGCATTCCGAGCCTTCTCCGCTAAGTCCCACGGCAATGCTCTGTTCATATTCGGGAAATTTTTCATGGATCATCGGCTTTACGCATTCTTCATAAAATGCCTTCGAAAGTGATATCCCATTGAAGGTTGTGCTTTCAGCATCCTCCCCCGGTCCCGCTTCTACATTTTTGGCGTTCTTTCTGGCCATCTGAGCGGCTTGGTGGAGATTTGAAAGAGTTATATCATATGCACCGCTAAAACCGGTGTTCTTTTTAACTTCCTTAAGCGCCTTCTCATAATAAATGACAGCTCCGTCATAATCTTTTGACAGATATTTGGCTTCAGCCATGGCTGAAAGCGCTGCACCGTAATGATAATCAGGTTCATCTTGTGCATCAAATATCTTAAATGCCTCTTCAAGGTTATACATTGCTTCACCAAGGTCCCCCGATTTTAAAAGCGACATTGCAAGATTAGTGTGACTTATTGCAACCTTTATCACTTCATCGGGACGGGATTTGGCCAGCGAAAGGGCCTTTTTAAGGGTATCGACCGCACTTTCATGATCACCCATCTCCTGAAAGAGCAGGGCAAGGTTATTATATAAAGGCGCATACATGAAATCATCCCTCGAGAGGTTTTCATCATATATCCTTTTGACCTCGTTATAGTAGGTCATGGATTCTTTTAACAATCCTGCTGCACGACATGCGTTCGCTATGTTTAAAAGGCTCGTAGCATAATCAACGCTTTCCGTAAGGCCTTCTTCATCAAGCACCACAAGGAGCTTTGCGCAGTAGTTGATCGCGCCCTGGTAATTTCCGGTCTCGCGATAAAAGCCGATAATTTCGTTATAGAGCGTTATAAGGCACGGCTTGTCACCTTCTGCAAGTGCTTTATCGATATTGTCGATAAGAAACGATTCTATCTTTGCAAAATCGTGTGTAGCTTCAAGCTCATCATATTCTTTTAAAACCTTTGCAATATCCATGGACTTCTCCGATCATTTGGATTCATCTTTTCCCCAGGCTTTGCTCTTTCGGAACAGAGTTAAGATGTCTTTATCTATCTTTCCTTCTTTTGCCATATCTTCAAGTATCGCAAACGCTTTCTCAGCCGGCATGGGTGGCTTGTAAGGACGGTCCTCGGCAGTCAGTGCATCATAGATATCTATGATGGTAAGCAGCCTTGTTTCCATTGGAAGGTCCTCCCCCGACAGATGGTTTGGATAACCCGTTCCGTTTATGAACTCATGATGCGACCCAGCCCAGAAAGGAACTTTTTCGTATATCCCCGTAAAGCTCATCTTTTCAAGCATTCTTGCCGTATATGAAACGTGTTCTTCTACTTTGCTTCTTTCTTTTGCGGTAAGGGTTCCTCTTTGTACGGTTATCGCTTCAAGTTCCCTGTCGTTAAGGAGCTTTTCTTCTTCTCCGTATACCGTCACACAGTTCGTATCGGCACATGCTTTTAACTCATTTATCGTTTCATCATCCAGGAAAGGCGCATTGTTTGACCGGTCGATAAGCTCCCACGATCTTTGAAGACGCTCTATCTTTTCATCATACCCGGATCGGTCTCCCCCATCCTTAGCCTTTAAAAGCTCAGTGTTTAATCTCGTAACCTCGATCTTGCTCTTTATCCTGTCACGAAGAGGCCCTAACCTGTCAGGCTTATCAAGGACCTCAAGCGGAACAACGAGCTTTCCTATATCGTGGAGCCATACGCTCATAAGATAGGCATCTTTTCTGTCCGAATCAAATTTCCATTCATTCTCCGTATCAGCAAGATACGTTATAAATCGGTCGGCATACCTTACCATACTCCGTGTGTGATTGGCATTATACGGAGTTCTTGCTTCTATGGCATCTACCATGACAGCTACGAATGAATGAAGGAGGTTTGTTATCTCCTGTGCAAGCTTGTGGTTATTTATGCTGACGGCGGCCAATGATGCAAGCGCCGATACGACATCTTCGTACTTTTTATCAAATGGCATCACTTCGCCGTTTTCATCAAGCGAGTTTATGAGCTGAAGCACGCCTATAACGTTATCTTTTTCATCCGCCATCGGAATGACGAGCATTGACGTTGTACGGTAATCATTTAAAGCATCGTATTTCTGAGCTCCCGCAAAATCATAATCCGTTGAATTATAAACATCGGCGATATTTATCTTTTTATTGTCCATCGCCGAGCAGGCGCAGACATGCTTCCTTGAAAGCGGAACCGGCGGCATCTTGGCATTTTTGTCATTTCTGCCCATCAGTATCCCTTTTGACTTCGTGCATACGGTATAGAATTCAAGGAAGTCTTTTTCCTTTATATACACCGTCCCTGCATCGCAATGGGTTATTCCCATGGCCTCGGAAAGGATCTTTTCCATAAGGCGGTTAAAATCCTTTTCGGCACTCAGATCCAAAGCGATCTTGATCATGTTGTCCAAAGAATATTCATTGCTTATCTTTGAAGGCATATAGTTTCCCCCTGTCTTGCAAAAGCTGCATTTACCGATCTAATCTTTCCTTCCATTTCGCGAAGCACATCATCCGTATGGTGAGGATCATGATGAACTATCCTTAATGTTTTGGTTTTGCTCTTTTCCATTATCATAAGGCCGTGCTCCGGAGTAGAATGCCCATAGCCCTTCTTTCCCTCATATTCTTTACTCGTATACTGTCCGTCATAGAGCAAAAGATCAGACCCGTCACAGAACCTTATCAATTCTTCATCCTTATCATCGGAATGCTCATAATCCGTTGCATAAACAACCGTGCAGCCGTCATGAACAAGTTTAAATATGGTTCCTCCGCCCGGATGATTTGACTCCATGCCAAAAATCTCAACATCGTCTATCTTAAAAGGAAAAACGGCATCATGACATGTTATGATCGCAGGATAATCCTTTAACGTGCATGGCCAAAGAGGCGGTGAGATAAAGCTTTCTACCTGTTCACGGGTTCCCATTCCGTTCTTTGCCGATGCATAAATATCTATCTTTTTATCCTTTACTATCATGTAAGGGAAAAACGGCAATCCCATCAAATGGTCAGCATGAGGGTGTGTCAAAAGAACAGATACGCTTTTGTTATCTATGACCGGTGCTCCCGTTATTCCGGTTCCGGCATCAAGAAAAATGACGCTCTTGTCGGTTTCTATCATCACACAGGATGTTGCTCCTCCGTATCCGGACATCTCATGTCCGTCAGTCGGTATTGATCCGCGTACACCCAGAATCGTTATCTTCATAGTTCTTCCTCTTGTTTTGTATTTTGTTTTGTATTTTGTTTTTTGCTTCGTCTTCTTTGGATGAAGCGCCGGTCTTTTTTGCTTTGCTCCTTATTGCCGACGCTTTGTCTATATCATCAAATATAGTCGTAAAATGGCGCATCTTGCTTTTGGCCGAAGCATACAAAAGGCCGAACCTGTATGGTTCAATATCCATGCAGTAGCATACATCATCTTCCGAGAACTCTTCAAAGTAGGTAAGCTTCAAAACAAGCTCTTCTTCCTCGGTCAGATGTCTGAACCCTTCTTTAAGTTGTCTTACAAGCTCTTCCTTTTCCACATAAGAATTATATCACGAAAATGCGCGTATAAACGTAAAAAGGGCGGGAATAACTTCCCGCCCTTTCAATGACGATATCTTTTAACCTATGCATCAACCCTTTTCAAGAGCAAGGGTTCTTGTAGTAAGGTCGCATACCTCAGAAGGTCCGAAGTACTGGATCGCACCGGGATATGTGAAAGCAGTCTTAACAGCCCACTCATCTCTGTGTGCCTCAAAGTACTTAAACGGCTTTCCGTCGAGCTCTACAAGAGCCTTTCTGATAACGGGCTTGTCTTCACCGTTTCTTCTTTCCATGTTCATCATCTTTGTTATGGGCATACCGCCGGCAACCCATTCCTCAGCGGGCTTTGAAAGATTTGAAACCTTTGAAAGGTATCCCGTGTAACCATACTGGATGAGCATGAAAGCGTTATATCCGAGTGAATAGCAGTAGTCAGCATCAAAGTTTGAAGGGAATGCACATCTTCCTTCATATCCGAAGAAGTGGTGCTGAGCTGAGAACTTGCCTTTGTATGTGCCTGCTGCCTTACGTGCATCAAGCTTATCCTTAACAAGTGCAGAGAAGAGCTTTTCAGACTCGATAAGAGAAACCTGTACGTTTCCGTGAGGATCTCTTTCAAGGAAGAGCTGCTGCTGTACAAACTGAGGAAGGATTTCAAATACCGCAAACGCTTCCTTTGAAAGACCGTTCTTTATATATGCATACTTTGCATCCCAATCGGGAAGTGCATTGAACTCATCTGTCTTTTTGCCTGCAAGGAGTTCGTTGATCTCGGCTATGAGCATTGAGAACTCGGGAACGAATTCAACGATACCTTCGGGGATGATCGCAACACCGAAGTTTTCTCCGTTGTTTCCTCTCTTTTCAACTGCGTCGGCGATGTAGTCTGCTATAGATGAAAGTGACATCTTCTTTGCTGCAACTTCTTCACCGATAAGGCAGATGTTAGCCTGTGTCTCAAGAGCACACTCAAGTGCAACGTGAGAAGCGGATCTTCCCATAACCTTGATGAAGTGCCAGTACTTCTTTGCTGAGTTGGCATCTCTTTCGATATTTCCGATAAGCTCGGAATATGTCTTTGTAGCTGTATCAAATCCGAATGAAGCTTCGATATCTTCGTTCTTAAGGTCACCGTCAATGGTCTTAGGACAACCGATAACCTGAACGCCTGTATTGTGTGCAGCCATGTACTCTGCCAGAACAGCTGCGTTTGTATTTGAATCATCACCACCGATTATTACGATGGCTGTAAGTCCGTGCTTCTTTGCAACTTCCGTAACGATCTTGAACTGCTCTTCGGTCTCGAGCTTTGTACGTCCTGATCCGATGATGTCAAATCCACCGGTGTTACGGAATGCATTGATGTACTCATCATCAAACTCGATGAAATCATCATCTATAAGTCCGCTCGGGCCACCCTTGAATCCAAGGAGTACGTTGTTCTTGTCTGTTGCCTTTATCGCATCATAAAGACCGCATACAACGTTATGTCCTCCGGGAGCCTGTCCGCCTGAAAGGATAACACCTACAACCTGCTTTTTGGCAACCGAAGTGTTTGCACCTTTCTGGAATGTGATCTCGTTCTTTCCGTATGTGTTAGGGAAAAGGGCTTTGATCTTGTCCTGATCGGCTACAGACTGTGTAGCAGCTCCGTCCTTAACGCATATCTCCGAAATACCGTTGCGGAGCATTCCGGGAAGCTTGGGCTGGTACTCGTATCTTGCTTTTTGTAGAGGTGAAAGATTCATATTGTAACTCCTTTAAATATATGATTGATTACGGAAGCCGACCGCCGGCTTTCCTTAAATGTTTACTTTCTTTTAACGATCCTGCCGCTGTCATCCTTCATGTACTTATCGCCAAAGGCCGGATTGATCTCAGCCATGCGCTCATATTTCATTGGGATATGTCATGCAGTACAACATTGCGAATCTGGGCTTTGTTCTTACTTTCTTTTATTTTTTCTCCGAATTCACATTATATCATATTGATAGAGAAAATACAGAGATTTTACATTGCTTTATCCGACAAACTGATAGATACAATATGCAGCATACATGGCAAGCATCAAAACGCCCTGCCATCTTGAGAGCTTTCCTTTGATAAACACGGGAACCGTAAGTATCAGCATGACAAGTATACTGAAAGGCGTATCCAAAAGGAGGACCGAATATATCTCCTTA
>JAILCX010000045.1 GCA_024690205.1 Lachnospiraceae bacterium | reverse complement strand
ATTTTGATGATTCAAAACATAAAGACGGCAGTTATTATCACTTTACAAGATGTCCTCTGAATGATTTTGCGAGGAAGTACGGATTTTTGGAAGTTTTGCCTATCTGTTGTGATATAGACTATATTACGACCGAATACAGTCACGGCATATTGCACAGGGATTACACGCTGGCATCAGGCGGGAATATATGTGACTACTGGATTGTTCCTGATCAGATAAATAATCCGATGTAGAAACAAAGGAGATAAATTATGATTACAGCTATGATTTTATTAGAGGGTATTGTGTTAAGCTTTATAATACTTGTTGCTTGTGTGGTTGGAATAGCCAATGGTCCTGTAGGTCTGGTTTTCCTCTATGAAAGAGAGGTCTGGGACAGATGTATAGAAAGTGGTCTGACTACCGAAGCAAAGATTAAGAAGAGAGCCGGTAGCTTTAAGCTTGTCAGTATTCCGCTAATGCTCATTTTTGTCCTGCTCTCTGTCTATGGAATAAATGGTGCAAGAACTTTTTGGGAAGGATTTATCCAACTGACGATCATTCTCCTTATTGAGGGATTATTTGACCGCTTGTTCATCGACTGGTATTGGGTAGGAAAAACAAAGGCATGGAATATAGAAGGAACGGAAGACCTTAGACCATATATATACGGAAAATCTCTTGTTATCAAATGGGCTACTACACTTGTAGGTTATCCTGTGATTGCAGCTATACTGGCCGGGATAATGTCATTAATAGTATAAGTCAAACAAGGGAAAACTAATTATAAATGATTTACGTCATTTTTTACTTCAAAACAATTGAGGATATGGGGGATTGATTCTTATAAAGAAGAGTGATATTATCTGTTGTGGTTAGCAACGACTAACTATAAGCGAGGCTCCGATTAAACGGGGGCATATTTTTTGTCGTCGGGTTAGCGCTGACTAACCGAAGAAAGGCATTAACATAAGCCGAGGATTTAAGGAGGAAACAATGAAAAAACTGTCAGAACTTGCAAAAGATTCCGTGGCGGTGATCAAAACACTTAACGGAGATCAGAGATTTATGAGCAGGATCACATCCATAGGTCTTACTCCGGGTTGTACGGTAACTGTGATCAAAAACGAAAAAAACCGTCCGCTCCTTGTGTATTCAAGAGACACGATGATCGCACTTAACAGAACAGAGTGCGAAATGATAGAGGTTGAGCCGGGAGGAAAAACAGCATGAGTGACAATAAAGAAACGGTTATAGCACTGCTGGGCCAGCCGAACTCCGGAAAATCCACTCTTTTTAATGCACTTACCGGGATGAAGCAGCATGTCGGTAACTGGCCGGGCAAAACGGTCGAAAAGAAAGAGGGAAGCTTTGTACATAACGGGAAAAATTATCTGGTAGCCGATCTGCCCGGAACATACAGTCTGTCGGCAAATTCGGATGAAGAAATGATAACCCGTGATTATATAGCATCGGGAAAGGCAGATGTGATCTGTATCCTTGCCGACAGCTCACAGCTTGAGAGAAGTCTTTACATGCTCGCTGATTATTCGGGCATCACGGTTCCATGCTTTCTGGTACTTAATATGAGTGATGTTGCCCTTGAGCAGGGAAAAAAGGTAGATGCCGCAAAACTCGAAGAAAAGCTTGGCATTCCGGTCGTGTCGTTTACGGCAACGGATGTCCGTTCTTATGATGCGTTTTATAAAGCATTGGAGCGTACGACTAAACAGAAGACCGTCCTTAATACCGAAGATCTGGAGGAAAGATATTCAACTATCGAAGAATACGTGACAATAAAGTCAGTGATATCTGACAATATCATGCCGGGATATTCAAAAATGTGGCTAGCTGCCAAAGCTGTTGAAGGCGATGCTCCGGTGACCGCAAGGATCAGGAATGCATCTGATGAGAGCAAAAGGAAAATAGTGGATGATGCGATCAAAGCTGTCGACAAAGGTGTTCTTACCATGGGAAAGTGTAAATTCGAATGGATAGACAGCCTGCTCTCGGATACGACTTCAAGCAGGCAGTCAAAGGCCTCACTCGGTAAATTCGACAGGATCATTACCCATCACATCTGGGGCAAGCCGGTCGTTGTCCTTATAATCATTCTGGGATTGATAGGCTCATTTATTCCGGCCCTTCCGCTTATGGGAGTAGGAATGGTGATCGGAAACATACCCGATCCGTTAAATGAGATGCTCCTGTCTGTAGGGTGTCCTGCTTTCATAGCAGCAATAATTTGTGATGTCATTATGCGATCGATCGCTTTTATCGTTCAGATGCTCGGCTTCGTATTCGGAGTCACGCTTGTATTCGGATTGCTTGAAGAGATCGGAGTAATGGCCCGGATATCATATGTATTTGATAACACAATGGCACGATTTGGCCTTCAGGGAAAATCGGTCATGCCTTTCCTTATCAGCTTCGGATGCACAATGGGTGGAGCCGCGGGAACAAGAGTCATTGATAACTGGGGTCAGAAGGTACTTACTATCGCACTTGCCTGGGCTGTTCCGTGCGGTGCGGCGTGGGCTGTGATCCCGATGCTCTCAACATTGTTCTTCGGTGCGTGGATGCCGGTGATCATAGCCGTGATACTGCTTGTTATGCTCCTTCATATGTGGATCACCGCAAAGGTTTTCGGAAGATCATTAGTCAAAACCGAGGACAGGTATGGGATGATCATGGAACTGCCGCCTTATCACAGACCTAAGTGGGGAGCTCTTTTAAGATACGTGTTAGGACGTACGAAAGATACTTTTGTAAGAGCGCTAAAGGTTGTATTGATAGTTGCGCTTGCATTCTGGCTTCTTTCATATACTTCATCAGGGGACATAAGCGCAAGTATCCTTTACAAGGTTGGACGTGTCATAGAACCTGTGACATCTTTCTTCGGCATGAAATGGCAGACATTCATGGCGTTTATCGCTTCAAGCCTTGGAAAGGAAGGGGCCCTCGGAGTGCTCAGTACGATATTTACGGGTTCCGGAACAATATCTGTCGGATCGGTCGTAAGCGGAGCGGCAGCGGAGAATATAAACGAACTGCTCGTTGCCAATATTCCTAAGCCTGAGGCACTTGCGCTGATCTTTGCGATGACGTTTAACATGCCGTGTATTGTCGCACTTGCAGCAACATATCAGGAAACACATTCCGCAAAGTGGACCGCAAGGATAGCGTTGTATTATACGGTTGTTGCACTGGTGATAGCGGGGATAGCTTACCGCATAGGTTTACTTATCTGGTAGATAAAGATGGAAGAACTGTTAGAACTGTTAAAAGACGGACGGTCAAGAACATGCGAAATGCTCGCGTCCGAACTGAACACATCCGTTGAAAAAGTGGAACGCGATATAGAGTTTCTTGAAAGAAACGGGATCATAAAGCGTATAAATTTTTCCGGAGCAGGCAACGATAGTCATTCGTGTAACGGATGCACCGCATGTGCCGAAGGCGGTAAAGCATGTAAATCATGCATGCCGGAAGGCGGATTTAAAAACATGGGAGTCATGTGGGAAGTAGCAGATTGATATAAGAAAGAGACGTTAATGGGAAACGTTATTATTATCACAGCGCTTATTATTACTGTAATATGTGCGATATATTCTACCGTAAGGAGGATCCGGTTCGGGTCCTCCTGCTGCGGCGAAAAGACCCCGCCGGATAAAAAGGTCAGGGTTAAGGATAAGGACAGGACTAATTATCCGTATGCGTATGTTATAAAGGTTGATGGAATGCACTGTACAAACTGTGCACGCAGGATAGAAAATGCCTTTAATCTGACCGACGGCAGATGGGCAAGGGCGGATATTGCAAACAATGAAGTCATGCTTTTGTCCAAACATGAAGAAACGCAGCGTGATCTTTCCGACATAGTATCGTCGGCAGGCTATGTGATGCTGTCATACAAAGTCTCAACATGAACTCAGACGGGATCATGTTCCTGAAAAAAGGGCTTCTCTGCAAAGAGAAGCCTTTTTTGATGATTCGATCTGATAAAAGGCCATCCGTACAAGGCAAAATGTGAAATTATAGGGGGGTTCTAGCGGAATCTGGTGTATAATGGTCGCATAAAGATGCTTCTGGATTAACGGAATGAGCGGAGATAAAAAATGAAGATCAGGACAAAGACGGTTAGCTTTGATGAAGTGATGAAACTTCCCTCATGGGAGCACAAAAGACCGCGAAAGCCATCGCGCCTTCTGGCCGGTATCGTGCGTATGGCTCTTGGGGGCGAACTTAAAAAAGTGGATTTTTCGTTTGAAAAGACCGATATGGAAAAAGCCGGCGACGGTCCGTGGATGATCCTGATGAACCATTGCAGTTTCACGGATGTAGCCATCGCGTTTGAAATGCTTAAAGACCGTCCGTTCAGTATAGTGTGTACTTCAGATGCGCTTGTCGGAAAAGAGAGTCTTGTAAGAGCACTCGGATGTATCCCGACCAGGAAATTCGTGTCCGATATATCATTGATCTCCGACATGGAATATGCTTTAAAAACCAATAAAGCAAGTGTCCTTATGTATCCTGAAGCAGGTTATTCACTTGATGGGACGGGAACAAAGATACCCGGTAAATTCGGAGTACTTCTCAAGAAGCTCAAGCACCCTGTAGTCATGATCACCACCTTCGGTGCCTTTATCAGAGACCCGCTTTACAATAACCTTCAGAAAAGAAATGTTAAAGTCACATGCCGGATGAAGTGCCTGTTTATACCGGAGGAACTTGCCGACAGCGATGTGAACCAAATAGACGATGTCGTAGAAAAAGAGTTTAAGTTAGACTACTTTAAATGGCAGCTCGATAACAATGTTAAGATCGATGAACCGTTCAGGGCAGACGGCCTTAACAGGATACTATATAAATGCCCTCACTGCATGTCGGAAGGAGAAACGCTGGGAAAGGGAACGACTTTGACATGCAAAAAGTGTGGAGCTACATATGAGATGGATACCCTCGGCAGATTAAAGGGCATAAACGTGGAAACCAGATTCTCTCATATTCCTGACTGGTATGCATGGGAACGTGAGCAGTTAAGGGAAGAGATCGAAAACGGAGCATATGTAATGGATGTGCCATGCGATATAGCTGTTCTTAAAGATTCCAAGGCTCTTTATATGGTGGGAACCGGAAAACTTCATCATGACAGCAATGGCTTTGTACTTGACGGGTGTGACGGAAAACTGCATTACGAGCAGACATCGAAAGCTTCTTACAGTGTTAATTCCGACTATTTCTGGTATGAGATAGGCGATATAGTTTCGATCGGAACAAATGATTGTCTTTACTATTGCTTTCCGAAAGAAGGAGATGTGGTTGCCAAAACGCGGCTTGCCACTGAAGAACTTTATAAACTCAAAACTGGTCATACTGCTTGATCGTTCAAAAGAAATGTTTTCTGACGAACCGTCCCCTTTGCTCCCACTGCCAAGGAGAATAACATGGATAAAGTAACTGTGATTTCAGAAATAAATTCCAAATTTGAAGAATTAAAAAAGGTTCTCGAGGGTGATGATTTAACGAGGATCCGTGAACTGACCTTGGATTTGCATGCAATGGTTCATCCGGCAGAAATATCCGGGAGAGATGAAAAGACCATTGCAGATTTTGTTTTGGATTATATGATGAAGGGTAATCAGAATGAAATTGTCCAAAGGGAAACATGGGATACGGATCTGAAATATGCCGGATCAAAAACAGTTCCGATATGCTGGCAGTTTTGGCATACTTACAGGATAGAGGATTTGGTCAGTAATATACTGATGGATAATAGCAATCAGATTTTTAATGATGATTGGCAGAAAAGAATAGGCTCATCCATAACCGATACGGGAAATGCTTTGGAACCTGATGAATTAGCTTTCTGGGCTAAAGGGATAAATGTTGAAGAACTACGTAAATATATGATTGAAGTTGGCAAAAATACGCGCCGTATCTTATCTAACCTATCCCTTGAACAGATCAAACACATGGTGCCAGAGGAATGGGTAATGCGCATATTGGAGGAAGGCGGCGTAACAACCGATTTTCGTTCTGCTTGGTTGTTGGTTTTCTGGGGAAGACTGACAATTGGCGGTATGATATTGACACCGATGACATCGCATCACATGATGCATCTTCCGACGGCTGTGGACAGTATTATTGAAAAAGAAGGATAAATGATAAAGGAGTAGTTATGCCTTTAGTTAAAGTTGAGATGCTAAAAGGAAAAAGCCAAGAGTATAAGAAAACAGTTCTTGATTGCATACATGATGGCCTTATGGAATCTATAGGAATCGAGTCATGGGACAGATTTCAGAGAATAGTGGAGTATGATAAAAGTAATTATGATATGCCGTCATTTAAGACAGATGACTTCATGATGATCGAGTTAACTATGTTCCCCGGAAGAACGAAAGAGCAGAAGGGGAAAGCTATAGAAATGATAACGGAAAATCTGAGAATTAAGCTGTCGATAGCCCCAGAAGATGTATTTGTCATTATTAATGAACCGCCATTGGAAAATTGGGGCATGGGCGGAAAGCAAAAGTGACATTGGTACATTGGGGACGGTTCTTTTTGTTCCTCGTCGCCCAATGTCCCAATGACAAAAAGAAGACAAAGAGAACCGTCCCCATATACAGAAGAGGTTATTGATACTATGTTCAGAGAAATGAGGCGCTTTAAACAGCAAATTTCAAATGAGGAATGCATAGAAATACTGAAAAACGAGCCAAGAGGTGTGCTGTCCGTTTTGGGAGATTACGGATATCCCTATGGTGTTCCATTGGATCACTGGTATTCGGTGAATGACGGAAAGTTGTACTTCCACTGTGCGAAGGAAGGACATAAACTCGATGCAATATCGAAGTGTGATAAGGCTAGCTATTGTGTAATGGATAAGGGTTATCGCAAAGAAAAAGAATGGGCACTCAATATCCGTAGCGTAATAGTGTTTGGTCGGATCAAAGAGGTTACAGATAACGAAAAGAAAAAAGAGATCTGTACTAATATCTGTCGCAAGTTTACAAATGATAAAGAATACCTTGAAAAGGAAATGAATAATGCCTTCTCTCGTGTATGTTGTCTGGAATTGGATATAGAGCATATGACGGGGAAACTCGTAAATGAAGCTTAGGGAGAATAATTTGGAAGAT
>JAILCX010000013.1 GCA_024690205.1 Lachnospiraceae bacterium | reverse complement strand
AAGATTATACCGGCGATCGTATAGATGATAACGTTAAATACAAGGACCGTCTGTCCGACCTGCCATTTGAATTTCCTGTTAAGGACTATGGCTACGGTCTCTGTTCCGTCAAGGCATCCGCCGCTCCTTATCACAAGTCCGACACCTATTCCGAGGATGACTCCGCCAAAGACCACCGCAAGCATGTCAACCTGCGTAACTTCTATCCATTTTTCAAAAATACCGACAAATACGGAAAAAGAAGCCATTCCTATGCCTGAATGCACTATAAAGGATCTTCCGAGCTTGAAAAACCCGAAGATCAAAAAGGGCAGGTTGATAAGGAATGTGAGCAAACCGAGAGGAATATCGGAAAGTGCGCTTATCATGATACTGATTCCGACAACTCCGCCGTCCAGTATGGTATTTGGCACAAGGAACTCCTCAACCGCAAACGCAGCTATAGCGGCACCTGCGACTATCAGAACAAAATCGATTATGTTCTTTATCCTTATCCTGCTGACAAGATCTTCGGGCTTCAAATAATTCTCCGTAAATTATTGACCGGATTAGCGTTCCGGCATCTTTATCAAATCTTCAGTAAGTCGCTGAACTCCTTTAATGCACCGTCCGTCTCATGTGCAAGTACCTTCTTTGCAAGCACTTTTCCGAGCTGAACGCCTTCCTGGTCAAAGCTGTTAACATTCCAAAGGAATCCCTGGAACATTATCTTGTTTTCGAAGTGTGAAAGCAAAGCACCAAGTGAAGCAGGTGTCAGCTTTTCGCCGATTATGATGCTTGAAGGACGGTTTCCTTCGAAGTTCTTGTTGTTGTTCTCATCCTTTTTGCCGCAGGCAAATGCGATGATCTGAGCTGCAACGTTAGCTGCAAGCTTCTTTATTGAAGTGCTGCCCTGAATATCAACGTCAACACCCATCTGGGACTCTTTAAATCCGATGAACTGCAAAGGAATGATATCCGTTCCCTGGTGAAGCAGCTGATAGAATGAATGCTGTCCGTTTGTTCCGGGTTCACCGAAGATAACGGGGCCTGTCTTATATGATACGGGCTCACCGAATCTGTTTACAGACTTTCCGTTTGACTCCATGTCTGCCTGCTGAAGGTGTGCGGGGAAACGGCTTAATGCCTGTGAGTAAGGTAAAACTGCCGTGCATGCATAATCAAGTACGTTTCTTTCGTATACTCCGATAAGAGCATCAAGCATAGCGGGGTTATTTAATACATCATCGGATGCAGCAAGCTTATCTTCAGCAGCAGCACCCTTTAAGAATTCATCAAATACTTCGGGACCGAATGCCAGAGAAAGCACTGCTCCGCCGACTCCCGAGCATGAAGAGAATCTTCCTCCGATGTAATCATCCATGAAGAAGGCTTCAAGATAATCATCGCTCTTTGCCAAAGGAGAGCTTGAAGAAGTAACTGCGATCATATGCTTTGAAGCATCAAGACCGGCTTTCTTAAGAGCATCCTTTACAAAAGATTCGTTTGTCAGTGTCTCAAGCGTGGTTCCTGACTTTGAAACAAGGATAAAGAGGGAATGAGCAACATCGATATTTGAAAGAACGCCTGCTGCATCATCGGGATCAACGTTACTTATGAAGTTAGCCCTCATCTTAAGTTTGTTGTTTACCTTTGCCCAGTTCTCCAAAGCAAGTTACATAGCACGGTGACCAAGGTCACTTCCGCCGATACCTATCTGTACAACGCTTGTGAACTTTTCTCCGGCGCCGTTAGCAATCTGGCCGCTATGAACCTTATTTGCAAACTCTGCGATCTTTTTTTGTTCGTTAAGGTAAAATTCCCTTTTGTTTTCACCGTTACAAACAACATCTGCTCCCAGCTGTCCACGTGTTAACTGATGCAGAACGAGACGCTTTTCTCCGGTATTTATAACTTCTCCTTCATAAAGTGCCTTGAACTTGTCGGCAAGTTCGGCTTCCTTAGCAAGCTTTTCAAGTCCCTTAAGGATGTCATCATCCACCTTTTTAGCCGCATAATTAAATGAAAGTCCTTCAGCCATCGGAACAGAGTACTTCTTTACACGAGCAGCACCCTCATCCCCTGCAAGGACTTCCCTTAAGTCAACTTCCTTAAAGCTCTTTAATTCCTTAAAAGCTTCAAGCTTATCAAGATTATTCCATGAGATCATATACATTGCCTCCTTTATAAATTGCGATCCCTTTTATTATAAAGAAACGCAAACGCCACTTCAAGCGGTGATTACAGATAATTGCGCACATAAAGACCTGTTTTTACGATAAAAATCGGGCAGGAGATGATCTCCTGCCCGGGTTTGAAATAAATATCTTATTTATAACGGCTTTAAAAGTCACATTTAGTTGGCTCCGAACACTCCCATGAGGTAGAGGAATCCGGCATATCCGTTTGCATCCTTAAGCGATGCAACATCATATCCTGCGGGAATCGTTACGGTTCTAACTTCTCCGCCCTTGTATCCTTTTTCACGGAACTTAAGGTTAAGTGTCACATCGGGACGGGCAGCAAGCTCATCAAGCACGAATGCGGGGAATGAAAGCCATCTGTACGTTTCTATATTTACGGTTGATCCGAATCATTATTCGATGAATCCTGAAAATATATTTTAATATTATCTGACGTTTCATCAGGGGCGACGGTTATAGTTATATCATATGTATTTCCCGATATAAAAGTAAAAACAGCACCAGAACCAGGACTACTAAAACCAAGAGCACCCCTATAGGTATGAGACGCTGGTAAAGTAACCGTATAGTTTCCCCCGGTGTAAGGGTAAGGGTCATATCTGCGGCATACGACCTAACCGGCGCTACCCCCCACTACGGAGAAGAAGAGTCCGGCTGCGATAACTGATGCCAATACTCTCTTGATTGTTTTAGAAAGCTTCATTCTTTTTTTCCTCCAGAATTTTTTTGATCTCAAACAGCCTCTTTTTTGCTGTTTTCACGGATCTTTACGATTTTTCCGAGAGGATTATAACAAAATGATCTTCTTTACACATCCGCCATT
>JAILCX010000002.1 GCA_024690205.1 Lachnospiraceae bacterium | reverse complement strand
AGTAAAAAAAATACCGCAAACATGCCTTGATTATACTCCTTATATAAAAAAAAATAAAATTTTTCAAAAAAGGGGTTAAGTAATATAAAGTATGTGCCGATAACAATATCGTAACAGTATAATTCCGCACTTTTTAAAAGGCGGAGCACCATTACCACGGAGGGTAAATCTATGAATGTAAACGGAGTTACGGGTGTAGATGCTTACAGTTCGTACAAAGCTTCCGCAGATTATTCAAAAAAAGAAGATCCGGGAAAGTCTTCTTCGGTAGATAATTCTGTAGCGGCTGTTTACGAACGTTCATCAACCGGTGAGGAAGCAACATCTTCTGCTTCCAAAAAAACCTACGTTCCCAACGAAGAACTGATCGCAAAAATGAAGGCTGACGCCGAAGAGCGTACAGCCCAGCTTAAGAGTCTCGTCGAAAAGATCATCTTAAAACAGGCCGAAAAAGGCTCCAACATCTTCGATTTCCTGGGTCAGGAATACTCAGCCGAAGATATAGCCAAGGCCAAAGAAGATGTATCCGAAGACGGTTACTGGGGTGTCAAACAGACATCACAGAGAATTCTTGACTTTGCGGTAGCACTAACGGGCGGCGATCCCGACAAGATCGATGAAATGAAAGCCGCTTTCGAAAAGGGCTACAAGACGGCTGAAAAAACATGGGGCGGAGAGTTGCCGGATTTATGCAAGCAGACATTTGATGCAGTGCTTGCAGGTTTTGACAAGATGGCCGAAGAGGCCGGTTCAAAATAGATCGCACCATATTATTTTCCCAATTTTTAAAAAAGGTCCGTCTCTTCCATGAGGCGGACCTTTAGTGGTTATATCTTTTATTCTTTATTCTTCTTCGGGAGCATTCTTAAGCATAAGGTTTGCAAGGATTCCGAGGATAAGGGCTGCTGCAACGGATGTCAGTGTAACTGCTCCGAATGAAACCGTAAGTCCTCCGATACCTGCGATAAGAATGATCGAAACAACGAAGAGGTTCTTATTCTTGTTAAGATCAACGTTCTGAACCATCTTAAGTCCGGATACGGCAATGAATCCGTAAAGAGCCATACATACACCGCCCATAACGCAGCTGGGGATCGAATTAACAAAAGCGATAAAAGGTGAGATGAATGAGATTATTATCGCGCCGACCGCTGCAGTGATGATCGTGTATACGGAAGCGTTCTTTGTGATGGCTACGCATCCTATTGACTCACCGTATGTGGTGTTCGGGCATCCGCCGAAGAACGCACCTACCATAGATCCGATACCGTCTCCAAGCAGTGTTCTGTGAAGTCCGGGCTCCTTTAAGAGATCTCTTTCGATGATAGATGCAATGTTCTTGTGGTCAGCTATATGCTCTGCAAATACAACGAATGCAACGGGAATATATGCAACCGCTATCGTTCCCACATATGCTCCGCTCAATCCTCCAAAACCACCGAATGCGGTAAGGAAAGTAAACTGCGGAGCCTGAAGGAATGTCTTTAATGAAACTCCTCCGTCAACCAAAGCCTTAAATGATGAAGTATCGATAACCTTAAAAGCATCTGCTCCCGATGCATTTCCAATTAATGTAAATACAACCGATGTAGCATATCCTGCAAGGATACCGTATATAAAAGGAATGAGTTTTCCGCTCTTTTTGCCGTATGCCGAGCAGACCATCGTAACCGCAAGTGTAACAAGTCCGCAGATCAATGCTACATGAGGGCTTGCAACAGAAGCGCCTTCTGCGTTCTTAAGACCGCCCGAGGTGATATCACCGACTGCATTTCCTGCAAGGGAAAGTCCGATGATCGCAACCGTAGGTCCGATAACAACTGCAGGCATGAGCTTGTTGATCCAGTCAACTCCGACTGCCTTAACGATGATGGCGATCACTACGTAAACAAGTCCTGCAAAGATCGCACCGATGATGATACCGAGATATCCGACCTCAACCGATGCAGCACCTGCAAAAGCAGCGCTCATAGACCCTATGAACGCAAAAGAAGAGCCCAGGAAAACGGGGCTCTTTCTGGCCGTGAACAATACATAGACCAGTGTTCCGCATCCTGCACCGAAAAGTGCTGCGGCAGAACTCATTCCGTTTCCGATGATAATGGGAACAACCAATGTAGCAGTCATGATAGCCAGGAGCTGCTGCAGAGCAAAAACAAGAAGCGGTCCGAATTTGACCTTGTCTTCCACCTGATAGATGAGTTTCATTTTTTCTCCTCCCAATTAGATAAGAATATTAGAATAGTTTTTGAAAAACGTCCGTAAAGACCCCCGACACGCTTTCTTGGCTAATATACCACATCTTGTGTTTTGATGTAAAGGCAAAAAAGTACCAAAAGTCGCAGAAATTCAAGGTTTTGTGTTATGTAAATCATTTTGGGGATGATACTATATCTAGTGTCGTTATTTTTCCGATTCCATATGCTTCAACCTTGTATCGGCCCTTTTCATGTGATAGAATTGAGGACAAATAATTCATCTTCTTATACGAAAGGATTTCTTTTTTATGGAAAACAAAGGCAATGTGATCATTCTCGATCATCCCCTCATTCAGCACAAAATCTCGCTACTTCGCGATTCCAATACCGGAACCAACGAATTCAGAAAGCTCATCGAAGAAATTGCAATGCTCATGGGATATGAAGCATTAAGAGACCTTCCCTTAAAGGAAGTTGAGATCGAAACTCCCATCGAAAAGTGCATGACTCCGATGATCGCAGGTAAAAAGCTTGCCATCGTTCCCATCTTAAGAGCAGGACTCGGAATGGTAGGCGGAATCCTCAATCTCGTTCCCACCGCAAAAGTCGGACACATCGGTCTTTACAGGGATCACGAGACACACGAGCCCCACGAATATTATTGCAAACTGCCTGAGCCCATCGATCAAAGAACCATCGTAGTTCTCGATCCCATGCTTGCAACAGGCGGTTCAGGAGCTGAAGCAGTTGACTTTATAAAGCAGCACGGCGGAAAGAACATAAAGTTCATGTGCATCATCGCCGCTCCCGAGGGACTTAAGCGACTTAGCGAATCTCATCCCGATATCCAGATCTACGTCGGACATCTCGACAGATGCCTTAACAAGGACGCTTACATCTGCCCGGGTCTTGGCGATGCCGGAGACCGTATCTTCGGAACGAAGTAATATTTCATTAAGAACCATCGAAACGTCGGGATTTCCCGGCGTTTCTTATGTAATTGAATTCGGACTCAGGCGACGCGCAAATGTATGAATAGCATACGCTCCGGAGCGGTACGTGTCCTACGCAGACGCGCTTCCGCTCTGTGATTCGCAGTAACGGTGCATAAGGTGTCAAAGAACGCCACCTAAGCACCGACGCTCATCAAGGTCTGCTTTAGGACAGTACCGTTCCTGTGCTTACGTTACCTATATATATCATAAGAGAGAGAATAAACATGAAAAAGAAAGTAACCGCTACAGTTATATCTCAGAAGGAAATTAGTCCCGGGATATATGATCTTTGGCTTAAAACTGAGCTTGCAGCATACGCGCATTGCGGGCAGTTTGTGGGAGTGTATACCGGAAATGATTCTAGGCTCCTGCCTCGTCCTATAAGCATATGCGAGATATCAGATGACTGGAGTGCGATGAGGCTTGTGTACCGGATAGCCGGAAAAGGCACAGCGGATATCAGCCATCTTAAAGAAGGCGACAGCGTTAAGATCCTCGGTGTTTTGGGTAACGGCTATGAATTCATTAAGATATTCGGAGAGGACCTTAGCGGTGCAAAGGATGTCGTTTTGATGGGCGGAGGTATCGGAATTCCGCCAATGTTACAAACATCCAAGGAGCTTTCGGCTCACGGAATCCAACATACCGTTATCTGTGGGTACAGAAATGCCGATCTCTTCCTAAATCAGGATTTAGCAAAGTACGGAACCCTTCATATTGCTACCGAAGATGGTTCATGGGGTGTTAAGGGAAATGTACTTGATGTGGTCGCCCAAAAAGGCATTAAAACAGGTGTTATACTTGCATGTGGTCCAATGCCCATGTTAAGAGCCATAAAAAAATACGCAGAATCGTCAAAAATAACGGCTTATATCTCCCTTGAAGAGAGAATGGCCTGCGGAGTCGGAGCATGTCTTGGCTGTGTATGTAAGACCGCAAATAAAGATGAGCATTCGAATGTCAACAATGCACGTATCTGTACCGACGGCCCCGTATTTAAAAGCAGTGAGGTGATGATATGATGAACACTTCCGTTAATATAGCAGGTATCGAATTTAAAAACCCTGTAATGAGCGCCTCAGGCACCTTCGGTTCGGGAGTGGAATATGAGGAGTTCTTTGATCTTGACCTTTTGGGCGCTGTCGTTACAAAAGGTGTATCGAATATCCCCTGGGAAGGCAACCCCACTCCGAGGATTGCCGAAACATACGGCGGAATGCTGAATGCCATAGGACTGCAGAATCCCGGGATAGATGTCTTTATAAAACGTGATATCCCTTTCTTAAAAAGATTTAACACGAACATAATAGTGAACGTATGCGGAAAATCTGTTGATGACTATATAGATGTGGTTGAAAGATTGTCCGATGAAGATGTTTCAATGCTGGAGATCAACGTATCCTGCCCTAACGTAAAAGAAGGTGCCATCGCCTTCGGTCAGGATCCAAAAGCACTCTACAATATAACATCCGAGATCAAGAAGCATGCAAAACAGCCCGTAATAATGAAATTAAGTCCCAACGTCACCGATATTGCCCTTATGGCAAAAACGGCAGAGGATGCCGGAGCTGATGCAGTCTCTCTTATAAATACGATAACCGGAATGAAGATAGATATAGAAAGACGTTCCTTTGTCCTTGCAAACAAAACAGGCGGCTTATCAGGTCCTGCGATAAAGCCCGTTGCTGTGAGGATGGTGTATCAGTGTGCAAAAGCAGTTAAGATACCCATTATCGGTATGGGCGGGATATCAAATGCAGAAGATGCGATAGAATTCCTGATGGCAGGAGCAACGGCAGTTGCTGTGGGTGCCATGAACTTCGTAAATCCCACGGCTATGCCTGAGACGATATGTGGAATAGAAGAATTTATGGAAAAACATGGGATCGATGATATAAATGAGATCATCGGTTGCGTAGACTGATCAATTCAGCTTGGTCAACAATATTGAAATCAGCGCTCCATGTATACGATCTTTCCGTCGCAGATGGTATATTTAACCACTCCGGGAAGTCTTCTTCCTATAAAAGGAGAATTTGAAGCCTTTGAAGCAAATTCCTTAACCTCCCAAATCTCATTGGGAGCAAAGATGGTAATATCGGCAACGCCGCCTTCTTTGATGACACCGCCCTGAAGGCCGTAAAGAGCTGCAGGAGCTGTCGACATCCTGTCTATGAGCTCGGGATATGTCAAAAATCCGCGGTTTACAAGATTCTGAATACCTAAAGAAAGCGCGGTCTCAAGACCTATGATACCGCTTGGAGCTTCCGTAATGGGGAGCTCTTTTTCATTTTGAGTATGAGGAGCATGATCGGTTGCTATGATATCGATCGTTCCGTCTTTAATACCCTCTATAATGGCCTCCCTATCGGATTCGGTCCTCAGCGGAGGATTCATCTTGGCGTTCGCGCCATACTTTATGGCATCCATCTCAGTAAGACTGAAATGATGCGGTGTAGCCTCAGCATGTATGTTAAGCCCGAGCTTTTTTGCATTACGAACAAGCATAACACCTTCTTCGGTACTTATATGCTGTATCACAAAGCAGGGCCCTAATAGGTGTCCGTAAAGCGCATCCCTTACATCCATCCCCATCTCCGAAGTTACGATACGTGCAAGCTCTATATCACGCTCTATCATACTTATCTCTGCTTCCCTTGGGGATCCAGCTATCTTGTAGTATGTAGATGCAACGCCTGCATTTATTCCGTTTTCACATATAAGCTCGGGGTTTTCTTCATGGAAGCTTATAGGCACGTTAAGCGCACAGGCTTCCTTCATCGCACTTTTAACTATACCCTTATCAACAAGCGGTATCCCGTCATCCGTAAAGCCCACTGCCCCTAGTGTCTTTAAAGAAGGCATATCGGTCAGCTCTTTGCCTTCCATTTTCATTGTGATATTAGCGCAGGCATATACCCTTATCCCCGTGTTTTTGCCGCGGTCAAGAACATATTTTAATACATCGGGATTATCGATCCTTGGCTTTGTGTTTGCCATCATGACAACGCCGGTATAGCCGCCCTTTTTGGCAGCTTCCGCGCCGGTGTAGATATCTTCCTTATCGGGAAATCCCGGATCCCTGAAATGAACATGCGTATCTATAAGTCCGGGCGATACAAAAAGACCCGTGGCATCAATCAGCATTTCCCTCGGAAATTCCTTTTCAAGATCGATCTTAACACCGTCATTCTTAGAAGAAGCATCAGGTTTAAGCCATGAATCGACTTCATCAACGACTCCCGAATCCTTCTTTTCAACAATCCTTTCAACCTTGCCCTGGCGGATAAGGATATCGGCGTTATACATTCTTTTTTCAACCGGATCTATCACGGTTCCGTTTTTGATTATCATATGAATACCCGTTCTTACTTTACAGCAAGCAGTTTATCAAGTTCTCCCGCAAGCATATCTTCGCCTGTTACCACAATTCCGTCTATACCGCACTTTTTGGCGCCTTCGATGTTCTCCGGACGGTCATCAAAGAAAAGACACTCCGAAGGATCAAGGTCGAATCTTTGAAGAAGTGCTTTATATATTCCTTCATCGGGTTTTATGACATTTACCATATATGAGACCAAAATACCATCCATCTCGTCTATAAAAGGACAACCTGCGGTATGACGGCCGAACATGTAATCAGAGTAATTTGAAAGGATGTAAAGCGAATAGCCCTTTTCCTTAAGTGCATGGACTTTTTCCCAAATAACGGGGCGTCCGATAGGCATGTTCTCAACATCCGTAAGGAAGTTAACTATCGCATCATGATATTCGGGATAATGTGAAGCAAGTTCCTCAACGACTTCCATATAAGGACGTATCCCAAGGTCCAGCTGATTCCACATCGGATCATCAAAGAGCTTCGGGCCAAGGACTTTGGCTTCGTCCATGCTCATGCCGCCCATCGAAAGGGCAACGGTCCACTGGTAGGAAAACAAAACTCCGCCTACATCAAAGACTATATTTTTATACATTTGCTTATGCTCCCTTTTTTTTCTTAATTAGGATAATGATCTCCGTAATGATGACCGCGATAAGGGCACCGCAGGCATCGATAAGGACATCTTCGACTTTGCCGGTCCGCCCTTTAACGAAGCGCTGATGGAACTCATCGGTTGAGGCATAGAGCACGGCTATCGCAAAGGCGATCGGGATATTAGAGCCGAACGCGTTAAACCAGAGGATGAAAAGGATCGCATACTCGGTCATGTGAGCGCCTTTTCTTACAACGTTGCTTATGCTGTCGGCAAACTCGATCTGCTCGGATAAAGGCCACTCATTAAAATCCTTGTAGATGATATTTCCGAGGATAAAGCTCACGCCTTCACTCTGGGTGGTCGACTCATCCGCAGTCCTGCTTGAAAAATAAAATATAGTTGCCATCCATAGGATGGCAAGAATAGTGAATACTATCTGTTTTTTTGTAACTTTCATATCAATGATATTTAAGGATGCAGATTATGGCTCTCAAGCCATCCTTAAAGCCGATCTTCTTTCCTTCTTTTACGGTACGGGGTGCATACGAGATCGGAACCTCGACGATCTTTATCTTCTTGTCGGCGATCTTTGCCGTTATCTCAGGCTCGAAGCCGAATCTCTTTTCTTCTATATCAATGGACTGGATGACCTCGCGCTTAAAGCACTTGTAGCAGGTCTCCATATCGGTCAGATGCTCATGCGTGAAGATATTCGAAAACGCGGTAAGGAACTTGTTCGCTACCCTGTTAGCAACATATCCTTTAGCCTTTGAATTTAAGAACCTTGAACCGTAAACAACTTCGGTCTTTCCTTCAAGGAGAGGTCCCAAAACATCCACATATTCATTGGGATCATACTCATGGTCGGCATCCTGGATTATAACAAAATCACCGGTCGCATGTGTGAATCCGGTCTTTAAGGCTGCGCCTTTTCCGCCGTTTTCGGTGTGATAGATGACCTTTGAGACCAAAGGCTCGATCACGTCTCTTAATATCTGCTCCGTTCCGTCAGTTGATTTATCATTAACAACAATGATCTCCTTATTCGGAACAGGCGATGCAAGAACACGCTTTACTAGCGATTCAATATTATCTTCTTCGTTATAGCAAGGGATTACCACCGAGAGGGTGATATCTTCCATTTTAGTACTCATTTACTGTTTCTTTCCGGAACAGGATACCTTCTTTGTGTATCCAAAAACTCCTGTACCATAATAGCACAACCGAGCCCCATTTTACAAACGGATAAGACCTCTTACAAAGGGTATCTTCGACATCAAAAATGCTGCTATTAAAGAGATCACAATTGCCGCCGCAAATCTTATAAGTGCCGCTACCGCACCTTCTCCTAAGTTAAGTACTTCCGCTGCTTTTAAAACAAGCGGATGTATGATAAAAACACCGAGGCTTAAGGAACTAAACACACTTACAGCCTTTTTAAACCTTATATCTTTAAGACTTAATACAAAGACAAAGAATACGACACACCAAAGCATTACCGTACCCTCATCATAAAAATACTCCGCAAGCCTGTTGTGGTACTTGTAATTTCCAAGATGCTTTTGTCCCATATTTGACACATAAGCAAGGATGATGGTCAACGTCCCCGTCACATATGCAGGTACTTTTGATGTACCGGCTTTTATCTTCTCGATCAATCCGCTCTGTGCGATCAAAGCGCCTGCAAGATAGTAAAACCCGTACATCCATATCCTTAAAAACTGGGGAACAAAAGCCTGATTCGGATACTCCGCCCTCCAGGAAGATATCGTAACGCCAAGACAGAAAATAAATAATACTGCGACCACAACCGCATTAAGTGCTGTTTTTCCTTTAAACACCTTATGGATAATGGGCAAAAGGATAAGCAGTACCATCATCGATCCGAAAAACCAAAAATGCCATAGATACCCCTGCTGCATGATACTTCTTATACATTCCGTTATGGGATTGATAAGCTTATGCCTCAGCAGCATCACGGGGATTATAAGCAGGATATTCCAACACAGTATGAGTTTAAGATATGACAGTATCTTTTTCCCAGCATACTTAAAACCCACGCTTTCTTTTTGAAACATCAGATAACCGTTTATCATAAAAAACATCGGAACGGCAAAAGAACACAGATAATACAGCGTATAGTTTGCCATACCGATGCCATGAAGTCCCACAACTCCGATACACGCTATGCACTTTGCAAGGTCGATGTTAAGATTCCTTTCCAATGCTTACCACCTGTCCCACATAAAGTAGATTAAAGTAGTCATTCCCATGCAAAGGATAAGCGCATCATTAAATATCTTTATCCATTTATAGGAGTACTTGTTTGCCATACCTATCGCGATCAGCGTATAGAAAAGACAGATCGTGATATACCTGAAATCGCTGCTGCAGGTGTAGGGATATATGATCACGAATGCGATAAACGATATGATCATGGTGATATATCCGACAAGAACAAATATCCTGTCCTCACGGTCCGTTCTTTTATCAAGCATGACTTTTATCAATATTCCGACTGCAACAAGCGCAAGTACAAGCGAAAGGATAAACGTTACCTGACTTAAGAACAAAAGTGCATCATTCATATCAACCGGATATTCTTCCGCAAACATTGCCGTATGGAACATGATAGCCCATGTGTTACAGCATGCACTTGCCCTTAACGGATGAAAGGGAAAATCAAAGTGCCACTGTGACAAAGACGGGATTCCGAGTCTTTCCCAGAGGGAATAAGTCTCGGTATATAAAGGCGAAGTCGGTCCCGGAACCGGAACTCCGGGATGCTCACTGTATTTAACCTCGTTGCGGATTATCCAGGAAAGTCCTATCGGCATTACTATTATCGCAAATACCACGTAGTTCTTTACCCAACAGATTATTTCTGATCTGTCTTTTGTCTTTACCACTTCGATAAAGTGCATAAGGAAAATGATTCCTACCGGAAGCGCAAGGACGCCCGCGTTTAACTTGGTGATCATTCCGAATCCTATGCAAAGCGCAAGAAGTATAAGATGATTGAGTGTCTTATTCCTTATAAATTCAAGCGTGATAAGGATGATCAGTGCCATGAAAAGGATTGTGAGCATATCATTATTTACGGATCCTCCCATGACTATTGTCGAAGGATGAAGTGCGATAAAGAGCATTCCGACTATCATTCCATTATCATTAACCTTAAGAACCTTAAGTATCCTGTATGCCACGACCATCAATAAACATGAATAGATAAGCGTGGGAATCTGCAGATTTTCAAAAGCAAGTTCTTCGCTGACGCCAAGTAGTATATTAAGCTTAAGCCAGATTGTCTCTATGATATGGTGAAAAGGCGGATGATAATATCCGAACAGCTCATAAGGATTAATCTGGGGAAGTTTCCCGAATTTATAGATATATTCGATATATCCGATGTGTCCGGGATTTACAAAATCCGTTCCCATGCCGGTAAATGCTCCTGCATCATGCTGGCGCTCATAAAGGCCTGACATCAGGATGTATCCGCACCTTAAAAGTGTTCCTCCGATGATGATGAACCTGACACCGTTGTCGGTATTCATCTTTTTAAGGTAGAAAAAAGATAATACCGCAACAGCAAATACGACATAGCTTAAACCGATAATGAGAACCTTGGTAAAATGCTCAAGTGAAAGGAATCCAACAGCCTGGGCTATCGCAGTTAATAAGCAAAGCCCAAATATCGGTCCGTATATTGTTGAAAGTATATTGTTCTTTTTTTCGTTCATTTTAATCGAACACTTTTCCTTCTTTATCGATAAATACCCAGTTCTTCCACCATTTTTTCATGTTCTCTTCCACGAAATCCTGATTATTCCTTTGGACAGTGGGTCTTATCATTACTTTTGATATGTTGTCGTTTAGCCTGGCACCCCAAAAACTGAAGGTGGAATTAGCGCATATGTTCATATCGCAAAGGCTCATTAGATAGATGTCATAGCAGGAATCATCACCATGATTCTCATCCACATACACAGCCTTTACACCATATGAATCTTCAAGCCTCTTAACGTAGTTAAGCGAATACTCTTTATCTTCAGAGAAAACAAAGAACCTTCCTGCTCCCTTTTCAATGGCATACTTAACCGCAGAGTCATAATACGCATCCGTACAGATATTACCGAAAGTCGGTGCGTTTACAGGATCAAGATAATCACCTCGTCTTATATGCACTGAACATGTTTTAACGCTTTTATTCTCACCGGAACCACATGATCCAGTTCCAATTTGTATATCCGATACTACAGTATCCAATCTTTCTTTATGCGGCAATACGAGTTCCTTTTTGAGTTCATCTATTATATCCGCATAGTAATTCTCGCAAGCAAAATATCCTGTAAGATAACTGTCTTCAAGATCAAATATCCCCGGATCGTACATTGTATGCTCGGTATATACTTTATTTGATATAAGCTTAAGCTTTCTTAAAGCCTTTGAAAAAACATCATCTCCGCCCGTAAGGAGTTTTCTTTCCCTATCTGTACAGGTTTCATACTTAACTCCCGTAAAAAGATCGATCTCCTTTTTCCTTGGAGCCTTCATGTTCTTTTGAACATCATTGCTAAACCAGATTTCATCAAGTTTAGCTTCTTTTCCAAGTGATATGAACTTGCGATAAAGGGAATACTGCTGAAGCTGGTTGCCCAGCCCTCCCATTAATCTGATTATTATCATGTTGTTCCTTGATAGCCGGGTCAGATGCTGTCAGACTTAAGAGGCCATATGAATGATTCAGGGCACTTCGAACTAAACTGCAACAAAACTCTTAGTGTACGCATACAATCTGCAACAAAAGCAGGGTGCACGTGATTTGTCACAAGAGCCCTGTGTCCTTCTTTAAGCGATCTTATATAACTTCCCGTACTGTCAGTGCTTGTTCCGCCATAGTACATGCTAATGATTATCTTCGGAAGATAAACAAGTTTATTCTTTGCTTCTTTATCAGATAAGAAGCGGATCATAAACTCATAGTCCGCCGATATCCTGTAATCGGTCTTATAAAGGCCGTATTTATCATATATCTCACGTCTTAAAAACAAGGTGGGATGTCCGGGCATCCATCCGGCAAAAAGGCTCTTTTGCTCACCCATATGCCAATAGCGCTTAACCTCGGTCGGCGTGGCATAGACAAGATCTGCATGAGCTCCTACGCATTCCGGATGATCCTCAAGAAGTTTCATCATCGAAGATACCGCATCCTTAAGAACATACTCATCGTTATAGCATGCGATCACATCTCCCGTGCACATTTGCACTCCCTGGTTCATCGCATCATAGATACCGGTATCGGGACAGGTCTTCCACTTTACCTCATACTTTGAAGTATTCTCGTAGTCCTTAATGATATCAAGCGTTGAGTCTGTCGAGCCGCCATCCTTTATCACAACCTCGATATCGGGATAGTCCTGCATCTCCAGAGCTTTTAATGTCTTGGGAAGATTTTCTTCACTGTTAAATGTTGTGATAATAAGTGAAAGTTTCATCAATCTATCGAATAGTATTCTTTATACCAGTTTGCAAATCTTGAAAGCCCTTCTTTTATAGATGTATCCGGCTTGAATCCAAAATCATTGATAAGGTCTGTCACATCCGCATAGGTCATCGGAACATCTCCCGGTTGCATCGGCAAAAACTCTTTCTTAGCCTCTTTTCCTATAACTTCCTCAAGCGTTCCGATAAATGTCATAAGATCCTCAGGCTTATTATTTCCAATGTTATAAACCTTGTAACAAACTCCTCCTTCATCGGGAAGGGGAGGATTGGGAATGATGTTCATGATACCTGCGATGATGTCATCTATATACGTAAAGTCACGCTTCATATCTCCGTTATTAAACACTTTTATCGGGCGGTCATGCATGATCGCATCCGCAAACAAAAATGCGGCCATATCAGGTCTTCCCATAGGTCCGTACACCGTAAAGAACCGAAGTCCCGTAGACTTTATCCCGTATAACTTTGAGTACGAATATGCCATCAGTTCATTCGATTTTTTTGTAGCCGCATAAAGCGAAACCGGATTGTCCACCTTGTCCTCAACGGAAAACGGAACCTTTTTGTTCCCTCCGTATACCGAGCTTGACGAAGCATAAAGAAGGTGCTCGACAGGATAATGCCTGCAGGCTTCGAGGATATTAAAGAATCCTATGATGTTGGAGTTAATGTATGCATCAGGATTTTGAATGCTGTATCTGACTCCTGCCTGTGCTGCAAGATTTATCACGGAATAGATATCATTGTCTTCAAAGAGCTTAAATACGGCCTCTTTGTCGCTTATATCCATCTTTACGAACTTGAACAGATCATACTTCTTTAAAAATGACAAACGATGTTCCTTTATTGAAACATCGTAATAGTCATTCATATTATCGATACCGATCACTTTTGCGCCCTTATCAAGCAGCGCTTTTGAAAGATAGTAACCGATAAAGCCTGCGGCTCCGGTCACCAGATATGTTTTGGAAGTTTCCAATTCATTGTTTCTCACGTATCAATCTACCTCAACTTCTTCTTTTACCTCTTTGGCATCCGTCTCATGATACTCCTGCTCGGTGTTAACGGACCAGATAGCGTCCTTATTCTTGTCGCCCGAGATGATAGCTTTGACGGTCTCAAACGAAGTTACCATCGAATGGTCTATATTGTTGTATCTGTGCTGTCCGTTACGTCCGACACAGTAAAGGTTATCTATACTCTTAAGATAAGCGGTCAACGTATCCATCTCATCGTATGTATCAAAGTAAGCAGGATAAGCCTTCTTAACCTTTTCCATGTGGTAGTCAAGAACGATATCCGCTGATTCGATGACACCGATCTTTACCATTTCTTCGATACCGAGCTTTGCAAATTCTTCTTCACTCATGTTCCAGAACTCATCGCCTTCGTTAACGAAGTATTCAAGTCCGATCCATACCGTATGCTCGGGATCCTTTATCATGTAGGGCGACCAGTTATTGTA
>JAILCX010000042.1 GCA_024690205.1 Lachnospiraceae bacterium | reverse complement strand
TTACCATATGAAAGACGATGAAGTAAAAGAGCACATAACCCGGGAACTAAAGAAGATAAATCCGGGATATGAGTGCGTGATATATACCGATAAAGTATAGTTAAATTATCTTGAATACGGAGAAAAGGACCGTGTCCGCATCCAAACACATTGATCAAAAGAAGATATCGATAAAAACAGGCAGTAAGAAGATTACAAGGTTTTGTACTTTTGCTGTTGTTTCCATATCCGCATTTATCCTTTCTATCCTTTGGTGGACAAGTGCAAGTCTGACAGCGTATATTCCAAAGATCCCTCAGGAGATCGTTTATTATATCAAGGATTATCCATATATAAAAATCCCGATCTTTATAGTTGTTTTAACCGGATTATATTTCTTAAACCGACTCGATTCCTGGAAGAGATTTCTCTCCGGGTTTAATGAAGAAAAAACTTTTCGCATACTTAAACTTACTATTCTGTCCGCTATATTTTTTCTTTCGCTATTTTGGGTCGTTTCTACACAGACACTTATGATAGCCGATCAGGAAAATGTTTATCTTGCTGCCGGCCGTCTTTTTTCATCCGATTTCCACGATTTTTATAAAGACCAATACATAGGTACTTACAATAACCAGTTAGGACTTGTCTTTTGGGAATATTTGATCATGAAGATCGCAGGCACCAGGAACGTGATCATTTTTCAGATTCTGAATTCAGTTTTTATAATGCTGGTATATAAGGAAATATCTGAGATAGCTTCACTTTTTGGAATGAACAGGGTTTCGCAGCTTGTTATTCTTTTGTCGGGCCTTGTTTTTTGTCCGATGATATTATATTCAACTTTTGTTTACGGAACGATCCCCGGTTTGGCACTTTCATTATTGGCGATCAAAGGTCTTATTCTGTTCTTTGATGGCGGAAAATGGTACAAAGCCCTTATTTACAGTTTATTTTGGATTCCTGCGATCGGAGTTAAAGAGAATTATTTGATCTTCCTTATTGGTGCAGTGATCTATTTTGTTATTGAATCCATCAGGCGCAGATCATTTATTAAGCTTTGGTATCCGGTTGTTATCATAATACTTTGCATTTTATCTTCTTTTGCCACCAAAGCTTATATTGAGCACAAAATAGGTTTTAAGATTTCTCCGGGCTTGTCGTCATGGTCTTTTGTAGCTATGGGCCTTGATGAGAATAATGCCTGTGCATACGGATGGTTTAATTCATATAATGTCAGTTCGTATGTGGATTCAGGATATGATGCTGAAGTTCAGAAGGTTGCAGCCAAAAAGAAAATCGAAGAAAGCAAACATAGATTTTCGGAAGATCATGCCTTCAGAAATTCTTTTTTCCTTCAAAAGACCGTATCACAGTGGAATGAACCGACTTTCGAGGGATTCTGGATAAATCAGACAAGACCTAATCTTAATGTTTTGCCAAAGTGGGCCTCAAAGCTTAAGAATGATTCAGTCATACATCCCATCAGGCTTTTATTGGATTATTTTCTTTTCTTTGTGTATTTCGGAACGCTCCTTTTTGTTTTGTTCTGTCCTAAAAAGAAGCTTTTCAGGTACCTGATCTTCCCGATAATCTTCATAGGGGGATTTTTGTTTCATACGATATGGGAAGCTAAATCCCAGTACACGTTCCCGTATTTTATGCTGCTTATCCCGTATGCGATCATGGGAATTCAAAGGACATTGCTGGTTGCGGAAAAGACTATATCCGAATACAAGAAAAAAAATGAGATCACGCACTTTTGGGAGAGCAGGGATTTTTATATTCCGGGCATTGCTGCATTACTAGGACTTATCGTATTGCTGTATTTTTCTTATACTGATTCATGGGTAGATACAAAAGAATATGATGAAAATTTAAAAACATATCTGGCTGAAGAAAAAGAACTTCTGATACCTGACCTTAACGACGGGCAGTACAGAATTGTTGAACATGCATCGGGAAAAGAGCTTTGTGTTGGACATACGATCGAAGAAAACAGGTTTAGTATCAATTCATCAGAAACCGGGTTGGGAAGCATATTTACTGTCGTAACATTTAATGATATTTCACGCTTGTACAGTATGACCGATGAAAAGACCGAAGACCGATATCGTGTGCTTGAATCAATCCAGCAAGAAAATTCGGAGTTCCAGATCGTTCAGGCCGCGAATATGAGTACAAGGATCGAGCAAGAATGGAGAATAACAAAAGAAGAGAACGGTTTATATACGATAAAACATGATGATTATCATGTTTTAACTGCTGATCCTGCTACCGGAACTTATTTCCTGACTGAATATAATAAAGACCTTCAACAGTTCTTTGATTTTGTTCCCGTAAAATAGTAATGCCTATTGAAGTTTTATTCCACAAAACTGGAATTCCGATTCCGGGTCACCGGTGCTGTCGATATATCCACCGTTTAAAATGATTGTTACAGCTCCCGTGACATCGTGGACATCAAGATAATATTGATTCCAATTGTCATCAATTTCCGAGTATGATCTGGCTAACAGAGCCTGGACGGCTCCTTTTTCATCATATACACACACAGTCGGTTGACCGTTTCCGTGTGTTTTGCGCCCGTAGAACAGGAGAGTATTGTATTTGCTGATATCGTCTATTTTGAATTTGAGGCCTATATAAGAGTCGTTGTATATAAATGTATCGGGTTGAACATCTGATGTGCTTATTCTTTCAAGGCGTCCCTTACATGTGATCACACTTTGATCATTGTATTTTTCTTCACTTATCTGCGCATTATTTAATTCGATCTTATCCTCTATTTCATCAAATGTTATCGGATCATCCACCGGTTCGTATTCGATCGCTGCTTCAGCTTCCATGGCATGATCATCTTCTAGATCGACCTGATTGTTCAGGCTGTTAAAATCAAAGCTTGAATAGTAGTTATTTATACTATCCAGGTAAGACATGTAATTATCCAAAGTTAGTCTTTTCTCCCCATTGCTCATACTTATAAGTATGTCAGAACTGATCCACTGACCGTAATGTATCTTATCTTTGTAATTATTCAGGTCGGTAGTCATTTCAAAATCATTATCAAAACCATAAAGCTCTATGTTGCCGACATTAAGTAATTCAAAGATCAGGATCTTTTCTGCTTCAAGTTGTTTACAGATCTCGCCGGATGAGACCTTTTCAGCCCACCATGCAGCACTGTAAGGAGGGATATAGTATAAAAATCTTACATCAGGGTATTGAAGTGGAAGAGAAGTGAGGTTCTGGTGAATGCTCTCAAGAAGATTTTCTTTCTCGTTTTCCGTCATGTGTTGGGGCTCACCATATCCTTCAAATGTGTATCCAAAAGGAAATACGGCATTTTTGCCGAAAACATATTGGTTATTCCAGTTTGAATAATCATCAAAATTTATGATCCCGGGCTGGAGATTATTTCTTTTCATGCTATAGACTGTAGGCAACATTTTGTCAAAGACCACGTCGTGATTAAAGATATAATTTACATCATTTAACGGATTGTCATCATAAAGGTAATCAGGATATTCATACCTGTCATCCAGAACGTAGTCTTTATCAAAAAACACGTAATTTCCGTCAATGCTCCATAATATGACCTTTATATTTTGGTTCTTTTCAAGCGCAGTCTCCAGCCGATCATGTATTTCTTTATACGTACCGCCCGAGAAAGGAACTTTTATACAATTTGTGCCAAAAAGGCTGTCAAACTGTGATGCTTTAAAGTTTTCAGACAAGGACGTTCCGGTAACGATTGCATCATAATCGAAATGCTTTATTATTCCGTCATTTACATTTCTCTGAAGCTTGTCATTCATCGCATAACTGTATTTATCTACCAGCGGTTTATGGAAGTGCATATAAGGATCATAGTAGATCACCATAGATCCTATAACGGAAAGAAATATTACTGTTATTGAAGTATATATGATCAGCCATTTTTTAGATTTCATGATAACACCTTAAAAGTTCTGATATATGAATGTAGATTCACCGACCATTCCGAGAATCCCGAATACCAGTGCAAGAGCAGCAAGTACGGCACCTGCTACGGAACGGTCTTTTTTTGTTTCATATGCGTTTTTGGGAACAAGACAAATAATAAATGCTGCTATGATAAATATCTGAGGGTAAAGTAGATGCAATGTGCTTAGCAGATCTTCCTTAAAGAATGTGTTGAGCAGGAGCCTTATTTCTGACAACTCGAAAATTGAGACAAGTTCCTGACTTAAAGCGGTACTTTCGCACTTTATCATAACGCCGAGCATGGTCCACCACTGTTTTATGCTTTCGGCTCTGAACAGAAGCCATAATATATTTATGGAAATAAAAGTACATATCCAGGTAAAAAGATCAGAAAGCTTTTGCCTAAATTTGTATGCATATCGGTCATAGATCATTAACAATCCGTGCAAAACACCCCACAAAACGAATGTCCAGTTGGAACCGTGCCAAAAGCCGCTTACCAGAAATACTATGAGAATATTGATGTATGTTCTGAAGGTCCCTTTTCTGTTTCCGCCAAGAGGAATATAGACATATTTGGTAAGAAATGATGTCAATGATATATGCCAGCGCTTCCAGAAGTCCTGTATGGAGGTTGATTTGTACGGGGAGTTAAAGTTTATCGGCAGATTGATGTTTAATATCATGGAAAGACCGATGGCCATATCGCTGTATCCGCTAAAGTCAAAATAGATCTCGAAAGTGTAGCAAAGCATAACAAGGACTATATCAGCTGAACTAAGCACTGAAGGATTAACAAAACCCCAGTTTACAGCCTTGGCAAAAGTATCAGCCAGGATAACCTTTTTAAACAGACCGAAGCTCATTAGACGTAATCCTGCAACGATATGTTTTATATCAGGCTTTTTCTTCTTCTTTTTGTAGAACTGGTCTATAAGGTCGCCGGGTTCCGTGATGGGACCCATGAGAAGCTTCGGGAAATATGTTACATATAAAAGGTATTCCTGTAATCCGTAGTTCTTTATGCTTTTCTTATATACATTAACAAGATATGCGATCTGGCTGAATGTTATAAAACTGAGAGCCAACGGCATGAAAAAAGACTCAATATTGTCAGCTTTTACTTCAAAAAAGCCGGGGATCTTAAATGCAATAAGCAAAAGCACGTTGGCACTGACAGAAATAACAAGGAACAATTTGCCTTTTGAAGGCTTTTTTGTTATCAAAACAGAAAACAGGTAGGTGAAAAGTATGCTTCCGGCAAGCCATGCAAGTGATAAAAGGTTGTGATATCCGTAAAGAACCAGACTGGCAATAATGATAAACCAGTTGCCGGCTTTGAGGTTTAGTTTACTGATCAAAAAATATCCGATTGTAAAGATGGGGAAAAAACAAAATATAAAAATATAAGAATTAAAAATCATGTTTGATACCTCGCGTAAAGTATATCATATTTTATAGATAAATATACCCGAAACATATAGAAAACAAGCATGATTCATGGTAAAGTGTAGTTTGGAAGGTACCAATATGGAGACAAAAAACACTTTTAAGAAATATTTATTTTTCTCGATCGCAGAACTTATCATTTTGATCATTTATTGTGTGACTCTTTTTCTGAGAACTCCTGTAAATGAGATATTTGGAAGTAAGGATCTGATCTATGTTTGCAATGATCTGGAAGTTGATTATCCTTTTGAGTTCGGTCCCGAAGACAGCGTATATATAAAAACTCCGGGTATCAAACTTCACAAGGGTATTTACAACATAAACATAGATTATTCATGTGACGGAGATAATAATATTCTTAAAGTGAGCGGTGCCGGGAGCGGTTATCTTGATATTAAGACCGATGAAGCATATCTTGCTAACTATAAGAATCATGAGACTCTGGAGGTCTGGACTTATGGTGATGTGAGTTCTTTATTCGCCCAGGTCAATTACGGCAACGCAGGAAGCATCCTTATTGAAAATCTTTCCATCAATGAAGCCTGGAATTCCGGATTGTATTTTGCTTTCATAGCATTTCTTATAGCAGCTGCCATTAATCTTTTGGCATATCTTGTTTTATTCCGAAAAGAAAAGAATATTGACCTTGTTCCGATAATGGTCATTTTGGGAATAGCCGTAGCCGCATCTGCAGGTTATATGAATAAGGGTATTCTAGACGGACATGACCTTGATTTTCATCTTTTACGAATAGAAGGAATTAAAGACGCGATCTTACAGGGACAGTTCCCCGTAAGGATTCAACCCAATTGGTGTAACGGATGGGGATATCCCGTATCCATAATGTACGGAGATCTTACTTTATCGATACCGGCGCTTCTTCGTATCATAGGGTTCAGCGTACAGGCTTCGTTTAAAGGATTTATCTTTGTTATCAATTTGCTTACAGCATGCTCGGCATACTATTGCTTTGAAAAGATCGGAAAAGATAAGGTCATCGGTCTGGTTTTAAGTGCCGCATACACTTTATCCGTATACAGGATGTGTAATGTATATATAAGAGGTGGTATAGGTGAGATCGGAGCACTTTTGTTCCTTCCGTTTATAGCTTTGTTTATATACTATGCGTTTACCGTTACGAAAGAAGATGCGCTTGATTATAAAAAAATAGCTGTTGGAGTTATAGGAATAACCGGAGTGATACAGACTCATGTACTGAGTGTATATATGGTTATCATTTTCGGAGTGATAATCGCCTGCATCTGCTTTAAGAAATTGCGTGATAAGTCATTCTGGAAATTCTGTCTGGTCACCGGAGCCTGGTCTGTTCTAATCAATATCTGGTTCCTTATACCGTTTGTTCTTTATATGAAAGAACCTTTAAGCATCTTAAACGAGGAAGTCGTTGGTGATATAGCAAGCCGCGGTATTACATTACAGGAACTGTTCATGCCGCTCTATAACGGAACCTACATGTTCAGATGGGATGCCGCATTAAGCTATGGAGCAACGTATTCGATATCGGCCGGATATTTTTGTATCATTATGCCTGCCATTTTTATAATGATGGAGCCGAAATGGCTGATGAAGAAGACGAAGAAGCCTGCGTTTATTTGTTTTGTAATTACAATCCTTTCGATATTCATGTCAACAAATGTTTTCCCTTACGGTTTGTTTGCTGATTACCTTCCGGCTATCAGTAAAGTTATAGCTAAGGGAAAACTTCCGTACAGATATCTTGAGATAAGCATAGTGGCAGCCTGCTTCCTTGCTGCGTTTATTTTACGGCATATCAAAAAGAAAAATCAGACAGATCTTTTCAGGCTGGTTGTTGCGCTGATTGCCCTTGTAAGTGTCCTTCAGGGAATGCAGTATGTTTACACTGTAATAATCAACAGCGGGATAAAGTATAAGTATTCCGAATCATCGCTTAATACAGCTGATATCATGGGCGCCGAATATCTGTATCTTGGTTCGGATGTTCAGGGGACTTATATGACTCGCTCCGTAACGGCTGCAGGAACCGACATTACCGACTGGAACAAAGATGGGCTTAAATTTACAGTCTCTTTGCAAAATACGGGTTCTGAAGCGTATATAGATATTCCCGTCTTTTATTACAGGGACGTATATAAGGCAGAAGATAAAGCTCAGAAACTCAAATTTAAGGTCATTAGGGATACGGAGCATAATAACTGTCTTAAGGTTTTGATACCGGAAGGATACTCCGGAACTTTAGTTGTAAAAGAACATGAACCTGTAAAATGGATCGTTCTTGACGTCATTTCATTGCTTTCATTGATCGCATTTATCATTTGGGGATTCAGAAAATCCGATACGGAACGTATTGCTGAAAGCTTTTCTTACTACAGTTACAGAGTTAAAGAAGTTTCCGTAGATAGTGCAAAGTTTTTATCTTCAAAGTTTGTTCTGCTTTGTCAGAGTATTAAAGCTTTTTTCCTTAAAAACAGCTGGATTTTTAACATTACATCTGTTTTGGTTATTCTCATCCTTTTTGCAGGCATTCTCATATTAAATCTCAATACGGGATTTACATCCGATGATCCGCATTATTTTGCCTTTATAGATACAATGTCGGGTCCGATGGATTCAAGTCATAAGTTCAGGATCACCGAATTGATATCAAGCATGCATAACCACAGGCAGATCATTAACGGAAGAGTCATCGCTCACGGATTACTTCAGGTTGCATTGCTCCTACCCAGAGTTCCTTACAGGGTGTTAAACTCTTTAATGTTCATCGCCCTTATACTCCTTATTTATTTCCATTCCGTATATGGCAAAACAAAAAAGAGTGTTTCGCTTATTGTGCTTATAGGAACGCTCCTTTGGTTTTTTGCGCCGGATTTCGGGCATACTATTTTATGGGCTTCCGGTGCAGCCAGTTATCTTTGGTGCAGCGTTATTATACTTTCTGTTCTTGTTCCTTACAGGATTAATTCTGCCGATGACGACAAGATGAAAGATGATCTTAAAAACTTCATCTTGATGCTTTTGATCGGTATGGCCGGTGGATGCACGAATGAAAACAGTGGTGGAGCACTTGTCGGACTTTGTATTCTATATGTTTTCGGTTACTTTATTTCAAAAAGAAAGATAAAGAAATGGATGATCTCCGGAATCGTTGGTGAGATAATCGGAATGCTTTATCTTGTAACGGCACCTCAAAGACTTGATTCAAAAACAGATCTTGAAGGGTACATTTCAAGATTTAAAGATATTCTTGTTATTACAAAAAGAGATCTCGGCGTTTTGTTTATCATATTCACTGTTGTTGCCGTTGCGTACATTGCTCTGGAAAAGTACAGAGAAAAAGATGATGTTTCATATATCCCTTTCTTTATGCTTTTGGCAGGATGTGCGTCAATAGTGGTCCTTACATTTGCTTTTTCTTATCCGGAAAGAGCATTCTTTGCAGGAACAATACTCGTGATAAGCGCCATAAGCTACCTTTACAATGATGTTATCTGTTCTGTGGGGATGGTACCCGGCTTGATCGTGGGCCTTGCGCTTCTTGCCGTAACGATCTTTTCGTTCGAGAAAGAAATTCCAGCCGTTAAAAAAACATATGCACAATATAATGAAGGATATGAATTGATCCAGTCGGCGATCAAACGTGGTGATAAGGAAGTCGAGATCCCGATCGTTTATCCCTCCGAGAGCAGATATGATGCATTTTTTGGCCTTAACTATATTCAGGAATCTCCGGATGACTGGGTAAACAGCTGGCTAGGACTGTATTACGGCCTCAGGATAAAAGGAATACCTGCTGATAATAACGGAGCATAATAATGAATTTAAGATCGATTTTAATCCGCTTTAGACAAATTAAGTTTTTTCCGATAGCAGTCATTTTGCTTTTGGCGTGTCTGCTGGAGATCACAATTTTTAACTGCAAGCATTGGTCTTCGTCTTTTGCAAAGAAGTCTGATAGCTATAAGGTTGAATACGGAAGCGCATTCATAAAACAGAATGACGGTACGTTCCTTATAGGTGAAGGAGACCAGACAATCGATTTTTCTGATATAAATGTGGTTCTAAAATCATCACTTATCAATATAGATATAGTCAAAGGAGATGAAGGACGCTTCTATGCCATACCCATCTGGCAGGCA
>JAILCX010000027.1 GCA_024690205.1 Lachnospiraceae bacterium | reverse complement strand
AGTGCCATATATGATATGGTAAAGAAATTCATCAATGAGTATTCAACACTCATTAACGAGATGGATAAGCTTTACAATGTTAAGGCTGATTCAAAATATAAGCCTCTCACGGATGAAGAAAAGGCTGCGATGTCTGACTACGAGATAGAAAAGTGGGAAGACAAGATAAAAGAGCAGGCTCTTTCAAAAGACGATAATCTGAGCGTTTTGTCATCAGCACTTAAGGAAGTCATGGCATCCGGAATAGAAGTTGGAGGAAAAACCATGCATCTTTTCGACTTCGGAATCGAAAATGCAGGTTATTTCACGGCTGCCGATAATGAAAAGAATGCTTTCCATATCTATGGAGATAAAGACGATGACATGTTTGCCAATGAGACAAACAAACTCGAGTACATGATCTCCACGGATCCCGAGACGGTAGAAGAATTCTTCTATAAACTTAACCGTGATCTATATGAAAAGATGGACAAGCTGTCAGCCAAGGTCCAGGATACAAGGACTTACGGAAGCTTCTTTGATGATCTTAAATTAAAGAGTGATTACAATGATTACAAGACGAGGATCGACGATCTGGAAGCAAAGCTGGCAGCTTACGAAGATAAGTGGTATGACAAATTCGGTGCCATGGAAACAGCAATGGCAAAGATGCAGTCGAACCAGAATGCGATATCTTCACTTCTCGGAAACGGTTGATTTAGGAGGTTAGTTACATGGCTTTACCTGCTGCTTACGCACAGTATAAGAATTCAAAGGTTCTGACAGCTTCGCCTGCTGAACTTACACTTATGTTATATGATGGAGCTATCAAGTTCTGCAACATCGCTATAGATGCATGTCGGGATAAAAATATAGAAAAAGCTCATCTTCATATAATAAAAGTTGAAAAGATAATAGACTATCTCAGGATCACTTTAGACATGAAGTATCCGGTTGCACAGGAATTTGAAAAGATATATTCATATCTGGCCGGACGCCTGACTTTGGCAAATATTAGGAAGGATCCTGAGATCCTCGAAGAGGTAACTACTCATCTTAGATCAGTAAGAGATACGTGGGTTGAGGTTATGAGGATCAACGGACAGAAAGGTGCCGTATGAGCAAAGAACATGTTTTAGCACTGCGTGACAGCCTGATCAAGAAGGTAAAAGTTCTTGAAGAGATTGAAGGGATAAACCGGCTGCAAAGTGATATACTTGCGGCCGACCCTTTTGACTATGAGGCCTTTGACAAGCTCTTTGCGGATAAGGATGTATGTATCGAAAAACTTGATAAACTGGATGAAGGATTTGAGATCGTATATCAAAGAGTAGAGTCCGAACTTAAGAGTAATAAGGAAGATTATTCTTCCGTCATAAAGGAAATGCAGGATCTTATAAAGAGGATCACGGATCTTGGAGCATCTATTAAAGCAGCTGAAGAACGTAACAGAAATGCCCTTTCCGATACAATGATAAAAGAAAGAAAAGGGATGTCTGAAAGCAAACGTTCGGTTAATGTGGCTATGAATTACTACAGAAACATGAGCGGAACAACTACCGCAGAAGCCCGGTTTATGGACAAAAAGAAGTGATCCGAAAAATTTTTTAAAATTTTATAATTTAGGTGTTAAGTATTAGGACTTTTGTCCGATATATTTAATAACAGGGCGGTGATAAGCCCGTAACCGATAACAGAATTAAGGAAGCGTACGATCCTTAAGGACGTTATCAGAAACTAAATCACTTAACTGCATGGAAGCAGTTACATAATTTCAAGGAGGAAAATAATATGGTAGTACAGCACAATTTACAGGCAATGAACTCTAACAGGATGTTGAACGTCAACACTCAGTCGCAGGCTAAGTCGACCGAGAAGTTGTCTTCAGGTTACAAGATCAACCGTGCAGCAGACGATGCAGCAGGTCTTGCAATTTCCGAGAAGATGAGACGTCAGATCAGAGGCCTTACACAGGCATCTGCTAACGCACAGGACGGAATTTCCTGCGTACAGACAGCAGAAGGTGCTCTCAACGAAGTACACGATATGCTTCAGAGAATCAACCAGCT
>JAILCX010000092.1 GCA_024690205.1 Lachnospiraceae bacterium | reverse complement strand
CGAGAAAAACTGCGAGTACGCCGTCCTTGTTTCGCTGCTGGAGCGGGACAGTGAGCTTTATAATGCGGGGATCGTGGATGTTTCATACAAGTATGACAAGATGTATGTCGTAAGGCCGCAGTGCTTTATCCCCATCATCACATTATTGCGCAATGCTGCCATGAATGCTCTTTTATACAAACAGGAACTGGCAGTTATAAAGAATCAGGATATAGATATTTCCGATTTTGAGGAGAATCTTCTTAAATTTAAAGATGATTTCGGAAGAAACTATGAGCTTGCGCATTCTCATTTTGACAAAGCAATAGCCGAGATCGACAAGACAATAGACCATCTTAACAAGGTCAAGAACGAATTGCTCGGCTCCGATAATCAGCTCAGGATAGCCAACAACAAGGTCGAAGATGTGAGTGTTAAAAAGCTTACAAAAGGTAATCCGACAATGCAGGCCAAATTTGATGATCTAAAAAACGACAGGTCCTAAAAAAACTGTTGATTTAATAAATTAATTGTGTAAAATAGTTTTTAGTAAAACGTTTTACATAGACGTCTAAGTGGAGGGAAGGTATGGATAATAAGCAGGTATTAAGCGAAGGTAAAGCGTATCTCGGCATAGAATTCGGTTCAACCCGTATCAAAGCCGTGGCAATCGACGAAAAGGGAACCCCTCTTGCGTCAGGTTCACATGAATGGGAAAATCTCCTCGAAAACGGGATCTGGACCTATTCTTTAGATATGATATGGGACGGGTTAAGAGATTGTTATGCAGATCTTTTAAAAGACATACGGAGCAAATATGACACATCTGTCACAAGTTTTGCAGCCATCGGCTTTTCTGCCATGATGCACGGCTACCTGGCTTTTGATAAAAACGGTGAACTTCTTGTTCCCTTCAGGACATGGAGAAACACCATAACAGAGCAGGCATCTGATATACTCACCAAAGAATTCAATTACAATATACCACAGCGTTGGAGTATAGCGCATCTTTACCAGGCAATCCTGAATAAGGAGCCCCATTGCAAGGACATCGCTTTCTTTACAACACTTGCTGGATATGTTCACTGGAAACTTACAGGCGAAAAGAACCTCGGTGTCGGTGATGCTTCGGGAATGTTCCCCATCGACCTTAAGACAGGTGACTTTGATGAAGGAATGATCTCAAAGTTTGATTCTCTTATTGCAGGAGAAGAATTTGCATGGAAGTTCAGGGATATCGCTCCCAAGGTACTTACTGCAGGTGAAAATGCAGGATCACTTACCGAAGAAGGAGCAAAGCTTCTTGATGCAAGCGGAGCATTAAAGCCCGGCATCATGCTGGTTCCCGCAGAAGGTGATGCTGGAACCGGAATGACCGCGACAAACGCGGTCGGTGTACGCACCGGGAATGTATCTGCAGGTACATCGATCTTTGCAATGGTGGTTCTGGAAAAAGAGCTTTCAAAGGTTTATAAGGAGATCGACCTTGTGACTACTCCTGACGGAGCGTTGGTCGGAATGGTTCACTGCAACAACTGTACATCGGATATCAACGCATGGGTCAATATCTTCGACGAGTTTGCAAAGCTTGCCGGAAATCCGGTTGATAAGAATACGCTTTATACGAAACTCTTTAACGTTGCCATGGAAGGTGATCCCGATTGCGGAGGACTTGTTTCATATAACTATTTCTCAGGTGAACCCGTTACTGGATTTGACCAGGGAGCACCGTTGTTCGTCAGGAAAGCAGATGACAAGTTCACTTTGGCAAACTTTATGAGGATGCACATCTATTCTTCGATTGCAGCATTAAAGCACGGACTGGACCTTATGTTTAAGGAAGAAAAAGTTAAGTGTGATGAGATGCTCGGTCACGGCGGATTGTTTAAGACACCGGGGGTCGGACAATCGATCGCCGCCGCAGCCATGAACACTCCGGTTTCAGTAATGGAAACAGCAGGAGAGGGAGGACCTTGGGGAATGGCTCTTCTTGCCGCATTCGGTGATGCAAAGAAGTCGGATTCTTCACTTACATTGAGTCGCTACCTCAATGAAAAGATCTTTGCCGGAAACAGCGGAACAAAGATAGAACCCGATCCCGAGAACGTTAAGGGATTTGATAAATATATGGAAAGATACCTTAAGGGCCTTGCTGCTGAAAGGGCCGCACTTGATATATAAGGAGAGATCATATGTTGGAAGCATTAAAACAAAAGGTTTATGAAGCGAACATGCTTCTTCCCAGATACGGACTCGTTACCTTTACGTGGGGAAACGTAAGTGCGATAGATGAGGAGAGAAAGTATTTCGTTATTAAGCCTTCGGGAGTTGAATATGAAAAACTTCGTCCCGAAGACATGGTGGTCATGGATCTTGAAGGAAACAGAGTTGAAGGAAGACTCAATCCCTCATCGGATACACCGACACACCTTGAACTTTATAAAGCATTTCCCGAGATAGGCGGCGTGGTCCACACCCATTCAAGTTATGCGACCAGTTGGGCCCAGGCAGGACGTTCGATACCCTGCTACGGAACGACGCATGCGGATTATATCTATGGAGAGGTGCCCTGTCTTCGATGCCTTACCAAGGAAGAGATAGACGAAGCATATGAAGCAAACACCGGTCATCTTATAGTTAACGAATTTAAAAAGATGAATAAGGAGATAATGGCGGTTCCTGCAGTTCTTTGCAAAAACCACGGACCTTTTGCCTGGGGCAAGGATGCTGCCGACGCTGTTCATAACGCTGTGGTTCTTGAAGAAGTTGCCAAAATGGCATACCGTGCAGAACTCATTAATCCCGAGATCGAACCGGCTCCACAGGAATTACAGGATAAGCATTACTATAGAAAACACGGTGCAAATGCGTATTATGGACAGCAATAATATTAGGAGGGGACATGGCAAAGTTAGTAATTAACAACGAAAGCAAAAAAAGCACGATCGCTCCCGAAATATACGGACATTTTTCGGAGCACCTTGGAAGATGTATCTATGAGGGACTCTTTGTAGGAGAGAATTCCGATATTCCCAATACCAACGGTATGAGAAATGATGTGGTATCCGCATTAAAGGAAATGAAGACACCTGTTCTTCGATGGCCCGGCGGATGTTTTGCCGATGAATATCACTGGATGGACGGTATCGGACCTAAGAATAAGAGAAAAAAGATGATCAATACCCACTGGGGCGGGGTCATCGAAGATAACAGTTTCGGAACACATGAGTACTTTGAGCTTTGCCGTCAGCTGGGGTGTAAGACATATGTTAATGCCAACGTCGGAAGCGGTACGGTACGAGAGATGAGCGAGTGGGTCGAGTATATGACTTTTAACGGAGTTTCTCCGATGGCCGACCTTCGAAAGGAAAACGGTCACGAGGAACCCTGGAAGCTTGACTACATCGGAGTCGGAAATGAGAACTGGGGTTGCGGCGGAAACATGCGCCCTCAATATTATGCGGATGAATATCGCAGATACCAGACCTATGTAAGAAATTATGATGGAAATGCACCGATAACCAAGATCTGCTGCGGAGCAAATTCCGATGATTATAACTGGACCAGGAAAGTTCTGGAAACATGTTTTGAAGGTACATACGGACACCTTCACGGACATATGGACGGACTCTCACTCCATTACTACACGCTTCCCGAAACGGAAGATGATTGGAACTTCAAGGGTTCTGCGACAGACTTTACCGAGGAGATCTTCTACCAGACATTAAAGCGCGGTTCGTTCATGGAAGAGCTCGTAACAAAGCACGGAAATATCATGGATGAATTCGATCCCGACAAGAAGATCGGCATGATGGTCGATGAGTGGGGTATCTGGACGGATGTAGAACCCGGAACCAATCCCGGATTCCTCTATCAGCAGAACACGATGAGAGATGCTCTTGTTGCAGGTATCACTCTTAATATTTTTAACAAGCACTCAGACAGAGTAAAGATGGCGAACATTGCACAGCTTATCAACGTTCTTCAGTCAGTGATATTAACAGACGGCGAAAAGATGATAAAGACTCCTACCTATTATGTATTTAAGATGTATGCAGCTCACCAGGGAGCTAAGCTCCTTTCAAGCGAACTTCTTGAAAACGGAACCGTAGGAAGCGGAGAGAACGAGCTTGCCAAGGTTTATGAGTCCGTATCTGAGGATAAGGACGGAGTCATCACGATCACTCTTACGAACAACTCACTTGAGTCTGCAGAGGATATCGATATTGCCGTTACCAATGATGCAGACAACTACAATGTGTGTGAGGCATCGATCGTTAAGGGAGCCATGAATGCTCATAATACATTCGAAGCACCTGATGCTGTTAAGGAAGAAAAGTTTGATTCCGTTACCAAGGTACATGGAGGATTTAAACTTTCAATTCCTGCCTGCAGCGTGGTTTCAGTAAGGATCAAGAAGTAAGAAAAACAGCGTAAATATGAGGTCCCGTGACTGCTTTGTTAAAGCGGTTGCGGGGCTTTTTTATATGAAAAATTCCATCCTGAAAAGAAATATGTAAAATAAACTTGACATTATGCTATCGACCGTGTATTATAATGACAGAAGCTTCAAAAAGGGCAGCGAGATTGCTGATTATGACAGCTTTCAATCAGCCCTTCAATAATTCAAAACAAAGAACAAAACAACAATGATTTAAAGTAAACTGATGTTTCAGAACTGAGAAAGGATGGTAATAAAAATGGATTTCAGATTTTTAGGATTAGGAATGGGAGTTATAGTTGGACTTTTAATATGTGTGGTTATTTTCAAGGCCGTTAACAAAGACGGTAAGGTAAAAACAAAGTACGATGAGATGCAGGAACTTCAAAGAGGACGCGCTTACAAATATTCTTTCTGGACTCTTGCGGGAGCTGAAACTGTGGTATGTCTTCTTCAACTTGCCCAGGTTAAGCTTTTAATGGATCCTTTTACTGCAAATTTATCATGTATTCTCCTTGCAGCACTGGTACACGCCAGCTATTCTGTCAATCACGATGCTTATATCGGACTTAACACGAATTATAAAAGATTTGTGGGAATCTGCATCGGTATAGGAGTGTTTAACTTTTTGATCAGCATGTTGAGTTTCCAGCATGAAGGCTGGATTCGTGACGGCGTATTACAGCCTCCGTTTGCAAATCTTCTTTGCGCGATCATCTTTATCATCATAGGTGTTGAGATGTACATAAAGAACAGAACCGAAAAAAACGAAGAGGAGGATTGAGAACATGAAGAATCTTAAGTTAAAATCCGCACGTGCGGCGCTCGATCTTTCCCAGGACGACCTTGCGAAGAAATGTGAGGTGTCCCGACAGACGATAAGCGCCATAGAAAAGGGAGACTATAACCCGACCATAAACCTTTGCATCTCGATATGCAAAGCATTGGGTAAAACACTGGATGAACTGTTTTGGGAATAAATGACTGATACTCTGAGCAAAGCAAGCACCTCATTTAGGGGTGCTTGTTTTGAGTTTTAGTACTTTAGTCTGGTATAGTAAAAAAGTAAATATGGTGCTAAAATGTTAGAAGTTTATGAAATATATGTCGTTGTTACATGGAAAAGTTAATAAGGAGACTTCGGTCGCACTTAAAGAATCCCTTAAAAGCGGTCATACCATAGGTTCGGTGACGATCGCAGGAGATGCACTTTTTGTAAAAAAGGGATTGTCTTGCTTCTATATTAAATATGATGAAGCACAAAAGATTTTCCGCCGTGTCAGAAGACTTCATGCCAATATCTGCTGCGGAGATGGCGATATAGAAGTTGAATATCTGGTCATTTATGCAAATGACAGGGAACTGATGGAAGTCACTCTTCCCGGGAAAAAAGCAGCAAAGATGCTGCTGGAAGAAATAAAGAGCAAGGCTCCGTCGCTTGATACAAAGGCTCCGGAAAAGCCTGAAAGCGATGATGAGAATTTGCCGGATAAAAAGGATTCCGATGAGGCTGATGCATGATAAGCCTGGATGAAATAAAAAAGAAAGCTGATCCGGGATACAAAGCGGGCAGAAATCATATAGACATGGGGCATCCTCTGTCAGGCGAAAAAGTGATGGATGCTCTTTCGGATTCATATTCCATATATTATGATTTTGCCGGAGCAAATACCGAAAGCCCCAAGTTCAAGGTGACGGAAGGCTTTGATGCCGAAGCAAGATTTGATTCCAAAGGAGAGCAGTACTTCCTTATAAAGGCAGCAAAGGTCGCTGACATAAGATCTGCCGAGTATGTATATTTTAAGAAGGTACAGCACCTGACGGCCGGTCTTTTTACGGAACTTGACAATAAAGCCTGGGAAACGGGAATGGCGAAGGTTACCCCGGGACCGGATCACAAAAATACCGATGTAGTTCTTGTTATCGTGGCGGATACCGTGGATGAAGATGCTGAGCGGATGGTCAAAAAGGCATCTCACAGCAAAAACTATAAATTCGCATTACACGGGTATTCGAATTACAGATTGGTTGCAGTGGAACTTGAAAAGGGAATTGCCTACTTCAACAATCAGGCAAGGATCCTTATGAAGCTCTTTGGCAATATACTCAATGAGGAAAAGGAGAAACAAAAATGACAGCACTGTTAATCATTCTTGCAGCTATAGCATTGCTCGTCGTAGGTTACATCACCTATGGTTCATGGCTTGCTAAGCAGTGGGGCATCGACCCTTCAAAGAAGACACCTGCTATCGAAAAAGAAGACGGTGTAGACTATGTAGCCGCACCTCCCGCAGTTTTGATGGGACATCACTTCTCTTCAATCGCAGGCGCAGGTCCCATTAACGGACCTATCCAGGCATCCGTATTCGGATGGCTCCCCGTTTTCCTGTGGTGTGTTATCGGAGGTATCTTCTTCGGTGGATTACAGGATTTCGGTTCACTGTTTGCTTCCATCAGACATGACGGAAAGTCACTCGGTGAGATCATCAACGATACAATGGGACAAAGAGCAAAGAAGCTCTTCCTTGTATTTGGACTTCTGGTTCTTATCCTGGTCATCGCTTCATTTGTCAATGTTGTTGCAGGTACGTTCTTTACCGAGGAAGGCGGATTCGGATTTACCGCATCTCCTACCAACAACCAGACAACGGCTATGATATCTTTGCTGTTTATTCTGATAGCGATCGTTTACGGTTATGTTACAAACAAGCTTAATGTTAAGACTCTTCCTGCTTCAATCGCAGGTGTTGTTGCTATAGTTGTTATCACGATCATCGGTCTTAACTGTGGTTTCGTTATGAGCCGTACAGCATGGATCGTATTTATCGGTGTATACATTGTTATTGCATCTCTGGTTCCCGTATGGATACTCCTTCAGCCCAGAGATTACCTTTCAAGCTTCCTGCTTTATGCAATGATGGCTATAGCAGTTGTAGGTATTCTGGTATCTGCATTTACCGGAAACGCTTCATTTACCATTCCTGCATTTACAGGCTGGAAGACAGGCATCGGTAACATGTTCCCTGCGCTGTTCATTACCGTTGCATGTGGTGCCTGCTCGGGTTTCCACTCACTCATCTCTACAGGTACAACATCTAAACAGCTTCGGAACGAAAAAGATGCCAAGCCTATCGGATACGGATCAATGCTCATCGAATCCGCACTCGGTATCGTTTCACTCATAGCTGTAGGTATGGTTTATGCCAAGTATACAAACGGAGATTTCGGTTCACCTTCAGCAGCATTCGGTGCAGGTATCGCAATAATGTTCGGTTCAGAGGGAACAGGCATCTACAATACTATAGCAGCGCTTCTTACACTTGCTGTTTCGGTATTTGCTCTTACTTCACTTGATACAGGAACTCGTCTTTCAAGATTCATGTTCTCTGAACTTTTCCTTAAGGAAGAAGAAGCTACATGGAAAGATGCAAGCGGAATAAGAAAGATCCTTGCACATCCTTTGTTTGGTACAACATTCATGGTAGTTATAGGATGCGTACTCGGAGGATTAAAGCTCTCTGCTATATGGGCTCTGTTCGGAGCAGCTAACCAGCTCCTTGCAGGTATCGCGCTCCTTGCTGTTTGTGCATGGCTCGGTGAAGTTGGAAAGAACAACAAGATGTTCTACATCCCGATGGTATTCATGCTTTGTGCAACACTTACCTCACTTGTTCAGACCATCATCAAGAAGTGCAAGCTCATAGCAGGTATGGTTCCCGATTCAAGCGCGGTTTGGGGCGACTGGTTCCAGCTCATCTTTGCATTGGCAATGGCAATTCTTGCTGTAATCCTTGTTGTAGAAGGTTTTCAGACTTTCTCAAAGCAGAAGAAAGCTAAGGCATAAGACAAAAGATAATTAAAGACATGATAATACCCCGACAGGTTCGCCTGCCGGGGTATTTTAGTTTTGTATAAAAACGGCTTATTATACCGACAACTTGTTGTCCATGATCCATGCTGTGATGAAATACAAAAGGACGGTAGGTATAAGGTAAAAGCCGATCGAAAGAAGATTGGTGCTTACCTTCATAGCTGATATTTCAGCGATCGGAAGCTTGTTGTAGATATACGAGATGAACAGGCTGATCGCAATAAATATAGCAAGAGAAATAAGCCAGTTGAATTTCTTTCCGTTGAAGAATGAAGCGGAAAGAACGATGGCAAAGTAAGCATTTACTACCGTAAAGAGCCATGATGTCAATATGAAAAGCACTAAAGTCATCGCGAATCCGGCATTAAGCTCAAGTTCGGAAACACTTTCAATGACCATCTTTAAAAGATCAAAAATCTGATCGATCTCATTGAATTCCTTTAAAAGAAGCGAAAGATCCAAAAGGCCTAAAGCACCGAAGAAAGCACCCATGATCCAGATGGAAAGACCGCATTCTATAACCTTTGCTCCGAGTATCCGGTAACTGTCTTTGGGGATCATAAAGAGCATGTATCCCTGTTTGGTGTTCATATCTTTATGCAGTGTAAGTATACTGTAAATTCCGATAATTCCGATCCCTATCCATGCAATAAGCATTAAAGATGAGGCACCTATTGCCATGGGAGCTTCAAAATCACCAAACAAACCTATCATGAAAACGATCTGAAATACGGCTGTAATAATGAGGAGGATAGCTTTTATCCCACCTGATTTACGAAATTCATATTTTAAAAGATTAAGCATTTATCTGTCCTCCGTGTCCAAATATTTCCCTGTACTTATCTGCGATCGACATGCCTTCGCTCTGGCGGAGCTCTTCAAGATCGAAAAGCCCTGCAAAATGTGAGTCTTTTATAAAGATGGCACGGTCTACAACCGACTCGAGCTCTTCGACAAGGTGACTGGAGATCACGAGTATATTTTCGGGTGATGCAGATTCCAGCATGGTCTTCATGACATCATCTCTTGCGATAAGATCAATACCGTTTAAAGGTTCGTCAAGAAGATATATTTTGGCGTTTCTTGCCATGGTTACGGCCACCTTAAGCTTTGCTGACATACCCGATGAAAGGTTCTTGGTCTTAAGCTTCTCGGAAAGTTCCATACGGCTTATCAACTCATTAAATCTGCTTAAGGAGAAATCCTCAAAGAAATCTTCGTAGTATTTTCCGACATCTTTTATGGTCATCCAATCATAGAAATAAGGCTCCGTTGCCATGTAGGCGATCTCCTTACGGCTTTGTATTCCGATCGGCTTGCTATCATACATGATGTAGCCGGATGTGGGCTTTATAAGTCCCGTAACCATCTTCATCCATGTGGTCTTTCCGCTTCCGTTGGGTCCTAAAAGGGCATATATATGTCCGGGCTCCAGCGTGAATGTTGCAGAATCCACAGCCGTCTTACCGACGAATTTTTTTGTGACTTCAATACTTTCTAACATATTGTCAATCCTTTCATTACTTAAAAGTTTTACTTCCCGATCATATCTTTGGATGAGAGCGTACCATTTCAATTGATTCATCAGTTGTGATTCCAAGTTCTTTCATGCTCCTTAAGAACACTGATAAGGCTTCTTCAGCCATTTCTTCTTTGAACTTTTTGATCATTTCGGTATCCTCGGTAACGTAAGTTCCCATTCCCCTCTTTGTAAAGCAGGCTCCCTGGGCTTCAAGTTCCTGGTATACCCTGGCGGATGTGTTGGGATTTATCGTGTACTGCATGGCAAGGTCCCTTCCGGACGGGAGCTTGTCGCCACACTTAAGTGTCCCGTTTACGATATCCGCTTTGATAGCGTTTACAACCTGCAGATAGATCGGTGCCTTTGAATCATATTGCATTAAAACACCTCACTTTCTTGTGTACTACCAAGATAGTACACTAGTTCAGTAAAGATGTCAACAGGTATTTTATATTTTTTTATTTTTTTCCGTTGACAAAAAATAGCATGGAGATTATAGTAATAATTAATACGAAAACGTTTTCCGAAAATTCGGGAAAATTTCTAAGGAGGAAAAAATATGAAAAAGAGAGTATTGGCAACACTACTTTCTGCTGCTATGGTTTTAAGCCTTGTAGCATGTGGTGGTGCTAAAGAAGCAGCTTCTACAGCAGCTGAAGCAGCTAACACGGCAGCAGATACAGCTTCCGATGTAGTTGAGGAAGTAGCTGAAGCAGCTGAGGAAGTAGCAGAGACAGTTGAAGATTTCGGAACAGGTGAGATCAAGATCTGGGTTGCAGATGCAGTAGTTGATTTCACAAATGACGAGGTTGCTAAGTTTATGGAAGAAAATCCCCAGTACAGCGGATACACTGTAACAGTTGAACCCGTTGGTGAGGGAGATGCAGCAGGAAATATGATAACAGACGTTCAGGGAGGAGCTGATATCTACGCATTCGCACAGGACCAGATCGCACGTTTGGTTACTGCAGGAGCTCTTGAAGAAGTTGCACCTGAGAACGTTGACGCTGTTAAATCTCAGAACGATGCCGGTGCAGTTGGTGCCGCTACTGTAGGTAGCACACTTTATGCTTATCCTCTTACATCCGATAACGGTTACTTCTTATATTATGATAAGAGCGTTGTAAAAGATCCTTCTACATTGGAAGGTATTCTTGCAGATTGTGAAGCAGCCGGAAAGAACTTCTACATGGAGATCAACTCCGGTTGGTATCAGACAGCATTCTTCTTCGCAACAGGATGTGAACTTTCTTATGAAACAGATGATACGGGAGCATTCACAAAAGCTAACGTAACATACGCGTCAGACAACGGACTTGTTGCATTCAAGAAGATGATCGAGCTTAACGAGTCAAAGGCATTCCAGAACGGTTCTGCAGTAGGTGAAGCTACAAACTGTGCAGCTATCGTAGACGGAACATGGGATTCAGGTGCGGCTCAGGATCTGTTCGGAGACAACTACGCTTGTGCTAAGCTTCCCACATTCAAGGGCGCTGACGGCAAAGATTACCAGATGAGCGGTTTCGGTGGATTCAAGCTCCTCGGTGTTAAGCCTCAGGATGATGAGCTTAAGCTTATGGTTTGTGATGCTCTTGCTGCTTACCTTTCAAGCGAAGAAGTTCAGCTTGCAAGATACAACGAAGTTGGTTGGGGCCCTTCAAACCTCAACGCACAGCAGTCAGATGCGGTTAAGGCTGACGTAGCTCTTTCAGCACTTGCCGAGCAGCTTGCTTATACTATCCCTCAGGGACAGTACCCCGGAGACTACTGGTCACTTGCAACATCACTCGGTGACAGCGTAAGATCAGGAGAATTAAAGTCTACTTCAAGTGATGATGACCTTATGAAGGCTCTTCAGGATTTCCAGGATACATGCATTTCTTACGCCCAGTAAGATAGGTATTCCTGAAAATGAAATGATTTTCATTTAAAAGGTAAAGGGAAGTCCGGCACTTTGCCGGACTTCTTTTAATACCACCTCCAGGAGGTAAATATGGGAAAAGCAAAAAGTCAAACTATGGCAGAGCGGGGAAATGCTGTGGCAAATGTATTTAAGAACATCGCAGTCACATTTAAGGAAGGCGACTGGAAGACCAGGGTATCCTACCTTATTATGGGATTCGGAGAACTGCTGCGCGGTCAGTGGTTAAAAGGTATAGCACTCATGCTGTGCGAAGCCGGATTTATCGCATACATGATAAGTGTCGGCAGAAAATACCTTCCAAAGATCACTACTTTGGGAACCGAGGTTACCAAAAAGGTTTCAAGAAAAACGGTCTATGGAGATAACAGTTTCCTTATACTTCTCTTTGGGCTTTTAAGTATCTTTGTGGTTCTTGCTTTCATTGTTCTTTGGTACGTGAACATTTGTGAGAACCGGGAAGAAGAGAAACTTCTTAAAGAAGGGAAGAAACTTCCTACAAACCAAAAAGTCTTTTTATCGCTGTTTGACAGCAATTTCGATAAAACACTCCTTGCGATCCCCGTTATCGGGATATTCGTGTTCACGGTACTTCCCATCGTGTTCATGATATGCGTCGCATTTACCAATTACGACAAAAACCATCAGGCGCCCACGAACCTGTTTACATGGGTCGGCTTTGAAAACTTTAAGAACCTTGTTACATTCGGATCATCCGGATTCGGAACAACATTCTTTAAGGTTTTGGGCTGGACACTTGTCTGGGCTTTCTTTGCTACATTTATAGATTATTTCCTTGGTATGGCTGTTGCCATGCTCATCAATAAAAAGGACATAAAGTTCAAGAAATTGTGGAGAACGATACTGGTTGTAACGATCGCGGTTCCCCAGTTCGTATCTTTGCTTTATGTTATGAAGATGTTCGCAAATGACGGACTCATTAACGGATATCTTCTTAAATGGGGATGGATCAAACAGGCTATTCCGTTCTGGACCAATCCGATGCTTGCGCGCATTACGATAATAGTCGTAAACATCTGGATCGGTATACCATACATGATGCTCATTGCAACGGGACTTTTGATGAACATACCCGAAGACCTTTATGAAAGCGCCAAGATCGACGGTGCAAACGGCTGGCAGATGTTCAGGTCGATCACGCTTCCTTATATGCTCTTTGTCACCGGACCTTTCCTGCTCACGCAGTTTACCGGTAACTTGAATAACTTTAACGTTATATATCTTCTGACACAGGGGCAGCCACAGTCTATGAAACTTGTCGAAAAGGCAGGATCCACGGACCTTCTTGTTACGTGGCTTTATAAGATGACGGTCAACAACACCAACTACCGAATGGCGGCGGTCATCGGTATCATGGTATTCGTTGTTACGGCAGTTGTTTCGGTCATTGTATACAACATGCTTCCGTCGGTTAAAGATGAGGAGGGCTTCCAATAATGAAAACGAAAAAAAAGATCGGAAATGCGATTACTTACATTGTCCTCATTATCATAAGCATTATCTGGCTTTTCCCGTTCTTCGGTCTCATCATGCAGAGCTTCCGTTCTTATGATCCGGCGGTTGAATACGGCGGAATGGTGGATTATATCATCCCGAAGCATTTTTCTTTGGATAATTACCGTTTCCTTTTCTCGGGAGAGACTAATTTCCTTGTATGGTACAAGAACACGATAATCCTTGCGGTATTCATATCCGCATTGCAAACCGTTATGGTCCTTTGTGTAAGCTACGCGCTTTCAAGGATGAGATTTAAAGGAAGAACATTCCTTATGAGATTTTGGCTGATCCTTGGAATGTTCCCCGGTTTCCTTACGATGATATGTCTTTACTTCCTGCTTAAGGAATTCGGACTGACACAATCAGGTGCTATCCCCGGATTGATACTTGTATCGGTTGCCAGCTCCGGAATGGGGTATTATGTCTGCAAGGGATTCTTTGACACGATCCCCAAGGCTCTTGACGAAGCGGCAAGGATCGACGGAGCTTCACGCGCAAGGATATTCCTGACGATGATAATACCAATGAGTAAGCCGATAATCATCTATACGGCGCTGGTTGCATTCATGGCACCCTGGTGTGATTACGTATTTGCTTCATACATCGCCTTTGGTCATGACATGAGCTATAACGTAGCCGTAGCCATGACACGTTGGGTATGGACCAACGATTATCAGGGGTATTTTACAAGGTTCTGTGCTGGTGGTATCCTCATAGCGGTACCCGTAACGATCCTCTTTATGTGTCTCCAGAGATACTATGTTGAAGGAGTCACGGGAGGAGCAGTTAAAGGATAACAAGGATGAAGCTATGTTGTCTTTACCGTCTTTACGGTGTATAATGGCAGTATAAGGAGAGGATAATATGGCTACTAAACCGATAAACTTAAAACTGGATGAAAATCGTGTTGTTGACGTAAAACGGGTTGCCGCTGTTTTTCATATGACTATCACTGAAGTGATAAATGAAGCGTTGGATGCATATCTGCCCGCCATGAAACAGGATCCGTTTTACAAACTGACGGCTAATGTGGAGGATGCCTCCGGTGAGGAAACGGATGAGATCCTTTCTGAGATAGAGAGTCTTTCGGATGAAGACCTGGAAATATCAAATATAAAGCACTTTAAGGTATGATGTTTGATGGAGAAAACAAGACAGGAAAGGTCGTTTTCATACGAACTCCAATACACTAAAGCCGCTGAAAAATTTTTTGTTTCTCATGAAAAGATTCGTAAGCAATACGAGAAAGCTATAAAGGAACTTTTGATCGGAGATCATCCGGAAAAAATAGATGTAAAACGGATCAAAGGCAGAAAAGCGGTTTACTTTAGGATTAAACTTGGCGGATACAGAGTGGTTTACACGATAATAAATAACACTATTGTTGTGGTTAATACTTTGCTGGCGGGTCCCCGTGGAGACGTATATAAGAAGATGGACGGACTCAAATAATCGATGGGATCAGTAAGCGGGACGGCGATGTCGTCCCGTTTGTCGTAAGAAAGGGACAAATGAAAAAAAGATTATTATCTTTTGCTCTGTCGGTTCTGACTGTAGGATTGACTGTTATCAGTGCAGGCTGTTCCGGCAAAGAAAAGGATGAGGCTTCAGATCTCAACATAATAGATGATAAGTACAGGAATTATTATGAAGTCTTTGTACACTCGTTTTGTGACAGCGACGGGGACGGTATCGGGGACATTAACGGTGTCGATGAAAAGCTTTCGTATATAAAAGAACTTGGCTGTAACGGTATATGGCTAATGCCGATCATGCCATCCCCCACTTATCATAAATACGATGTCACGGATTACAAAGCGATCGACCAATCTTACGGGACGATGGAGGACTTTGAAAAGCTGATCGAAGATGCACATGATAATAACATAAACGTCATAATCGATTTTGTTATGAATCATTCATCTTCGGAGCATGAATGGTTCGTTACTGCGTGTGACTACCTCAAGGGCCTTGATGGGTCGGATGCGCGAAGTTTTGAAGAACTTGCAGCGGAGTGCCCATATGTGGGTTACTATCATTTTTCGCGGGAAAAAGAAACCGATAAATACTATGAAGTACCGGGGACTTCATTTTATTATGAAGGAGAGTTCTGGTCTGAAATGCCTGACCTTAACTATGAAAGCGAAGAACTCTGGAAAGAGTTTGAAGACATAATAGCGTTTTGGATCGATAAAGGCATAGACGGATTCAGGATGGATGCGACCATGCATTTTGAAGAAGGAGATACCGGGTTTAACACAAAGGTTATGAACCGGGTTTATGAATATGCCCGCTCACTTGATCCTGACTTTTACATGGTTTCAGAAGTGTGGGCAGGAGAAAAGACCATAGCCTCATATTATGAGTCAAAGACTGACAGCCTGTTTAACTTTGATGCGGCAGGTCCCGAAGGGATATTACTTGGCGCGGTCAGGGGTAATGTTAAAGCATCAAGGCTAGTTTCTTCAATGAAGTCCTATGAAGAGGATTTCGGTTCGGTTTATCCTGATTATGTTGATGCCGTATTCCTTACCAATCATGATATGGGACGTGTTGCAAATGCATTAAACGCAGATAAGGAAGCGATCAAATTTGCAGGCGGTCTCCTTTGCAGCATGAACGGAAGCGTCTATGTTTATTACGGCGAAGAGATCGGAATGAAATCGGCAGGCAGTAAGGATGAAAACAAGCGTCTTGCGTTTGCCTGGGGAGAAGATAAGGGAGTTTGCAAAGATCCCGACGATGCCGACCCCGGTATAGTGAGCGATTTTCCCGGGGTTAACGAACAGAACGAAGATCCCGATTCTATCCTTAACTACTATAAACACGCACTTAAGATAAGGAATACCTATCCCGAGATCGCAAGGGGAAGCATTACCATACTGGACGAAGCGACTGACGGAAATAAAGCGGTCATAATAAAGAGTTGGAATAATGAAAAGATCGCGGTTTTATATAATAATTCAAAAAGAGGAGCGGTTGACATAACAAGGAAGGATATCGAACTGATCCGAAAAGAATGCGGAAATCCTGAGGCCTCTATAGTTGAATACCTGACCGTGGATAACGGAGAAATCATCTTTTCCGAGGATGGATTTGACATGCCTTCAAGAAGTATTGTTTTCATCAAATAATGGGGTAAGCTATGTTCTTTAAGAAAGAAAAACAGGGATCATACGATCCGACAGAGAAAAAGCCGATGATCCGGGATGAAGCGGATCTTGACGAATTCAGAAAAAAGTATGGGATCACCGGGAAAATCGAGAAGAAATATTGAAAAGTTATCAGCACTGGTTATACTGGAGTTACATATAAATACTTTAGATTAAATCAAAAGGAGAACAGGTTATATGAAGAAAGTTATGATCATTATCGCATCTTTGGTTTTATCTCTTGGGTGCAGTGTATGCACTTATGCTGTTCCTAAAACAATGGAAAACGGGGACATATTTGATGCGGAATTATATGCATCATTATATCCGGATGTAGTAGCGGTATACGGAACAAGTGAGAGCGCATTATACAGTCATTATCTAAAATATGGAAAAAAAGAAGGCAGAATAGCATACGTTCCGACTTCGACAACTCCTGCTGCGACTCCTGCAACAGCGGCAACAACGGAACAACAGAAGGTGATCGATTCGCTGATCGCGTATATGAAGAATCCCGTGCAAAATCCGGTGACACTATCAAGAGCATTTTTTGTTAATACAAGCTTCTCGCCTGTCAGTGCTGAATTTGAATCAACTATAGTATCGGCGCTAAAAAACGCCGGATATACGTTGACACCTTCAACAAGAGTGGTAAAAGGGGTAAGAGCCTGGGATGGTGTTGTATATTCAGTTACAACTTATAATATTAAGGGTAATGGTTTGATAGTACCTTCTTCTTTCAGTTTACACGATGACCCTACCTGTAAAGAGGTTTCGTGTAACGTATATGTAAAATAATAGACTGCATTGACGACACGTGCGTGAACTTTAGAGTTATTGCAAAATAGATTGTGAAAGATGATATAGAGATATAGAATTTGACGGAGCAGTGAGTAACTGCTCCGTTTGTGTTTATAAAAAGTTATGAATTTGCGACCAAAACAGCATAGCATTGCATCTTTGGTCGCAAAATGTTATGATAATTGCAAATGATGGCAAGAAAGGCGCGACCATGTACAGAGACAGAAAGATAGAAAACTCGATAAAGGAAGTAGCAGATTCTTTTCCGTGTATTGTTATATATGGATCAAGACAGGTGGGAAAATCAACCACGGTAAATCATATATTCGGCGATAAGATACGAAAGGTTACGCTTGATGATGGCAATGACCGTGCCCTTGCGTTAGATAATCCCAAATTGTTTCTGGAAACATACGGATGGCCTCTTATTATCGATGAGATACAAAAAGCACCTAAATTACTTGATGAGATCAAGATCCGAATTGATGATATGCGTCTTAAGTGGACTGAAGAAGGGCAAGACCAGCAGCTTATGTATATCCTTACAGGATCAAATAAGTATGAGCTTCAGCAGGGTATATCAGATTCACTGGCAGGAAGATGTGGTGTCATTGAAATGGCATCTTTTTCGAGGGTGGAAAAATATGATCAGTCCGGGCATGTATTTGATCCTGATATAAAGACTTTGCTGAAAAGAGAACAGGAGAGCGATATACCGTACCGTACGAGGGCGGAAATATTTGAAGATATATTTGCCGGCGGTATGCCGGATGTTGTTTTGAATAGATCCAAGCGGGATATTTATTTCAGATCTTATGTTGATACATATATTGAAAAGGATGTAAAAAAACTGATATCTGAAGATAGCGAGACTCTGTTTCGCAATTTCATGGCACTTGTTGCCCTTCGGACATCGGCTGAGCTTCATTATGATACGCTTGCGGGTGAAGTGGGGATAGATGTAAGGACATGCAAAAGATGGATATCAATTCTGGAGACTGCAGGGATCATCTTTCTTCTTCAGCCATACATGCCGAATATATCAAACAGGATAATCAAGGCTCCGAAGATATACTTCATGGATACCGGATTATGCTCGTACCTGTGCAAATGGCCGAATGCCCAAATGCTTGAAAACGGGGCGATGAGCGGGGCATTTTATGAGACATATGTTGTCAGTGAACTTGTAAAAAACTTCTATGCTTATAACATGGATCCCAAGGAGTATCTGTATTATTATAGGGACAAAGACCAAAAGGAAGTTGATCTGCTATATGTCAGGACAGGGACTATTACTCCGATAGAGATCAAGAAAAGTATTTCTCCGGGGAAGAAGGCAGCTAAGAACTTTACAGTGTTGGATAAATTCCATATGTCAATACAGCCGGGCCTTATTATTGACTCTTGTGAAAAGATTTCACCGATTAATGAGAAGGCATATTATTATCCGGTATTCAGAATAGGAGAGTAGTTTGAGTATATAAATAGTTAATAATCTTAACAAAAAGTTATTAGCATATTTAAATAAAAATCAGATATCTGTGAGTATTTTCCTTTGCAACACGCTGAAATATTTGAATTATTTACTTCTGTTAAATCCTCTGCGGCAAGTATAGACGCTGTTGTGGTTAAGAATTCTCCGTTGACATTATAAATGCTTATTGCTTTTCTTCGCGACTTCCCCCATTCTAGGATTCTTTTATATGATTCTTCTGAGGGATGACGCCCCTTGCTGGCATTAGCGATCTTTTTTCTTGCCTCTTCAGAATGATGACCTCTAGCAAACCCGTGCTCTCCTCCGTTTGAGTGGTTATACCCGAATTCTCGCTGATTGCTTTTGTATTGTTTAATTAGTTTCTGCTCCATATCCCACGCGTCTTGAGCAGAAATATTACTAGCAAGTATTTCGTGCTCGATATTATCCCATCCATATTTTTTAATAGCAGACATAAAATACTTGTTGTTATAATATCCACTACCGGTCTTTCCCCAGCGTTCTTCAGCGGTTCTATTAGTTATTCCTATATAGACTTTTCCGCATGGTGTTGTATGTTTATATACTAAGTATGGCATGTAATATCCTTTCGTATGTATATATATTTAATTTATCATACAAAGCGATCACCTGGGGTGGACGTTTTTATATTCAAAGGCGAAATCATGTAGACTAAAAGTGCGGGAGGAAATACATGGAAGAATACGGGATATACTCGGATGGCCAAGAGTAGAATAGATCTCAAGGTATTGCAGTACATCATGGGTTGCGTAGATTTTACGATAACTACTAAAGTATATAATCACATCTCGGGGCTTGAAGGGGTCAAAAAAAGTGGAGAGGATTGAGAATGAGGAGCTTGAAATATCGATGTAAAACAATAGCGTGGTCAAATTAGGGTCAAACGCGAGAAGAAGCAAAAATCACAATGAGCTGTAGACTGAAAACACTTGATTTTATAAATACTTTATAATCTTAATAAAAAGTTATTAGCACTCACTATTGACGAGTGCTAATAACAGTGGTATAACATAGTCAGAACGAGGGATGAGGAACGATAAGTGAGAGTAAAAAGGTTCCCATACATCCCCCGGTTCCATAGTATTAACGACATCGCCAGTTTATATACAGAAAGGAAGGATGACTTATGTTGATGCCCAGTATTTTTAATGATGATTTTGATCTTTTTGACAGATTCTACCAGAATCCCTGGCCGGCATTCGATGACAGGCAGTTTAAAGACATTGAAAAGAAACTGTATGGTCACAGAGCAAAGAACGTTATGAATACGGATATCAAGGAATCCGAAAACGGCTATGAGATGGAGATAGATCTTCCGGGATTTTCAAAGGATGAGGTTACGGTAGAACTGAACGAAGGTTACCTTACGATCAGTGCTTCAAAAGCTCTTAACCGTGATGAGGCTGACAGCGAAAAGGAAGCAAAGAAAGGTAATTACATCAGACGTGAACGTTATTCAGGTGCCTGCCAGAGAAGCTTTTACATCGGCGACGGTATTACCCAGGAGGATATCAAGGCAAGCTTTAAGCATGGTATCTTAAAGCTTGATATCCCGAAGAAAGATGCAAAGCAGGTTGAGGCCAAGAGATACATTGCCATCGAAGGCTGATGTATAGATCTCCAAAAGTATCATGTGATCGAAAAGCCCCGTCTTTAGTTGATATGTACCCTCTTTACTGGACAACCAGTAAGGAGGGTTTTTTATGCATTATAGTAATCAGTTTAAGCTTGAATGTGTGGAATTGTATTACAACGGAACTTATCCAGAAACACCTAATGGCATAAGCGAATGGAGGTTT
>JAILCX010000054.1 GCA_024690205.1 Lachnospiraceae bacterium | reverse complement strand
TCTCCAGAAAAGCCTGTATAATGCAAACACACCTATCGCAATTAAAGGAGCTATCCACAACGGCTTGTGCAGGAAATACAGCGCCACCAGTGCTATCAAAGTCGCCACGATCAAAAACTTTGCGGCAAACAGAAACCACATCACGCCAACGGCGGCTCTGCCAAGTTTTTCGTTTCGCTTATCTTCATTCATACAATGTATTCTATCAGTTCATCCCTATTCTTTCCATTGTAAATTGTGGTTTTGAGACGTCGGTTCTGCGCGGACCGGAGCGAAGCGGAGACCTCGAACCTTCGAGGACTCGGCTGAGCTCCGTAGTACAAAAAAGGATATCCCATCAGGGATATCCTTTTTGCACTACAGAGCACGAGACGGGACTCGAACCCGCGGCCCCGACCTTGGCAAGGTCGTGCTCCACCAACTGAGCCACTCGTGCATTTTGTTCCGCCACAGCGAACATTAGTATATTACAATAAGGCTGTTGCTATGTCAAACACTTTTTTGATAAAATATGTATCGGAATGTTACGGTCATCCGAAACGGAAAGGGAGTCATATGATCAGAATTCTTTCAGACAGTACTTGCGATCTGTCAAAAGATCTAATAAGCCGCTATAACATTGAAATAATACCTCTGTTTGTGAGGCTCGGAGAAGCTGAGTATCTGGATGGCGTTAACATTACGCCCAAGCAGCTCTATGCCTGGTCAGATGAATGCGGACAGACCCCTCAGACAGCCGCTCCCGGTATTGAAGACATCATGAAAGTCCTTAACGGAAATGACGATGATGAATTCATAATCTTTACGATCTCTTCTCCCATGTCAGCTTGCTACAACAACTGTATCCTTGCTTCAGAGGAGCTTGGGATAACCGACCGTGTCCATGTGATCGATTCCCAGAATCTTTCGACAGGCATCGGCCTTTTAATAATAGAAGCCGCCATAATGCGTTCTAACGGCTGCTCGGCAGGTGAGATCGAGTCATATATAATAAACCTCCGTTCAAAAGTAAGAGCCAGTTTCGTAGTCGATACATTGACCTATCTTTACAGAGGGGGCCGATGTTCAGGACTTGCTGCCATGGTTGGCAATACTCTTAAACTGCATCCCCGTATCGCGGTAGTCGACGGACAGATGCGCCCCGAGCAGAAATATCGCGGAAAGCCACAAAAATTCGTTATGGATTATGTCAAAGATATGGAAAAGAACTTCCTTACGGCAAAATCCGACAGGGTATTTATAACGCATTCAGGATGTTCGGAAGAAATTTTGAAAATGGTAAGTGATTACCTGACCGGACTCGGATATTTTAAAGAGATACTTATAACACGTGCCGGCAGCGTAATCTCATCTCACTGCGGCCCCGGCACTTTGGGAGTACTCTTTATCGACAACAAAAACTGATTTCAGGAAAAGTTAATCTTTCCGTTAGCAAGCGCCGCCTCTTTAAAAACAGCTAAAAGGGCGGCGTTATATTCGCCAAGTTTTTTTAACCCTTCTTTATTTTCCATCTTTATCTCACAGCTTTTCATATCGGTAAGACAGTCAAACAGCGCATCAAGATTCTTCCCGTAATATTCGGGGAAACCAAGCACTTTTGCTATGTACTCATGAGCAGTCTCCCTGTCTGTCATTTTATTGCAATCCAAAACGTATTTCTTTTTCATCACTCCAAAACCTCAACTACTCCGTCTTTTACCACAACTTCTTTAAATGATCCGTAATGATCATCCGTATAGTAATACTTTCCGTCATCGGAATAAACAAGCCTTTTAGCGCCCCTTCCTTTGGCATTCCGGGTTCCGATATCGCACTCCTTGTATTTGCCTTCGGGCAGGAGCTTTTCATAGTTTCCGTAGTGATTTCCGCCTATTGCGGCACCCGGAACGAAATCCTCTATCGGTCCGCCTTCCCAGCCAAGCTCGCCGGCTTCTTTTTTAGTTATAAAGTTTGAAGGGAGTTTTCCGTAAGTATCAAGATAAAGAACTACTTCTTCAAGATCATAGTAATATCCATCCTCAGGGATCAGGGACTTATCATCCGGCGCATCTTTAGGATGTTCTTTTGTCTCAAGGTTTCCTTTTTCGGATAAGGATCCGTCATCAACGGCATTAACAACTACCTTATCCGACCCGTCAGACAATTTAACGGAGTACGAACAGCCGCAAAGACCCAGCGCGACAAGAACTATCGCAAGAAAGATCCTTATTCCGGCAAAATGTTTGTATCTCCGTTTCATTTTACATTCCCGAATACGCCTCATTAACGAGGGCATCAACATTATTCTGTTTCGGCGCACAGATCGCCGCTATAAGATCCTCTTCACTCATGGGCGCTGATTCGCCTTCAGAAGACGGCTCGTCATTCAGACCCGCAAAGAGATCATCAACCGTGTTTTGCTTGGCTTCTTTAAAACGCGCAAGTATATCTTCGACAAGTGCCTGCTCGTCCTCGCCAAGTCCCGTTGTCGAAAGATCTATCTCTTCGTCTTCCGACATCTCTTCAAGTGATTTTTGAACTTCTTCGGTATCGGGTATATCCCCGTTCTCGTCTTCAGTTTCCTCACCGGGATAACACATCTTATACTCGTACCACTTGATTATGTTCTTTGTTAAAAGTCTGTAATCCTTCAAGATCCACCTCTTAAAAACAAATCACACCTTTTATTCCGCTTCGGGAGCTTCGATCGTAAGCTGTTCAGCCGGAGTATCCTCCTGAATGATAGCCTCCTGCTCCTGTTTCTTTTCGCTAAGGGTAGAAAGGACATAGTGGATCCCGAAAAAGCCGCCGGCACAGATCGCCGTAAGCAGTATAACGGCAACCACAACGGCTATCGCACGGTTCCTTATCCTTCTTTTCCTTCTGTATTCTCTTCTTAACTCTTCTTCAGAGTATTCCTCTTCGTAATCTTCGTATTCTCTTGCCATTTTATCCCCTCTTTTAATACCTTACATCGCCGGATAACGGTTCTTCCAAAAGTTCAGGATTTTCAATAAGTTTCTTTATAAGTTTTAACGATCTTGCGTAGTAATACCCGTCTGAGATGCGCTCATCGATTGTAAATGAAAGATCGAGTTCTCTTTGCATCGTCACATTTCCGTCCGAGTCATAATTCGGACGCGTGTGCTTCTTTCCGACTACGACAAAAAGCGAATTCGTTCCCCAGTTCATAAGGTGATGATATCCGATGTTCATTCCGAGAGAACCAAGGTTTGTAAGTACGACCGAACACTGGTAGGGATCCGTTGCTATAACGGATTTTGGCATCCACCCGTGACGATCCAGCATCCTTGCCAGCGCTCCTATAAGGTGTTTGAAAGGCAGCTTTTTTACAAACTCCATAGCCTCGGACGATTCATCCGTACCTGTTTTGCAAAAATCGATCTGTTCGTTTATCTTTTTCGCAAGGGTCTTTAATGTGTCGTCATCCTCGGCATTTATCCTTGCCAGGGTTTCTTCTCCCTCATCGCTGAACGTCTTTTTAACCGTAAAAGCGGCAGTCAGCTCGTTTCTTTGATACACGGTCTTGTTCGTGATGAATCGGTTAAGATGCGGGCGGAGTCTTATCGCTTTTAAAATCGCTGCAATGACAACGATAAATATCGACAGTTTGCAGTCATCGTCATCTTTATTTGTATGACGTATGTAGCTTTCCAATTTGTCCAGTCTGATCCTGATAGTCATATAGGCTTCATTATCACACCGGTTAGGATACATAAGGGGCATCACATAGTGCATAGGATCTATATCCCTTATACGGGCTCCGTCCCTTCTGTCTCCCCATCTTCTTTTATTCTTCAACTCTCATCTCCGATCCGGAACACCTTTTTAACAAAGGCAGATAGTACTCTTTTCCGAAAAGAATCAATTCTATAACGGCACACATTAAAAATGCCGCCCAAACATCTACAAACGAATGCTGTTTAACAAAACATACCGAAATACATATTACACCAACCCAGAGTATTATGGCAAATTTACACAGTTTCGGGACGCCTTCTTTTTTAAGCCAGGCCGAAAGCAATGCAAGCGAAAATCCCACATGGAGCGAAGGACATACACCCGTCGGGGAGTCCACCGTGTAGATTATCCCCATAAAGTAAGTAAAAATGTTGTTTCTTTCAAAATGTTCGGGACGAAGGAGCTGTATCGAAGGCCATACTATATAGGTAATTACTCCTACGACCTGCGTACAGATTATGAACTTCTGCGCATTTGCAAAGCTTCCCGGATCATACAAAAGAAAATAAAGCAATGTCGCAACTATAAGGATATACCATGATGCGTATGCGATGATGAAATATTCGTTAAAGGGTATGATATCATCCACGCGGCTGTGCACGACATGGCATCTTTCAACGGGAATAAAATGATCCGTGATAAAGTACATCATAAGATAAAATACCCATCCGAGTATCAGCCAAAGATGCTTAAACTCCGGCTCGTTTATCTTTGAAAATCTGAATTTCCTGTAATCCACAACCGGCTTTTTCATGATATGGCTTCCTTCCTTTTGTTATCCGGATAATCTTTCTTGGGTATATTGGGGTAAGGAACGACCTTATGATAAGGAAGCTCATAAGCAAGTTCCGATATCCTGTCCATAAGGATATTACAGATGCGCTCCTGCTCTTTTGCTACAGGCGCAGTAGGATCATAGTATACCGGATCTCCGATCACCAGTTTTTTAAGCCCGGGGCAGACATAAAGCGGAACAAAAGGAACTGTCTTTCCGGTCTTTGCATAATATCTTTTGGCAAGGGATACAAATCCCTTCTGGAAATCGTGGACTATGTTGTTGTGTTCATCATAGTCTTCGGGAAAGACAATTACTCCCGCTCCGTCAATGAGCGCATTAACGGAAAGCTCCATCGTCTCAAATATTCTTTTATCTTTATAAACAGGGATAGTATAAGCGTTATTAAATATGCACACGGCAAGCGGCGCTATCAAATATGAAAAGATCCTGAAAAACCACCTTGCCGGAACAGGCTTTTTAGACCAGAAATCCCCAAATGCATAATCTGGAACCTCCTTAAAGACCATCATTGAAGAAATGCACCAGATATAATGCCTTCCCGGAAAACGCAATTCGCAGGCCAACGGTCCGTACATCTGGGAATGATTGCCTGCGAGTATATAAGGGCCGTCCGGCAATTTTTCCTCTCCGACAACTTTCATGTTCGGGAAAAAGAGCAGAACGATAAATCTTATGATCTTGTAAGCAAATGAGGTCTTCTTTTCCATATATGTTAACGGCTGACGTGATTAAAAACGCACCCGCAAAAAGGGATTATAGCATAGATGGAAAAGTTTTTGAACAACATCGAAGCGGGCATCTGAAAGTTTTTCCGATACCCGCTTCTAAACTATACTATCCAATGGCCCATACCTCACTTTTGCTTGATAGTTACTATGAAATTGTCCTACCTTCGATCGCCTCGTCCTCACTACCTTGCTGTACACACATCTGTAACGGTTAGCTCTTAAAGATTTGTCGTCGTCACTATTTACGTAGCTCATGCGATCATCTGTTTATGTTAAGTTATATCGGTTACCAGGTATGACTACTGATAACCTTCAAGTCATTAGGTGGAGTGTACCTCCTTCTTTAGTATAGTGTTCAGATCGTCGATCTGCTAGCGTTTTCAACTCTCTTTCTTTTCTATGGTTTCATTATAGCACCGTAAAATGATTTGTCAACACAATTTTGAAAAATATTTAAAGTTTTTTCATAATTATATTGTTTCTTTTGATTAATTTACATATATTGCTTTGAAATTCATGAATATTCTGACAACTTGTCGCACCAGTGTTACTCTTCATACTCAAATTCAAACACATAATCATAACTGTAGGTTCTTACATACAGTTCATTTTCGTTCTGCCAGATATAATCCGGTGACTTTTTGAGTTTGATCTTCTGCTCGGTCTTTCCGGTAAATCTGTTCAGTACATAAAGATAATCGTCTTCATCCGTAAATCCGTATCCACAAACCAGATTATCTCCGAGACGGATGAAATTATACGAATTGACAACCTGAGGATCCGATATCCATACCACCTCTCCGGTATTCACATCAACGCAGACCAGATACCCGTTCTCGGGGCAGCTTTCGGCATAAGTATTATGGAAAATGCTGACATACAGATAATTATCCGTGAGCATGCAGTTTCCGATGCCTCTTTTTATGAAATCTGCATCTTCCGAATCCTCATAGCCTTTTTCCATCAGGAAGTCTTCAAAGTTAAAGATGTACTCAAGCTGATTGTTGTTATCATATATACGAACTTCCTGCTTATGTCCGTATCCGTCATCATCCACCAGGCGGTAGTAGTAATATCCGTCATTAAAATAGTCATCCCAAAGGGTCATGCCGACTTCATCCAGCCATCTTTGCTCATCCAGGATCTCGTTTTCCTTGCAGCTTTTCTGTGTTATCTTTATCGGCACAAAATCCCGGTCAAGAGTATTTTCAGCATACTTTGGTTTTGGCTGGTCATCATAAACGTATACCGTTTCGATCGATGCTGTATCTTCTTCCTCTCTTTCGGCAAACTCGTGCTTTACTATACCCTTATCCTTAAGGTCGATCCAGTCAACGAGCGGTGCAAATCTTATTTCATCCGTAACGCCAAGCTCCTTTTCGTGTTCCTCCACACGTTTTGAAAGCTCGGCATAAGGAAGGACCTCTACTCCCTCCTCGTCATAGAGTTTCTGAATCTCATCCGACGGAGCAACATCATTATGATTTTCATCCGCGAATGCATAGAGCTGGTCACGATAGTATTTTTCATAATTATCGTCATCATCGTCATCCGGATCATATACATATTCTTTAAAGTTTACCAGGTACATTGATATGCCGTCTTCCGTATAATCATTATCCGGATACTCCCCGTTTTGGTTCCTTTCAAATCCGTTTTTAAGGTAATAATACGGAACGATCGCAGAGCTGAGTGCCATCGTCTGTTCCTGAAGTTCCAGGTATATCCTTTGGCCTTCGGCATTGAAATAATAACTGTCCCATACATATATGGCAGCGCCGCCGGATCCTCCGTTTGTGACATAACCCAATTTATTTACCTGAAGGTCGCTTCTGTATGTCCAAAAATCGGAGCCCACGATATGAACGGCGCCGTCCTGAATATTTAAGAAATACGCATAATTCATGTCGGCATAGGCACCGATACTTATCCTGACGACCATCTCCGTGCTGCCGTTATTGCCAAAGTCAATAAAATCATAAGCTGCATCATTCAGGCCTGCTTCAATATCTTCATTAAGGCCGAATTCATAATCTATCGTTTCATCTATGAGTTCAGAAAAAGTAAATTCTTTACCCGTTTCCAGGATCGTTTCATATTCAACATCGGAAACAGCCTTGATATTGTCGGATAAATAATCAAGATAAATATCCTCAGCAGGGATATCCTCGTTCTTGCCGGACTTATTATCCTTTTTCTTCTTTTTCTTTTTTGCGGTTTCTTTCTCGTCCTTATCTTCGTCTTTATCCGATTCGGTCTTTTCCTTTACATCTTCCGCCTTCGAACATGCACCCATGCAAAATGCAAGAATGAGCAATGTCAGTATAAGATACAGCTTCTTTTTCATATGAACTCCCTTTTTAAAATCAAAAACGCACCCTCTCAACATCAGGTGAGAAGGTGCGAAATATTAAAGATTATCAGATCAAAGGATATTTTGCGGTAAGTTCGTCTACGATAGCCTTAGCCTTAGGGATCGCTGCTTCCTTTTCCTTAACGATGAGCGAAATAGCCTCGGCGATCCTGTCCATATCGTCTTCTTTCATTCCGCGTGATGTAACGGCGGGTGTACCTAGACGGATACCTGAGGTTACAAAAGGCGACTTGGGATCGTTGGGGATAGTGTTCTTGTTGGCTGTGATATGTGCCTCATCAAGCCACTTTTCAACTTCCTTACCCGTAAGATCAAATGTTGTAAGATCCATGAGCATAAGGTGATTATCCGTCCCGCCCGAAACGATCTTTATTCCTCTGTCCATAAGTCCCTTGCAAAGAGCCTGTGCATTTACTGCAAGCTGCTTCTGGTAATCTTTGAACTCGGGCTCCAATGCTTCCTTAAAGCACACGGCCTTTGCAGCGATAATGTGCATGAGCGGTCCGCCCTGTATTCCGGGGAATACTGCCTTGTTAAAGTTGTACTTGTCGGCAACTTCCTGACTGCTTAAGATAAGTCCTCCTCTGGGACCTCTTAATGTCTTGTGAGTGGTAGTCGTGACTACATGAGCATAAGGGATCGGGCTCGGATGAAGACCTGCTGCCACAAGTCCGGCGATATGAGCCATATCGACCATCAATACTGCACCCACTTCGTCGGCAACTTCCCTGAACTTCTTAAAGTCTATCGTACGTGCATATGCCGAAGCACCTGCGATGATCATCTTGGGCTTACACTCAAGAGCGATCTTTCTTAATTCATCGTAATCTATAAATCCATCATCATTGACTCCGTAAGGTACTATGTTGAAATATTTACCGGAAATATTGACCGGTGAACCGTGTGTCAGATGTCCGCCGTGAGCAAGGTTCATACCCATAACGGTATCTCCGGGCTCGCAGATCGCAAACTGCACTGCAAGGTTTGCCTGGGCGCCTGAATGGGGCTGAACATTTGCATATTCGCATCCGAAAAGTTTCTTGGCACGTTCTATGGCAAGAGTTTCAACTACATCAACGCACTGGCATCCGCCGTAATATCTCTTTCCGGGATAACCTTCGGCATACTTGTTTGTAAGGGGGCTTCCCATAGCAGCCATAACTGCTTTTGAAACCCAGTTCTCGGAAGCGATCAGCTCGATATGGGAATTCTGACGTTCCTGCTCAGCCACGATGGCTTCAGCGATTTCGGGATCAACATTTCTTACTTCGTCCAATGAATACATTTGATAGTCTCCTTATGTGTTCTAAAAAAAACGTTATCGAATTGAAGTATAGCATAATTGGATTTTCTTTACTATACTATATTGTGTTCATATTACGTCGTAAAAGGGCAACAAAAAGGAGGCAAAGGCGTTGTATCATATCATAGTCAATCCCGCATCCAAAACAGGAAAAGGAAAGCTGCTCTGGTCTGACCTGGAGCCCGTGCTTATCGATAAAGGCGTGGATTTTAAGGTCTACTTTTCAAAAAAGCCGGGGCATGTCATCGAACTGGTCAAGAACATAACAGGACTTGGGATCGCGGGCAGTTCAGGCTCCGTTATCGACATCATAGTTTTAGGCGGTGACGGGACTCTTAACGAAGCGTTACAGGGAGTGGCTGATTTTGACCGTGTAAGGATAGGTTATATCCCGACAGGTTCAAGCAATGATTTTGCCAGAGATATGAAATATCCGGATGACCCGGTAAAATGTCTTGAAAATATATTAAACTGCAAGGATCCCGTAAGGATAGACCTTGGATGCGTTGAGTATAACAGCAAGCCTTCCCTACTTTCCCGCGATCATAAAAGCGCAAGCAATGTAGAAACGAAGCGTTACTTTGATGTCAGCATGGGCATAGGTTACGATGCCGCCGTTTGCGAAGAGGCACTTACGTCGCGGATGAAGAAAGCCTTAAACAAACTGGGGCTGGGAAAACTCGTTTATTTATTTACCGCACTTAAACAGCTTATAAAAACAAAGACAGTAGATGCCGAGATAATACTCGATGACACTACTGTCATAAAACGTTCACGGTTCATATTTGCAACCTGTATGATACACCAGTTCGAAGGTGGCGGCTTTAAGTTCTGTCCCGATGCGGATTATACCGACGGAATACTTGATATCTGTCTTGCCGCAGGTATAAGCAAGCCGCGCATCCTTTTGGGGCTGCCCAAAGCACTTAAGGGTAACCATTTTAAGATAAAAGGAATAGACCGCTATTTGGCAAAGAAAGTTACGATCAAAACTTCATCGCCCTGCTGGGTTCATACGGACGGCGAGGTAAAGATGAAAAACGACAACGTTACCGTTACCTGTAAAAAACAGTCAATCCAGTTGCTTAAGCAGCATTGATCTTTTCTTTTCATTGATTTCAATGCCAAGCGGTTTCATCAATCTGATCCCCATATCGAGTATCATCTTACAGGCTTCCTTCTTGGGAAGCCTGTAGTTGTCAAACATCATCATAACGGCAAGACCATGAGTATATATGACAGTGTCTCTTACCATTTCACCGATCTTTTCGGGCTCGATATCGTATTCTGAAGCAAGTATCCTGAATGCTTCATCGTTAAACTGAAATTCAAAGATACTCGTATCTTTGCTTATCCTTTCCCCTATTGAGATCATGGGATCATCAACGTTTACAAACTTAAAAACATTCGGGTGATCGCACGCACCGGATATATATCTGATACCGGACAAAAAGAATGCGGTTATCGCATCCTTTCCTTCCATTTCCTCTCCCAGGGATCCGTACAGCATCTGCGCCGAATAAGCATACAGTTCTTTTTTAAGCTCTATCATGCTTCCGAACTGCCATGAAACGGGCTGCGTTGAGCAGCCAAGACGCGATGCTATCGTTTTTATCGCAACTTGACCTATTCCCGACTCATCAAGCAGTTCATATGCCGCTTCAAGTATCATTTCCCGTGTGATCTTTGTTTTACGTCCCATTATCGATTCCTTTTTCTATGAATAGGGTTTGTAGTCTATCGCTTTAGTACATCCCCAGTTTTGGGCTACTTTAGCAAACATCTTTTTGGCAACCGTCTTTTGCATCAATCCTACTATGAAACGAACATATGCAGGGAATACCTCCGGACCGGTAAATTTCTTACAATCTTCCGACCTGAAGTTTCCTTGTTTTGAATACTCACGTCCCATTTCAGTATAAGGTTCCGTGATCCTATCCTGTTGCTCTCCTTCAAAAAATCTGATGGAAAAGTTGTCACCCTTAACAAGCGTTCCCATATATTCGCATCCTAACTTTCTGGCAAGGATCTCAAGATATGCTTCTCCGCAGCGAAGCTGGATCCCTTCCGCAAACCCGCTTTGTAAAATGAAAGCAATCTTTGTGCCGTCGTTCTTTGGCTTAAGTGTTTCCAAAAACTCAAGCAAAAGTCCCGGTATGCATTCCACGTAAAGAGGTAGGGCGATAAGTACATTATCGTTATTATAATACGCTTCACGCATTTTATCCCACTGTTCTTTATCCGATACTTCATACTGCTCAAACGTCGTGCCGTTTTCACACAATCCTTTTGTAAATTTTCCCAATATCTTATCGGTGTTGCTGAACTTTTTAATACGCGGGCTTCCGTTTATTATCAACACATGCATGATACCGCCTCCTTTATCTGTTCCTTACTGAAAACACCGAGCGACCTGCTTTCAAAATTAAGAGCTGCTCTTTCGGTCCATCTATCCATATAATCCCTTTCAACTTCTCCCGAATATATGATCCCGATATCCGTTCTTTGATCATAGCGGGGAACATGTCTCATCTGATCACCCTTAAACTTAAGATACATTGTAGCGATGGGAAGAATACGGTCAAAAATATTTTTTCCTTTGTGATCGATAAATCCGAGTGCCGTATCCGATATGACCCACAGTTGATCCGCGTGAATGATCTTTTTAAGAATGATCTCGTAGTCATCCTTTATGGAACATTCTCCCGGCGTCTTAAGCCAGCAATAATTGCATCCTATGCAATGACTTATCTTCAGCGATGCACATTCAACTATCTCGGCTTCTAATGTTTTTTCGTCAATACAGCGCTTTAACTCTCCGGTTATCGCGTTATCCGAAGTGGTATTAACTATAAGAATCATTTCCTTCTTCCTTTCTTTAATAATATAAACTCGTTTATATAAACATGTTTATATTATCCCATAAATGGTCTGCTGTCAATAAGGAAATAAAAAAGGCAACTATACGGTTGTATAGTTGCCTTTATATGATAATCCTTTTGAATCAGCCTGACTCAGCCCTCATATTGCTGCCACCAAAGGCGGCAAACGGAGTGAAACTTCCGGCTGTAGCTGAAGCGGATCCGTTTTTCGCTTTTTCTGCCGCATCCATTGTTACTGCGTTTGCAGCCTGTGAAAAGCCCTGCGCCGCAAGCATATCAGCGCCGGCATTGATAAATGTTGCTGCTGCCGAACGCGTTTCTACAGCTGTCTTGGTTCTATCACTGCTGTTGCCATTAACAACCTGCCCCGCATCTTTCAGGTTATTCGGATCAAAACCGACCTTATCCTGTAATTCTTTTAAAGCAGTCTTATATACCGCCTGTTCTTCCTCCGTCAAGCCTTCGGGAGTTATGCACCCTGCCACGAGCAGATATCCTTTAAGCTTTTCAAATCCCAAAAAGCCACTCGCATCACACAGATCATGAAGTTTGAAAGGAAGGTTCGCCGGAATGGTCAAACTGCAGTTTAAACCGTTATGGACATAATTTATCGTTACCGGTATCCCATATGATGAAGCACTATCTAATTTTGTATATGTTTCCTGACTGAAACTGGTACTATTTCCAAGATCGAGAATAACCGTTTTCTTTGATTCCGCTGATCCGTTATTTCCGTTGGCGTCTAAAGATTTTTTGTAACTGTTCAATGCATCATCCAGCTGTTTATCCGCCACTTCCTCCGGAGTCGGAACACGATCGCCTTCATCCCCATCACCATCCTGAGGGTCCTGCAAAACAGGTGCCTCAGCCGCAGGAGCATATTGAACTTCGGGGGCAGCCTCCGATACCGGCTGGCTTTGGGTGATAGTATTGGTAACGGTATATGAACCTGTGTAGTTCTGGTCACCGCCTGTGCTCCATGAGATAAGTACTGTCAAAGTATATGTACCTGCTTCAGTAAATGAGATGGTGGTACTGTCATTGGGATCATATGATGTTTCACCCACCATGTAATTGACTTCGGAAACCGTATAGTTCGAAGGTACACCAAGTGTTCCATCATCTATGCTATGTATTACGAAAAGGTCTTTGGCCGAACCGTCATATACGCTGCCTGCATTTACTGCTTCGGCAAAAATCTTTAAAGCATCAGGTACCTCCGCCTCATCTGCATAAGATCTTATTGCGGTATTGGGTAAAATACATGCCAATCCGATGCTGATACCAAGCAAAGCCGCAATTGACTGTCTCAGATAAGATCCTGCTTTTTTTCCGATCCCAGTTCTTAATACATTTGTACTCATACTAACCTCCTCATGGAATATGCGGAACTTTTTATTTTTCTTCGGGCGGACCCTTCTTTTTATATGGAACTCTGGCAGATGGAACAACCTCTGATGCCGGTTCCGTGTGAACCGCCTGGTCATCAAAGAATATATGTGCTCCGAATGCCTTTAATACATCGCGCTTGGTTATGCCGCCGAGGAAAAATGCCTCGTCGATACGGACGTTCCAGGCACGCAGCGTTCTTATAACTCTCTCGTGTGAGGGAGCACTCCTTGCTGTAACAAGTGCCGTACGTATCGGAGCCTCTTCCTGGAGTTCTTTTTGAAGATCCGAGATCGTCTTTAAGAATTTTGCAAAAGGGCCCGCTTTCATGGGGTCTTTTGCAAGACGTCTTTCGTTTTCTTCAAAAGCTTCAAGTCCTTTTTCCTGATATATCTGCTCAGAGTCATCCGAAAAAAGAACGGCGTCTCCGTCAAATGCGATCCTTATCTGGGATATCTCGTCATTAGGATCCATATTGGGAGTTGAGATCGTATCCGCGCAAATGATACCGGCTGCAATACCGCAGTCGATCGCCGACTGGACATCCGATTCATCTGCTGAAAGATAAAGATCCGTTTTAAAAGCTTCAAGATACGGAGTAAGCGGTGCGCCCGACGCAAGTACGGCTCTTGTGATATCGAGTCCGTAATACTCGATCGCATTAAACACGCGAAGCGATGTATCGGGGCTGTTGTGGGACATTACTATGACTTCGACCCTGCCCTCCTGTCCGGGTATCTTGTTTATATTTAAAAGTGCCTTAACAAGTGAAAAACCGTTGCCGGGTTTTAAAAGATCATTCTCATGCTCGGTCTGATAACGGCAGTATGCATCAACCCCGTCTTTTTCAAAGATCTCATTTTCGACCGTAAGATCAAAAAGGGCTCTTGACGATACGCCTATAACAAGCCTGTTAGACAGATCATATGCCATATATTTCACCTCCGAATCTTAAAACTGTTGTGATCGGTATATACAGTATATGATTCGAACATATGTTTGTCAATGATTTTTCGAACAGTTGTTCGTGTTTATCTGAGGCGACTGCATTCAAACTTCGCGCGAAGGCTTATGCAGTTAAGAAGTTCGTTGTATTTTTCGTCAATGGAGCCTTCGTTAAACTCAAAATCCACCGAAAATGCCATCGTATTGAGCATAGCTTCCGTAACGCGCCCGTTCATCTCCGAAAGGATATTCAACTTTTGCTCAAAATCATCGGTGTCAAGGAATGCCATCACCTTGGGGTCTATCCCCGAAGTGCTTTCTTCTGCAGGCTTGGGGTTTTCTTTTACGGCCGTGTTTTCACTTTCCGGTTTTTCAACTGATGCCGTTTCACCGTCTGCTTCATTTAAATCACCTGTACCATCTGCTATCTGGAATCTGTATTCCTGTCCCGCATCCGGGTATTTATCAATGTCGACTTTGGATGTGAACATCATAAGCGGTCTTGCATATATGGCATTTGGATTGTTGACCGAACGGTAAACCACGAGTTCCTCCTCGCTCTCGGTATGTCTGGCAACGCAGATGACCTCGTACTTGTTGCCTTTAAAATGCCTGTATATCTGACCGGGGTAAATGTTCATCTTATTAAGTCCTTTCTTTAGTCAATCGGGCTCAGTACGAAAATACGACAGAAACCGTGGAATCCTCCAAAGGCGCCTTTATCTGCTCCAGTTCATGTATAAGCATCTCACGTCTTTCCGTACCGTTTTCACTCTCATCCGAGAGTTTACGATGGTTTATATGCAAAGTGTAATCCCTCATAGCGTCCGAGTCAACAACGACGCTCAACATGATACCGGCGTTCCTGAATCCTGCTTTTTCAAGAACTTCCTTTACTTCACGGCGATAGTCATTTTCCAACGACTGGGTATATCCGTCGAGGATCACTCCTTTGGATGAAGGTCTTTCCATGCTGTAGACGGTGCCCTTTACCATAAGTGAGATGAACAGAATTAGTGTAGCCGTTACCAAACCGAATATGATGTTTCCTCCTTTACTTCTTTTCATTTTAGCCTCCTTCGAAATCATGTTTGCATGTGCTACCGATCACTTTATGGGTAAAGAATACCACCGGTTGGGTACAATTATTTTCTCTGTATCGAGCCATCTCAATTTTTTTTGAACAACCCGGAAAGCAGTCAAAGAGAACCGTCCCCTTAAAGCAAGTTGAAAAAATCATCGGTTAATGTATAATGGAGTCCATGGTTAACAGACATTTGACGCCCGAACAATTCGATACGATAAAAGAAGCCATTGGTAATATCCTTGAGGCTTTGGGTGACGACCCCAAAAGAGAAGGTCTTGTAGATACTCCCGAGCGTGTAGCCAGGATGTATGATGAGATCTTTGAGGGAATGCGCTATTCAAATGAAGAAATAGCGGATATGTTCGGCAAATGTTTTGAAGAAGCACGTTCGAGCGATATCGTCATCGTTCGTGACATAGAAGTATTCAGCCACTGTGAGCACCATATCGCCCTTATGTACAACATGAAGGTTACGGTTGCATATATCCCGGGAGACCGTGTTATCGGTCTTAGCAAGATATGCCGTATAGCAGACATGGTATGCAAAAGACTCCAGCTTCAGGAGCGCATAACAACGGACATCGCCGATATCATGGAGATGATATTAAAGACTGATGATATCATGGTCGTTGTTGAGGGTGAACACAGCTGCATGAGCGCACGCGGCATAAAAAAGCCCGGCGCAACGACGGTTACCAACGTATATCGCGGCCGGTTCAAGAACGATCCCGAATTAAGAAGAGAAGTCCGGGGCTGATCTATTCAGACAATTCCGTAATAAGTATTTCAAGCGCAAGGGAATCTTTCAGATTCCCGTTTTTTATTGAAGCATCGGTTTCGGCACAGGCATCAAGTGCCTTTATAAGTTCCTTCATGTTAAATCTGCCGGTCTGGTTGATATAATCGTTTACGTAGAACGGAGGGACCGGAACCTTTGATACGATCTCACCTTTTCCCGCATTCTTTAAAAGAAGTTCCTTCATCTGAAGAAGAATATTAAAATGCCTTACTATAAGCGAAAGGATCCTGAAAGGGGACTCCTTTAATGCAAGCAGGTCATAGTAAAGGTTCAATGCCTTTTTCTGATTTTTTGAGCTTATGGCATCGATCATCGCAAACACCCTGTCATTTATCTGTTCGGTGCAGATCTCATCTATGTCGGCTCTTGTTACGATGTCTTTTTGCCCGCAATATGCTATGAGCTTTTCGGCCTCATTCTTAATAAGAAACATATCCTGTCCGACAGTCCTTAAAAAATGATCCGCATCGGCGCTCGTGATCTTTTTGCCTGCATCCGAAAGAAGCTTTCCGATCCACTTTTTAAGCGTAAGCTCATCGGGCGTATCCATCGAAACGACCATTCCGATCTTCTGGCAGGTCTTGTATAGCTTACTTCTTTTATCGACATCTTTTTCGGATATTACGAAAAATGTCGTATCGGGTGCCGTCGGAATGTAGTCCGCAAGCTGCTCTCCTCCCTCTTTTAAAAGTCCGCTGTCCTTTATCACGATAAGTCTTCTATCCGCAAAAAAGGGAAGCGTCTCTGATTGGTCAATAAGCGAAGGGATATCTATGCCTGCTCCTTCATACACGTTGCAGTTCATATCATCGCCCGCCATCGCATCTTTGAGCATATTAAGATACTGTATGCGAAGGTATGCTTCCTGTCCGCAAAGGAGATAGAGTTTTCTGAAATTGCCGCTTTTTATGTCTTCGTTGATTCTTTTCATAAATAAACTTCGGGATCAGCAGTTCCCGGTATAAACGTATTTAAGATTTTCCGATGCTATATCCTTAAGATGATAGATGAGTTCAACATCCGTGGGCTGGGCATCATCAAGTTTAAACGAAGGGAAGAACCTTGAAATATGGAGCGGTATATCTTCGCCCCTTACTCTTCCCGTTTCATCCGTTATCGAAGCGATCCATGAAGAAAGCTTTTTCATCTCTTCTTCGCTGTCGTTAAATCCCGGAACGATGAGCGTTGTCAGTTCAACGTGGAACAAGCCTGCTGCCACCCTTATAAAATTCGTGGTCATCTCAAAATTTCCGCCAAGGAAAGAATTGTAATTATCAGCATTAAAGCCTTTAAGGTCGATGTTCATCGCATCTATGAAAGGAGCAAGCTCGTTAAGTACCGTCAATGAGGCCGTTCCGTTGGATACAACGACATTTACCATTCCTTCATCATGCACGAGCTTTGCCGTATCCTTTATGAACTCATATCCGACAAGCGGCTCGTTATAAGTAAACGCTATGCCTATGTTCCCATATTCTTTATATGAAAGTGCCTGCAAAACAAGCTCCTTCGGTGTCATTTTCCTTGCGTATTTCGGCCAGTCTTTGACTTCTTTTCCCCATGATATCTCATGGTTTTGGCAAAAAGGACACCGAAGGTTACATCCGTAGCTTCCGACCGACAAAATCTTCTTTCCCGGATAAAAACACTTAAGCGGCTTTTTTTCAATGGGATCAAGCGCCAGGGAAGTTATCCTGCCATAATTAAGTGGCTTGATGATCCCGTTGACATTTCCCCTTGCCATGCAAAACCCTATGTTTCCTTCTTTTATGTCACAGTGTCTGAAACAGACATCACATACTGCCATCTTTCCCCTCTTTATATAACGCTTTGCTAGAAATGCCGCACTACCTCAAATCTTTGAAGGCTGTATTCTTCACCATCGGTAATACCTGCTTTTCTTTTGGCGATATCAACCTGCTGCCTTACGGTGTCGACTCCGTCAAGGTCTGGAAGCAGCAGTCCTCTTTTTGTTTTCGTGCTTACTATGACACCGTACCTTTTAACATCGAGTTCATCTTCAGATCCGATATCCTCGGGGTCTCCAAGGATATCAACGTTTATTTCAAGGAAAGGAAGCTCATCCGGTCTTATCGGTGAAAATCTCGGATCCTTTGTTGATGCACTTATCGCATTTTGTATGATCTCCCGGGCGATGTTTTTCGTGACTGGAAGGATGGTTCCGATACAGCCCCTTAGTGCTCCGTGCTCATGTATGGAAACAAACGCCCCTGCCCTTTTATCTAACATATCTTTTGGAAGATCATCGGGGACATCAATGACCGATCCTTCACCTATATATCTTTCAACCGTTTCATAAGCGAGCCTTACATAAGGATCGGCTTCCTGTTTTTTCTTTTCAGCATCTTTTTTCTTATCTTCCATATACTTTTTTAAAAAGCATCTTTCCGGATCTTCCTTTCCCGGGTAAAAGCTCAATATTCCGTATCCTACTCCGGTCACATCCTCATGTGAATACATGGTACTTTGAACCGAAATGCCGTCCCAAAGGCCTGCCATTATGACAAAAGATCTGTGGCCGCATTCAGCCGCCTTTTCGCAAAAACCCTCATCGAATTCAAGCAGTTCTCCAAAAGACCCTCTTGAAAGGACATCCATGACTCTTTCATCATACTCGGGTCCTTCCTTTACATATCCGTAAGGTCCGTATTCCTTTAGCTTATGCGAAAGGTCACCGCTTGCAACAAATACCGCATTTCTGTTCGTATTTGAAACGGCTTCATTGATGATCGATCCAAACTCATAATGAGTCAAAAGGGACAGTCCCGAAAGACTTATTCTTACCAGTTTGAAATCGTTATAGTATTTCCTGATAAAGTAAAGGGGAACCATCGTTCCGTGATCAAGCTCCTTTTGGCGTTCCCCGAGCGTTCCTGCGGGAAAATCCCTGCTTTCGCAAAGTCTTTCGATCTCTCCTGTAAGTTCATGATCGTACTTTTCCGAAAAGCTGACTTCAGGTGCACGGAAAGAAGCCAAAGAACCCGTTGCCTCTTTTCCGGGAGATATATGAAAATAGTCCGAATACATGATTGAATGCGGACTTGAAATGATGATCGTATCCGGCTTTAGCGATGCGATCATTTTTGCGACTTTTTCATATGAATCCGTTGTCTTTTGTATCTCTTTTTCGCCGCCGCGTCCGACTGCAGGTACTATAAGCGGCGGATGGGGAACTACAAACGAAGCTAAAACGGGCATAACTCCTCCTTTACATTTCACTATTGATTTTGCCACATTTAAGATCAAAAATCTACTTTGACTCACTTAATAAAAGGCTTTATGTATATTCCTTTTTCCGTGATCCTTGCGCTTATCATCCCGCATTGATCCGTGCGGTATATATAGCTTCCGGCGCTGTAAAGCCTGTCTATGACTTCACCCGAAGGATGCCCGTACGAATTGCCTTTTCCGACACTTATTACGGCGATCGAAGGCCTTGTTTCATATAAGAATTCCTCCGATGTCGAGCTTTTGCTTCCGTGATGGGCAACCTTTAAAAGATCATAGTGTCCTTTCCCCTTAAGGTCATCCGTCAGGTCATTTTCCGCCTTTCTTTCTATATCGCCCGTAAAAAGCGCTCTTTTCCCTTTATATAAAAGCTCCGTAACGACTGACATCTCATTCGGGTCATCGTATGCTCTATCTTTATAAGGCGCCCTGATATAAAGGTTAAAAGACCCGTCTTTAAGGGTTTCTCCTTCAGAAATCAGAAAAAGCCCGACTCCCGCATTCTCACAAAGAATTTGCATTTCATCATATTTTTCACTGTCATATTCTTTTGAAGGATAAGGCACGTAGACCCGCTTTATCCTTATCCCTTCCTTTTTACCGGATTCAAGCAGCTCCTTTACTCCGCTTGTGTGATCACTGTCAAGGTGTGTCAGTATCACGGCATCAAGCTCACGACATCCCCTTGCCTTTAAAAACGGAATCAGCCCGTATTTCCCGACACTGCTTACAGTAGAAGACCCGCAGTCGATGAGCACAGAGATATCATCGCCAAATCCTCCAAAGCTTACCGGCATATCGTCATACCTTATGAAAATCCCGTCCCCCTGACCTACATCCATGATATCCACCCTACATCCTCCGTTAAATCGCAGGCACAGTATTATGATCGCCGCAACGCACGATACGCACTTTACTCTTCCTCCTATCTTTTTCCTTAAAAAGTATAAGGTTACCATTATCACTGCATAGATGATCACCTGAATAAGAAAAGGCTGTCCCGGTGTAAAAAAATGAAACGGCAGTCTGTCGGCGGATTCGGAGAGCATCTTAAATAACCCAAGGATCCCCGTGATAAGAACGGCAGCCAAAGAAGATGCCGGAGGAAATATAAAAGATAAAAGTATAAGCAAAAATCCCGCGGTTACAAGTATGCTCATGACAGGGATCACCAGAAAATTTAAGAAGACCGAATAGACCGGGAACTGAAAATAGTAAAAAAGATATATCGGAAGGCTGATGACCAACATGGTCAACGAGGAAATAATGCTCCTTTTGACCACACCACTTACACCTTTCGTTTCTGACACGTGTTTTGACACCATTGTCGGCATCAAAACCGCAATTCCGATCACACATCCGAACGAAAAAACGAATCCTGAATTATAGATAAACAAAGGGTTTGAAAGCAACAGGCACATGAGTATAAATGACACTGATGTCAGCATATCATAAGTCCTTTGGCAAAGTATCGCTGCCATGGAAAAACCGAACATGAAAGCGGCTCTTATGGAAGAAGGAGCATTTCCCGTCATCAATACATAGAGTAAAACTGTGAAAAAAGAAATAACGGCAGAGCGCCTGATACCCAAAGGAGTCATATTAAGGACTTTAAAAAGCATCATCCCCAATAAAAAGATGTGCAGGCCCGAAATACAAAGCACATGGGCGATCCCGTTTCTTTGGTAAAGCTCTTTAAGCTCTTCATCAGGGGCATACTTTTCTCCAAGGAGCATCGCTTTCATCAAAGATGCTTCTTCTTTTCCCAATTTATCATCAAGTATTTCCCCGGCATGCTGCCTTACCCTGAAAAGAAGATCCCGCAAAGGATCGTATTTTCCCCCGTTTAATATCTCTTCTATCGATGCATCCTTAACGGCAAAGGCAATCTTCAGGGAATTATAGTAGATAAGGAAATCAAACATCCCTACATTTGTACTTTTTGAAAAAGGCTTAATTTTACCTTTAACAAGGATGTTTTCCCCGATCTTAAGATCGAGCGGATCGTATTTTTGATATCCGGACTTGCCGATATCAAAATACAAAAGGACCTTCGTTGGCTTTTGGGGCAAAGAAGCGTTTCCTTTAAGCCCATACAGATCATTTACCTTAAGCGTCACGTCAAGCCGCTCCCCGTATTGCGACTCTTTACGGATTATCGATCCGACTTTTCCCGCAACAAGGAAATAATTGCCTGCAAATTCCTCGTATGAGCAGATATTCTTTTTTATAAAAAGGGAGATGATACACAAGACCAAAGATGCCAGAAGGCAGATGAAACATAGAGGTCTTTTCATCATTAAGCGGTTATTTTTTTCCGAGTGGTAAAAATATATCACAACGCTTGCCCGTGGGCAAGTTCTTATCTTCAGTTTCCGACTATATCGAGGTTTCTTTCATAGAGGTTACCGTTTCCTTCTATGTCAGTAAGAATAACGGAAGAAGAACCTTCTATCGTGATCTTTACCTTGTTTATCCCGTTTAACTCAACAAGCGAATCCGTTATCGCATATACGAATATATCCTCGGAAACAGGCGTTGCTCCCGCAAGATATCCTTCCGTGAAATTAACGTAGCATATACCGTCGGTAACGGTCACGGAAACCCCTTTTGTCGAAGGATCTGCTATCGGGCAAAGATCTTCTTCACCGGGTCCTTTTATAAGTTCATCCATCACAAGCTTTTCAAGCGGGATGTTCGTATTATATACAACGGTCCTTGTTGTCCTTTCAAGCTTTTGAAGATCCTCATCCGCAAAATATAATGTGAGCGTTGCCTTTTCATAAGCATTTATCTCATTTCCGGCATTTGTTATGAACATATCGGGAGTCATTGTTCCTATAAGGTTTCCGGCCTGATCGGTGAGCGGCTCACCGGCTACCGTAAAGCTTATGCCGTCTATGCCTTCGATCTGCCCGTAAGTCCGAACCAGCGATGCTCTGCAAAGAACCTCCAGCAGCGGATCGACGTTTTTATACTCCTGAGTGAATCCAAGGTATAGCTGATCTTCCTTTATCGAAACGGAATCAAGCATGAATATGTTATCAATGACTGTCTTATAAAGGAGCTTGTCAGACTGGATCTTTAACTGTTCTGTCACTTCATCAATGCATTCTTTTACATCATCACTCTTTAATTCATAAGGAACCTTATATAATCCGTTTTCCGAAGAATTCACGTAGTATATCTCAAAACCGGGTTCTATTGGCTCCGGAGCTTTTTTGCAGCCCGATAACAGCGTTGATACCATAAGTATCAGCACCGTGACAGATGATATGAATTTTTTATGCTGCTTTTTTATGTTCATACTTACTCTTTCATTCCGGCTGAAGATTTAAGCGGTATCCACACGGTGAATCTGCTTCCCTCACCGGGCGTACTTTCAACCTTGATGGTTCCTTTATGCAAAAGGACTGCGGACTTTGTGATGGCAAGTCCCAATCCCGTTCCTCCTATTTCCCTGGAGTGAGATTTATCTACCCTGTAGAACCTTTCAAATATAAGATCGAGGTCTTCATCTGGTATACCCTGTCCGGAATCGGCAACTTCAACGGTAAAGTACTGGTGATCCGCATCTATCGTTACCGTTGCTGTACCTCCCGGGGAATTATACTTTATGGCATTTTCTATAAGATTGGTCAGAACAAGTGACATCTTAACTTCATCCACATCAGCCGTAACTTCCCTCAGCGACACAAGCGTCAGTTCTATCTCGTTCTTACGTGCGATCGGTCTCATCCTCTTCATTATGATCTCAGTCAAGGCATTGATATCGACGGTTGAAATATTAAGCTTTGCCGCATCCTTATCCAGCCTTACAAGTGATAGAAGATCGTTTATTATCTTGTCCTCACGCTCTATTTCCGCCGTTATATCAGACATGAATTCCCTGTATACTTCAACAGGGACATCGTCATTTGCATTCAGTGAATCTGCAAGTATCTTAACCGAAGTAAGCGGCGTCTTTAACTCATGGGAGACATTTGATACAAATTCACGCCTTGATTCGTCGATCTTTTGCATTTTTTCAAGCACGGAGTTAAATGCGGAAACTATATGCTGGGTCTCAAGATAATCCCTGACCGAAAGCGATTCGTGAGTCATACCGCTCTGTATTGACTCGATCTCCTTTGATATTTTGTCAAACGGCCTTACTATGATCCATGACAGAAAAGCGGCAAGCGCAAAAAGGATGATGATGACTATATGAAGTATTATCCTCGAGCGATGTTTGAGGATCTGGATAGTTGCCGTTATCGTATCGGTTGATGTCGATGCAAGGAGCACTCCTCTTATGATCTCGGTTCCTTCGGGATTTTCATCCGTTGCATTAACTGATGATATTTTTTCGATTATCGGAACCGTGATCTCAATATATCCGTTGACCCTGTCGTAGTTTGTAAGAGAGCTTCCCTTAAGGCATTTTATGACTTCCTCGGAGACCATTGTCTTTCCGTCGGATATCCCGTAGGTGTCTCTTACTATCTTAAGCCTGTTATTAATGACCATAACGCGGCCTGAGTAAAGGTTGGATAAAAGACCCAGTTCCGCGTTTACAACCTCGGATGAAGTATCGTTTAGATAATTGTAGGTGATCAGGTGATTAGCCAGGATAGTCAGCTGGTTTTGAACATCGGATGTCCTTACTCCCACGGCACGGTCCTCATATCCTTTAAGAACGCTGTGGTAGATAAAGAGCGCGGGAAGGACTCCCATAGTTAAGATTATAACAAACAGGCGAAGCTTTAAGCTCCGCCAGAACATGAATCTATGCATAATAATATCCGACACCCCATTTGGTGTGAACGTACTTGGGCTCTGAAGGGGTATCCTCTATCTTTTCACGAAGACGCCTTATGTGGACATCGACGGTCCTTACATCTCCGGGGTAATCGTTTCCCCATATCATCCCGAGCAGCTTTTCCCGGCTGAACACCTTGTTGGGATTATTCACAAGGAGCTCGAGCACTTCAAATTCCTTTGCGGTCAGGTTGATTTCTTTATCTGAAGCAAAAACTCTCCTGCTTTCCTTATAAAGCTTAAGGTCGCCGCTTTCGATCACGGGATCTTCAGTCTCGTCTGCACCGGTTCTTCTTAAGATGGCCTTTATCCTGGCTTTTACTTCCATGATGTTAAAAGGCTTAACAATATAATCATCAGCGCCGTTTTCAAGACCGGTTATCTTGTCCATATCATCGGACTTTGCCGTGAGCATAATGATCGGAACTTTCGAAAAAACCCTGACTGCCTTGCAAACCTCAAACCCGTCCATCTTAGGAAGCATTACATCAAGCAGCATCATGTCAAAGTTTCCGTTTTTGACCGCATTTAACGCTTCTTCACCGTCATAAGCCGTAAAAACCTCCATGCCGTCCTGCTCAAGCGAAAACTTTATTCCCTTAACTATTATCTTTTCATCATCTACAACAAGTATCCTGTGTTTCATCTATCTGACCGTTATATCATCCTTGATCTTTGAAAACATTCCTTCTTTGATGCCGCGGATGTTCATTATCTCTTCAACCGAACCAAAAGATCCGTTCTGTTCCCTGTAGGCGATAATATCCTCTGCCCTTGACCGGCCTATCCCCTTAAGAGTCATAAGTTCATCAACTCCGGCGGTATTAATATTGACCGCTCCTCCTGAAGATCCGTCTCCTGATCCCAAGGATTCCGTTGCGTATCCCCCGGCATTTGAAGGAGGCGTCAGATAGTTTTCTTTTTCCTTTTGAAGCTCATCGCTTTTTGCAGGAACGAATATCTGCATTCCGTCTATACAACGGTCCGCCAGATTTATGACACTATCGTCAGCTTCTTCTGTCAATCCTCCCGACAGTTCTATCGCCTCGTATATCCTGCTGCCCTGCGGAAGGCAAAACACGCCTGGATCATTTACGTTTCCGCAAACATGAACTACTATCATTTCCTCTTTTCGAGGAGTTGCAGTGACAGATGGCGCATTTTCAAAAGACGGCGCAGGCGTTATGCTTACGGAACCGAGAACGATTTCTTCTTTGTTTTCTTCAAAAGTCTGTTCCTTTACAGTTTTTTCGTCGGCAAAGACGACTTCTTCTTTTTTGTTTTTGAGGGTTGCCCCTCCGATCGCAAGGCATATCGAGATTACAATAAAACCCGCGGTCATTTTATATTTTTTGTCCATGGTAACCTTCTTTCCGGAATAAAAGAAGGCTCCTTAAACACGACTGACTTTATTGCTGGTTGGATTCTTCGGCAAGAGCCTGCTCCCTTAACTCATCTTCGTTAAGGTATTCAACCTCTTCCTCTTCCTTGGGTTCGATGATGTAGGCAAGCTCTGTCTCCTCGCCCGTTACCTGATAGATCATCTTTTCCGCAAGATCCCTCAATGCGGCATTCGGTTCCTGTCCGTCCCAGACATTGGCAAAAACGGCCTCGAGCTGAACCCAGAAATTACTTGTTTCCATCATCTTGGGCATTGGCATGGAATATGCATATTCATCCGCAAATACCTTAAGCGCGGGATTTTCATATTCCTGTGCCTTGTATGTCGGTATCTTTCCTGCTCTGTTAAAGAGGATATCCGTATATTCCGTGGTAAGGAAATACGCAAAATCATTGGCTGTATCAAGGTGTGTCGAATACGGGTTTACGACAGCACAATTCGTTACGGAAAGGGATCTTGTCTGTAAGTTTTCATTCATGTCGGGGATGAGCAAAAATCCGTATTCATAAGGGAAACTGCCGTCTTCCGATGCTTCTTCAAGTCTTGTTATCGCATCTGCCGTGGCTATCGTAAATACGATCTTTCCCTGCATGAAATCATCCATTACCGTATTGTAATCGGATTTGGCCGTATCTATGGCAAAGAACTGGTTCAATGACTGATAGGCATTAAGCGAAAGGATCGCATCGGCGTTGTAGATATCTATCTTCGAAGTATCCCAGCCTGCTTCTCCTCCCATGTCAACCGCATCTCCGAGGAAAAAGTAGTTATAGAACACATCCGTAACATCCCATGTAAAGATCATCTCTACATTCTCGGGAGGGTTATAGTTATTTGCCAGATCTTTTATTTGGTCGATATAAACAGGCAGTATCTCCTGGACCTTGTTTTCTATCACATCATCTTCGTAAGGGTAGGGCGTAGGTGTGGGAGTTGGTGTGGGACTTGCCGTAGGCGTAGCTGTCGGCGTCGGTGTCTCTAACGGAGTTGCCGTAGGCGTAGCTGTCGGCGTCGGCGTATACATCGGTGTAGGTGTTGCGGTAGGAGTAGGCTTTGGCGTAGGTGTCGGTGAAGCCGTGGAAGTTCCCTGCGGTGTGGGCGTACTGTTTTTTTCCTTTTCCGCCTCTTCTTCGGCCATCCTTTCTGCTTCCTCCATTTCAAGGACACCGACTGCCATATCCTTAAGATATGATCTGTTGTACAAAAGCGTACTCGTCTCGAAATAAAGAGGATATCCAAGATACATATCCTTATACTTTATGGCATTATAGGCCTGTGAGATATATGCATTTTCAAAATCTGCCCCTTCAGGGATCCTTATGGGATCGGCCAAACCTGAAAGGTAGGCCTTTGTTAAAGAATCATGACTTGTAATATATAGATCGGGAACATTATTTTCGATCGTTGCTTTATTAATGCTCTCGAAATAATCGACACCCGACTGAAGGACCGGAACGACTCTTATACCCTTTTTTTCACTGTAGGCAACACATGCGCTGCTTAAGTAATTTCCAAGCGATTCGTCCGTGTACCAAAGATAGACCGTTTCCTTATCGTAAACGACCTCATCCGCATTAACCGTGATGTCTTTATCTTTACCCGCTCCGACCGGGATTTTAAGTGCAGCGACACTAAGCACTCCCGCGCACATGACTCCGACCAGAAGGAGCGACAAAAATCTTTTCCTTTTACTCATATATGATCAATTACTTTACTTTCTCAATACTTGCAGACAGGATCTTTATCATGTCATCGACATGACCTTCTCCTATCACGAGGGGCGGAACAAACCTTATGATGTTTGTACCTGCGTTTATGAGGATAAGTCCGTTATCCATGCAATCCTTTATGATATCTGCTACGGGAACGTCAAATTCAAGTCCCTGCATGAGCCCGATGCCCCTGTGAGCTTTAATGATATCATATTTTGATGCCAATTCATCAAGTTTTTTATAAAGATAGTCTCCGACAGTCTTAACATTGCCTAAGATATCCAGCCTTTCATATTCGGAAAGCACTGTCTTTGTAGCTGCAGCCACAAGAGGATTTCCTCCGTAGGTTGTTCCGTGATCTCCGGCCTTTAATGAATTTTCGGCTGCCTTTTCACCAAGCAAAAATGCTCCTCCGGGGATACCGCAGGTAAGACCTTTAGCGGAAGTCATGATATCGGGCTTAACGCCGTATTTTTGCCATGCGAACATATATCCCGTTCTGCCCATTCCACACTGTATCTCATCAAGGATCAAAAGGATATCCTTTTCATCACATATCTTACGGATTTCTTTCAAGAATCCTTCTTCCGCAGGGTAGATACCGCCTTCTCCCTGAACCGTCTCCAGGATTATCGCGCAGGTCTTTTCATTGATATTTGCCCTGACCGAATCGATATCGTTCATATTCGCAAAGCGGATATTCCCTATCATGGGTTCAAACGCTTCCCTGTATTTGGGATTTCCCGTAACGGAAAGCGCACCCATGGTACGTCCGTGGAAGGAATGCTCCATTGCGATTATCTCATGGTCAGTTTTTCCGTCCTTAAGGAAAGCATATTTCCTTGCTGCTTTTATCGCACCTTCTATGGCTTCGGCTCCGGAATTCGTAAAGAACACCCTGCTCATTCCGGATGCTTTTAAAAGAGCTTTTGCAGCTTCTATCGCGGGAACGTTATAGTAATAATTCGAAGTATGGATAATTTTGTCGATCTGTGATTTTAATGCATTCTTGTAATTATCATTGCTGTAGCCCAGAGCAAACACGGCGATACCTGCGCAAAAATCAAGATACTTTTTGCCTTCAAGATCATAAAGATAAACATCTTCACCGCGTTCAAGAACTATCTGATACCTGTTGTATGTATGAAGAAGGTCTTTTTCGGCTTCTTCGATATAAGCTTTCATTTCCATTTTTTCTTTTCCTATTCTTCGTCTTCGTCCTTAAGTATCATCGTGCCCACACCTTCTCTTGTGAATATCTCAAGCAAAAGGCAGTGGGGTATGCGTCCGTCAAGGATATGAACCCTGTTTACACCGCTCGTGATCGCATCGGTGCAGTTATTAAGTTTTGGAAGCATTCCGCCTCCTATTATACCGCTTTCTATAAGCTCATTTGCCTCGTGAGCCGTAATTCTCTGGATAAACGTGCTCTTATCTTCAAAGTCTCGGTAAAGACCTTCAACATCCGTAAGGAAGACAAGCTTGTCTGCTCCCACGGCTTTTGCAACGGCACAGGCCGCATCATCCGCGTTTATGTTGTAGGTATTAAAGTCATCGCCGAAACCGATGGGTGCAACGATGGGCAGAAAATCCTTTTCAAGAAGGTCCAAAAGGATCTTCGGATTAACCTTTTTAACATCTCCGACAAAGCCTATGTCTTTTCCGTCGGAAAGCTTCTTTTCCGTATTTAACAAAGCTCCGTCTTTTCCCGAGATACCTACTGCATTAACGCCAAGCTCCGTGACCATGTTAACAAGTCTTTTGTTTACCTTGTTAAGCACCATCTCGGCGATCTCCATCGTCTCATCGTCAGTCACTCTAAGGCCGTTAACGAATTCCGATTCCTTGCCGACTTTCTTCACCCAGTTGCTTATCTCTTTTCCGCCGCCATGGACGATGATCGGTTTAAAGCCGACAAGCTTTAACAATACGACATCCTGGATGACGTTCTTTTGAAGTTCTTCGTTGCTCATTGCGCTTCCGCCATATTTTACAACGATGATCTTTCTGTTGAACTTTTGGATATAAGGAAGTGCTTCTATGAGCACCTCGGCTTTTTTAAGTATCTCGTCGATGTTCTTTTCCATAATTAACTCCTGTAATCAGCGTTTATCTTAACGTAATCATATGTAAGGTCACAACCCCATGCAGTCGCGCTTTCATTTCCCTTTTTGATATCCACAAGGAATCGTACTTCTTTTTCGGAAAGGAGCTTTGTTGCCTCTTCCTCAGAATAATCGGTTCCCGTTCCGTCTTTGTATATCAGCATGCTTGAAGATGATCCCTGATAATAAAGCTCCATGTTTTCGGGATCGAAATCTCCGCCCGAATAACCGAGAGCGCAAAGGATCCTTCCCCAGTTGGCATCGTGTCCGAAGACTGCTGCCTTTGTAAGCGATGAACAGATGACCGCTTTGGCAAGCTTTCTTGCATCTTCCTTAGTTCCGGCGTTTATGACCTTGCACTCAATAAGAGCGTTGGCGCCCTCTCCGTCTCCTGCAAGTCTCTTTGCCTGGGTTTCATTTATAAAATGAAGTGCCTCCTTAAACTCCTCATATTCGGGAGTTCCTCCCTTTATCTCTTCATTTCCGGCCATTCCGTTTGCAAGGACAAGGAGCGTGTCGTTCGTTGATGTGTCTCCGTCAACCGAGATCATGTTGTATGTATCAACAACATCTTCCTTTAAGAGCTTTGTAAGTGTCTCTTTTCCTATCTTTGCATCGGTCGTTACATACCCGAGCATGGTGCACATATTGGGATGGATCATTCCCGAGCCCTTTGACATGGCTCCCAATGTCACGGTCGTTCCTTTAATGTCTATCGTTACGGCAAGTTCTTTATTTACCGTATCCGTTGTCATTATGGCTTTTGAAGCATCCGTACCGCTTTTTGCATCATCCGATTTTGCTTCAAAGAGCTTATCTATTCCATTTTTGATCCTGTCTATCGGAAGCTTTGCACCGATTACTCCGGTAGATCCGATAAGGACCGCATCTTCGGGAATGTTAAATACCTTTGATGCATATTCCGCGGTTTCCCTGCACTGGTCCATTCCTTCTTTTCCGGTTCCGGCGTTTGCGATACCGGTGTTTACAATGACTGCCTGTACAAAGGGTGAATTGTTTACCTTGTCCATATCCCATTTAACGGGAGCTGCTTTTACCTTGTTTGAAGTGAATGTTCCTGCCGCAACACATGGCTCTTTTGAAAAAATGACAGCCATGTCTTTTCTGTTTTCATATTTGATCCCGGCTTCGATGCCGCAGGCTTCAAAGCCCTTCGGTGCGTTTATTCCGCCTTCTATCATTTTCATGCTCATGTCTTTTACCTCTTTATGAATTGAACCTTACTATGTTTTCCTCATTTAAAGTAAAGTCATAGTAGTTAAGATCCATTCTTCTTGTCCAGCCTATCTCGTTCCAAAAAGCGTTTCCTATATCATTTGTTGAAAAAGCGATAAGGGAAACCTTGCTTATCTTTTCTTTTTTAAGTGCGTTCATGCAGTGAACGACCATTGCTTTTCCTATGCCGTGTCTTCGGACATCTTCACGGACGCATACATGGTAAAGGCACCCTCTTCGTCCGTCATGACCGCAAAGGATCGCTCCGACGATCCTGCCGTGCGCTTCCGCGACAACCGAAGTTTCGGGATTTCTTAAAAGGAATCTTTTAACTCCTTCTTCGGAATCATCAATGCTTCTTATAGCAAAGCCTTTGATGCTCATCCAAAGATCCTTAACTCCCGGATAATCTTCTGTTGTCATCTTTCTTACGGTAAAATCCATTAAAGATTAAGTCCTTTTGCTTCATCGCATCCAAGCAGTATGTTCATGCACTGTACGGCTGCTCCGGATGCTCCCTTTCCAAGGTTATCAAACCTTGAAGTTACTACGATCCTCTCCTCATTACCCGTTACGAAAATCTCAAGATCGTCTCTTCCCGAATATACATTTGCACTGATAAATCCGTTATATTCACTCTCGCTTCCGGGTGCGTTCACTTTGATGAACCTCTCGCCCTCATAATGCTCTTTAAGGACTTTGTAAACATCCTCCGGTCCTTTTACACCGTTTAACATATCCGTATAAAAAGGAAGCGATACGAACATTCCCGAATAATAATCATCCACAACGGGTGAAAAAAGAGGTTTTCTTGAAAGTCCCGCCCTTTTTTGCATCTCGGGTATGTGCTTATGCTGCTGCGTGAGTGCATATTCTCTGGGAGCGTTAAAATCAACGGGCTTTTCATCACTCTCATAAACCGCTATCGCCTTTTTGCCGGCTCCGGAATAACCGGAAAGCGCAAAGGCACTTACGGGATAGTCCGGACTCATGATCCCGTGCTCAACCAAAGGAGCCGCTATGCAGATAAATCCCGTCGCATAGCAGCCGGGAACCGCAACTCGGTGAGAATTCTTTATAAGTTCTCTTTGCTTTTTGTTAAGCTCCGGCAGGCCGTATGCCCACTCATCCAGTGTCCTGTGCGCAGTAGAAGCATCAATTATCTTTACATTATCATTAGTACAAAGTGAAACGGATTCCCTTGATGCATCATCCGGGAGACACAAAAAAGTGATATCCGAACCGTTTATCATCTTTGCTCTCTCATCCGGATCCTTCCTCTTTTCGGGATCTATCTTTATTATCTCTATGTCGTCTCTTCCCTCGAGACGTTCATATATTCTTAATCCTGTCGTTCCTTCGCTTCCGTCTACAAAAACCTTTGTTTTCATGTTGTTTTCCTCTATAAAACGCTATCCTTCATATTCTACTATTATGAATACTAATTTACAATATATCCTGCTTCGCCGACTACGTTTATGCAACAATATACACTATCATTGCATAAATATCAAGTATATTCATCAAAATATGCATATTTTTTAAAGATTGATAAATTTTTATGCATAAAACCTCTTGCAAATCACATATATATGTTGTAATATGAACCCTGGACTTGAAAAACAAATCATTTATTCATTATTTAAGGAGACGATACATCATGAAAGAAAAAGTAATTCTTGCGTATTCCGGCGGACTTGATACTACCGCCATCATTCCCTGGTTAAAGGAAAACTATGATTACGAAGTCATCTGTGTCTGCATAGACTGCGGACAGGCCGAAGAGCTTGATCACCTCGAGGAAAGAGCAAAGTACTGCGGTGCCGAAAAGCTTTACATCCTCGATGTTACGGATGAATTCGCAGACGAATATATCATGCCCTGTGTTAAGGCTCACGCAGTATATGAGAACAAGTATCTTCTCGGTACATCTATGGCAAGACCTCTTATCGCAAAGAAGCTCGTCGAGATTGCACGTAAGGAAGGCGCAACAGCTATCTGCCACGGTGCAACGGGAAAAGGAAACGACCAGATAAGATTCGAGCTTGGTATCAAGGCTTTTGCTCCCGATATCAAGATCATCGCAGCCTGGAGAAGCGATAAATGGACACTTGATTCACGTGAGTCCGAGATCGAATACTGCAAACAGCACGGTATCGATCTTCCCTTCAGCGCAGATTCTTCATACAGCCGTGACAGAAACCTCTGGCACATCTCTCATGAAGGACTTGAGCTTGAGGATCCCGCAAACAAGCCCAACTTCGATCACCTTCTTGTACTGGGAGTTACTCCCGAAAAGGCACCCGATCAGGGCGAAACAATAAGCATCACCTTTGAAAAGGGTGTGCCCACTGCCGTAAACGGAGAAAAGATGAAGGTTTCCGATATCATCCGCAAGCTCAACGAACTTGGCGGAAAGCACGGCATCGGCATAGTTGATATAGTAGAAAACAGAGTTGTCGGAATGAAGAGCCGCGGAGTTTATGAAACACCCGGCGGAACGATCCTTTACGAAGCTCACCAGCAGCTTGAGGAGCTCATCCTTGACCGCGAGACCACAAAGGTTAAGCTTGACATGGGCAACCTCTTTGCACAGATCGTTTACGAAGGAAAGTGGTTCACTCCTTTAAGGGAAGCCGTACAGGCATTCATCGACAAGACCCAGGAATATGTAACAGGCGAAGTTAAGCTTACCCTTTATAAAGGAAACATCATCAAAGCAGGTACAACTTCTCCTTACTCACTTTATGATGAAAAGATCGCTTCATTCACAACAGGCGACCTTTACGATCATCATGATGCCGAAGGTTTCATCAACCTCTTCGGTCTTTCTACCAAGGTTCGTGCAATGAAGAAGATGGACCGCGGTGAAAAGCTTCTGTAACAGGATCTTATAAACATGACACAGCTGTCAGTCACTGCATTTATCCTTATTTATTTGGGGACGATAAATCTGATAGGATTCCTCTTTATGGGGATCGACAAATTAAAAGCCAGAAAAAGGGGCTTCCGTATTCCGGAAGCCACCCTTTTTCTTCTTGCGTTTATGGGAGGAAGTGTCGGCTCCCTTGCGGGCATGTATCTTTTCCGGCACAAGACAAGGCACAGGAAATTCACTATCGGTATGCCCGTAATACTGGGACTCCAGGTCATCCTCGTGCTTTTTTTGTTCTTTGGACCCTGGGACATTCATACGATCTGAGGTTAGGGTATGCATATCGCCATTTGTGATGACAATGTTGCGGACAGAAAGCAGCTGGAGCGGCTGCTTGGCCGGGAATCGGACGCCAGGATGAACACTTCCGGCGTTTTTTATACAGATTCTTTCGGGGAAGGCGCGCTTTTATTTCCCAAGCGTAAATCCTACGATCTTTTCTTTATCGACCTTGTCGATGACTCCGAAAACGGTTTTGAGTTTGCTCTTGATCTTTGCGACGAGGGAGTTACCGCACCCATAGTTCTTTGCTCTTCCAAAAATGATTATGCAAAAAAGGCCGTTGAACTTGGAAACTATCCTCCGAACATCCTTTTTATAAATAAGCCGATCATCAAAGCCGAACTTTCCGAAATCCTTGATAAAGCCATAAAGATAGAAGCCGATCAGGCACCCACCATCGAGATACGTCACAATACCGAAACTTACTATGTTTTCGAAGATGACATCGTCTATGTCAAAACCGAAAAAAACGGGCTTTATGTATATTTAAAGGACGGTACATCCATACCCGTCATCGATACGATGACTAACTTTTTTACGACTCTTAACTGCTACACGCATTATGCACATATAAATCCCTCTACGGTCATCAATGCACTTTATATTGAAAAGTACTCCCCTTTTAAGGTAACATTAAAAAGCGGATTGTCATTTCCCGTCACTTTATCAGGCAAAAAAGCTATAAAAGAAGCTATGGATTATATAAGGAAGGAAAACGAAAGCAAATGAACACGAACGAAAAATCCCTCATGCTCCACGAGCAGTGGAACGGAAAGATCACTACGGAATCAAAAGCTCCGGTAAAGACCAGAGAAGACCTGGCACTTGCCTATACTCCCGGTGTTGCAGAACCCTGCAAACTGATAGCCAAGGATAAGGAGCTTGCTTACAAATACACGATGAAGGCAAATACGATCGCTGTTGTTTCTGACGGAAGCGCCGTTCTGGGACTTGGAAACATCGGACCTGAGGCAGCAATGCCCGTTATGGAAGGAAAGGCCGTTCTTTTTAAGGAATTCGGCGGAGTAAACGCTGTTCCCATCTGTCTTGACACTCAGGATACCGAAGAGATCATCAAAGCTGTTACCTACATCGCTCCTTCCTACGGCGGAATAAATCTTGAGGATATCTCGGCTCCAAGATGTTTTGAGATAGAAGAAAGACTGAAGGCCACCCTTAACATCCCCGTTTTCCACGATGACCAGCACGGTACCGCGATCGTTGTTCTGTCCGGCCTTATAAATGCTTACAAGATAATCAAAAAGGATATCGCAACAAGTAAAGTAGTTATCTCCGGCGCAGGTGCCGCAGGTATCGCCATTTGCAAACTCCTTATGTCATACGGCTTTAAGAACATAATCCTTTGCAATTCAAAAGGAATTATTGCCAAAGGCGCTCACGGTCTTAACTGGATGCAGGAAAAAATGGTGAGCGTTACAAATCCCGAAGGAATAAGCGGTTCACTTGCAGACGCTCTTAAGGGCGCAGATGTATTCATCGGAGTTTCCGCTCCCGGGATCGTTACAAAGGATATGGTACGCAGCATGAACAAGGATGCCATCATCTTTGCGATGGCTAATCCCGTTCCCGAGATCATGCCCGACGAAGCAAAAGAAGCCGGTGCACGTATCGTCGGAACAGGACGCTCTGATTTCCCCAATCAGATCAACAATGTTGTTGCATTCCCCGGTATCTTCAAGGGTGCCCTTGAAGGAAGAGCTCCCCAGATAACAGAAGAAATGAAGCTTTCAGCCGCTTTGGCCATTGCATCTTTGGTTAAAGACGAAGATCTTAACGAAGACAATATTATGCCTGAAGCATTCAATCCCGAAGTTGCGATAAAGGTTGCCGAGGCTGTTAAAAAGCACATAAAATAAAGCATGAAAAAAAGATATTACTTCATGGATGTGCTGCGTCTTTTGGCCATGGCCGGCATCGTGTACTATCACATGGTGGTCGCGCTCTACCTTAAAGGCATAAGGCAGCTTGAATCCGTGAGCGTTCTTTATGAAAACTCAAATATGCACATTGCAAAGGTCTGTGTCGGACTCTTTTTCATGATGTCCGGAGCAGGCCTCATGCTTTCTTCAAAGGAAAGAAGCGATTTTTCCCTTAAGGAATACTATAAAAGCAGGTTTATCAAGATCCTCATACCCTTCTATGTTGTATACGCGCTTTATCTGGTAACGTTTATAGCTCTCACAGGCGAGACCTTATCTTCCATTTATCAAAGAAAGGTCTATCCTGTCTGCTTTATCTTTACGATACTCGGGATGGACTCCTATCTTTCAAGCTATGGAGTTCCGACATATGCACTCGGGATAGGCGAGTGGTTCCTTGGAGCCCTTGTGATGATGTACATCATCTTTCCTTTTCTTCGGTGGGCGCTCCTTAAAAACAAATGGATAACTCTCGGAGTTTCGGTTGCTTATTACATAGTCATATTATTGACTTATCCTTATATGTCATATGCAGCCACCAATCCCGGCTTTGTAAACTTTACCGTAAAGGTCTTTGATTTCTTTATGGGTATGTTCCTTGTAACGGTCCTTGAAAGGATCCCGAAGCGTTCATTCATGGCTGTTTGCGGATGCATAATGCTTTTCTTTGTATTTTGGCCAAACCGGCTTCCCATAGATGACAGCCTTATGATCCTTATCCAGATCGTATCGATCTTTCTTATCTTCAACGGACTTGAGGGATTGTTTTCAAAGGTTCCCAAAGTCATGAAGGCTGTAGCTTTACTTTGCTCATACACCTATGTCTTTTTCCTCGTACATCATGTTATCATTGATTACATGACACTCCAGGTAGTCGGAAGACCTTATTCGAACATTGATATCCTTAAACTCTTCCTTGCAGAATTTGTTGTCATTTCGACAGTGACATTTGTGATAAAGAACCTTATTTCACTTTGCGAAAAACTCCCTTCCTTGATAAAGGGCAAAAAACAAAGTGCAAAGACCGGAAATTAGATTATGAAAGACAGACTTACATTATACAAGCTCATAGTTCTTTACATGCTGGACCGCGTGGATTTTCCGCTTACCAAAGCCCAGATAGGCGATTTTATCCTAGAAAAGGAATACACGAACTTTATGACCCTTCAGCAGGTCATAGGGGAGCTCCTTGATTCAAAGCTTGTAACGGCCCAGTCTTTCAGAAACCGTACGCATCTTAAGCTCACCAAGGAAGGGGCTGATGCGATACATTTTTTCGAAAACGATATAAACCCGAAGATAAAGGAAGAGATCAATTCTTTCTTTAAAAAGAACTCGATAGAATTAAGAAATGAAGTTTCGATAACCGCGGATTACTACAAATCGACAAGCGGCGAATACGAAGCGCATCTTGTTGCGCGTGACAAAGATATAAAATTAATAGATATGACCATTTCCGTACCCATAGAGGAAACAGCCATATCTATCTGTGATAACTGGAATAAGAAAAATCAGGAACTCTATCAGTATCTGGTCAAGCAGCTTTTCTAACGCATTATCTCCGACCAGTCCGATATCCCTATTATTGATTTAGCAAATGCCATATGTGATTCTGCCTCCGATGTGTCCATATATTTAAAGACATCGTATGAGGCCTTTTGTGCACCCGAAAGCGTGGTCACACCTGTTGAAAGACCCTGCGCGATCTCGGTCGCATCATCGGTCTGTCTGTTAAGCAGCAGTCCGTCTATATCCGCATAGTGGTTTATCTTGTAAAATGCATAGGCGATTGCGGCAGCCTGCAAAGACTCCGATCCCTGGCCGGTTGACGTATAGCCAAGCTCCGTTATCATTATGTGTCTGTGGCTTCCGTCCGGTGCCAAAAATGCTTCCTGGTTAAGGTAGTTGATCAATACTTCAATGTTCTGCATCGAGATCATCGATGAATCTGCTGAATGCTTTACATATTTTGAAGAAGCCCAAGTCTTACAGCTTGTAAGCGGTACGTTATAGGGATGATATGCTATTCCCCAGTCAATGTTTCCGTGTTCTTTGATATAAGCGTTAAAGCAGTCCGTCACGTCTTTTCCGTCATAGTCTGGATTGTTCTTCAGATCCCTGTTCCACTGCTGGTCAAGCGAAATATATACTCTGGCGGAACCCGAAGTACTCTTTATCGCATTATAGAAAACCCTGAATGCATCGGCATAGGCCTTTGTGTATGTATCTACATCGGTATAAGCCATGTAGTTCCACTCTTTACGGGCGTTTATCTCATTTGCTATTACCCAGTTTGATACGCGTCCATGCTTGGAACCCGAGTATCTGTCTGCGAAGAAGCTTCCGACCGCTGCAAGGTATTCGATACCGTCTTCGGTAGCTCCGTTAAACATATAGTAAGGGCAGACGTTCTTGCTCCTTGCATCCGGATGTATCATGCTGACATACTTGCTCGAATAGCTGTTAAGCAGTATGACAGTAACTGAGATGCCTTTTTCCGTAAGATATCTTATGGTCTCATCAAATCCGGAAAGTGCCGCACCGTTAAATGCATAGGTCTTTCCGTCGTATGAGTAATTAACCGTAGGGAAAAGCGCATTCGTCGAAGGACCCATAAAATCCTGGATCCTGAAGTTTATAGCTACCTGCTTAACTCCGAGATCCTCAAGCTGTCCTGTCTTATACTTTGTATAGTCGATAAGGATACCCTTTTTTGAAGCAGGAGCCATGAAAACGTTTGAATACTTCGCACATGCTTCGGGATTGGTTATATAGGAAGAAGTACTTATAAGTTCGTATTGTCCGTCTAACTTAACCGCCACGGCAAACTTCTTAAAGAGTCTTGATGAAGCACTGTCTTTGTTGAGCGAACACTCAAGTACTCCGTCCTCTGTCTTATATGTTTTTGCTATGGCATCGTTTCCTTCGATGATCCCGTTATCAAAAGAATTGATTGCAAAAAGATAATAGAATTTATCATCTGACTTGGGTATCCCGTTTGATGATGTCTTTATGCAGACCTTTCCGTTATCGGAATTTATCTTACATTCGCTAATCTTTACGAAATTGCTCTTGTTCTCTTCGGTAAGCTCTACCGTGGGCGGGCGGAGCGCATACGCATTTTCTACGGCTCTTCCGGCACCCACTATATGTTCCAATACTCCTCTCCCGAGCACTCCGTCATTACCGATCTCGGTAGGAAGCGGTTCAAGTATATCTTCTATATTTACTACCGGAGTAGCTACCGTACCCGTTCCCGTTTCATGATGCAGTGTTCTTAAGATAAGAACAACACCTACGGCGATGATCGCTGTGGCAGTTACGGCAATTGCAATAATATAGGGCTTTTTAAGGCTCTTTGAAGTCTTTTTGCGTTTAACCGGAGTCTTTTTTTGATCCTTATCATCCGGTTTTTCTTCCATATTTATAAATTCCAGATCCTTATTGTCTTCCATGAATTATTAATATCCGTCTTTTCCAAATTTATTAAAAAGTTCCTTGATCTCCCGTTCGTGTGCGTTATCCGAAGGGTTATAGAACCTTTTGTCTTTTATCTCATCTGGCAGGTACTGCTGATCAACATAGTTGTTGTCAAAGTCGTGCGGGTATAGGTAATCAAGACCGCGCCCGAGCTTTGCAGCTCCCTTATAATGCGAATCGCGAAGATGACCCGGGATCGGCAGATCGCCTGATCTTGCTACTTCTTCCATTCCCGCATCTATCGCGCAAACAACGGAGTTGCTCTTTGGAGCCGTTGCAACATACATCGCTGCTTCCGCAAGGATTATCCTTGCTTCGGGCATACCGACTCTTTCTGCGGCAAGCGAAGCCGCTACCGCGACCTGAAGTGCATGGGGATCTGCAAGTCCCACATCCTCTGCGGCGTGAACCATTATTCGGCGTGCCACAAACGTAACATCCTCGCCTGCATAAAGCATTCTTGAAAGGTAGTATACGGCAGCATCCGGATCCGAGCCTCTCATACTCTTTATGAAAGCAGAGATCGTGTCATAATGATTGTCGCCTTTTTTATCATATCTTACAGCTTTTTTCTGGATACACTCCTCGGCTACTTCAAGGGTGATGTGTATCTTTCCGTCATCGGATCTGTCGGTCGTTAAGATTCCGAGTTCTATAGCGTTAAGCGCACTTCTTGCATCTCCGCCCGCCCTGTCGGATAAAAAGTCAAGCGCATCATCATCGATCAGGGCATCATAAGATCCAAGTCCTTTTTCTTTGTCATTTACCGCCCTTAAGATAAGGTCTTTGATATCATCTGTCGAAAGCGGCTTAAGCTCAAAGATTATGGACCTTGATATAAGAGCTCCGTTTACCTCAAAATAGGGGTTTTCGGTAGTGGCACCTATAAGTATGACCGTTCCGTCTTCGACAAAAGGAAGAAGGTAATCCTGCTGCCCTTTATTGAAGCGATGGATCTCGTCAATGAACAAAATGGTCTTTTTTGAATACATCCCAAGAAGTTCTTTGGCCTTTTCCACCACTTCCTCCATGTCCTTTTTTCCAGCGACAGTGGCGTTTATCTGCATGAATTCCGCAGATGTGGTATTTGCGATAACTTTGGCAAGCGTAGTCTTGCCTGTTCCGGGAGGACCGTAAAAAATGATCGAACTTAACTTGTCGGCTTTTATCGCACGGTAAAGGAGCTTGTCCTTCCCTATAATGTGCTGCTGCCCGACCACTTCATCAAGTGTCACGGGACGCATCCTTGCCGCAAGCGGTGATTCGGTCTCCTTGTTCTTTTCAGACATATACTCGAATAAGTCCATTTAAAGAGTATATCATATCTTGTAATGCACATACAAAACCTATATAATTATTAAGCCCATTTATTCTGTTTTTCAGTGGGTATCATATAAATAAACAGTTAGGAGTATTACAAAATGAACATCGTATGTTTGGACCTTGAAGGGGTACTTGTCCCCGAGATTTGGATCGCTTTTTCGGAAGCATCCGGTATTCCCGAATTAAGAAAGACTACAAGGGATGAACCCGATTATGACAAGCTGATGCGCTTCAGGATCGACATTCTCAAAGAGCACGGTCTGGGCCTCAAGGAGATCCAGGATACAATTGCAACAATAGACCCGCTTTCGGGGGCAAAGGAGTTCCTGGACGAACTAAGGAGCATAACACAGGTGATAATCTTAAGTGACACCTTTGAACAATTTGCAAAGCCTCTTATGAAAAAGCTCGGATGGCCCTCACTTTTTTGCAACACATTGGAAGTTGCACCAAGCGGTGAGATCACCGGATTTAAGATGAGATGCGATAAATCAAAGCTCACCACCGTTAAGGCCCTCCAGTCCTGTGGATTTGAAACCATTGCTGCGGGCGACAGCTTTAATGATCTTGGGATGATAGGCGCAAGCAAAGCAGGTTTCCTCTTTAGAACAACAGATGCGATCAAGAAGGATTATCCCCAGTATCCCGCATTTGAAACGTATGAAGAATTCCTTGCCGGAATAAAGAGTGTTCTTTAATAAACCGTTGTATTATAAAGTAAAACCGGCGTTGACCATTTTGGTTAACGCCGGTTTTTTATCTTGACTTTCAGCTGTTATTGAATCATTTTTTTGCACTTGCCGTAAGCTCGTTGTTCTTTACGTCAATAAGTATCGTATCCCCTTCACTTAAGTTGCCCTCAAGTATAAGTCTTGCAGATAATGTTTCAACCCATTTTTGAATATATCTTTTAAGGGGACGGGCTCCGAATGCGGGATCATAAGCATTATCAAGGATATTTTCCCTTGCTGCATCCGTAAGCTCTACCGTAAGCTCTTTATCTGAAAGTCTCTTATTAAGATCTGCCATGATAAGATCGATGATCCCTGCTATATCCTTCTTTGTAAGAGGCTTAAACATTATGATCTCATCAAGTCTGTTTAAAAACTCCGGTCTGAATGAGGCTCTTAGCTCTTCCGTCACGATATTCTGGGCTTCTTCGGTGATCCTGCCTTCCGGATCTATTCCGTCAAGCAGCGCCGGTGCTCCGATATTTGAGGTCATTATGAGTATCGTGTTCTTAAAGTCCACGGTCCGTCCCTGAGAATCGGTCACACGTCCGTCATCAAGTACCTGAAGCAGTACGTTAAATACATCGGGATGCGCCTTTTCGATCTCATCGAACAAAACTACTGAGTAAGGCTTTCTCCTTACAGCCTCGGTAAGCTGACCGCCTTCTTCGTATCCTACGTACCCCGGAGGCGCTCCGATAAGTCTCGATACGGAGAACTTCTCCATATATTCACTCATATCTATCCTTACCATATTGTTTTCATCATCAAACAAAGCAGCGGCAAGAGCTTTTGCAAGCTCTGTCTTTCCGACACCGGTAGGTCCCAAGAACATGAACGATCCTATCGGCTTGTCGGGATCTTTTATGCCTGCCTTTGACCTTATTATAGCCTCCGTAACCTTGGTCACGCCTTCATCCTGTCCGACAACTCTCTTGTGCAGTTCTTCATCAAGATGAAGTGTCTTGTTTCTTTCGGTCTCATTAAGCTTTGAAACAGGTATACCCGTCCAGCGAGAAACGATCTTTGCTATCTCTTCTTCGGTAACAGCCTCATGGACAAGTGAAAGCTCCTTCTTTTCCACCTTCTTTTCGGCTTCCTCAAGCTCCTTTGTAAGAGCAGGGATCACACTGTAACTAAGCTCACTTGCACGCTCGTAATCACCGTTCCTTTGGGCAAGCTCTGTTTCTTCCTTTGCGGCGCTTATCTTGTCTCTTATTACCGACAGATTCTCACTTTGGGCTTTTTCATTTTCCCATTTGGCCATGAGGGAATCAAACTGTTCCCCGACCTCGCTCAATTCTGCCTGAATTGCGGTAAGTCTTTCTTTTGAGAGGTTATCGTTTTCTTTATTTAAGTTTATGGCCTCCATCTCAAGGCGCTCTCTTCGTCTTTTCAGCTCGTCAAGCTCGGTAGGCATTGATTCAAGCTCTGTCTTTACCTGTGCGCAGGCTTCATCCACAAGGTCTATTGCCTTATCGGGAAGGAACCTGTCCGAAATATACCGGTTCGACAAAACAGCGGCTTCAACAAGAGCGTTATCTTCTATCTTTACGTGATGGTAGTTTTCGTATCTGTCCTTTAATCCCCTGAGGATCGATATGGTATCCTCGACCGTCGGTTCATTAACAAGCACCGGCTGAAACCTTCGCTCAAGGGCCGGGTCTTTTTCTATATAAGATCTGTATTCATCAAGGGTCGTGGCACCGATACAATGGAGTTCACCCCTTGCAAGCATGGGCTTTAACATATTGCTTGCATCGAGCGCTCCGTCGGTCTTTCCTGCACCGACTATGGTATGAAGCTCATCTATAAAGAGGATTATCTCCCCGTCCGAGTTCTTTACATCTCCAAGGACTGCCTTTAATCTTTCCTCAAACTCTCCTCTGTACTTGGCTCCTGCAACAAGTGCACCTATATCAAGTGAGAATATCTTCTTATCCTTTAGTCCCTCGGGAACATCTTCATCAGCGATCCTTCGCGCAAGGCCTTCAACGACTGCGGTTTTTCCGACACCGGGTTCACCGATTAGAACCGGATTGTTCTTGGTCTTGCGGGAAAGTATCCTTATAACGTTTCTTATTTCATCGTCTCTTCCTATAACGGGTTCAAGCTTTTGTTCCCTGGCTTTTCCGACAAGTTCCGTTCCGTACTTTTCAAGAGTATCGTATGTGGCCTCGGGATTATCTGAAGTCACTCTCTGATTGCCCCTTACACTTGATAAAGCAACAAGGAATGAATCCTTCGTTATTCCGCACTCATCAAAGAGTTCTTTGATGGGCTTACTGGGGTGCTTTAACATGGAAAGGAAAAGATGCTCAACCGAAACATATTCATCCGACATGGCCTTTGCCTCGGATTCTGCATTAATGAGCACTTTATTGAGGTACTGTCCGATATAGGGCTGCGAACCTCCCTGAACCTTCACTCTCTTTTGGATGAGCGATTCAACCTTATTTACAAAGTCGTCGGGATCGATGCCCATTTTTTCGATAAGGTTCAGTATCAGGCTGTTATCCAGTGTGAGAAGAGAATATAAAAGGTGTTCTTCCTCTATCTCCTGGTTCCCGAACTCCAAAGCGATCTTGTCGAGGTTCTGCACGGCAAGAGTGGATTGCTGGGTAAATCTGTCAATGGTCATAATATCCCTCCTTTATCGAAATGACTCTTCATAACTTCCGTTTCCTAACAGTCGGAATTATAAATCATCAAAAAACACTTATTCTTTATCTTTCACGACGATGATACATCTGTCTGTTAGCACTGTCAATGGTTGAGTGCTAAAGTATTATAAATTTTCTATAAACTCATGGCCGGTCACATAGCCAACACACACCCAAAAGCTGCTTGGATGCCATTACGCCGTCATATTAAATCGTGATTTAGCGTGTTGATAAACACCGGAAGGCCCTGTATTTACACTATTGTTACATATGTCATTGAATATGCAGCGGAATAACGCAATATTTGCCCTCTTTGGTAAGTACATCCGTTATCGCCCTGCTGATTTCCGGGTCGTAAATACCGGATTCGACCATGACTTTTGCGTCGCTTTTGAGAATACACATGTAATCACTTCCGTAGTATCTGTTATCCAAATCCTCCATCGTGTCATCGGGACCTATCAATCCCTCAACGACATCATATCTGTAGTAGAGTGATCGAAAATCCATGTTACTGAATATCACGACACTCTTGTGCGGGATCTCACCATAGTCCTCATCCCAGTTCATGGTTATGATGTCGTAATAGGGCAGTTTATTAACTGCAATATGGTCTTTTGCAAGGCCCGCACCTATTATGGCAAAGAAGACGACAAGCGTTACCTTTGTGATATTTCCGGCTTTTTGTGTCTTTTGTCCAATAGCATTTTTGATGATCGAAACAAATCCCAGAAGGAATAGGAATGTTGCGGGAGCAAAGAATCTGTAATAGAAGGTATCCATTGAAGAGAAGTACCTTATCACAATGAACATACCGTAATATATAGCGGATGTGGTTATGAATACGGATTCCTTTGATAAAGGACGCATATTCTTAACGGTCACAAAAGCAAGCACAATGATAACAAGTATTATAAGAGCAGCCGTTGTTCCCATCGAAAGCCCTGAAATAAAGCCCGGAACCTCCACATGGAATATATTAAAGAACTCGGCACAGAGCGCTTTTATGAGATCATCCGTAAGCGTAGCGTAATCATCCCACCACATGCTCCGTGAAACACCCGAGGGCATTCCGTTTTGTATCTTGTTATTTATAAGGTAAAGAAGACAGATAACACCGGATATAAAGGCTGTAAGCGCAAGGGCAAAAGCTCTGCCTTTAAAGAGCTTTTTAAGCGAAAATCCGCCGTTTTCCTTTATTTCCCTAATAAGGAAGATAAGAATATAAAGGGCAAGGACTCCGAAAAGGAACATTCCGAAATACCTTGTTAAGAAAGCCCCTACTGTCGAAAGCCCGAGGAATACATATTGACGCAGTAACGGTTTTTCATCCGATACGATTTTTGCAAGAAAACTTGCAAATAACACCAGGAATATAATAAAGGGAAGCTCACTCCATGAGTACCAGTACAGGTACATAAGCCCCAGATCCGTCATGCAAAGAGCATAGAACCAGCCCTCTTTTTTAAAGGAAATCCGAAGGATCAGGATAAGTATCCCCACAAGTATCATGGACAGCACTTTGGATGCAAGATATACTTCATAACCCGTCACCTTCATGGTCAATGCTATGAGCATCGGATACAATATCGGCCAGTTGGCAAACCATGTGTCGGGATATCCTGCAAGGGCATCATAATGAAAGCCGTTCCCGGCAGCCATATTGACCGCTTCTCTTAAGTAACCTGCCGAATCTGCGCTTATATTTATGCTTTCAAGGTATCCGTTAACGTATATCGATAAGCATATCGTGATAAACAAAGCGACAAGGAATATATCATTTCCGTATTTACCGAAAAATCCGAGCGCCTTTTCAAAAAAGCTCGTAACTGCGGGCTTTCCGAGCAGCAAAAGTGAGATGACCAGTACGGTCAAAACAACTGTTATTATTGCTGAATGATAAAAGATATCACCGAATTTAAGTTCCTGATCGGATATTTTTTCGGCTCCGAGCGATATTCCCGTATCAAGAACCTCATCTTCCTTATCAAAAGAACCGCTTCTGCTTATCCTTTCTTCAAAAGGAAGAACTTTGTCACTTGCATAAAGCTGTGTCTTTATAAAGAAAGGCTCGCAGCCTTTTGCCGTAATACCAAGGGTCGCACTATCCCCTTTTGAAAGATATGAATCAGGGTTATCGATATATGTCCATTCTCCGGTATCTATTGAAGCTTCATCGACAGCCAAAGACCATAACTCGGCGCCCGATGACTCTTTAAGCACGTATTCAATGCTTCCTTTTCCTTCTTTTTCGGTATTTACGATGAGCACGCAAAAACGACCGAGGTGCAGGTCTTCTGCGGCTTTAATGCTCACATACAGCGTATCGTTATCGTTTAATTCAACATAAGACGGACTGTCAAAAAGAGGCGGGGTCATCCGGTCCTTTTTGTTGGAAACGCCCACCTGTCTAGAAAGTAAAAACAGCACTGCTACCGCCAGTAACAAGGTGGCGATGCATGCTGCTATCCTAGATACTTTATTATTCCTCTTTTCACTTATACTCATATGGCTTGGGGATCATCCTTCCATACTTCTTTCTCATGTTTTTTGAGTTTAAACAAAAGATCAAGGGCTTCAAAAACATTGCCCGCGTTAAGACCTGAAGAAGATCCCGCATAATGTATGGGAACTTCGATACAGTTAAGCTTTCTGCAGTAAAAACGGACCTCCGTCTGATACATGTGTCCGGTAGACATTATCTTGTCAAGGTCAAGTCTTTCAAGCACATGCCTCTGAAAAGCCTCGTATCCGCTCGTCATGTCCTTAAGCTTCGTTCCGAGAACGAGATTGGAAAGGATCGTGCCTCCGCTGCTTAAAATCCTCCTGTAAAGGGGCAGATCGCTTATCCCTCCGCCTTTAATGAACCTGGAGCCCCATACACAATCATAGCCTTCATCCAGTTTTTCGATGAACTGATGAAGCTGCGCCGGATCGTGGGACATCCCTCCGTCCATTTCTATGATACGGTCCGCTCCGTCATTAAGAGCGTGTCTGTATCCTTCGAGATAACAGCTTATGACACCCTTTGACTCCTTGTGGTATATAACCTTGATTCTCGGGTCATTTTGGGCTTTTCCCCTAAGGATCCTTTCGGTTCCGTCCTTTGAATAGTCGTCTATGACAGGATAATAATACAGTCCCTCATAAGGTAACTGCATTATCATATCAACGACCTTTTCCATCGTTTCTTCTTCATTTGCAACGGGCATAACGATGACCGTCTTTTTAACTTCACTCATACCTGGTCGTCCTGATCAGCCGTTAAATACCGGAGCAAAGATTTCTTTATATGAACGGTATTTACTAAGAAGCTCCGATGTGCCGTTCTTTATCTTTGCGATAGCTGCTTCATCGCCCTTTTGAGCCTCATATCCGGTAAGCTCGTATTCATAAGCCTCATCTCCGAGTCCCATGATTCCAACAAGCCTTGAAGAGCTCTTAAGAGCATGCACCTTAACCGTATAAAGCTTGTAATCTTCGGCTTTCAGGGCATCTTCTATCTCGAGAGCCGAACTTTCAATGCCTTCCCAGTAATCATGAAGAACATCCTCAAGAAGTTCCTCCGTTACAGTGTTTTCAAGAGCATTATCGATCGACAATCCGTGACTTAAATAAAACTCTTTTAATGAACCATTCATACCCGTTTTCCTCCGTTTTTTGCTCCGGTTGTTCCGGTTTTGCTATTCCAGTTTACTCTTTCCGGTGTACAGTTCATAATATCTTCCTTCATTCTTAAGAAGATCATCATGGTCACCGCGTTCGATTATACTTCCGTGTTCAAGTACCATTATCGCATTTGCGTTCCTTACAGTCGAGAGTCTGTGTGCGATAACCAAAGTGGTCCTTGTGGCCATTATCCTGTCCATTCCGTGTTCGATATGTTTTTCGGTCCTTGTATCTACCGAACTTGTTGCCTCATCAAGGATGAGGATCGGAGCCTTGGAAATGGCAGCTCTTGCAATATTTATAAGCTGTCTTTGGCCCTGCGAAAGGTTAGCTCCGTCACCTTCAAGCAGCGTATCATATCCGTTTTCAAGACGCATGATAAATGAATGGGCGGATGCGACTTTTGCAGCCTCGACCACTTCTTCATCCGTGGCATCAAGACGTCCGTACCTTATGTTTTCCCTGACCGTTCCGTTAAAGAGGTGCGTATCCTGAAGTACCATAGCGATATTTCGTCTTAATGAATCTCTTTCGACCGCGGTCACCGGGATCGAATCAACGGTTATTATACCTTCATTTATATCATAGAATCTGTTGATAAGGTTAGTTATCGTTGTCTTTCCGGCACCGGTAGAGCCCACGAACGCGATCTTCTGTCCGGGTTTTGCATAAAGCGAGATATCTTTAAGTACGGTCTTTCCTTCCACGTAGCCGAACGTTACGTCCTTTAATGTGACCGCACCCTTCACCTCTACATAGTAGTTTTCATCATCTTCTCTTAATATTCCGCCATCCAAAGCCGCACGGTCATCATTAAGGAAGGAAGCCTTTTTCGGGATAACGTAAACTCCATGGCCGTCTTCTTCTATTATCTTTACGGCATTTTCCACATCTTCCTTTTCAGGATCCGCGTCCATGACCGCAAATACTCTTTCAGCTCCGGCAAGAGCGGAGAAGATCGTATTGACCTGCATCGCCAGCTGGTTAAGGGGCATCGAGAAATGTCTTGAGTAGTTAACGAATACGGTCAAACCTCCGACATCGAAACCTCTTGCAACGCAAAGGATGCCTCCTACCGTTGCCGTTATCGCATAGGAAATCTGGCTGAGGTTACCCATCACAGGCCCCATTATGCCACCGTAAAATAACGCGTTTACCTGTTTATTTCTCAAATCATGATTTAAGTAATCGAACTCTTCGACAGCGGCTTTTTCATGGTTAAAAACCTTTACAACCCTTTGTCCCTGCACGGTTTCTTCGATGTATCCGTTCAGTGTTCCCAAAGCCGCCTGCTGTGCTTTGTAATACCTTTTTGAAAAAGAGGTGATAAAACTTAACGCCAACATGATGACCGGCATCATAACTATCGTTATTATTGTGAGCCGCCAGTTCGTATAAATCATAAGACCCAGCGTTCCCGTAAACTGTATTATGCCCGAAATGAGCTGGACGATCGTATTGTTCAGCATTTCTCCGACGGCATCCACATCGTTGGTGAAACGGCTCATGATATCGCCGTTTGCATTCGTGTCGTAATATTTTATCGGAAGTTCCTGCAGTTTATCAAAAAGATCACACCTTATCTTCTTTATCGCATTCTGCGATACCGTAACCATTATCCTTGCCTGAAGATACTGGGTTGCAACGCCGCAAAGATAAACAAGTGCCATAGCGATTATGCCGGAAAGGAGTTTGGCAACCGTCTCGTTTTCATCAGTAAGACCGTTTATTATGGGGCGGAGCATATAGGTTGCTGCAAGCGAAAGCACCGTGGATGCTATCACGCAGAAAAATACCAGAACAAGCTTCCATCGGTTCCCCGAAAGGTACGAAAACAACCTCTTTATCGTAACCGATGTATGCTGGGGCTTTCCGCCTATCATGGGAGCTCCGGGACCTCTTCTTCCGCCTCCCGGCCTTCGGTTGCCCTGATTGGTTTGCAGCTCCTTAAGGAGCTCTTCGTCCGTTTTGGGCTTTAACTTCTGTTCGTATTTTTTTTGGAGGAAATCAAGTCTTTTTTGATCCATCAGGCTGTTTCCTCCTTATCCATCTGTGAATAGTATATCTCCTGATAAGGAACACAGGACTCAAGCAGCTCCTCGTGGGTTCCTACAGCCGTGATCTTTCCATCGTCCATGACAACGATCATATCCATGTTGATGACCGAAGATATCCTCTGGGCTATTATTATCTTTGTGGTATCGGGCATGTTGTCGGAAAGATATTCCCTGATACGCGCTTCGGTAGCCGTATCAACGGCAGATGTCGAGTCATCAAGGATCAGTATCTTAGGCTTTTTCATCAGCGCTCTGGCTATGCAAAGGCGCTGTTTCTGGCCGCCCGATACGTTGTTTCCGCCCTGTTCAAGCAGGTAATCGTATCCGTTTTCCTTCTCTTCGATAAACGGAGATGCCATGGCGTTTTGTGCCGCCTCTTTAAGCTCATCTTCGCTTCCTTCTTCATTTCCCCAAAGCAGGTTTTCCCTGATGCTTCCTGAAAACAGGACATTCTTCTGAAGCACCATTCCGACCCCGTCTCTTAAGTTCTCAAGTGAATAGTCCTTTACATCGACTCCGTCGACAAGTATCCTTCCTTCATCGGCATCATAAAGTCTCGGTATCAAAGATACGAGCGTGGTCTTTCCGCTTCCCGTTGATCCTATGATACCTACGTCCGTCCCCGGTTCTATCTTAAGCGAAACGTTATCAAGCACCGATTCTTCGGAGTTTTTATAATATCTGAAGGTTACATTCTCAAATTCAATGCTTCCTTCCGTTACTTTTTTATCCTTACAACGTGCATCATCGTCGTTTATATCAACATCCGTATGCAGCACCTCGTTGATCCTTCCGAGTGATGCCATCGCTCTTGAAGACTGCATGAATATCATCGCAACCATCATAAGGGAAAAGAGGATCTGTGTTATATAGGTAATAAATGCAGTAAGATCGCCTATTGTCATAAGGCCTGCGATTATCTGTCTTCCGCCGAACCATGCAACAGAAAGCGTTGTCGCATTCATCATTATGGACATGAGCGGCATTATCATGATAACGATCTTCAACGCCCTTAAAGTATTTTCCTTAAGGTCTTCATTTGAATGTTCGAACCTTATCTTTTCATGATCTTCCCTTACAAAGGATTTTATGACCCTTATCGAGGTAAGGACCTCCTGGACATTGGAATTGAGCTTATCGAGCTTATCCTGCATGGCCTTAAATCTCGGAAATGAGGTCTTTAGCACTATGACGATAAGGATCAACATTATGGGAAGGACGACCAGCAGAACAAGCGCAAGCTGCGGATTCACGACTATCGCCATGACCACGGCTCCGATCAGCATTCCGGGAGCCCTGAGCATCATCCTTAACATCATGTTTATGAAGTTCTGAACCTGAGTTATATCGTTCGTAAGACGTGTGATAAGCGAACCTGTGCTGAAATGATCGAGATTTGCAAACGACATTGTCTGGATCTTGTCAAAGGCATCCTTTCTCATGTCTGAAGAAAAGCCGACGCAGGCTCTTGCGGCAAAGTAGGCACCGCCCACTCCACCGATGAGCATAAATATGGCAACCAGAGCCATAAGAAGGCCCTGTCGTAATATGAATCCGTAGTCCTTTGCAGCTACTCCGACGTCTATTATCGTAGCCATAAGCTTGGGCATCAGTATCTCGCCCACGACCTCAACTATCATGAATATCGGTCCCAGGATAAAGAATATAAGATATGGTTTAATGTACTTAAAATACTTCTTCATTAACTTTTATCTTTCACATTTAAGGAAGTAAACTCCGTATCCCTTAAGCTTTGCTCCTCCTCCGAAGTCAAAATCTTCCCCTGTAATAAGGTCTTTGGCCATTCCGCAGCCGAAATCGGCATGGGCAGTAAACTCGTTCTCATCGGCATTTATCGCAACAAGCACTCTCTCATCCTCAAACGCTCTTTCAAAAATACACTGCTTGTTGGTAAGAACTACGGATCTTATGCCACCGTAATTAAGCGCCTTGCTGTTTTTCTTGGCAAGAGCCATCTTTGAGATGAGATCCGAAAGATCGTTAAATACGGGTGCATCAAATGAAACACGAAGCGCAGGATCACCCTGGGCTTTATCTCCCTCGGCTCCCCACTCCGAACCATAGTAAACACAGGGTATACCGGGCATTCCGAATACCATTCCGTACACGGGAGCAAGATGTGCTTTATTCTGTAATATGGTCGCGATCCTCGAAACATCGTGGTTATCGCAAAAGCTCAAAAGGTGCGATCCCCTGGCAACCGTCCAATCCTCCGGTCCGAAAAGCCTAAGCAGCGAATGCACTATCTCGAACATGTTCCCGCTGTTAAATGCTGAGTACAGGCCCTTATAACACTGATAATTGGTAAGGGAGTGGATGTTCATCTCCCCGAGCATCCTTCCGTATTCTCCGTGAAGGACCTCACCCAAAAGGAAAAAGTCTTCTTTTTTGGAATCGGTAAATCCCCTTAACCTGTTAAGAAATCCCCGGTCAAGGCAATATGCAACATCAAGTCTTATGCCATCTATGTCAAATACCTTTATCCAGCCCTCGACGGCACTGAATATATGATTCACCACATCTTCATTGTGAAGATTAAGCTTAACAAGGTCATAGTTTCCTTCCCAGCCTTCATACCACAATCCGTCATTGTAGTTTGAATTTCCGCCGAAATCTATCCTGTTAAACCATGAAACATAAGGAGAATTCTCCCTGTTCTTAAGAACATCCTCAAACGCCCAGAATCCTCTGCCCACATGATTGAAAACGCCGTCGAGAACGACCTTAATACCTTCTTTATGGAGAGCATCGGTAACCTTTTTAAAATCTTCATTGGTTCCGAGCCTTACATCTATCTTCGTATAGTCCCTGGTATTGTAACCATGGGTATCCGATTCAAATACCGGCGAAAAATATACCGCGTTTATATTGAGTTTCTTTAAATGCGGGATCCAGTCAAGGACTTTAAGGATCCTGTGCTCAAGTACGCCGTCATTTTCAAAAGGCGCTCCGCAAAAACCCAGCGGATAGATCTGATAAAATACACTTTCATATGCCCACATATGATCCACCTCTTTTCCTGATCACAAATAACTATTGCACACAACTTAATATTTTAACATGGAAGCAAACCAATCCACAACATGTAGAGATTAAGTATTCCTAAAATTTCCATAAACACAAAATGTTGAATATTGACCGATTCAGTCATAAGTCGATGTCTCCTTCGGTCGATTTATCCACAATAAATTTTCACTTTTTCGGATATATTTTTATATACATTCATCCCACTTTCATCGATTTTGATCTCAAATCGGTGGTTTACAGGCCGATTATAAGGGAAATATCCTCATTTTCCACAAAGTTATCCACAAATGACAAGGTTGTCATATTCATAAAAAATGATGTCATAATGAAAGATTTTTCCAAAAGCGGGTCACATTTTCTTCAACCCCGTCAAGACTCACCACATTATAGTTACCCCACTCCCTGGGGAACATCTTAAGATAGTTTCTCTCAAGGAATCTCTCATCCAAAAGTACGACTACGCCCTCATCTTCCTCGGTCCTTATAACACGGCCCGCAGACTGCATTACCTTGTTCATTCCGGGATACTTATATGCATAGTCATATCCGTTTAATCCCTCATTATCAAAATAATCCTTTAAGATCTGCCTTTCAGCGCAGACCATGGGTATTCCGCACCCTACTATGATCGCCCCGATTAGCCTGTCGGCTTTAAGATCTATCCCTTCGCTGAATATACCTCCGATGACGCACATGCCTATCAGAGTATCCTCATTTTCGCCGGCAAATCTTTCAAGGAACTCTTCTCTGTCCTTTTCCTTCATCGAAACTTCCTGAACGAGGAGCTCATCAATGGGAAATTCCTCTTCATAGACATCCCTTACTTTTGACATAAATGCAAATGAAGGGAAAAAGACCATATAGTTTCCCTTTTTGGCCGAAACCACTTTCTTTATGTACCTTGCTATCCTTCGGTATTCATTATCATTCCTTCGCGAATAGCGGCTCGTAACATCTGATGAAAGGAAAAGTCCCCTTTTATTTGGATCGAATACGGATTTTGCATATACCTCGTAATCGCCTTCTTCGGCTCCGAGCAGCCTTTTATGGTAGTCGATCGGCAGCAACGTTGCCGAAAACAGGATACTCGCCCTTCCTCTTTGCATGCAAAGCTTAAGGTTTTCGGCAGGATTTACGTTAAACAGCTTAACAAAAAACCGGTTATCCTCCGTGTGATCCGTATAGATCACGTAATCATCTCCTATAAGCTCATATATAAGAAGAAAATGGGATATCTCAAAATAAAACTCAAGCAGTTCCTTTTTTATCGGACTTTCATCATTATCCTCAAGATAATCCTCTATATTGGAAGAAAGGCGCAGCAGCTTTCTTACGAAAGGAGATATTTTGACTTCATCTATGACATTGCACTCGGAAGAGACCCTTTTAAGCTCAAGCAATTCCCTGTTACAGCCCTCAAGGGAGGAAGTTATCTTTCTGTCATGGAGCTTTGTTGCCCTCTTAAGTTCTAGGAAGTCTTCCTTTATCAGCTCTGCGCTGTACATATTTCTGCCGCGCTCTATAAGATTATGAGCTTCGTCTATCAAAAACACATGCTCTTTCCGGATTCCCTCGGTAAAAAATCTCCTGAGATATGCATGCGGATCGAACAGATAATTGTAGTCTCCAATTATCATGTCGCAGAAAAGGGAAGCATCGAGTGATAACTCAAAAGGACACACCTGATATTTAACCGCGTACTTTAAGACGGTATCGCGGGAATAATTGTCCAGTTCGGTCAACATTGCATAAAGTGCTTCATTTACGCGGTCATAATGACCTTTGGCATAAGGACATGCACCAGGATTACAATCCGCTTCTTCGAGCATGCAGATCTTATCCTTTGCGGTCAACGTGACTGATTTTAACGATAATCCCTGTTCTCTTAAGTGTGATAACGCCTGTTCGGCAACCGTTCTCGTGATCGTCTTTGCGGTAAGATAGAATATCTTTTCACATATCTGTTCACCCATCGCTTTGATCGTTGGAAAAACTGTCGCCATGGTCTTTCCGACTCCGGTCGGAGCTTCTATAAAGAGCTTCCTTTGATGATATATGGTCCTGTATACGTAGGTTACAAGTTCCTTTTGTCCGTCGCGGTATTTATAGGGGAATTCGAGCTCCTTTATGGAAGCATCCCTCTTTATCTTCCATTCAAACTCAAGATCAGCCCATTTGCGGTACTCGGTCATAAGATCGTCAAACCACAAAGTCAGCTCGTCAAACTCGTAACTGAAGTGGAAATACCTTAACTGCTCATTATCCATGTTGCAGTAGGTAATCCTGACATCTATGTGTCGAAGACCGCTCTGAAGGGCATAGATATAGGCATAGCACATGGCCTGAGCAAGGTGGATACCCTCATGTGTCTTCATCCTCATAACATCGCGGTATGTGCCCTTTATCTCGTCTATGGTCACTCCGTCGGGTGTAATAATTATCCCGTCAGCCCTTCCGTCTATCACGATATCGTATTTTGGTGTGTTTACGACGTGCCTTAACGGAACTTCAGCATGATAATCAGGCCCCATCCTCCGTTGGATCATACGGTGGATGCGTCCTCCTTCCAGCATTGCATCAGGTTTTGATGATGTATGGGAATTGTCGATATCACCGCTTCTTAAGATGAATTCGACCAGATTCCTTACGGATATGCTTATCTCCATAAGGTATTACCAAGAACGAAAATAGTGACGTTTGCCACACAATGCACAATCAGCGGTGCGGCAAAATTCCTGAAATGTTCATATGCCCAGGCCATCAAAAGGCCCATGACCGTCCCGTATATTCCCTGGACCAGATTGCCGTGGATTATACCGAACAAAAGCGACGATACAAATATCGCCATCCAAAGGGGAAATACCCTCTTCATCCTGTTATAGAGTATTCCTCTGAATATGACCTCTTCCGCAAAGGGCGAGATCATTCCGTATATTATAAGCCCCGCATAAAAAGAAACTCCGAACTGGGCTTTATTTACAGCATCATAAGTGGGCGAAAGCCTGTTAATGCCCGTAATATTGAGCAGAAGATTTAATCCGACGGATGCAAAAAGCGAAATAAGGATGAGCAGGCAGGCATTTATGACCGTGAGCTCCTTTATGGGCTCTTTTTCGCTCTCGTAAAGGATCTCGCTTTTAATGCTCCTTTTAAGTATCAGCATGCAAAGCAACAGCCCTATACAGTAGATAACTCCACGGACCGTATCCTGGTTTGCTTCAAAAAAAGACTTTATCGATCCGCCTGTAACCCTCAGGATCTCGTTTAAAAGGGCCCAGAGCGCAATCTCGGAGGTGTCTCCGACGATACCGTAGAGTATCACCGGAAAAAGCAGATATAGGGTTTTATAAAAAGATGACCAAGGAGTTAGTTCTTCCCTGGTCCATCTTGTATTGATCCTGTTCCAAAAATTCATACGTTCATACCAAAGGTTTAATGCCTTCCCTATGAACAATATACCGCATCATCAGCCTTGTTTCAAGAATCCAGATGCCATATGTCGGCATTGTATTCGGCTATGGTCCGATCAGATGAGAAAAAGCCTGCTTTTGCGATATTTACAAGCGACATCTTCTTCCACTTGGTCCGATCCTCATAGTCTGCAAAGGCCTTATCCTTAACCTTTATATAATCTTCAAGGTCAAGCAGCGTCATGAACCAGTCCTTGTTAAGAAGTTCATTATAGAGTCTTTGGAGGTTTTCCTTATGTCCGACTTTTAAAGCCTGCTTGGATACTATAAAGTCAACGGCTTCCTTTATTACAGGCGACTTCTTATAAAAGTCTGATGATACATAATCAGCCTTTTCATAGTGCTTTATTACCTCGTCAGAGTCAGCTCCGAAGATATAGATGTTATCATCTCCAACAAGCTCGTGGATCTCAACGTTGGCACCGTCCGATGTTCCTAAAGTAACAGCCCCGTTTAACATGAACTTCATGTTACCGGTACCTGAAGCCTCCTTTGATGCTAAAGATATCTGCTCTGAGATATCGCAGGCAGGGATCAGCTTTTCAGCGTAGGAAACGTTATAATTTTCGACCATAACAAGCCTCATATAGCCGTTTACGTCGGGATCTTTGTCTATTATCTCCTGAAGGACCAAAAGCAGGTGGATTATATCCTGTGCGATCACATATGCAGGAGCTGCCTTGGCACCGAAAATGAAGGTGATCGGTCGCGCAGGTTTCTTTCCGCTCTTTATCTCAAGGTACTTGTGGATAATATATAATGCGTTCATTTGCTGACGCTTATATTCGTGCAAACGCTTTACTTGTATATCAAAGATAGAATCAGGATTTAACATAACACCCTCTTTTCCTTTGATGTATTCGCAAAGTTCCTTCTTCCTGTTCATCTTGATCTCGGCAAGACGGTCGAGCACCGCATTGTCGTTTTTAAACTCAAGGAGCCTTTCAAGACAATCTGCATCCTTCTTGTATCCGTCCCCGATGAGTTCAGAGATATACGTAGCCAGCTCCCTGTTGCAGTTAAGCAGCCACCTTCTGAATGTTATACCATTTGTCTTGTTGTTGAATTTCTCGGGATAGATCTTATAGAAATGGTTAAGCTCGGTATCCTTTAATATCTGCGTGTGGATGGCAGCTACACCGTTTACGGAAAATCCGTAGTGGATGTCTATATGCGCCATGTGAACACGCTCATCCTTGTCTATTATCCAAACCTTGGGGTCCTTGTATTTGGCCTTTACCCTCTTGTCGAGCTCCTCAATATAGGGAACAAGCTGGGGAACAACCTTCTTAAGGTACTTAAGAGGCCATTTTTCGAGCGCTTCGGCAAGGATAGTATGATTCGTGTAGGCACATGTCTTTGAAACGACCTCGATAGCTTCATCAACGGTAAATGCCTTATCTTCAACGAGAATCCTTATGAGCTCGGGGATTATCATCGTGGGATGGGTATCATTTATCTGGATGACGGCGTGATCATCAAGATGTCTTAAATCGTACTTGCGGTCCTTCATCTCCTTTAAGATGAGCTGTGCAGCGTTGCTGACCATGAAATACTGCTGGTATATCCTGAGGAGGTTACCGTCCTCATCCGAATCATCGGGATATAAGAACAAAGTAAGGTTTCCTTCGATATCCTTTTTATCAAATGATATTCCGTCCCTGACCAAAGACTCATCAACGGTCTCGATGTCAAAAAGCCTTAATTTGTTGCAACCGGCACGGTATCCGGCTACATCGATATCATAAAGTCTTGATGTGACCTTCCTTTTGCCGAAATACACATCAAATCCCGTGTCTGTCTTTGTAAGCCAGCCATGGTCCTCTATCCAGTCGTTCTTTTCGGCACACTGGAGCTTGTCCTTAAATACCTGCTTGAAAAGTCCGAAGTGGTAATTAAGTCCAATTCCTTCTCCGGGAAGTCCCATTGATGCTATGGAATCAAGGAAGCAGGCTGCAAGCCTTCCGAGTCCGCCGTTTCCAAGCGAAGGTTCAGGCTCGATTTCTTCTATTACCGAAAGCGATTTGCCGTATTTAGCCAGGATCTTTTCGATCTGATCGTACATTCCAAGATTTATTAGGTTATTTGAAAGAAGTTTTCCGATAAGGAATTCGGCGGAAATATAATAAACCTTCTTTTTGCCGACATTCTGGTCGGAAACCTTCATGACACGTTTTGTAAGTGCCAGCACAACATAATAAACTTCGTTATCATCAAGATCCTTAAAGTCTTTTCCGAACATATCTTTTGCTATATCAAAAAGCTGTTCTTCCATATTAAGCAAAAGAATATCCTTTTTAATGTTTGATTCAGCCATTTTCATCCTCCCTTTATGCTTTTGAATCAGACTATGATATCTGTATAATTTATCTGTACGAGACTGTACGGCATCTCCACCAGTCTTCCTTTTTGTCCGTTAAACAGATTGTTAAGCTCTTCGACAGCCTTTGCGGAAAGAGCCTCAAAATCCTGCCTTACCGTGTTCATCTGCTGTCCGACATAACCCATGAGCGTCGTGCCGTCAAATCCGCATACAGGCCTGAATATATCCATCTCCTGAAGCGCTTTCATCGAACCTATTGCCATAAGATCCGAAGCGCAAACGATTATATTGGCCTTTTTACCGTATTTGAACGTCAGCTCCCTTGCTTCCTTTTCCGAGAACTCACCGTATTTTACGTCAAGGACGAGGTTTTCCTTTTCGGCCAGCATTTTCATTGCCGCGATACGGTCATCGGTAACATATCCGTTCCTCTTTCCTGCTATATAAAGCACCTTGTTTCCGGTGTTTTCCTTTATCGTCTTGTAGGCCACATCGTACTGTGCCCTTATATGATCTATGGAAACGCAGGATGTCGTGTCATTCATCAGCGGCGCATCTATCGCAACACACTTAAACATCTTTGAATCAATGAGCTCGTGAATGACCAGGTCTTCCTTGGAAAGACCGTATATTATTATACCCGAAATGCTCTGGGACTGCAGATATCTTATGAGCTCATCAACCGTCTTGTCCCTGAACATGAAAAAGAAGAGCGTAATAACATCGAATCTGTAATCCATCGCCTTTTGGAGGGCACCGGAGATATAACGCATATCTATCTCATCGATGGCCTGGGCGGATACATTGAGGTTCACAAGTAATGCAATCCTTCCAACCTTCTTTGAAGATAAAGCGGCGGCAACCGAATTGGGAACGAAATTAAGTTCCTCTACCGCTTTCATAACCTTTTCTTTCGTCGCTTCACTGACATTGGGATAGTCGTTTAAGACCTTTGAGACCGTTGAAATAGCCACCCCTGCCTTATTTGCAACATCTTTTATCGATACCATCAATTCCTCCTTCAGGATAAGACCATTCTTGGCGGAAAACGATTTCCTTACCTAAATATAAACCACGGAGTGACATATTGCAAGCAAAAAGTAACCGCATACCCGATCAGGATATGCGGCTTAATTATTTCGGTATTAATATCTGATCATTTACTGGTTAAGAATCTCTCCCAGTATCTTTTCAACGACTTCTTTTTCATAGGGCTTTGTGATGAACTCTGAAGCTCCGTATTTAACGGCTTTTATCATCTTTTCTCTCTGGCCTGCAGCTGTTATCATAACGGCCTTTGCCTCGGGATCGAACTTCTTTATAAGACTTAATGCCTGAATCCCGTCAAGAACGGGCATTGTGATATCAAGTGTAACTAGATCGGGTTTTAATTCCTTGTACTTAACAAAACCTTCCTCTCCGTTAACCGCCTCGTCCACAACTTCGTGGCCCATCTCTCCGAGGATTTCCTTTAACATCCTCCTTGAAGTTCTTGAATCATCAACAATAAGTATCCTTGCCATTTTTGTATAATCCCTTCAACCACAGTGTGTTTATTGTCTGAACTCAAGTTTTTCCCCGATACAGATAACAAGATTTGCAAGCTTGTCCCTGAGCATCATCGGGAATACAAGCATCTTAAATCCGCCTATCCCCTCTATGGAATCATCATACTCGGGCGGATAAAGTTCCATAGCGATCCTCTGGAGGCTCAGTTCCGAAGCATAAAGACCGCAGATGCAATTCAAAAGCTCTGCGACCGCATCAAGCGCATCCATATTGACCGTGGGAAAATCCTCTTTTCCGAATTCCGAAGCGGCGGGAAGAAGTGAATTTCCGTCTCCGCAAAGACCCACGCAAAGACAGGGATCTCCGTCCACGAACTGAAGTGCGCCGTTTTGGCATTCAATATCTTCGGCAAAATATCCCTTCATGGGAAATACGTTGCTGTCTACACACCGCATAAGCGTTTTAACGGCAAGTGTGGCAACAGCCATATATTCATCGGCATCCGCCGGCAAAAAAAGCGGAACTATCCTGTCTATATCGTCCGATTTAAGCGCCTCAACGCTTGAAGAAGAAAGCTCGTTTTCTACCTGATATTTCTTCATCAGTATGTCGAGGTCGTTAAGCCTCATGATACCGAGGTTTTCAAGCGCCTGAGCAACCGAAAGATACGGATCGCCCTGCTTACGCAAAAGTTCCTGGACCTGATTGTCCGTAAGGAATCCTTTTTCCACGGCCAGATCACCGAACTTCTTGTCCAT
>JAILCX010000080.1 GCA_024690205.1 Lachnospiraceae bacterium | reverse complement strand
ATTGTTTCGTTTTCTTGTTTTTCCTTTTTAGCTTTTTTGAAAAACATATCTCAAGCTCCTTCCATTATCACCATTTTATATCTTCATAAACTCCGGCTTCGGCTCAGGATATTCAACCGCTTTCTCCATGACCATATTTGTCAGAGCCTTCTTCGCTATCCTGCTGGGCCTGATCGTATTCGCAAGCGGTAGCTGCTGTACCTTTGTGATGATCGGTGACAGCGTGGCTTTTTCAGCATAGAACCAAGTACACATGGTGTTCACTCCTTTATTATTTACCCAACAAAACTGGATTTATTACTTAATTCTGATACCAAACAGGAGTGGAATTCATAAACAGATCATACAGTGAATCAGCGAATTTGACATATTTCTTATCCATATATTCAACTGCGATAACCTCTCCGTTATCATTATTCACTTCCAAAACAAAGGAATCATCACCATCTATACAGGCACCTCCTAAGTGGAAGAAATGTCCTGACAAAATATACTCATAATCTCCGGCATAGTTTTCTTTCTCAAATCCGTGGGTCACATATTTTTCAATATCTGCATTTGGCAGTAATCCGTATATGAAAAAACTTTTCCCGTCTATATCTCCCTCAAGCATAAAGTAAAAATAACTTGAAACCAGTTCCTTTATATCCGTATGAAGCGAAAATCCCAGCTTCGATTCTATAGCTGAAAAATCAACAGAATCTGTCTGTTTCTTTGGCTTCCATTGACAGTAACCCTCTCTGTTCTTCTCTGAGATCACAAGTCCGCAATCCACCATATCCGGTCTTACGGGACATTTAGGAAAAGTTTGCCACTGATACAAATATCCGATATTATTCTTAGTCAGGAAATATTCCATGGCTTCCCTGACACTCGCACCCGGCATCATAGCTTTCTGCTTTGCTATGTTCATCTTTCTTATTTCTTCATCAATTACGGGTTTAATTTTTTCAAGCTCTTCGTCCTTAAACAGTTCTTTTGCATCATATCCCCAAAAGCGCAGAATGGTTTCCATATATCCTAAATTTTTTCTGCTGTTTCCATCTAATGCGATGTACTTTTGCGTATCGACTGCAAAGGCGATCGGCAAATTTTCCTTCCTGCCGATGATCACGAGATCTTGATCCTTTTGAAAACGCTCGATCGGATAAAACTCCAATGAAATGCCCTTAAATTTGCTCTGCCCTGCAAATCTGAGCCATTCCTTTAGGTCATCAGGCATTATGATCTGATTTTGCTTTTCCCATTGTGAGATCTTATTTTCTGTTAACGGACTGCCAAATTCAGCCTTGCCATACCTTTGCTCCAAACGTTCGCATATACTTAGCACATATTCTTTTTCTTTATTCAACATGGCTACAGGATCAGGACCACGGTTAACTATCACAGTTTCCGGTTTTTCATTAGTGCTTTTCGGCTTTGATTCTTCAGTTTTGGAAAAAGTCTCTTTTTTGGCTCTTTCACCGGCTTCACAGAATTTTTCAGGTTTTTTCAGTACGCCAAGAAGTCCGTCAAGATTTATGTTTTGATACGGCAGGTTCTTTCCGTGATCATTTTTAGCAAATGTAAGATCTATTTCGGAATTCTCTCCATTATTACAAGCAAGGATCTTAACCGATATATCCCCAAATAGTGTTTTATCGATCTCCACGGATCTTATGTTTTCTAACGGGATACTTATACTATCAGTCAGTACACCGGGTACTGAAAATTCAGCAAGCATCAGCCTGTTCATATTGGTAGCAGCTACAAATACGTGTATTTTTTTAGCCGATAACATAAACACCTTAGCTTTTTGCCTGATCACACCATATACCGGGTAGATAGGCTGTTCTCCCGATCTACATAATAAAGCAAGTGTAAGATTCATAAGTTTTGCATCAATGTCAGCCATTTTTCACACCAACCTCTGTATTAGATTAAAAAACATCAGCCTTACAAATTCTGATTTGCGAAGTAACTTGCACATCGCTTACATTACCAATTATACCACAATCAGCCCTGCTTTTCAATCCATAAATACGAAAAAACGGGAGCAACCCTGAGCGAGTTGTTCCCGTTGCATTATCAAAGCTCGATCTTATCGGAGAAATCAGAGTTGATTACATAGTAAACAGCCTTGTCCTCCGGCTTGATGTAATACTCGACATTCTTGACCTTGCCCTTGAATTTGCTCTTATAATCGGCTTCAACTGCCTTTTTGATCTCAGCAAAATCATATTCATCGCCGCCGAACTGGATCTTGACTGTCTCAACGGGAGCAGTCGCTCTTGTGGTCTTAGCTGCGGTCTTTGTAGCGGTCTTAGCCGTAGTTTTCTTCTCAGCATCCTTCGCAGGAGCTTTGTTTGCGGTTTTCTTAGCAGGAGCTTTCTTTGCGGCAGGCTTCTTTGCAGGCTTTTCAGCCGGAGCTTCTGCGACAGTCTCCTTGACAGCTTCGGTCACAACCTCTGCCTTGACTTCGGCAACAGGTGCGGTTTCAGTTTTCTTCTTGCGTGGCATAGTTGATACCTCCAAATGATTTGATATATCCATTATACTGCTATTTGCAGCATCTGTCAACCTTTTGTCGGGCGATTTTACGCTGTTTGCGTACATTTCAAACAGATTGACGACCTCAATGCCTTTCTTCTGCGCCATACGCACCGTCTGTCCTGTTCCACTGCGGAAGTTGCTGGGATTCCAATAGCAGATACAGTAATCCGATGCAAGCTCCACAAGACGAGCGTTTCGGGCTTTCATACAGCCGTTATAGTATCTGTCCGATACATATTCCACGCTGTCAGCAAGTCTGAGGAGGTTTTCAAGCTCCGCTTTCTGTTCTGCCGTCCACTTCCTGGACTGTTCCTCTTTGGAGCAAGGCAGGATCAGGTGCAGTTTGACTTCCGGATAGTTCTCTTTCAGGTGCAGGATGGAAAAAGCTGAGACAGCATCGAATCCATAAGCTCCTCCTGCATAGAAGTCTGTTATACCCTTATCCGTTATCAACCTCTCTATGACGGACGATAGCAGAGCTGAAAAGATGCTTATGTCTGCTTTGATCGTCCTATGTCCAGTAAAACAAGCTGATCTATACATAATGCAACGCCTCCTTCCTTATTATATCATTAAATCTATTTGTAAGTAAAGGACGATTTCGGAATATAATAGTAAATAGTTCGGCGTGTATGAATTATAAAA
>JAILCX010000070.1 GCA_024690205.1 Lachnospiraceae bacterium | reverse complement strand
CCCTTGAGGGCGTCGGGATCATCATTGAAAAAGGATTCCAGGACGGAGGCAAGCGCCTTAGAGAAAAGGGCATAAGAGTAGAGTCTTTGGCGATCGTTGATGCCATGGATGATGTGACAGGCGAAATAACTTTCAGACATTAATGCTTCATTGCACTCATTAGGTTCAAAGGGGACGGTTCTCTTTGACTTCCCCAAAATGAGAGTATTTGCCCAGGAATGAATTGGTGATCAGATCATGGAACGGATATAGTTCCAGATGGAAGTTGTCGGACGGGGAGTATAATGGATCCCGTCGGCAGGATCGATAGAAATGTTATTTGAAATATAGGTATAAAGGTCGATGACTTTTATACCTTTTTCTTTTGCAAAGGAAAGAAGAGATTCGTTATATTTTAGCATCATCACGTTCTCATAGTTCGGATGGTCGTATGAAACAAGATGCTCATCATCGGTCGGTCCGACCGTGCAAAGTATTACGGTCTTTCCGCTTTCTATCAAAGATGAATAGTAGCTTCTGTAGGAGTCAAAGTTTCCGTGATCGTTGGCTCCCATCCAGCTTATAAGGATGTCAAAATTATCGGTGCCGAAACTGTTTACCGACTCCTTCATAAAGTCAAAGCCGTAGCCATGCTTTGCATAGACGGTTATGCCGTCATGTACGGCGCCTGATAAGGTCTCGTCTGAATCCGCAAACATATCGATAGTCCTTGAATCCCCGACAAAGAGGATTCGCTGTTTTTCGGGCGACCGTTCAGGTGTTGTTTCGGGTGTCGGTGTCGCTTCAGTTTGCTTTTCTGCTTTTTCCTGAGAACGGTCGTCGGATATTTCTTCGACCTTGGTGTCTTCCTTTTCGCCGGGTTGCTTCTCTTTATTGTTTTCGGCTATTTGTCCAACCGGTTCCCCTTGCTTTTCCGGGGTGGAGATCAGGGGCTCGCTTTTGGCTTCTTCTTGTGATGCTTGTTTTGGCAAAGGGGATTCTTTCGAAACGGAATCGATTTCTTCAATCCTAACTGGCGGAGCATAAATGTCCTTAACTTCCTCGTCTGAACATGCCACGATGCTAAATGCCAGGCATATCGTGAGTAAAACGGTTGCGAGTCGTTTGATCATTTGTCACCTCTTTCCCCTAAAACATAATGGCGGGTTCAATGGGGACGGCTCTCTTTGACTTACTCTTTGACCTCTCATGAGAATGGGTTCAATGAGAACCGTCCCCATTGACTTCAAAGACTTCATGTTCATTGATTTTATCAAAGGAAACAGGCTCGGACAAGTGCATAAATAATTGTTGTTTTTAAAGCTTCATTAAGGTATCATTTAATATGAGGTGTTTAAATAATAAAAACTTCAAAACTATGATTATGAAGGGGTAATATTATGGCTTTTGGCTTAGACAAAATTCTGGGGGATTCTTCCGAAAAACCCTCAAATCCTATCTTAAGCGTCATTAAGAACAACGCCCGTAACGGCGAGATCTGTTACAAGGTTCCGAATGAAGATTTTAATAACGGTGCTCAGCTTATAGTTGCCGAGTATGAAGAAGCGCTCTTCATGAAGGACGGTATCATTGAAGAAGTCTTTACTTCGGGAAAGTATACTCTTACAACGGAGAACTATCCTTTCCTTACAAAGTTCCTTTCAAAGATGCTTTCAGGAGGCGAGAGTCCGTTTAACTGTAAAGTATATTTTATCAACAAGGGCCATCACCTTGAGATGAAGTGGGGAACCAGCGATCCCATCAAGGTTGTAGATCCCAGATCAGGTATTGTCCTTACTGTTTCTGCAAGAGGTGCATATACCGTTGCTGTCAGCAACTCTAAGCAGTTCTTCTTAAAACTCGTCGGAGGACATGGCGGCTCGCTTCAGACTGCTCCAGGAAGAGCCGAAAACATCACCGAAGAGTCTGTTAAAAACAGCTTTAAGACTGCTTTCAAGCAAAACATAACGGATGAACTTGCAGCTTATCTTGCAGGCGGTGATGAAGAGGTTATCGTTGTTATTAACAGAAAGAAGGCGCTTGCCGATTCTTTGAAAGCGCCTCTTAACGAAGTTCTTGCAGAGTATGGCCTTGAGCTTATCAATTTCTATATAGAGAATATTCAGATTCCTGATAATGATCCTTACATGAAGCGTATGCTCGAAATGAAGATGTCTCGTCAGGAAAGAGAATTTGACCGTGAACAGGAGATACTCGATACCAGAGTACAGTACGGCCTTGAGCGTGAAGGCGCAGAAAAGGACCGTTATGTTTCAGGTCAGGGCGCTTACGCTGACTACGAACGTATGAAGATAAGGGATCAAGACGGAAACAACGGCTGGGCGAGACAGGAAGCTGCAGAGATCATGAAGGCTGCCGTTTCCAACGAAGGAGATGGAGCTATGTTCATGCAGGCAGGATTGGGGCTCGGTATGGGTAATTCAGTAGGCCAGTCTGCCGGAGCAATGATGAACAATCTCTTTACCCAGGGAGCAGCAGGCGGAAACATTGCATGTCCCGTATGCGGAGCTACGGTACCTGCCGGAATGAAGTTCTGCGGTTCATGCGGAGCCAATGTAGAACCTCCCAAGGTTATCTGTGCAAACTGCGGACAAGAGGTACCTGCCGGAATGAAATTCTGCGGTAATTGCGGAACTCCGGTGGGACCGACAAAGAGAGTATGTTCCAAGTGCGGAGCAGAACTTGCTGAAGGAATGAAGTTCTGCGGTAATTGCGGAAACAAGGAGGAATAATATGAAGGCGATAAAGTTTTTAAATGCTACAACTGCATTCATAATGGCTGCAGCACTTATTGCGGTCAACATCGTTCTTTTTGCGGTTCTTGAAACCTATACAACCGTTTTTTGGATTAGTTTTGCTTTTTCAATTATCGCATTTGCACTGGCTCTTATCTTTATGATCTTTGATGTCGGTATTGGAGAGAAAAAGCAGATCTATGCTTATGTTCTATATCCGGTAGTGACTTTATATCTTATAGCGCAGATAGTTGTTGCCGCAACATGTTCTTTCCTGCTTAAGAATGCCGTCTTCTTTTCGTTCCTTTGGCAGATAGTTATACTTGTTGTTTTCCTTGTTGTTTACCTTTGCATGAGAAAGGCAAATGCCGATGTAAAACAGCAGCAGGCATTAAGAGGCCAGGATATAGCGATCTTTAAATCAATACTTGAAAATGCAAAACTCGCAGCAGGTAAGATCGATTATTCTGCTCCGTACAGAAAAGATGTTCTAAAGGCAGTTGATGCACTTGCATCAGGCCAGGTAAGGAGCACACCTGTAGTTGCCGAGATTGAAAGCAAGATGCTTACAGAAGTTGGAAATCTGTCGCGTGCAGTGGATGAAAACAATGAAGCATCCATAATATCAGCCAGCAAGGCAATAGAAAGACTTGCTGAAGAAAGAAACAGACTTATAAGCTCATCACGAGCTATGTTTTAAGAAACGGGGGTAAACTAATATGCAACAGCGTCCTTGGTATTTATCAACAATAGTCATCATTTTGGCGTTCCTTATTTTCTGGCCGGCAGGAATAGTTCTTATCCTGTTAAGAGCTAAGGGAAGCAGCATGGACAAACAGGCCGTGTTCAAGGGAGCATCAAACCAGAAGATTTATATTCTCGGAGGAGCTATCCTTATAATCCTTGGTATCGCTAATCTGTTTAGCGGAGACAACAAGTGGATATGGGGACTGTTCATGATAATCGGTGGCGGTGTTTTGATCTACTATTCAACGAAGATAGCAAAAACCGCAGCAAGAAACAGAGATTATATTGACATGATCATCAACCAGGATATAGACGATGTTAACGCTATAGCTGCAGCGTGCGGCGTTACCGTAGCAACTGCTGAAAAAGAGATATCTCAGCTTATTGCAATCGGCGTTTTAAAGAATACAACACTTGATACCAACTCACACATCGTTACATTCGTAAGACCTGCCATCTCACAGCAGACTCAGGCTACAGGTTCCTTTGCAGGTGAAGCTCCCGTCGGCGGAGAACTTGTTACGGTTGCCTGCCCCGGTTGCGGAGCTAAGATGACAATGAGAAGAGGAACATCCTGCACATGTGATTATTGTGATGCTCCTATAACTGTATAAGATTAAGAAATGATCATTAAAAAAGAGGGTGCCTTTGGGCAACCTCTTTTTTTATATTCGTGCATGTCGATGATCTTAATCGGGGATCGTTTCTATGTTGATGTATCCCTCTTTGGTGGTTGATATCATCGTATCTTTAAATGATGAGATCTTGTTTTTCATGCTTAGAGATTCTATCTTGCTTTTGGCTACGCTTATGGCTTCGGTAGTTCCTGCGGGAACAAATGCCTCAAATCCTCCGCCGTTTACAACATCAAGCATCGCGCTCTTTGCAGCTTCCGAATCTTCATATCCGAGAGCAACCATAGTCACGCCGGCCATGGAGCCTGCAAGAGCCGTCATATACAAAGAAGGTAAAAGCGCGATAACGACCGCGTTTGTAGGAAGGGAAAGCAGTGACGTAAAGAGCATGTCCGCCATCATGTTTCCGTATTCGTCAAGTGTGATATCGCCGCGGCAAAGATCATATCCAATTACTGCTCCATCAATGACGAGAACCGAGATCACGGCACAAAGGGAAGGATCATCTTTTATATATTCTCCCCAGTTTCCTTCTCTGCATCCCGATATAACAAACTGACTTACCGAACCTTCAACAAAACCGTCGGATGAAGCCAGAACAGTTTTCATATCCCCCTTTTTGAGAGCGTCGGTATCTATATGCCCATCGGATGCCGCTTCCTTCAGTATGGAATAGACACTTGAACCTATATTAACAACATCATCAAAATCTGACATTCCGGAAACGGAATAGCAGGCCTGTTTAAGAACGTATTTGGGGCAAAGGAGTGTTGATACCGATACGTTAAAATCAGAAGGCTGTAAGGTTCCTTCCTCGGCCAACTGAGCAAGTGCGATTATCTCTGCCGCTGTGGGAGCCTTGCTTTCACTTAAACTGTTATCTTCATATCTTTTCTTAAGGGATTTTACCGTGCGTTCGTAAAGGGAATCCTTGGAAAGGAATTTTGATTGAGTTTCCCCGGGCATTTTGTCCGATATGCCGGTGATATAGGCGATGGTGCCGGGCATTTGCTCATCAGGAATTATAAGCTCCTGATCATTAAGAACTGATTTATATAAGGCATTAAGATCAGCGCTTTCTTTGGCACAGAAATCATCAATATAATCCTTAAGTTCAACGGGCGATGACATCTGCCGGGCGTAATCATAATAGGATACAAGAAGGTTCATGGCCTCCTTTGATGCTTCCTTATCAGCAGACGAAAAGTACTTAAGATAAGAGTTCTCTTCGATCATCTCAAGGCTTGCATCTTTAACGTCGGAATAGGTTTCCGTTGCCCACTTCATTGCAAGCTGTTCTTTGTCGATTGCAGAATCTATGAGAGCGGAAGATGCGCTTTCCATGTTGGAGCGTATCTTTGCCATATTTTCCGCAACGGATCTGATATATTCACTGTCTACCGCTTCCGAATACTTTTCGCCCAGGAACTCAACCGAGTAATTCCAGCCCTGCTTAAACTTTGCCGTATCGATATTTGAGTACCATTCCGAAGCATATCCGACAGCCTCGGCTGCTTTGGAACTAACAACCTCGGATACGTCAGATGCTGTTTTTCCGATCGTATCGGCCGCTTCGTCGGCAGCTTTTTCTATGGAATTTTTAGCGGAGTCCGCCTTGCCTTTAACTTCTTCGGCAGAACATGCCGTGCTGCTAAATGCCAGGCTGATCGTTAGTAAAACGGCTGTGAGTCTTTTGGTCATTCGGCACCTCTTTCTACTAAAACACAATGGTGGGTTCAGGCTCAACGGGAACGGTTCTCTTTGACTTACCCATTGAACCCAATGAGAACAGGTTCAAAGAGAACCGTCCCCGTTGACTTGTTATCAGTATATCGCACCAAGGCCTCTGTCGTTATCCATGGTGGAAAGGTTATAAAGCACAAGGACATCTTTAACTTCGGGATGATCATTTATCCATTCGGTTATGCTGCCTCTGTAATATCTTGGGTCGAATACCCATATGGTCTCATAATGATCGATAAGGAACGGGATAAGGGAGTTAGCATAGCTGTCCTTTATCACAACAAGCGCACGATGCTCCTCCCCATCAGTTCTTGTAAGGTCGGCATTTTCGTTCTTTATGGTAATAAGGGAATGCTGGTTATTAAGGAAAACGGAATACTTATCTTTGACATTAAGATAATCGCGGTTATACGGAGAATTAAAAGACTCGCCGGTATTTTCATATGTTACCGTAAGATGGTCTTTCCATTCGGGTGAATCATATATATCCATCGTGTCAGGTTTAACAGAGCGGTCAACGACTTTTGACCATGTCGTGCCGTAAAAGGAATCGCTGATGCATGTAAGATTTGAAAGGAGATCTTTTCTTTCGGGAAGCATAAGGTATGGCGAAAGCGCAAGATACCCCATATAGGCACCGCTTGTTGTCCAGTGATGATCGGTCCGGTAAAAGATGTTGAGACCTGCCTTTCGGCCGTCCGTAAGGCGGTCAAATATGTTATCAACCATATTAACCTTAGTTGATGCGCCCAGGTTGTCTATCCCGTCATTAATGTATTTTAAAGTGTCCTTTTGAAGCGGACGTTCTGTATTAAGGGTCGTTTTGGGCATTTCATCTTCATATAACCAGTATGAAGTCGGAACGACCATTACCGTGATATCGGCTGAGGTTACTCCATCTTTTAATCTGGCTACGGCATCTATGAACTTGTCAGCGTTTTGAGGCTTGTTGTATCGGTCGATGAGACGGATGTTATCAGGACCTTCTTTGGCATAGATCACTCCGTTTACTTCTTTTTTGCCTTCTGCTCTTGATGCGATGACAGAAAAAGATAAAAGGTCATCTCTTAAAGGAAACTGATCCGATATATAATCCTCAAAGGAATCCATGAATGAGTGATCGAAAATGCCATCCAAAGAAGGAGCGGGACATGAGGCTAAGACGCGGTTTTCGTTTTCGGAAAACTCCTTTTGGTATGAGAGCATGAACATGACTGCAAACGCAAACAAAACCGTGATCGCAGCAAATTCGGGTATGTATTTTATCAGATCTTTAACAGAGTGTTTTTTCATTATCATCAAAACCTGAAATACAAAAAAGGGTTAAAGGAATCTCTTACAAGGTTTGCTATGCAAAGTATCAGCAGTAAAACGGAGAGTGATCCGGCCGCAAAACGTGCGATGCTTTCTTTTTTCTCTCCGAGTGTATGGATGTAATCCCTGATCTTCGGAAAGACCGGGAACATGAAAAGGATCGCAAATATAAGGACCGGAAGGTAATTGCCAAACGCCCATAATAATTCATTTCCCAAAAGAGCATTGCCGGCTGTTCCGAATGAAAAGGTAAGATACTGTGTTAATGCGTTCATGTCTTCAAAATAGAATATTCCAAATCCGAAGATCACGATAAGCAAAGTATAAAGGTGTCTTACGAGCCGGGGCGCTTTTTCAAGATGCTTTCCCCAGATGAATTTTTCAAGGACAAGTATCGTTCCGTGATAGATTCCCCAAAGAACATAATTCCAGAATGCGCCGTGCCAAAGTCCCGTGAGGAACCATACTATCGCAAGATTAAGAAGCTGCCGTAGCTTTCCTTTTTTGTTTCCGCCAAGAGGGATATAAACGTAGTCACGGAACCAGCTAGACAAAGAGATGTGCCAGCGTCTCCAAAAGTCAGTCAGTGATACAGCCGAAAGCGGATAGATGAAGTTTTCGTTAAAGTGAAAGCCGAGCATAAGACCTAGGCCGATGGCCATATCCGAATATGCGCTGAAATCATAATAAAGCTGTAAGGTGAAAACCAGAAATCCAAGCCATGCTCCGGTAACGGAAAGGTTCTGTACACCTCTTAGATGATCCCATAACGCACCAAGCTCGTTGGCTATAAGGACTTTTCTGAAAAGTCCCATGAGAAAACGGCGAAGACCGCTGGAAAAACTGTCTAAAGTTGTCTTTCTTGATACAAGTTGTTCTTTGATAAGTGAGTAACGTACGATGGGACCTGCGATAAGCTGGGGGAACATCGAAATGTATGTAAGGTAACGGAAGAAATTCCGCTCTGCCTTTACTTCGCGTCTGTATACATCTATAGAATAGCTGGTAGTCTGGAATGTATAAAAGCTTATGCCGATGGGAAGGGCGATCCCGGGAAGAGTAAGGCCCGCTCCGGTAAGAGAATTTAAAGTACCTACAACAAAGTCGGAGTATTTCATTACTCCAAGGAGCGAAAAATTGATGATCAAAGAAACAGAGAGGAAAAGTTTTCTCAGTGCAGGACGGTCGTCAAATCTTTCCAAAAGAAGACCATCCATATAATCGACAAAAGAAGACAGGATGAGCAAAAAGATACACTTAGGCTCACCCCATGCATAAAAAAACAAGCTGAAAATCAGAAGTATACCGTTTCTGACTTCAATGCCGGATCGAATATTTATGCGCCTAAAGACAGCTCCCAGTGGAAAATAACAAAGAATGAGAGTTGTCAGAAAAAAGATCAAAAAAGGAAGACCTGAAAAAACCATGGGTTCTTCTTTCTATAATGAGCTGTCTATGACAGACAATATTGTGTTTCTGTCCTTATGTATGATGAGGTCAATGTTTTTGCCGTTACGTCTTACCTTAGCGGCTTTTACAAGTTCATTGGCTTCGGGATTGTAGCTTTCAAGCTCTATGCTCATCTGCTCAAGGAGCATGTTAAGGCCACCGATGACTTCGTCTGCAGAAGATTCATCTTTTAATCTCATGAGGATGATGGAGTCTGCTGAGGTTGAATCAAGGCATGAAGCAAAAACATAATCTTCAAGTTTGGAAGCATCAATACCGTAATAGTTCATCAAAAAGCCTGCATCCGCAAAATACATTTCGGGAAGAGCAACGCTTCCTGCAATCTTGTTGTATACATCTTTTAAAGCAACCGCATTAGTTTGGCTTTCTTCTGCTTTGTTTTCTTCAGCCTTTGCTGCATCATCGGATCCTGTTTTTGCGGAATCCTTATCTGTTTCTGCCTGATCAGCGGTCTCTTCTTTGGCGGGTTCGGAAGTGTCGGTTTTTTCTTCTTCGGATTTATTAACCTCGGTTTCTTCCTTGGTTTCTTTTTCAACAACCGGAGCCTTAGTCGGTACGGGTGTCTCAGCTGCTGTATCAGCCTTTTTTTCTTCAACTGCGGCCACAGGCTCCTGAGCAGGTGCCTCAGCCTTTCGGCATCCGCTTAACAACAACACCAACATAACCAACGTGACAAAGGGGACGGTTCTCAATGACTTCTTCATGATTTATTCTCCTAACGCGTATGAAGTAAACAAAGGATCCCAGACTTCCGAATAAGAAGCATATGTCTGGTGAACATAGCGGTCCGAACAGTATTTGGGGATCAGATCTCCGTTTGAATTAAGAAGGTGCGAGTTAAGGTCCAGGTAATATACACCTCTTTCCATTGCACCCTGCAAAAGGAGCTGATTATATATCTTTATCGTCGGGTTGTTCATAGCCCCCTTGCTTGTACCTGCGTACACCGGTGACATGCTGATTATATGGATCTCCTTGCCGGGGTTATACTGCCTTATCTTGTCGACTAAAGCAAGAACATCATCGGAAGCAGGGGCGGCATCCTTTACAACAAGATCATTTGTTCCGAACATGATAAATATGCGGTCTACATCCATCTGTGATATAGCTGTCCAGACAGGCTGTTTCTTTCCTTTGTATATGGGGTGAAGAGAATCTTTTTCGTTAAGGGCATGTGCAGCAGAGTAACTTGCAGCTGCAAGGAAAATTCCCGATGATACGGGAGAACTTTTCTGCTTGGCAAGATAGTTTCTGTATCCGGCAAGGACCGAATCGCCTACGAACACGCTTCTTGCAAAATATGCCGAAGCGTCAGTTGATGTGGTACGGCTTCCGTTGGGGATCTTGGGAACGCCAAGCCCGGGGATGGTAACCGTTGAAGATTGGGGAGGCTGAACCGGTGCAACTGTTTTATCCGCACCGGCATAAGGAAGACGGCCTTCTTTCTTACCGTATGTTATATAGTGCTCATACATGAAATCCGCATTATCACTGCCATAAGCAGCAACGACGTCAGGGTTGTTCGCTGCATAGTATTCCGCATCAAAAAATGAGCCGTCCGGCATAACAACAGGGGCAGCTAAAGAAGTAATGTTCAAAGCTGTAACCGAAACCGTAACGGCTATAAGAGTAGCGAGTTCTTTTACACGTCTTTTACAGATTTTCGCGATCATGTTTTGTTTCTCCTAATTCCAATAATATATGTACCCTGTCGGGTTACATTACACATTAAATCATACTAACAGCATCTGATTTTTGCAAGAAGCAGCTGTAAGTCAAAGAGAACCGTCCCCATTGACTTGCCATTGACTTGAATTCTGCAAAGGTGTATAATCTGCATATCTATAGAAGGAGAAGACTATGGGAATTGGTGCTATAGGAAGTAATCCTTACATTTACAATACCAATTATCTGAGCGAAGCAAGTCTCAATCGAGTCAAGCCCGTGGAGATCGATGTTACCAAACCATCTACGGACTATAACGCATTGACCGATGAGAGCCTTAACGTGAATCCCTTAAAGAAAGGTGAAACGGCGAACTTCGTTGATATACTTGAAAGTCAGATGGCCCAGAGCAGACAGAATGCTGCAAGAATCATGGTGCCGCCTGATGATGCAAGCAAGATTTTCGAATAATAAATGCGGGCAGTTCTTAGATGAACTGCTCTTTTCATGTTTTGAGGTAAATAATTAAGCAACTATTCCGGACGCGTGCCGGATACGATATAGGAGTTATGTATGAAAAAAGAACTTGGAAAAACTTATGATCCCAAAGACATAGAGGATCGACTTTATCAAAAATGGATGGACAAAAAATACTTCCATGCGGAAGTAGATGAGAGCAAAAAGCCTTTTACGATCGTGATCCCGCCCCCGAACATCACGGGACAGCTTCACATGGGTCATGCACTTGATAATACGATGCAGGATATCCTTATCCGTTACAAGAGGATGCAGGGATACAATGCCCTTTGGCAGCCCGGAACGGACCATGCTTCAATAGCTACCGAAGTAAAGATCATCGAGACATTAAAGAGTGAAGGCATTGATAAGAATGACCTTGGCAGGGACAAGTTTCTTGAAAGAGCATGGGCATGGAAAGAAGAGTACGGCGGAAGGATCATCAATCAGCTTAAGAAACTCGGATCTTCATGTGACTGGGACAGAGAGCGTTTCACAATGGATGAGGGCTGCAACAAGGCCGTTACCGAGGTCTTTTGCAAGATGCATGAAAAGGGTTGGATCTACAAAGGTTCACGCATTATAAACTGGTGCCCGGTATGTAATACATCCATTTCGGATGCCGAAGTTGAATATGAAGAACAGGCCGGACATTTCTGGCATATCAAATATCCTTTCATCGAAGAGGACGAAAGTGTAAGTACGACACGTTTTATCGAGTTTGCAACGACAAGACCCGAGACAATGCTCGGAGATACTGCTGTTGCCGTAAATCCCGATGATGACAGGTATAAGGATCTCATTGGTAAAAAACTCATGCTTCCTCTTATGAACAGAGAGCTTCCCATAGTTGCGGATTCATATGTTGATATGGAATTCGGTACGGGTGTTGTTAAGATCACACCTGCACATGATCCCAATGACTTTGAGGTAGGAAAGAGACATAACCTGCCCGAGATCAACGTATTAAACGATGATGCGACCATCAACGAAAACGGCGGAAAGTTCAAGGGCATGGACCGTTATGAAGCAAGACGGGCCATTGTTAAGGAACTTGATGAAATGGGTCTTCTTGTAAAGATAGAAGATCATACGCATAACGTAGGAACACATGACAGATGCGGCACTACGATCGAACCCATGATAAAGCAGCAGTGGTTCGTTAAGATGGATGAGCTTATAAAGCCTGCAGTTAAAGCCGTTAAGGAAGGTGATATAAAGCTCATACCCAAGCGTATGGAAAAGACCTACTTTAACTGGACTGATAACATCAGGGACTGGTGTATATCAAGACAGCTTTGGTGGGGACACAGGATTCCGGCATATTATTGTGACGACTGTCATGAGACGGTTGTTTCAAAGGAAGCACCCGGCAAGTGTCCAAAGTGCGGCGGCACTTCATTCACACAGGATCCCGATACGCTCGATACATGGTTCAGTTCGGCGCTGTGGCCTTTTTCAACACTTGGATGGCCCGAAAAGACCAAGGAACTTGAGTACTTCTATCCGACTGATGTGCTTGTAACGGGATACGACATCATCTTCTTTTGGGTTATCAGAATGATATTCTCTGGATTTGAGCATATGGGACAAAAGCCGTTCAATACGGTTTTATTCCACGGACTTGTAAGGGATGACCAGGGACGGAAGATGTCAAAGTCTTTGGGAAACGGTATCGATCCTTTGGAGATCATCGATAAGTACGGTGCGGATGCATTAAGACTTACGCTCATTACGGGAAATGCACCCGGAAACGACATGAGATTCTATATGTCGAGGGTGGAAGCTTCAAGAAACTTCGCTAACAAGGTATGGAATGCTTCAAGATTCCTTATGATGAACCTTGATAACGATGAGGCTTTATCCGAAGAGGTAAAGAAGGCGTCGCAAAATGAAATAAAACTGGAGCCTGTTGATAAGTGGATCCTTTCAAAGCTCAACACGGTAGTAAAAGAAGCTACGGAAAATATGGATTCATTTGAGCTTGGTATAGCAGTTCAAAAGGTTTATGACTTTATCTGGGATGAGTTCTGTGACTGGTACATCGAGATGGTAAAGCCGAGGCTTTATAATTCCGATGATAAGGAGTCAAAAAAGGCAGCCCTGTGGACAGCAAAGACGGTACTTACGGATGCCTTAAAGCTTCTTCATCCTTATATGCCTTTCGTTACTGAAGAGATATTCTGTACCATACAGGACGATGAAGAGTCGATAATGATCTCAAAGTGGCCCGAGTATACAAAAGATAGGGCATTTGAAAATGAAGAGCGCAGGATAGAGATATTAAAGGAAGCTGTAAGAGGCATAAGAAACGTTCGTACAGAGATGAACGTTGCTCCTTCAAGAAAAGCAAGCGTTTACGTTGTTTCAAAGGATCAGGATGTTATAGAGACATTTACCGAAGGAAAGCTGTTCTTTGAATCACTGTCTTATGCATCGGATGTAACTATCCAGCAGGATAAGAGCGGGATCGCCTCTGATGCCGTTTCGGTAGTCATACCGAACGCAGATCTTTACATTCCTTTTGCTGAGCTTGTTGATATCGCAAAAGAGATCGAAAGACTCAACAAGGAAAAAGAAAGGATCGAGGGAGAATTAAAGAGAGTTAACGGAATGCTCGGTAACGAGAAATTCATTTCAAAGGCTCCCGCAGAAAAGATCAACGAAGAAAAAGAAAAGCTTCAGAAATATACGGTCATGATGGAACAGGTTTCCAAAAGGCTGGAACAATTAGGTGAACTGTGATAAATTATTCATGAAAATGATTTATCCTTTAAGTGTTTAAGGAGGAGAAAGATGGCAATCTTTAAAGGCGCAGGCGTAGCCATAACAACCCCGTTCAAAGAGGATGGTTCAATAGATTTTGACCTTTTTACGGAACAGATAGAATATCAGATCGCACATAAGACCGATGCGATCATAGTATGCGGAACAACAGGCGAAGCATCAACGATGTCTCATGAGGAGCATATAGCCGTTATCAAGCATTGTTGCGATGTTGTAAATAAGCGTATTCCGGTCGTTGCAGGAACAGGTTCAAACTGCACAGAGACAGCTATCTACCTTTCACAGGAAGCTGAAAAGGCAGGTGCTGACGGAATACTTGTTGTTTCACCTTACTACAACAAGGCAACTCAGAAGGGACTTATAGAGCACTTCACGATGGTTGCAGACTCTGTTAAGCTTCCCATGATCCTTTACAATATCCAGGGCAGAACGGGAGTAAACATCAATCCCGATACGATCGCAACACTCTTTAAGAATGTCAGCAATATCGTAGGTGTTAAGGAAGCATCCGGAAACATTTCACAGGTTGCAAAGATCATGCAGCTTACGGATGGAAAGATAGACCTTTACTCAGGAAACGACGATCAGATAGTTCCGATCCTTTCACTTGGAGGAAAGGGTGTTATTTCAGTTCTTTCGATCGTAGCTCCCGAGCAGACACACGACATCTGCTCTTTGTATTTCGAAGGAAAGACAAAGGAATCGTGCGACCTTCAGCTCAAGGCACTTCCTTTGATAGATGCACTTTTCTGCGAAGTAAACCCGATTCCCGTAAAGATGGGAATCAAACTTCAGAAGAGAGATACAGGCGTTTTGAGACGTCCTTTGACTCAGATGGAAGACGATCACGCAAAGCGTCTTGAAGCTGAGATGAAGAAATTCGGGGTACTTTAATATGACCAATGTGATCATGCACGGTTGTAACGGCCGTATGGGAAAGATGATAGCTTCGATAATCGACGGCATGGATGATGTAAAGATCGTTGCAGGCGTTGATGTTTATGACGAAGGAAAGAACCCTTTCCCCGTATTTAAGACAATAACAGACTGTAATGTAGATGCGGATGTGGTCATTGATTTCAGCAACGCATCTGCCGTCGACGGTATGCTTAAATACTGCGTAGATAAAAATCTCCCGGTAGCGCTTTGCACGACGGGACTTTCCGATGAGCAGTTAAACGAAGTCAAAGAGACTTCCAAAAAGATCGCGGTGTTAAGAAGCGCCAACATGTCACTTGGTATAAATCTTCTTTTGAAAGTATTGAAGCAGGAAGCCAACAAGCTTGCAAACGAAGGCTTTGACATAGAGATAGTTGAAAAGCATCATAACCAGAAGCTTGATGCTCCTTCAGGAACGGCGCTTGCTCTTGCCGATGCCATCAATTCATCGCTTGATGAGGAGTTTGATTATGTTTATGACAGAAGCCAAAGGAGACAGAAGCGTCCTCATAATGAAATAGGAATAAGCGCCGTAAGAGGCGGATCTATCGTCGGAGATCACGATGTCATTTTTGCCGGAACGGATGAAGTCGTTACCTTTTCGCATACCGCATACTCAAGGGCGGTATTTGCAAAGGGCGCCGTTGCTGCCGCAGTTTTTCTTAAAGGAAAGGCACCGGGTATGTATGATATGTCCGATGTCATAGGATAGGAGTCAAATGCAAGATTTTAGCGAAACGGAACTAAAATATTTAAAAAGTCTTTCAAAACAATATCCGACTGTTGCTTCGGCCTGCACTGAGATTATCAATCTGCAGGCCATTCTTAATCTGCCCAAAGGAACCGAACACTTTCTGACAGACATACACGGTGAATACGAGCAGTTTGTCCATGTGTTAAAGAACGGTTCGGGTTCAGTAAGAAGAGCGGTCGATGAAGAGCTTGGAAACTCATTATCTGACAGGGACAGAAGATCGCTTGCAACACTTATCTATTATCCCGAAGAAAAGATAGATATCATCGAGAATACGGAAGAAAACATTGAAGACTGGTACAAGATAACTCTTCACCGTCTTGTCCAGATAACAAAGCATGTAGCTTCGAAATACACAAGATCAAAGGTAAGAAAAGCACTTCCCAAAGAGTTTGCTTACGTTATCGAAGAACTTATAACCGAGCGAAGCGATATATCCGATAAGGAAATGTATTATAACGAGATAATACATACTATCATAAGGATAGGCTCTGCAAGGGACTTTATCGTGGCCATCTGTAACCTTATACAGAGGCTTGTTGTCGATCATCTTCATATTGTCGGAGATATCTATGACAGAGGTCCCGGTCCGCACGTTATCATGGAAGCGTTAAGGAATTACCATTCGGTGGATATCCAGTGGGGTAACCACGATATCGTATGGATGGGTGCTGCCTGCGGACATCTTGCCTGCATAGCAACGGTAATACGTATAGCGACCAGGTACGGAAACCTTTCAACGCTTGAGGACGGCTACGGCATTAACATGCTCCCGCTTGCCACATTTGCGATGGAGACATACAAGGACACCGATTGCAGCGCCTTTGCGATAAAGTACAACACGGATTACGATACCAAGGATCTGAGCCTTGATATGAAGATACACAAAGCGATAGCAATACTTCAGTTCAAGCTCGAAGCCCAGGTCATAAAAAGGCATCCTGAGTTTGAGATGGATGACCGCCTGTTGCTTGATAAGATAGACTATGACAAAAAGACGATAACGATATACGGTAAGGAATATGAGCTTAAGGACACGGATTTTCCGACTGTCGATCCTGAGGATCCTTACTGGCTTTCTGATGATGAGCTTAACATGATGATGAGGATACGACAGGCGTTCCTTAAATGTGAGAAGCTTCAGCGCCATATAAGGTTCCTTTATACAAACGGAGGCCTTTATAAGATACACAATTCAAACCTTTTGTATCACGGATGCGTTCCTCTTGATAAGGACGGAAACTTCAAGGCTGTTACGGTGGGCGGAGAAGTGTATAAAGGCAAGGCTTTGTATGATGCTCTGGATAATTATGCCAGAAAAGGCTATTACGAAAAGAATGATACAAAGGGAATGAGAAAGGCCCAGGACTACCTTTGGTATCTGTGGGCAGGACCCAATTCTCCCGTGTTCGGTAAAGATAAGATGACAACGTTCGAGCGGTATTTTATCGACGATCCCGAAGCTCACAAGGAGACTAAGAATCCCTATTATTCCATGCTCGATAACGAAGAGATAATAAACAAGATCCTTAAGGAATTCGGACTTGATGTCAAGAATTCTCATATAGTCAATGGCCATGTTCCGGTTGAGCTTAAGAAGGGGGAAAGCCCGATTAAATGTGACGGAAAACTCCTTATAATAGACGGCGGATTTTCAAAGGCCTATCAGGGAAAGACCGGTATAGCAGGATATACCCTTGTAGCCAGTTCGCACGGAATGAGACTTGTTGCGCATGAGCCGTTTGAATCAACGGAAGCAGCGATAAAAAACGAAACGGACATAATCTCGGATACGACTCAGATCGAGGTTGCTTCAAGCAGGATAAGGGTTTCACAGACCGATGTCGGTTGTGAGATAAAGGACAGCATTAAACAGCTTGAAAGACTCCTGGATGCATACAGAGACGGTATCCTCGTGGAGAAGAACTGATGAGATTAAGACCTTGCATCGATATTCATAACGGATCGGTAAAGCAGATCGTGGGCTCATCGCTCAATGATACCGATAAGAACGTAAAAGAGAACTTTGTTTCAGGAAACGATGCAGCGTATTATGCACTCCTTTATAAAGAAGAAGGCCTTAGCGACGGACATATAATAATCCTTAATTCAAAAGACTCCCCGGGGTATGCGGATTCAAAGGATGAGTCACTAAGAGCACTTCAGGCTTTTCCGGGAGGAATGGGTCTCGGGGGAGGGATCGATCCTCAAAATGCTATTGAGTTTATCAAAGCAGGAGCTTCTCATGTGATAGTAACATCCTATGTCTTCAAGGATGGAAAAATCGATGATAATGCACTTATGAGAATGGTTGATTCTGTCGGGAAAGATCATCTTATCCTTGATCTTAGTTGCAAAAGACGTGATGACGGTTATTATGTGGCAACCGACAGATGGCAGAAGGTAAGTGATGTAAAGATAGAAGGTAATCTTTTGTCAGAGCTTTCAAAACACTGCGATGAATTCCTTGTTCATGCAGCCGATGTTGAAGGGAAAAGGGCAGGCATAGAAAAAGATCTTTTACCGATACTTAAGGAAAGTCCGATTCCCGTAACATATGCCGGTGGCGTCCATGATCTTGGCGATATTGATCTAATTAAGCGTTCCGGCGAAGGAAGGATCGATGTAACGATCGGAAGCGCTTTAAAGATATTCGGAGGCAATCTGGATCTTTTGGAAGCAGCAAACTTCTGCAAGGCCTGATATCAACCAATATATATGGAAACAAGAAAAGGCTCTGTCATATGACAGAGCCTTTGATAATCTGTAAAACCAGTTCCAAAAAACATATATAAGTATATTCTATAGGCACTTTCTTATCAGATCCTTGAGCTTTTGGATTAAAGCTTTGTAACGTTTACAGCCTGAGGTCCCTTTTCGCCGTCAACTATCTCGAACTCAACAGAAGCGCCCTCTTCGAGAGACTTGAAACCTTCCATGTTAAGACCTGAATAGTGTACGAAAACGTCCTTGCCGGATTCGTCACAGATAAATCCATAGCCCTTCTGGTTGTTAAACCACTTTACAGTACCCTTGTTCATTGTAAAGTTTACCTCCAAAAAATAAATTCCCTTTGTCGCACCATTACGACAAATTCAGAATATCATAGGGATTGTCAAAAGTAAACAATTATTTATCCGTTGATCTCAATTACATCCATGGGATCTATATACTCGTCATTCAGCATGATCTGGTACCCGATATCGGTGTTGGCATCCTCTATCGCGAACAGTATATAGCCCTTTCCTATTGAATCGCCGGGTTTAACAAGTACTTTTCCGGAATTACGGTATACAGACTTGTATCCGTTATTGTGATCGATGATGATACGGTTGCCGTAGTCGATATCGTCTTCGACTGCTATCACGGTACCCGTACCCGATGAAACTATGTTGATGCCTGTAGCGGCACTGAATTTGATGATCGGATTATCGCCATCCATTTCGGAGGTCATTGTTGATGTACCGCCGCTTAAAGGGAATCCCTTGGGAATGGCATTTTCAGTCTCTTCGGTCGTTATCGCACTTTCGGTAGCGGCTTTCTTTGAGACGGTTTCACTAAGGATCGCTACTTTTGATGAAAGATTATCGTTTTCAACGCTTAAAGATTCGTTTCTGTCGGTGAGTTCATTATTTACACCTATCTGTTCGATAAGCTGTGTACGCAGATCCTTTAAAACGATGGAATCATAGATGAGCATGCAGACAAATATCAAAAAAACAGCACCCAGAACAAAGGAAATGAATTCCACAAGTGCGGGTCCTATGTGATGTGTAGTGATGTGGCCGTCTTCATGTTCCTTGGCAAGCATCACCGCATATTTACGATGTCTTTTCTTTTCGGGGGCCGGAGCCGGATCAACCGGAGTATCCGAAGAAGGAACATCGGTCTTTACATCGGTGTTCTTTTCTGCTTCTTCTATCGGACTTGTGGCCTCAAGGTTCTGTTCCATATATCCTCCGCGTAACAAACTTGTAACATTTTAGCACATGCGGATATAATTGGCAAATCTATAGCCTTTTAAGGGCAAGTGTGTAACCGTCGTTACCGTAATTGAGGGCTCTGTTGACCCTGCTTATCGTTGCGGTAGAAGCGCCGGTCTTTTCGGCTATCTCAAGATAGGTTCTCTTTTCTGACAGCATCTGTGCAACCTCAAAACGCTGTGAAAGGCTTTGAAGTTCGTTTATGGTGCAAAGATCCTCAAAGAAGTTATAGCACTCTTTTTTGTTTTCCAGTGTAAGTATAGCGTCAAACAGACGATCCACTGCGGGCGATTTGATTGATTTACTCATAATCCCACCTCCAACGATATTTTACCACGTTAAAGTTTTAAAGTAAAGCGAATCCTCTTGCTACATGGTCATTCGGATAGTAAACTTATTATCATGAAAACAACGATAATCGGTGGCGGAGCATCCGGAATGGCTGCGGCGGTTTTTGCATCAAAGCGCGGAGACGAAGTCACGGTACTTGAACATAACGACAGAATAGGGAAAAAGATCCTCCAGACTGGGAACGGGCGATGTAATCTGACAAATTCAACGCTTGAAGGCCCGGTTCACGGGAATTTTTCTTCCTTAAGTCCTTCGGGCATCAGATTTTGCGATGATGTCATAAAAAGGTTCGGATATAAAGAAACCCTTAGATTTTTCAAGTCACTCGGCCTTGAATTCCGTCAAAGAGGAGATCTTGTCTATCCGAAATCAGATCAGGCTTCTTCGGTACTTGATGCTTTACGCTTTGCCCTTGAAGAATTAAAAGTAAGTGTGAAGACCGGGATAGAAGTAAGATCCGTAAAAAAGGAAAAAGACAAGGGTTTTATAATTAAGACGGATGACGGAACTTTTTCATGTGACAGGCTTATTATCGCAGCGGGTTCAAAAGCCGCTCCCCAAACGGGGTCTGACGGAAGCGGATATGCTATCGCCGAAAGCTTTGGACACAGGATAGAAAGGCCCATGCCTGCGCTTGTTCCTTTAAAATGTAAGGGGGATTTCTTTAAAAGTGTTTCGGGAGTAAGGTGTCCGGTTAAGCTTTCACTATCTGACGGTGATAAAGTGATCTACAATGAAAGCGGAGAACTTCAATATACCCAGTATGGGATATCGGGGATAGTCACCATGAACATCTCAAACAGACTTCACCTATGCAAAAAGAATGCTTTTGTTTTCATAGATCATATGGAGAATGATTCAAAGGACGAGCTTTGTTCGATGCTGATGGAGCGCAGGGAACGCTTTAGAAATAGAAGCGTAAAAGACCTTATGACCGGAGTGATTAACAAAAAGCTCTTTGAAATGCTACTAAAAGAATCAGGCATAGATATGAACAGGGAAGTTTTCCTGATAAGTGATGAAGAGATAAAGACTCTTGCCAGTCACATAAAAGAGTTTAAGATAAAGATCGAGGGAACAATGGGGTTTGACCATTCACAGATCTGCATGGGCGGTATAGACCCTGTTGAACTTGATGAAAACATGCAAAGCAGGATCGTTCCGTCACTTTATTTTTGCGGAGAGATAATAGATGCTCACGGCGACTGCGGAGGATATAATCTGCAGCTTTGCTGGTCGACCGGAGCAATAGCCGGAAGCTGCGGAGAATTGGAGGATATATTTTTATGACACTTGATAAGGATAATCTGCTCGAGAGTATAATGGCCAGTCTCGACAGGATAAACAATATCAAATCATCTGACCTGCCGAACATCGATCTTTATATGGATCAGGTAACGACATTCATGCAGAACAAGTTAAAGAACTCATCGAGGAACCCCGAAGAGGACAAGATTCTTACAAAGACGATGATCAATAACTATGCAAAGGATGATCTTTTGCCTCCGCCCGTAAAGAAGAAATACACCAGGGAGCATATGGTCATGCTCATATTTATATATTACAGTAAGGGGCTTTTAAGTATCAGTGACATAAGGACGATGCTCGGGCCTTTGACCGACAGATATTTTGATTCAAAAGGAAATATCGATCTTTGCACCATATATGATGAAGTATTCAGTATGGAAGAGGAAAAGACAAGGGAGATCAAGCAGGATATCACTGCCAAATATGAAAGATCAAAGCTCACCTTCACCGAGTGCGAAGGAGAGGATAAGGAGATCTTACAGCTCTTTTCTTTCATATTTATGCTGGGATTTGATGTTTATACCAAAAAGCTCCTTATAGAAAAGCTCCTTGATATATACGGGGATGCGTCATCAAAAGATGAAAAGAAAGAGGAAAAAAGCAAAAAAGGAAGAGACCGATCATGAGATACATATCTTGGAACGTTAACGGCTTAAGGGCAGTTGTCGGCAAGAACTTCATGGAGGAGTTTGAAAAGCTGGATGCCGATGCTTTCTGCCTCCAGGAAACCAAGCTTCAGGAGGGCCAGATAGAGCTTGACCTTAAAGGATATGAGCAGTATTGGAACTATGCCGAAAAGAAGGGATATTCAGGGACTGCCGTATTTACAAAAAAGACTCCGCTTTCGGTATCATACGGGATCAATAAAGAAGAGCATGACCATGAAGGAAGAGTTATAACCCTTGAATTTGAGGATCACTTTCTTGTCTGCTGCTACACACCCAATTCTCAAAATGAGCTTGCAAGACTTGATTACCGCATGACATGGGAAGAGGCTTTTTTGGAGTACCTTAACGGACTTAAAAAGAAAAAGAGCGTCGTGCTTTGCGGCGATCTTAATGTCGCACACAAGGAGATAGATCTTAAGAACCCTTCGGCAAACCATCATAATGCGGGATTTACCGATGAGGAAAGAAACTGTATGACAAAACTCCTTGATTCGGGATATACGGATACTTTCAGGTATTTTTATCCCGATACCGAAGAAGTTTATTCGTGGTGGTCATACCGTTTTAATGCGCGAAGCAGAAATGCGGGATGGCGCATAGATTATTTTATCGTCTCAAACGAAATGGAGCCCCGCTTGAAGGGGGCTCACATTTATACTGATATAACGGGCTCTGATCATTGTCCCGTCGAACTTACTTTTGAATGACACGAATGTCAGTTTTTGGCTATCTTTGAATTGATGAATGCCAAAAGGAAGATAACGGGCGAGTTCCAGTAGATCGTGATCTCGTTTGTTGAGTAGCTTCCGACCTCATCAAGATAGCATTTCATAGGAGGTGTTCCCTTGGGGATCGCAGACATCGCTGCTGCATCCGAAGGAGTCCTGAAGGGGCCTCCGGCAACCCATCCGGGCATCGGCTTTTCTATATTGTCTGAAGCGGTTACCCTGTTATGAGGGTGTGAATACGCATTTTCTCCTTCGCCTGTAATATAAGAAATATCAAGAGCATTACGGCCGAGCAGGTAGTGAAGCTGCGAAAGGGCGGCGTTTTTGAATTTCTCCTGGGAAGGCCCCTCGATAAGCAGGTAAGCCATTGCAAAAAGTATCGATCTGTTCGCAACGACCATATTCGATCCCCAGACAAAATCTTCGCTTTCCATTGCAAGGTGATAACCTGAATTCTTTGACATTTCCACAAATCGGGTAGCATTCTTTTGCAATTCGTTTTTGTAGCTTGACTCAAGCATGCCGCTTGAATGATCGGGATCCGAAAGGATCGATATCGTGGCAAATCCCGAAACATCTATCCATCCGAAATCGGATTTTGAAACAACATCTTTCGATAAAGCTGTCAGGATCTTTAAGTATTTCGCGCTGTTTGCTTTGTCTGCTCTTAACATTTCGGCAGCAGCCCAGAGTCTTTCGTCAACGTCTTCTTCGTCTCCGTATTCTCCGGTATTGCTTCCCTCGGGGTTGGTAAATCCAACATATGAATGAGTATCAAGCCACAGGCTGCTCTTTATTGCAGCGTTAAGCATCGTATCGGCAAACTCTGGCATGAAAGGACGGTATACCCTTGAGGCCAGAGCCATGATCGCTACAAAGTCTGCTGTTGCAAGGCTTGAAACAGGATAGATGATGAACCTGTCATGGTCATCTTCGGGCATAACGAACTCTGCATGGCGCCAGGCCGTTAATTTGTGGTAGACACCGCCGTCTTTTGACTGCATCTTTAAAAGCCAACGGAGTTCATAAGCACACTCGTTTAAGATATCGGGTATGCCGTTTCCGCTTTCGGGAATGTTCATTGAATATCCGAAGCTTTCCGGGAAAAGATCGAACGCATAAAGGATATGGCCCAAAGCAACGGCACCGGCGGTAGAATACCTGCCGAAATCCCCGGCATCATGCCATCCGCCTGTCATGTCAAAATATTTGGGTTCGGGATTATTCTTTACAAAATCATCGAGCATTATCGCGGGCTCGGTATGACATGCTTCGTGCGTGTAAATACCTGCATGGCCTTCGTCAAGAGCTATACCGCATCTTTGGTAATAAAGGCACCTTGAAACATCGACCATAAGGTTTTTGTATACATCGTTAGAAATCTTAAAGTTATGAGATTTGCTGCTGTTACCTGCGAGAATATAGTATTCACCCTCTTCGGTAAGATCAGAAAAATCTATATCATAAACATCATCGCCGGATGCCGTATCCCTGAACTTGGGACCAGTCGTACCATCTAAAACGCTGTGCTGGTCACTTAAACGTATAACCTGGAAATTGCAGGGTTTTGTGGACACAGCGATCTTTTTGGTATCGGTGATATATCCGAGCTGATTTACGTATATAGCCATAAAGTTACCCCCTATATAGGCGGCATGCGTCAAAGAACACATACCACTTTTATTGTATCAGAAATTCATTCCGTTTGCGACAAAAACGATTAAAAAAGATATGTGTAATCTGAACCTTTTATATGTTATAATATAATTCGCGGTGTTTCGGAATGTTAGGAATGCCGAATAATCACTATGGAGGTGTTAAATGGGACTTATTAGTGCAGTGGTTGGCGGAGTCAGCTCGCAGCTTTCAGATCAGTGGAAAGAGTATTTCTACTGTGATTCAATGGATGCGAACGTTCTTGTTACCAAAGGCCAAAAGAGAACAAAGGGGAACAACAAAGGACAGGATAATATCATTACTAACGGTTCGGTGATCGCAGTTAACGACGGACAGTGCATGATCATAGTAGATCAGGGTAAGGTCGTTGAGCTTTGTGCTGAGCCCGGTGAATTTACTTATGATACGTCTACCGAGCCTTCCATCTTTTCAGGAAATCTCGGAACAAGCATCCTCGAGTCATTCAAGACAATGGGTAAGAGGATTACCTTTGGCGGAGATACGGGAAAGGATCAGAGGATCTATTTCTTCAACACCAAGGAGATCATCGGAAACAAATACGGTACGGCTAATCCCGTTCCTTTCAGAGTCGTTGATGCCCGTATAGGACTTGACGTTGACATTTCAATAAGATGTAACGGTGAGTACTCATACAGGATCACCAATCCCATCCTTTTCTATACAAATGTATGTGCCAATGTAACTGATGAATATACAAGAGACAAGATCGATTCTCAGTTAAAGACAGAGCTTCTTACAGCTCTTCAGCCTGCATTTGCAAGAATTTCAGAGATGGGTATCAGATATTCAGCCGTTCCCGGACATACAAAGGAACTTGCAAACGCACTTAACGAAGAGCTCTCAGATCAGTGGAGAGACTTAAGAGGAATAGAGATCGTTTCATTCGGTGTCAACACATTAAAGGCATCCGAAGAAGACGAGAACATGATAAAAGAGCTCCAGAGAGCAGCTGCCCTTTCAAATCCGACTCTCGGACAGGGTATGATGACCGGAGCTACAGCTTCTGCTATGCAGGCAGCTGCTTCAAATACCGCTGCCGGCCCTGTTATGGCTTTTGCCGGAATGAACATGGCTAACATGGCAGGTGCAAACGCACCCGTATACCAGCAGGCGCAGGGAACACCTATTCCTGCTCCCGTAGTAGGAGCACCCAAGGAAGAGGGATGGACATGTTCGTGCGGAAAGACCGGAAACACCGGTAAGTTCTGTGCCGAGTGCGGAAAGCCTCAACCGGTACCCGAGGAGGGATGGACATGCTCATGCGGAAAGACCGGAAATCTCGGCAAGTTCTGCTCTGAGTGCGGAGCAAAGAAACCCGCCGGTGCACCTTTATACAAGTGTGACAAGTGCGGATGGACTCCCGAGGATCCTACACATCCTCCGAAGTTCTGCCCTGAGTGCGGAGATGTTTTTGACGACTCTGATGCTCAATAAGAAATAATTCCGAATAACGGTAACAAAGCGAGAGGGTGGAGACATCCTCTCGCGGTTTTAAAAGGAGTTTTGATATGCCCGACGAATTCGATTCAAATATCGTAAATACGCTAAAAGAAACTGACAGAAAGTGTCCCGCATGTGACGGAACTATGGATTTTGATCCTGTGACCGGGGGTCTAAAGTGTCCTTATTGTGGACATACCGAAGAGATAAAAAATGCTGTCAGCAATAAAGAAGATAAGCCTTCTTCCCAAAACGGGGGAAGCACATCTGCAGCCGAGATAACTTTAGAAGATGCTGAATCAACAGCCAATCATGATTGGGGAACCGCAACAAAGACCATAATCTGTAAAAGCTGTGGAGCTGAATCCATCTATGATGCACAGGTTATCTCATCAGTTTGCCCTTATTGCGGATCTAATCAGGTTACCGAAGCCGGTGGAAATGACTCGATGGCTCCGGGAGGCGTTATACCTTTCAAAATAGACCAGAAAGAAGCCGGAAACAGATTCATTAACTGGATAAAGCATAAATTCTACTGCCCGAAGGCTGCCAAGGAAAGCGCTAAGCCCAAGAATTTCAAGGGTATGTATCTTCCCTATTGGACATTCGATACACAAACCGCATCTTCCTACACCGCACAGTACGGTAAGGACCGCAAGGTCAAGAAGGGAGATAGTGAGGTCACTGTTACCGATTGGTACAATACAAGAGGAAACTATGACGAGTTCTTTGACGATGAACTTGTATGCGGGACCGAGCAGCATGACAAAAATCTGCTTCGCGGTATAGAACCTTATGATACTGCGGATAATAAGATATATAAGCCTGAATACGTAGCAGGTTTCGGTGCCGAGAAGTATTCCGTAGGTGTCAAGGATGCCTGGGAAAAAGCCAAGGCATCGATCAAGGGAAAGATCAATTCTTCCATAACATCGAAGATACTTAATGAAAATCATGCCGATCATGTAAGGGGCTTAAACGTTAACAGCTCTTTTTCAGCCGTGACGTTTAAATATCTTCTTTTGCCGGTATGGATCTCAAGCTACAAGTATAAGGACAAGATATACCAGTTTGCTGTTAACGGACAGACCGGTAAGGTATACGGAAAGACTCCGATATCTGCAATAAAGGTAATACTTACGATCATAATCGTGATAGCACTGTTTGCCCTTATCTACTACTTCATGGGCTGATAAAGGAACTGCCGAATAGATATGTCGATATACGATACGCTAAATCCGCAGCAAAAAGAGGCTGTGTTTACAACAGAAGGAAAAGTACTGGTACTTGCGGGTGCGGGCTCCGGAAAGACAAGAGTCCTTACCCACAGGGTGGCTTATCTTATCGACAAAATGAATGTCGAGCCATACAACATCATGGCGATAACCTTTACAAACAAAGCCGCCGGCGAGATGAGAGAACGAGTTGACAAGCTTGTGGGCTATGGCTCGGAGAGTGTGTGGATAGCAACGTTCCACAGCAGCTGCGTAAAGATATTAAGGAGATTTGCCGACAGACTGGGATACGATAACGGATTTACGATCTATGATGCCGATGATTCAAAGAGCGTAATGAAGAATGTGTGCAAAAACCTTGATATAGACACTAAGATGCTTAAGGAAAAGACCATCCTTAATGAGATATCTTCGGCTAAAGACGAGCTGCTTGCACCTGACGAATACATGATGAGATATGGCGAGGATTACAGATTAAAGAGGATCGCACAGGCATATACCGAATACCAGAAGATCCTCAAAAAGAACAATGCCATGGACTTTGACGACCTTATCATGAACACAGTTCTGTTGCTTGAAAACGAAGCTGATGTTTTGGATAACTACCAAAAGAAGTTTAAGTACATCATGGTCGATGAGTACCAGGATACCAATACTTCGCAGTTTAAACTGATAAGGCTCCTTACCGGACATGACGGAAATCTGTGCGTAGTCGGAGATGACGATCAGTCCATATATAAATTCCGCGGTGCAAATGTCAGGAATATACTTGATTTTGAGCAGTATTATCCTGATACAAAGGTTATAAGGCTCGAGCAGAACTACCGCTCGACTCAAAACATACTTGATGCCGCAAATGCCGTGATCTCCAACAACAAGGGAAGAAAAGCAAAGAGTCTTTGGACTGAAAAAGACGGCGGACCGCTCATCCACTTCAGACAGTTTGAAAATGCTTATGAAGAGGCTGAATTCATAGCGGATGACATCGCAAGAAAGCAGCGCAAGGAAAATCTGGATATTTCGGATACGGCTGTTTTATACAGAACGAACGCACAGTCCAGACTGATAGAAGAAAAGTTCATTTACGAAGGCATCCCGTATAACGTGGTGGGTGGTGTTAACTTCTATTCAAGAAAAGAGATAAAGGACGTACTTGCTTACCTTAAGACCATCGATAACGGAAGGGATGATCTGCAGGTACGCAGGATAATAAACGTGCCCAAAAGGGGAATAGGTAACACGACGATATCAAAGGTGACTGAGTATGCCCAGTCGCATGGATCAAGCTTCTTTGATACCCTATGTATTGCCGATGAGATACCCACAATAGCCAAAGCATCGTCAAAGCTTAAAGACTTTGCCGATATGATAAATGCCTTAAGGAAAGATGCCGGGAACATGGGGCTTGTCGATTTTATCAGGGAAGTGCTCGATGTTACCGGATATATGTCGGAGCTTGAAGCGGACTCAAGCGACGAGAATCAGAGCCGTATAGAGAACGTTGAAGAGTTCCTGAACAAGGTGGTAGATTTTGAGAAAAACAATGAGAATGCATCACTGAGGAGCCTCCTTGAGGAAGTTGCGTTAGTGGCGGATATAGATGAAGTTGACTCATCTGTACCCCGGGCAATGCTTATGACACTGCATTCTGCAAAGGGTCTTGAGTTTAAGAACGTGTATCTTGCGGGAATGGAAGACGGTCTTTTCCCGAGTATCATGTCTCTTTCGGAAGACGATCCTACGCTTGTTGAAGAAGAAAGAAGGCTTGCTTATGTCGGTATTACAAGGGCAAAAGAGGATCTGACCTTAACCTGCGCAAAGACACGCCTGGTAAGAGGAGAACTTCAGTTTAATGCGGTAAGCCGCTTCATAGAGGAAATACCAAAGGCGCTTATGGATAACAGGGTTCATCAAAGGACTTCTTTTGAGGACCGTTCATCCACGGGTCGAAAAGAAAGATCTGTTAAGCCACCGGTTCCTTTCGGAGGAGGACTTGATTCTCTTAAGGCAGCAGGGATTAGCAAAGGTGTTCCTTCTTCACAAAAGGCAGTACCCGGATCCAAACCCGATTATGATGTGGAAGACCGCGTCCGTCATGTTAAATTCGGTGAGGGAACAGTCACGGATATGGAATCGGGTCCGAGAGATTATAAAGTCACCGTGGATTTTGACGATCACGGCACCAAGATAATGTATGCCGCATTCGCCAGATTGGAGAAAATAAATTAACCGCTTTTATTTGTTTTTTGGGTGTTGTATGCTATAATCTTTGTTAGCAGACTGTAATTATCTGTTATTGGAGGTGCTTCGAATGACTTTTACGGATGCAAAATCAAAACTCGGTGATCTTGTCGATATGGTCAAAGATTATGATTTTAAGGATAATCTTAAGAATATCGATCTTAAGGAACTTAAGGAGCTGAAGGAATTTGCAAAGATCAAGAATCTCCTTAAGAAAGAAGAGGTAATTGAAGAAGAAAAGAAAACCAATACATGGGTTTGGGTGCTTGCCATAATCGGTACCATCGTTGTTTGCGCAGGTATCGGATATGCGATCTACAGATTCCTTGTTCCGGGATATATCGAAGATTCGTTTGATGATTTCGAGGATTTCGATGATGATTTCTTTGAAGATGACGATGATCTTACCAACTGGGAAGATGTTGATAAGATAGATACCGATTCTGAAGCAAAAAAGGAAGATGAACCCAAAGAAGCTTAATTGATCGGATATAAATGATAAAAGCAGGTACGCGTGTATTTTTTGCACGCGTACTTTTAGATTATAGGGAAAAATATGAAAAAAGGTGAAGTGTACGAAGGGGAAGTAATAAGAACGGATTTCCCCAATAAAGGAATTGTAAGGGAAGAAGAGCAGGGCGATCTTTGTATTGTTAAAAACGTGATCCCGGGACAGAAGGTTAGGTTTTCGGTCACCAAAAAGAGAAATTCGCGTGCCGAAGGAAGACTGGTTAATGTGGTTAGAAAATCTCAGGATGAAGTTTGTGCGCCGTGCCCGCATTTTGGAAGATGCGGAGGATGCACCTACCTTAATCTTCCTTATGACAAACAGCTTGAACTTAAAGCCGGTCAGGTAAAAAGGCTTCTTGATCCTGTACTTGCAAATCAATCTGCCGGATGGACTTTTGAAGGCATAAAGGGATCTCCCGTAAGTGAAGGTTACAGGAATAAGATGGAGTTTTCGTTCGGAAATGAGTATAAGGACGGACCCTTGACGCTTGGTCTTCACAGACAGGGAAGCTTTTATGATATCGAAACGGTGTCTGATTGCAGGATTGTTGATGAGGATTACAGAAAGATACTAAGAATAACCAAAGAATTCTTTGAAGATAAGGGGCTTGATTTCTTTCACCGTCAGACTCACGAAGGATATCTCAGGCATCTTCTTGTAAGGAAAGCAAAGTACACCGGACAGATAATGGTCGCGATAGTAACAACATCACAGAACGATTTTGATATGTCAAAATATCGTGATGTCTTACTTGGACTTGATACGGATGGTGAATTCAAAAGCATCCTTCACATAGTGAACGATTCGGTATCCGATGTGGTTAAGGCTGATGAAATAAAGATTCTGTTTGGAACGGACTATATTGAGGAAAAGGTTTTGGGTCTTGATTTTAAGATATCCACGTTCAGCTTCTTCCAGACCAACACACTGAGTGCGGAAGTCCTTTATTCAACCGTTAGGGATTATGTCGGGGAAAAGGGAAAAGACTCAGTTATATATGATCTTTACAGCGGAACCGGGACTATAGCCCAGCTGCTTGCACCCGTAGCAAAGAAGGTCATAGGAGTTGAGATAGTTGAAGAAGCGGTAAAGGCAGCAGGTGAAAACGCCAGGTTGAATGGTTTACATAACTGCGTGTTTATTGCGGGCGATGTCCTTAAAGTTCTTGATGAAGTAAAGGAAAAGCCCGATTTTATCGTACTTGATCCTCCGCGTGACGGGATACACCCGAAGGCTCTTTCAAAGATCCTTTCATACGGGATCGAAAGCATGGTCTATGTTTCGTGCAAACCGACAAGCCTTGCACGTGACCTTAATAGCTTCCTTCTTGCAGGATACGAAGTTAAAAAAGTATGCTGTATCGACCAATTTCCCGGCGCGTATCATGTTGAGACGGTGGTATTGCTTTCACGGGTTTAAGGCGAAGTGGCTCGAAAAGGCTTGAAATCAAAGGGTTTCGGCACTTTGGGTTAAAGGCATGAAATGGCATTATGGGGCATTAAGAGTATTACAGAATTAGTCCACTAAAAAGAGTGTAAAAAAGGTCGGGAATACAAGATGGTTAAAAAACCTCGTTGAGAATATAGGATAGTTAAAAAATCGGGGTTGGGAATACAGAATGGTTAATAAAAAGATAAGCGAGTACATAAGCAAATTTGCGGATATGCTGAATGATAGCAACGTGCCGGATATTCAGATAGTCGATGATCCCGCCATCGGAGATGGTTTCAGAGACCTCGGCTTTGACATGGACTGCGGTCATGCCTTCGAGGAGAAGTACGGTCATGACGCTTTTAGGAATCCAGATGCCCTGGAGAAGGTCATCGATTCCATTGACGATATTCAGCTATTGGGATCCGCCATATTCTCGCAGTGGCGGTATTACAATCATTGGGCTATGGGTGAGAGCATCCGGGATGAAGAGTCAATGCGATGGTTCAATATGATCATCAAACGGATGCAAGAGTTGATGAATTAGACGGAGGCATTATGGCAAACGAGCTACAGCAACTATCAAAAGTGTTTTCACACAGGGTATTTCGTATCCCGGACTATCAGAGAGGATATGCATGGCAGCAGTCTCAATTGATAGATTTTTGGGATGACCTTGTGAATCTACAAGAAGATAAGTATCACTATACAGGGATGCTATCCTTAAAGGCATTATCCAAAAAGGATACAAGCGGATGGGGTACGGATACTTGGCTAATCGATAGTGGTGATTATGAGGCATTTCACATTGTTGATGGGCAGCAGAGGCTGACCACTTTTGTGATTCTGATAAACGAACTGGTATGCTTTGTCCGTGAACTGCCGGAGAACAAGGATTTATCAGATGATAAGATTTTGCTCGGTTTTGATACTTTGAGTTCAGTTGTCGAAAAATACATCTGCAGGCACAGACCTCCAAACAATCTTATTACTACATACCTGTTTGGCTACGAGGTTGATAATCCCAGCGCAGATTATCTTCGCTATCGTGTTTTTAATGAGCCTTATTCTGGTAGCGTTGATGAAACTTACTACACAAAAAATCTGAAAAATGCAAAAAACTTCTTCAGAAGTAATCTCGAGTCATTTTATGAGCAGGAGAAGATGGCGGGTATTTCTGTCTTATATAAAAAACTGACCCAGCAGATGATGTTTAACATCCATGAAATATCGGATGATTATGATGTGTTTGTGGCATTTGAAACCATGAACAATCGTGGTAAAAAGCTGACTAATCTCGAATTGTTGAAGAACCGCCTTATCTATTTGACAACGCTTTATTCGAATGATGCTTTTGATGAACTTGAAAAGGCCAATTTGAGGAAGAAAATCAATGATGCCTGGAAAGAGGTGTACTATCATCTTGGCAAAAATGAGGAATGGCCGCTTTCAGATGATGATTTCCTTCGTGCGCATTGGATCTCGTATTATTCATATTCGAGAAGAAAAGGCGATGACTACATCAAATTCTTGTTAAGTAAGTTTTCGGCCAAGAATATCTTTGAAAAGGTGTCCGTTACAACAGAAGATGATTCACAAGTTTTGTCCGATGTTGACGATGATGATCAAGATGATGATGAAGTTGAAGTAGAACCGCTGGTTTTAAGCAAACTGCAGCCTACGGAGATATCTGATTATGTATTGAGCCTCATGGATATGGCACAATACTGGTATGATACCTTTTTCCCTATGACAAGTGAACACCTTACGCCCGATGAGAGAATTTGGGTGGATCGACTTCAAAGAGTGGGAATAGGATACTTCAGACCGCTTGTCATGGTGGCTATCAGCAAAAGGAAGATATCCCCGGAAAAGAGATCAGAACTGTTTAAGGCAATCGAGAGGTTCATATTCATCTGTTTCAGGCTTGGCGGATTCAACGCATCATATCAGAGCAGTGAATACTATCGTTGTACAAGGAGCCTTTATTTTGATGAAATCAGCATAGATGATTTGATAAAGGATTTGAGCGAAAAAGCAGATGCGAACATTGAATATGCCGTTCCGAACTTCGTTACAAAGATAGAGAAGAACTTTTCCAATCATAGTGGTTTTTATGGCTGGGGATATAATCTTAAGTATTTCCTTTATGAGTACGAGTATACGTTAGCCAAGAAGAATAACATTGATAAGATTAGCTGGGAGATGTTTTCAAAGAATGAGAAGGATAAAGTCTCTATTGAACACATATTTCCGCAAACTCATACTAATTACTATTGGCGCAATCAGTTTAGGCAGTTTGATGATGATGAGAAAGAGATGCTTGCCGGAGCATTAGGAAATCTCCTCCCGTTATCACAAAGCATTAATTCGAGCTTGCAGAATGTAAGTTTTTATGACAAGAAAACCTCTAATGACAAGGGAAGACGAGGATATGAGAACGGATCCCATTCCGAGATAGAAGTGGCCAAGGAGCAGGATTGGGATGCAAAGAAGATATATGATCGCAGTAAAAAGCTCCTTCGTTTCATGGAACAGAGGTGGGAGATTAGCTTTAGTCAGGAACAGATGGACAGATTAGTTTATGTTCAGTTTGCGGTGGACGGACGAGAAATCCCACCAGAACTCCCGGCTCCTTCCGAAAGTGAAACGGTGGATGATCCTTCAAATATTTTTGACCCTTCAAATGATGATGTAACCCTTCGTGATAAAAGGAGAAAGTTTTGGACAGACTTTGTTGAGTATTGTCGAGAAAATGGTCGAGGATCTGACATCGCATATAGGAATCCAAGAGGCACGAATTGGTATGATATCAGCACGATAGCTGAAGACTTCCATATATCGTTCACCATTACACGAAGTAAGTTTATCACGATACTTCTGTATGTATATACCCCGGAGGCTTTTGCAAGACTTGAGGATAAGAAAATAGACATAGAAAGCAAATTCGGAGATAAGCTTGATTGGTATTCGAGCCGTGAAAACAGCGTAGCAAAACGCATATTGTACAAAAAAGAGGCGGATATCTTTAATCCCGAAAAACAGAAAGAAATATATGAGTGGATGGTTGCCAAGTATGATGCCCTGGTTGAGGCATTGAATTCTGTAGGTGAAGAGGCTGGATGCAATCCCAAACCTACATGGAAGGGTGTGACAGCAGAGGACGTTCAGGCAGCTATTGATCGCTTTTTGGAAGAAAGACCAGAGTACCCAGAGCCTTCAAGTATATGGCTTGTTTATAATGGGGAGGAACTTCCAGCAAAGCATATCAAGGGCATGGCATGGAAAGAGGCTTACGGAACGGAAATTGACAAGTCAGAATATGTTAGCGGAGATACAGCAGTCCGTTTCTTTGAAAGACGTGGATTTACCGTTGTCCGAAAGGGCGATGATTGATGGAGTGATTATGGTTTTCAGATTCGTTCAATACGGAAATACAGAGTATCCGAAAGAGATAACCCCGGAATTAATAGAACTTGCCGGACATCTCGATAAGGATCGAATAGAGGATGTGCCGAAGTACTCACTCCATACTGAATACAGTTATGGCAAGAGAAATCTGTCATCAGACTTGGTGAGACAGTTCCCTGCGCTCTGTGATGCAAATAAGGATGGAGTTCCGCAGTTATGGAAGACTACAGAGTGGGCAGAGCAGTTTGCTGGATTCGTTATCAAACTGACCGAGAGCCATGCTGCACCTTCGGTTGTCGAGATTCATCCTCCGTTTAACGATTATTGTGATATAGACCAGTTCCTTGACCGATATAGGGTTTTTGAACAGATTATCCATAAAACATACCCTGACACGGAAATCGTGGTCGAAAACAGGGCAGGAGCCGTGTATAGAGGTGGTCGGTTTATTGTAGGCAAGGGTAAAGAGATAGCTTTGCTTTGCAGCCGGATACAGGAGACAGGGGCAGACCTTGGTGTTGTATTGGATTTCCCACAGTTGGTAACGGCAGAGCATCTGAAGACAGACTGTTTCGATGCGGATAAGTATTTGGCCGCCATCGACACAATTGTCCCATATCAGAACGTGGTAAAAGGCATTCACATATGGGGTAAGAAACAGGCGGAGAATGGTAGGTGGGTTGCTCATTGCGGTACGCTCGATACCTACTTTCCGAATAAGGTAGACAGAGATATCTTCATTGAGGGCATCCGAAAGGTATGCTCTGACGGACGAGCAAGGTTGTTCGTCCCGGAAGTGAACTCCGGCGAAGAGGATCTGAAGGCAGTTGTGAGTGCTGTTATAGAATAAACCGTCCTTTGAGTACAGTATATTGGACTATACAGGATGTATTATTGAGAAAAGGCAGAAAATACAGTGATATAGCCTCTCTCACATTGATAAAATAGCCACTGTTATAGTATAATAAAGTGTTAATTGTGACTTAAACTGCAAGATTATAGCGAGATAAGTCTGGATTATGAGGGTATTCAGAGTGAGTCGGTCAGGCATATATCGTTGTCTTGTACCGACTTTTGCTTAATTATACATAATTCCACTATGAAAGGGATAAGAAAATGGCCAAAACCAGTAAGCAGGAAAAAGAACAGAAACCTATCGAACAGACACTATGGGATGCTGCAAATAAGTTAAGAGGGAAAGTTGAGCCTTCCGAGTACAAACACGTTGTGCTTTCTATGATTTTTTTGAAATATGCAAATGACAGATTTAATGAGCATCGAGAACATATGAAAGCAAATGGACAAGAGGGATTCCTTGAAATGATGCCTTTCTACACGAAAGACAATGTTTTCTATATCCCGGAATCTGCACGTTGGGATTTTATAATGAAAAAT
>JAILCX010000055.1 GCA_024690205.1 Lachnospiraceae bacterium | reverse complement strand
ACCCAAAAGTCATTATCCGATGTTTTATTTCATGTTATCCTGTGTTACACTTGGGGAGATGGTAAAAGAAAAGCGCCTAAAACAGGCACTGCCGATACGAAACGGTAACAGGTAAAAAATCAGAAGTGGTATTCGGGACGTAGAGGTCGCGTGTTCGAATCACGTCACCCCGATTTGTATATTAAAAAGGTGAGCGGATCTGCCGCTCACCTTTGTTTTTACGCTCTTTTGAAAAGACCTGCGATACCTACAATGATGAGGATCGGAAGAGCCACATATATTAGTCCGCTGAAGATCATAAAGAGAATAACAGCCGGACAGAATACAAGATAAAGCGCTATCTTAAATATTCCCCATCCGAGCCTTAAGGCAAATCCGATCAGTTTTCCGAATATTGCAAAGAATAGAATAAGCGCTATAAGTGTTAACATGGTTAAATCCCTTTCTGAGAATCATCTCATGAATCTGTTTTCCTTTGACAATACCCAGTCTAGTATTCCAATATTAATGTATCTTTGAAGAAAGATTAAAAAAAGATTAAAAATAGATGTGTTATAATATTTCCGTTAAGAAAGGAAGAAATATGAAAAGATTTGCACTTATAATGCTGGCTGCTGTCCTTTGTTTCGGAACAGTTTCATGTTCATCAAAGACTGATACATCAAGCAAGACGGAAAAAGACGACGATGATGAGGAAGAACAATCCTCAAAAAAGAAGTCAAAGAAGAAAAAAGATAAAGAAGATAAAGAAGACAAAGCATCCGATATGGATTGCTGGACTGATTATGAAGACAGATTTCCTGACGGGTTGGAAACGGAAGATGCCACACAGGAATTCCTTAACGGAAAGTGGTCTTTAACTGATCAGGGTGAACACGGAAACGATACAGGAATCGTTTTTGAGTTTGATGGCAGCGAACTTACGGTAAGCTACGACAACGATTATATAAAGGGAAGCTATGAACTTGATTCGGAAGAACTTGGAGTCATGGAGTCCATGAATTTCCTTAAATTCTTACCCGAAGAGACCTCCGGAGATCATTTTGCCGGCGGAGGATATACCGACGAATATGTAGATTTTTACTTTTTTACGGTAAATCTTGGAGACAGACAGGCAATGATCATGACGCCTGTAGGAAACGGAGATTACGTTTTAACATTTGAGTCGATCGGATATGATCGCATGTATGACGGCTGGTATGTTTTTGAGCGTGAAGATCCCAAGGCAAAAAAAGCGGCTTCAATAGAAGGAAAAGAATGGGAAAAAAGAGGATACACGGATGATTCATTCTATGCTCTTTTGTGGACGGATAACGGAAATGATCTCCTTCTTCAGGAAGTAGCTGTAAGCATACAGGATGTTGAATGGTATGAAGGTGAAAAACTTCGCGTTCTTATCACGCAGTACAAGAATAACGGACATGCCCTTACACCTTTATGGTACAAGGCAGATGAAGACGTACTGCCTGAACCACTTTCCGGAAACGGAAAGGATATCAAGCCTTCTTTGGTATTTGTAAGCGTCGATGAAGAAGGAACCGTTACTGAGATAGAATACATGACATACATGAATCTTGGATATTTCCTTATGCCGGAGCAGGCAGAAGAGATCTATGGAGGAATCGGAGAAAATGACGATCCTGCTATAGGTGTTTTCTATGAAGATGAGTATTCTTTCGATACTCCGGATCAGTATGTTTATGAATCTTCAACTTCGGAATACGCAGTGGGAGTTGTGATAAATCCGCTTCAGGATGTAAAGAATTTCAAATTCTATTCTCTTGTCTTTAAGGATATGGGTAACGGACAGGATCCGGATTATCTTGTTGATGAGCTTTATTCGGTCAAAGAGCTTAAAGAGCAGGAACCGATATTGATAAAGATGGAATTCCCCGGAGATATGCCTACGAATGCCATATCTTATGAGGATGAAGACGGAAGGACCGTTTATTACGCCATATACCAAAGCGGATATGACGGAAGCCTGGGTCTGGAGCTTTTGGATTAGTTAAAAAACGGAAGGACAGAATTTGATGAAAAAGAAACTTATTATATTGATGTTACTTATGATATGTGCCATGACTGCATGTTCCAAAGATTCAAAAGACACGGCCGAGAGCACAAAAAAGGAAACGGAAAAGACCGAAGATCAGGATAAAGAGGAAGAATCCGACAAATCCCAAAAGAAGGATAAGAAAAAAAATAAAGACAGCGAACAGATCAAGGAACTTGAGGGAATCTGGAACTATGTCAGCGAATATTATTATTACGGAGACGCCGATGATGACCTTGAAGATATGGAATCCAGCTATAATTCCGTGGTAGAAGGCGGATTGGGCGGAACAGCTGAGTTTTATGAAGATGAGGGAGAGTGGTACGTTGACCTTGCGTTGGGAGAATATGAGTCGTATTATGAGAAAATTCATTTTCCCGTAGAGATAGTTAAAGGAGCTCTTTATGAAGAGTGTGAGAATCAGGAATGGTATGTGGAGGCTAAGAATCCAAGAACCGAAGAGGTAGCGTTCAGAGCTACGTTAATCGAGGATAATGTTCTTAAATCCTTTGATGAATATGTATATGATGATGAAGATTCATGGAAAAATATTAATATAAGATCATTTTTCAGAGAAGGTTCCGATAAAATGGATCACGTAGATGATCTTAGCTATACAGAAACCGTTACAGTTTCAAATGCTGAGGAACTTCTTAATGAGATAGGCAATAATAAAAAGATCATCTTAAAACCGGGTAACTATGATCTTTCCGAAAGCAAATTCAAGTTTAACAACGAATATGTTGAAGCGGTTACAGACAATACCATGGAATCAGACGGTTATTCGGGTATCATCATAAATAATGTTTCCTATTTGAAACTTGAAGCCGAAGGAGGAGAAGTGGAGATCAGTATTGATTCACCATATAATTCGGTACTTCAGTTCAACAATTGTTATAACATCATTCTTGAGGGCTTAACGTGCGGGCATCATGTTGAACCCGGAACATGCGGGGCTCCCGTAATTGGAACGAACAGCACTTATACCATGCAGGTAATTGACTGTCATCTTTATGGAAGCGGCAGTTACGGACTTGAGGCTTATGACAGTTCGTCAATAGAGTTTAAAAACACCGAGATCTATGAGTGCACTTACGGCATAATTTCGGGATTCAATATGAATTATTCAACTTTCACGGGCTGTAATATGCACGATAACTCGCAGTATGTTCCCATAGACCTCTATGATTGTACAGGTATCACTTTTGAAGATTGTGATTTTGAAAACAATATGATCGATAAAACAAACGGCTATAAAACCACTTTTGTTTACGGAGATGATGATTCCGAAAGTATCAGCTTTACCAACTGCAGATTTAAAGGGAACCAGTATTCAGAGTTTTCCGAAGGCGATGTAACCATTGATGACTGCACGTTCGACGATGAGACATTCAAAGATTTATATAATGATGAAGATTAACCCATAAATTTCCCAAAGATGATACGTATCATATACAGAACCCACAAAAAACAATATGTTTCGGTGTTCAAAACAAAGTAAAAACATATGATACAACGGAGGAAAATGATCATGAAAAAAAGGTTATGTATTTTATTACTTGCGGGTGCATTAGTGCTTTCGTCAACAGGATGCGGGAGATCTTCTTCTGCCTCGGCCGGTTACAGCAAGGCAGTAGAGCCCGAAATGTATGATTCATATGATGGAGCTGAATCAGCCCAGATGGTATCCTATGCTGAAGATGCGGAATATGAAGGAAGCACCGGAACGGGCGGATCAACAGGCACCGAAACCGAAAATGCGACAAACTCAAACAGAAAACTTATCCGTGACATGAGTCTTTCGGTAGAGACCAAGGAATACGATTCCCTCATAAAAAATCTGACTTCCCAGATAGGAGCTCTTGGCGGATATGTCGAGTACATGGATGTTCAGAATAACTCCTTAAATTCCGGAAGATCATCACGTAATGCGTCATTGACAGCACGTATCCCCGCTGCAAAGCTCGATACGTTCGTAAACAATATCGGTGAAGTAACAAACATCACAAACAGAACGGAATCCGTTCGCGACGTTACATTAAGCTACGTGGATATCGAAAGCCACAAGAACATGCTTATCGCCGAAAGAGACCGTTTGATGGAGTATCTTGAGCAGGCTGAAACGGTAGAAGATATGATGGCCATCGAAGATCATCTTACGGATATCCGCTATCAGATAGACAGCATGGAAAGCCAGCTCAGGACATATGACAATCAAGTGGATTACAGTACGGTCAATATCTATATAAATGAAGTGATAGAGTACACACCCGTTACAGATCCCGAAGAGGAAAAGACTGCATGGCAGAGAATGGGTGAAGGATTTGTAAGAAGCTTTAAGGATGTTGTGTACGACGTAAAGGAATTCTTTATAGACCTTGTTATAGATCTTCCTTACATAATACTTTTCCTTGTTAAGCTTGCGATCGTCCTTATCATCATCCGTCTCGTGATCTTATCTAACAAGAGACTTCGCAACTGGTATAACGGAAAGAAGGAAGAATTAAAGGCTTACCGTGCGGAAAAGAAAGCAGCCAAAGCACAGAAAAAGGCAGCCAAGGCAGCAGATAAAGAAGAAAATATAAAATAATTCTTGACACGATCATATTTGACTGTGTATCATACAACATAAGTACAAACCGAAGATGAGGAGTGAGTAGTTTCTGCATCACTTTATAAAAGAGAGTTACGGGCGGTGGGATCGTAGCATAAAGCGCAGAAATGAATGGACCTCAGAGGGCGAACAGAAACGGGCAACCGGAGTATGGGAGACGGAGCAGACTCTCCGTTATCAAGGGTCAGCATATGATGGTATGTGAATAAATGAATCAATGAACGGTTCCATACCTATGTATGCACTGAGTGGATGCAACGCATCAAGCAGGGTGGCACCGCAGGAAAGAAAACCTGTCCCGGCATTACTTTTAAGTAATGTCGGGTTTTTGTTATTTAAGGGTCAAAATACTGTATCCGCAAGAAGCTTGCTTATTGGCGGATACAAGGATTTATGACCCGCCCCTACATGAGCAAGAAGTGGTACGAAGTACCACGGGAGTGCGAATGTAGGGAAGGATTGCGGGAGTGCGCAGCACGGAGCAATCCGTAAATAAAAAAAGGAGAACAATATGATCCTTGATGAGATAGTAAAAGACAAAACCATAAGACTTAAGGAACACAAGAAGGCCTATCCTTTGAGCGAAGCCGTAAAGGATGCCGAAAACATGCTAAAGGATCCTCAAAGAAACAAAGACCTTTTTTATGAGAATCTCAAAAAGCCCGGTATTTCGATCATCGGAGAGTTTAAAAAGGCTTCTCCGAGCTTAGGAAAGATAGATTCACGGATTGACCTGACGGAAAGGATCGACGAATACAATGATTCGGTTGATGCGATCTCATGCCTGACGGAAGAAGATCATTTTTGCGGGAATACGCAGTATCTTAAAACCATCAGGTCAATCACCTCCCTTCCGATCTTAAGAAAAGATTTTATGATAGATGAATATCAGTTTTATGAAGCAAAGGCCATAGGAGCCGATGCGGTCCTTCTTATCACGGCGATCCTTGATGATGAGCAGATGAAAGCATTTTACAGTCTTTCAAGGGAATTAAAGCTTGGGGTACTTGTTGAAACTCATGATGAATATGAAATGGAAAGAGCGTTAAAGCTGGATGCAAGGATCATCGGAGTGAACAACAGGAATTTAAAGGATTTCAGCATAAACCTTGAAAACACTGGTCGCTTAAGAAAATATGTTCCGAATGATAAAGTGTTCATCGCCGAAAGCGGAATAATGACCGATGAGGACGTAAGATACTTAAAACAGGTGGGAGTTGACGGATTTTTGATCGGAAGAGCATTCATGGAGGATGAAAATTCCAGGGAACTTGCAAGGAAGTGGAAAAGTCTTTAAAGAAAATGAAGATAAAGATATGCGGAATAACAACTGAAAAAGAGATAAAGATGCTGAACGAAGCAAAGGTCGATTATGCGGGATTTGTTTTTTACGAAAAAAGCAAAAGGTACATCCTTCCCGAAAAGGCCTGTGAAATAGCAAAAGGCCTTGACCCCGGGATCAGGAAAGTTGCGGTCACCGTATCAGCAGATGCTAAGACCGCAAAAAAGATCGAAGAGCTCGGATTTGATATCATTCAGATCCACGGAGAATTAAAAGAAGAAGTTCTAAGATCGGTAAATATACCGGTTTGGCGGGCACTAAACGTTAAGGATATGGACGAGTCTCAGGAAAAGACGGAGCTTTTAGATCACCTCCCTTTGGATCTTGGACAAAAGATAGAAGCTTTTGTAGTAGATGCTCCGTCTTTCGGAAGCGGACACCCCTTTAACTGGGCAAAGAGCAAGCGATTGAAAAAAGCGGGGACAACATCTCCTCCACAAAAAAGGATGTTTGTTCTTGCAGGAGGATTAAACAGTGAAAATGTTTCCGAAGGAATAAAGCTTTTTAAGCCCGATATCGTGGATGTAAGTTCTTCCGTTGAAGGGCAAAAAGGCAAGGATGAAAAGAAAGTTAAGGAATTTGTAAACGAAGTCAGAAGGTGCACCGGAAGATGATCTTTCGAAGACCGGAAAGGTAAAGCAGATGAACAAAAAGGCATATTACGGAGAATACGGCGGACAGTTTGTTTCAGAATCATTGATGAATACTCTTGATGAAGTAGATAAAGCTTTTGAAGAAGCGATCCGCGATCCTGAGTTTTTAAAGCAATATCATTACTATCTTAAGCAGTATGTTGGAAGAGAGACACCATTATACCTTGCGGAAAGGCTGAGCGAGAAATACGGAACGAAGATCTATCTTAAAAGAGAAGATCTTAATCATACCGGAGCTCACAAGATAAACAACGTTATAGGGCAGATCCTTCTTGCAAAAAGAATGGGCAAAAAGAAGATCATAGCAGAAACCGGTGCAGGGCAGCACGGTGTTGCAACAGCTACAGGCGCAGCGCTCTTTAACATGGAATGCACCGTTTATATGGGAAAAGAAGATGTTAAAAGGCAGGCCCTTAACGTTATGAGGATGGAGATGCTTGGTGCCAAGGTCGTATCGGTTGAATCCGGAAGCAATACCTTAAAAGATGCGACTAACGAAGCAATAAGGACCTGGGCAAAGACCGCGGAAGACACCTTTTATATCATAGGCTCTGCAATAGGACCTTATCCTTATCCCAAAATGGTAAAAGAGTTCCAGGCAGTCATAAGCCGCGAAGCCAAAAAGCAGCATATGGAAGCGGAAGGAAAGCTCCCCGATGTCGTAATGGCCTGTGTAGGCGGCGGATCGAATTCAATAGGAATGTTTGCGGATTTCATAGATGAACCCGGAGTTGAACTCATCGGAGTTGAGGCAGCAGGCAAGGGGATAGATACCGAAGAACATGCAGCTTCCATGGCAAAAGGCCGTCCCGGAGTATTGCACGGAACACGATCATATCTTTTACAGGATGAAGACGGAAATATAAAACTTGCACATTCCATTTCAGCAGGTCTTGATTATCCGGGTGTCGGACCGGAGCATGCTTATCTGCATGATACGGGCCGCGCAAAATATGTTCCGATAACGGATTCGGAGGCCATGGATGCTCTTATGGAACTTACGCAGACCGAAGGGATAATCCCTGCAATAGAAAGTGCTCATGCGGTGGCTTATGCCTTCAAAAAAGCAAAAGAGATGACACCCGACCAGTCCATGATAATCTGTCTTTCCGGAAGAGGAGATAAGGATGTTAATACGATATCCGATTACCTTGCAGGAAAAGGCTACCTTAATTAGGAAAGAGGTAAATGCTCATGAATAACAGGATAGAAAAAAGACTTGAAGAACTTAAGCAAAAAGGGGAAAAGGCTTTTATCACTTATACAACGGCGGGACTTCCCAATATGGAAAAGACCGCAATGATAATAAAAGCACAGGAAAGTACGGATATAATCGAGCTTGGGATCCCGTTTTCCGATCCCATAGCAGACGGTCCCGTGATACAGCAGGCATCCTATGAGGCCATAAAAGCGGGAGCCAGTATAAAAAAGACATTTGAACTTATGAAAAGACTCCGTGAAGAAGGAGTGGAAAAACCGATAGTGTTCATGCTTTATTACAACACCATTTCGGGATTCGGAATAGAAAAGTTTGTAAACGAATGTCACGTATCCGGAGTGGACGGACTCATAGTTCCAGATCTTCCGCTTGAAGAACAGGAAGCCTTAAAAGAAGCGCTTAAAGGAGATGACAGAACGATACTTATAGAACTTGTATCTCCGGTTTCAAAAGAAAGGATCCCGAAGATATTGAGCGACGCAAGAGGATTTGTCTATTGCGTTTCATCCATGGGAGTAACCGGCCAGAGTGCTGATTTCCACAGGGAAGTTATAGATTATCTTTCTACCGTAAAGAAGGAATCTAAAATTCCGGTTATGATGGGATTCGGGATCAGGGAAGCTAAGGATGTTGAACCGATGAAGAACATAATTGACGGAGCGATAGTCGGGTCACACTTCATCAAGATCATGAAAGAATCGGATTACGACGTAAATGCAATAAAGAATTATACTGATACATTCAAAAAAGAACTGAATTCATAACAGAAAGGTAAACGGAGGAAAACAGCATGATCAAGGAAGCAATCGAAAAAATAGTTTTAAGGGAAGATCTTACATATGACGAGGCATACACCGTCATGAACGAGATCATGGACGGAGTTTCAACGCCTACACAGAATGCGGCATTTCTTGCAGCTCTTTCGACAAAAAGCGCAAGAGCGGAGACCATTGATGAGATCAGGGGATGTGCCGCAGCAATGAGAGAACATGCCATTAAATGCGATACGAAGGGCATGGACACTCTTGAGATAGTTGGAACGGGCGGAGACAGAGCCGGAAGCTTTAATATCTCCACAACGACCGCCTTTGTGGTAGCAGCGGCAGGAATAAAGGTTGCAAAGCACGGAAACAGAGCAGCTTCATCAAAGTCGGGAACCGCAGATTGCCTTGAAGCGCTTGGTGCAAAGATCGACCTTGAGCCAGAAAAGTGCGTTGATTTACTCGATAAGACCGGTTTTTGCTTCTTCTTTGCCCAAAAATATCATACTTCCATGAAATATGTGGGAGCAATAAGAAGAGAGCTCGGATTCAGGACCGTATTCAACATCCTTGGACCTTTGACGAACCCCGCCTGTCCGCAAAGACAGCTGCTCGGCGTTTACGATGAATATCTGATAGAGCCTCTTGCCAGAGTTTTGTACAGCCTCGGAGTTAAAAAGGGCATGGTCGTTTACGGAAGGGAAAAGCTTGATGAGATCTCAGCAGTCGGAGAAACGGCTGTCTGTGAGTTTGAAAAAGGAAGATATACGACATATGAGATCACTCCCGAGCAGTTCGGATTTGAAAGATGCAAAAAGGAAGATCTTGTCGGAGGAACACCCGAAGAAAACGCTGAATTTACAAGAAATATCTTAAACGGAACGGACAGAGGACCCAAAAGAAGCACTGTCCTTATGAATGCGGGGGCAGCTTTGTATATCGCTGATAAGGCATCTTCACTTGAAGAGGGCGTAAAGATGGCAGAAGAACTTATCGACAGCGGCAAGGCAATAAAGGCATTGGAGAGCTTTGTTAAGGAGTCAAATTTATGATGACACCGTCTTTGGAAGAGATCAAAAGATATAAAGGGGAATATGAGTTTAAATATGTTCCCGTTAAAAAGGAGATCTACGCGGATATCCGTACTCCTATCGAGGTATTAAGGATACTTAAAGCCGAAAGCGATCACGTATATATGCTTGAGAGTGTCGAAGATCAGGAGCGTTGGGGCAGATACACTTTCCTTGGATATGACCCTACGATGTGCATAACCTGTCTTAACGGAGATCTTAAGGTAACGGATCCCCGGGGAAACGTGCTCGTTGAAAAGAAAGTTAAGCATCCCGCCGATTTTATAAAAAGCGTTATAAACGATCATATGTGCATAAAGCTTGACGGATTTCCGACGTTTACCGGCGGACTTGTAGGCTATTTTGCATACGATTACATCAAGTACAGCGAGCCGAAGCTTAAACTTGATGCAAAAGACGAAGAGCATTTCAGGGATGTTGATCTGATGTTCTTTGACAGAGTTATCTGCTTTGATAATCTCAGGCAAAAGATAATGATCATCGCCCAGGTAGACCTTGAGGATGTGGATGCTTCTTACAAAAAGGCTAAGGAAGATATCGACAGGATAATTGCCCTTATAAAAGAAGGAAAGGGAGCAGATATCCCGCACGGAAAACTCACTTCGGACTTCAGAGCTCTTTTTGACAAGGAAGAGTACTGCGATATGGTAAGAAAAGCCAAGGATTATATTTTCGAAGGTGATATCTTCCAGGTAGTTTTATCTAACAGGCTCGAAGCTGATTTTGAAGGAAGTCTTTTTGATACCTACAGGGTATTAAGGACCATCAATCCTTCACCTTATATGTTCTATTTTTCGGGAGACGACATAGAGGTTGCTGGAGCATCCCCGGAGACTTTGGTCAAATGTGAAGACGGAGTCCTTCATACTTTCCCTCTTGCGGGAACAAGGCCGAGGGGAAAAACCTATGATGAAGACATGGCTCTTGAAAAAGAACTTCTTGAGGATGAAAAGGAATGTGCGGAGCATAACATGCTGGTTGACCTTGGCAGGAATGATATAGGAAAGATAAGCCGGTTCGGTTCGGTCAGCGTTGAAAAGTATATGTCTGTTGAAAAGTTTTCACACGTTATGCACATCGGATCTACCGTAAGGGGACAGCTGAGCGAAGAAAGGAACGTACTTGACGCGATAGATGCCATTCTTCCCGCAGGGACCTTGTCGGGAGCTCCGAAATTCAGAGCCTGCGAGATCATAAACGAGCTTGAAAACAACAAAAGGGGAATATACGGAGGTGCGATAGGATATATCGACCTTACCGGAAACCTTGATACATGTATCGCCATAAGGATCGTATTTAAGAAAAACGGAAAGGTGTTTGTCCGTTCGGGAGCCGGGATCGTTGCTGATTCCGTGCCCGAAAACGAATACACGGAATGCATTAACAAGGCTAAGGCTGTAATGTCAGCGATCAACAAACAATCGGAGATGGAAGCATGATCTTATTAATCGATAACTACGACTCTTTCAGTTACAATCTTTTTCAATATGTCGGCACGATCGACAAAAATATCAGGGTGATAAGGAACGATGAGCTTACGGTCAAAGAAATAGACGAAATGTCACCTTCTCACATAATACTATCTCCCGGCCCCGGAAAACCGAAGGATGCGGGTATATGTGAAGAACTTGTAAAGGCTCTTAAAGGAAAATATCCGATACTCGGAGTATGTCTGGGACACCAGGCAATATGCGAATCATTCGGAGCAACGGTCGGACATTCCAAAAAGCTCATGCACGGAAAAACCTCGGTTGCGAAAATAGATAACGGTTCAAAGTTGTTTAAAGGATTTGACAAGGAGCTTAAAGTCGGAAGATACCATTCCCTTAGCGCGGTAAAAGATACCGTTCCTGAGTGTCTTAAGATCACGGCCGAAACGGATGACGGAGAGATCATGGCAGTAGAGCATAATGAATACCCGATATACGGCCTTCAGTTCCATCCGGAGTCGATCCTTACTCAAAGAGGAATAGATATAATAAGGAATTTTTTAAATAGTTAAAAATATTTTTCAAAAACCCCATAAATTTATATAAGACCCTCCGTATCTTAGTTGTAAGCAAACAAAAAAGATTCCGGAAAGGAATCGCAGACAACAGATGGAGGGTCTTATTTATGAAAAAAAGAATCGTTTGTGTATTATTAAGCATCATGATCAGCGCTTCAATGCTCATGGGTTGCGGAGCATCCGACAAAGCAGCTTCTACAGCTGAAGCAACAGAATCGGAGATGACAAGTTCATCAAAGGAAAGCAAAAAAGAAAAGAACGGAAATAAAGATCACGTTGATATGGCTGAGGTAGAATCAGAGCCCATGGCAGATGCCGGATATTATGAAGGAGCTGATTACGAAGCAGCAGCATTTGCTCCTTCATCAGCAAGCGAAAAGCACTCATCAAACAGTTATTATGACAGCTATTATGAAGAATACTATCCGGATCATTACAACACTGAAGAATATTCGGGAATAAACGAAAACGGATTTTCGGATGCCGTGAAAAATCCTCTTTCAACATTTGCAGCAGACGTGGATACGGCAAGCTACTCAAATTTCCGAAGATTCGTTATGCAGGGATACGGTCTTGGCGATTTCCCTTCAGGATCTTTAAGGACCGAAGAAATGGTCAACTACTTTAAGTACGATTATGCAGAACCCAAAAGGGGAGAGATTTTCGGAGTGGATGCTACAATATCCGAGTGCCCCTGGAATGAGGAAGCAAAGCTTATGATCCTTGGGATCAACACTAAGGACATGAAAAAAGACAGTATGCCTGACAGCAATATCGTCTTTTTGGTTGACGTATCAGGTTCGATGTCAGACAGCAACAAGCTTCCCCTCATAAAAGAGAGTATGGAACTTCTGGTCGAAAATTTTGACAAAGACGACAGGATCTCCATAGTAACCTATGCAAGCGGAACGGAAGTAAAGCTTGAAGGAGCGTCGGGAGATGAACACAAAAAGATATTAAGAGCATTCAACAGACTGAATGCATCAGGTTCTACCAACGGCGGTGAAGGGATCAAGCTTGCATATGAACTTGCTGAAGAGAACTTTATAAAAGATGGTGTAAACAGAGTCATCATATGCTCAGACGGAGATTTCAATGTCGGCCTTACATCACAATCGGAACTTGAGGATCTTATAAGTAAAGAAAAGGAATCCGGAATATACCTTTCGGTTCTCGGCTTCGGAATGTACAATTATTCGGATACAACGATGGAAACACTTGCTGACAAAGGTAACGGAAACTATGCATATATAGATACACTGAGTGAAGCAAAGAAAGTCCTCGTTGACGAGATGACAAGCACTTTTGTAACTGTAGCAAAAGATGTTAAGTTCCAGGTTGAATTCAATCCCGCAATGGTCAGAGAATACAGGCTTGTAGGATATGAAAACAGGGGATTGGCATCAGAAGACTTTACCGATGACTTAAAAGACGGCGGAGAAATGGGCGCAGGTCACCAGGTTACGGCTATATACGAGATAGTTCTTTCCGATGATAAAAACAGCGACACGGATCTTAAGTATCAGGATACAAAGATCAGCAAAAAGGGAAACAAAAAAGACGAATACTGTACTCTTTCAATAGCTTATAAAGAGTATGACAAGGACAGATCCGAATATAAAGAGTATCCCATAGGTGCAGATAACTATACAAAGAGACCGGATGATGATTTCATATTCGCATCACTTGTGGCAGAAGCATCTTTAGCTTTAAGAAACAGTGAGTATCTTGTGGATGTTGAAAGCTATGAGGCAATAGAAGATATTACGGAAACACTTGAAGATATGGATCTTGATGAATACAGGGAAGAATTCTATGATCTTCTTACCGAGATCACAGATCAAAACTACGGTTACGACTATTACTACTATGAATAATGCTTACAAAACAAGTTCCATTCCGATCTTTTGAGGCTTTAGTCCCATGGATTCGTAGAATGCCAAAGCTCCGGGATTCAAGGACCATACATTTAAAGTGATATTGTAAAATCCGTTCTGACGGGCATAGGATACGACATGATCATATAAAGCAGTGCCGACATGCTTACCCCTGTGTTTTTCATCAACGCAGATATCGTCGATATAAAGAGTTTTGATATCGGTAAGTACATTGTCATCCGGGAACTGCTTGAACATACAAAAAGCATGCCCCATGGGAACATCATTTTCATCCACGCAGACAAAGACCGGAGTGTCATCGCAAACGATAATATCTTCCAACTGTTTTTCGGTATATTTTGTGGCCGGGCCTTTAAAAAGGTCCGGCCTCCCTGTGTGGTGGACCATATCGACCTGCAAAAGCAGATCCATGATCACGGGTATATCTTTACAGAGGGCTCTTCTGACAATATTCATGTGTTCTCCTTATTCAATACCTGAAGATACCCTCTATATTATCAAAAAATCTCAACACTTGCTAGGTACTGGGCATCGGAAGGAATTTCCAATCCGGGATCGCAGATGCTTACCTTAGCCTGTCTGCCCTTTTCCTCATATCCAAGGACAAAATGACAAAGAGCAATGCCGAGATCGACTTTTTGCATGTCACCGACATTTTCATTTACAAAACCCTTGTCCTTCTTTTCATAGAAGTGGAAGATCCCGTCTTTTAAAATAATTCTCCAGGGCTGTTTGTTGACCGCTGAGGGAGCCCATCTTACAAGTTCAAGAACCTCCTTTAACTCGGCATCCGGTAAAAGATTCTGTCCCCAGGCTCCGTCAAAAAAGAGCTTTTCACCGGATAATCTGGAGTCGGCACCAACACCCTTACGCATCATGGATTCTTTGATTGATCTTTTTGTAGCCGGATAGCCCAGAGGACTTATGCAGGGCATCATTTCTCCGTCCTTAAGGCCCGCTGCGGATTCGAAAAGCTCCCTTTTCATGGTGCCTCCGATCCAGACGGTTCCTATCCCGAGCGTTGCTGCATAAAGTACCAGCTGTTCGAAGGAGTATCCGAAAGCAACATCGGCGTAAGGTTTCTTTTGAACCTTGCCGACAGCATAATTTCTTTCTCCTGAAAGGACAGGACTTGAAAGATTGTTTGATTCGGCATCCAGGATCTCAAATTCCACCGGGATGTCAAACGGATTTGATATCTCGGTGGCAAACCGTAAAATGGCACTTTTGTGCTGCTCACTTAACGGATTTCCATCGAATGTTCTTACACTTTTTCGTCCTTTTATTGTTTCTGTCAGATTTTCCATATTATTCCCCCTTAAGGTGCACCAAATGTCTTTTGCGATATTATATTGCGCGAATACAAAATGTCAACAGAAAGATCCCGCAACGAATAATATTAAATATTGGGTCGAATCATGATAAAATAACTATGTATGCGTAAAAGAAGGAATGAAAAGAGCAAACTTAATATAATTCATGCTTTGATCGCTGCTTTTGTTGTACTTCTTATGTTCATAGGGATATCCGTTATATCGAAGATCACTCCGTTTGGAGACAAGACTTTCCTTATGTACGACATGAAAAGACAATATGTGGATTTTGATATGCACCTAAGGAGCATTTTGCGAGGAGAGAATAATGTATTTTATTCTTTCAGTACCGCTTTGGGATCGGGAACACTGGGATTTGTTACTTACTATCTTGCAAGTCCTTTCCTTTTACTCCTTGTTTTTTGTCCTCAAAGCTATCTTCCTGTGGGTATCAGTATCATCGTTTGTCTTAAACTGATGTCTGCAGCTTTTATAATGGATCTTTTTCTTCAAAGGACTGTGCTTGACGAAAGGATAGTATTTGATAATCCGCTGGTAGATAAAAAAAGCCTGGGAATCCTTGTATGTTCGTTATCATGGGCTCTTTCGGGATATCTTTTTGCCCACAGTATGAACATGATGTGGATGGATGTTGTCATCATGCTCCCGCTTTTGATATGGGCATTGGAAAATCTGCTTGAATATGACAGGAAAGTTCCCTATATAGCCTGCCTTACGGTAATGCTCCTTATCAACTATTACATAACCTATCAGGTCCTTTTGTTCACGGCTTTGTGGACGCTTATGAAGATCATTGTCTGTGCATACAAAGATCCCGTAAAAAAGATATTCAGGGTAATTTTATCTACACTGCTTGCTCCCTGTATCGGAGCGGTAACACTTATACCTACGGCCCTTGAACTTATGAACAGCCCCAAAGATATCACGCAGCTGGGGCTTGAGCTTACGGGAAATAACCTTTTAATACGTGATGTATTATCAAAGCTTCCCACCCTGGCCTATGACTACATAGAGGCCAGATTCGGACTTCCGCAGCTTTTTTGCGGAGTGCTTTTGATACTGCTTACCATGCTGTATTTTACGGATAATAAAAGACCGCTTAAGGAAAGAGTCGGGATATTCGTTCTTTTTTGCATTTTTCTCGTATCATTCTGCAAAGATATATTAAACCTTATTTGGCATGCGGGAATGGAGCCCTCCGGACATCCGTACAGGCAGGCATTTATGTGGGTTTTCATGATGATCCTGTGCTCTGCATATGCGATAACCGATCTTGAGGAAATACTTAACCTTCCAAGACTTTTGACCGTAACAGGGCTTACGGCACTCATGTTTTTTGAAGTCATAAGAAAGCGGTATGATCATGTTTCGGTTTATACGCTTTATGCCAATGTCGCTTTACTTACGATATACGGGATAATGCTCCTTTGCTTTATCTTGTTTAAGGACAAAAAGAAGACCCTGGCGCGATATCTGTTTGTCGCGATCGTACTTATCGATCTTTTGGATATCGGGGCAAATGCTTCGTATACCTACTATTACCAGGCGCTTAAATGTGAAAATCTCTCGGTTTATCATGACGTTGTAAGCAAGACTAAAGAAGCAGTGGATAAGGTGAAAGAGGCGGACGGATCATTCTACAGGATGGAAAACTTAAATCCCAGACAACAGAACGATTCGATGCAATACGGTTATAACGGTATCACGCATTACAGCTCTGCCGGGATGACATATGTAAGATATTTCCTTCAAAGGCTCGGATTTAACGATGATACCTTATATACACATTACGGACATGATAATACCGCAACCGTTGACAGTCTCCTTGGAGTAAGATACATCCTGACTGACGGAGTAAATGAGGCAAAGGATATCTATGAACCTATATATGATGGGGATGTAAAGGTATTTAAAAACCCTTATGCTCTACCTGTTGCCATCGGTACAAAAGGATTTGATCTTAACGGAATATCCGGAGGATTCAGGGAAGTCATATCTTCTTCCATGGAGCATGTTCCAAAGCTTGATCCTTTTTCTTTACAGGAAGATATATACGGAAGACTCAGCAACAGCAGCGTAAAGATTTTTGAAAAAGCATCGGTAGAAAGCACCGATATCTTTGAAGAAGACGAAAAATACAACATTGACCATACGGTTCGTCCCGTGATAAGCGGTAACCTGTATTTTTATTTAAACGGACTTATTGAAGATAACGAAGGTTTATCGATCTATGTAAATGATGAATTTCTTACCACATACGGTAATGCTTCATGCCTTAAGATACTCAATCTCGGATATGTAGAGAAGGGGGATGAGATAAAGGTCCGTGTACAGGCAGAAAACAAAGACGATAACTTCGGACAGGCTTTCTTTGTTACAGAAAACACAAAAAGCCTTAAAGAAGCATATGAAAAAACCGCTGCAAACGGCTGTGAAGTTAAAAAAATTAGTTCCTCACATCTTAATGTTGCAACAGGCGAATGTGACGGAGTGTTCATGACGATCCCCTGCGAAAAAGGCTGGAAGATAAAGGTCGACGGAATAAAGACGGAACCTGTAGCCATCTACGATTCCCTTACCTATATTCCCATAGACGGTGCAGGAGAAACTCACGATATAGATATGTTCTTTGTTCCCGACGGGTTATATATTGGGATACTTATCTCATTAGCTGCGATAGGAATATTCATATGGATAATTTTGGGGCAAAAGAAAAAGGCCGGAGGATCAGATGAGCAATAAATCCCTTACGGCCGTAAAGCTTTTTCTTATATTTATCATAGCGGTGGTCCTTGCCGTTTTTGCTTCATTGGATATTAAAAGACGCGGCACCGATGAGACAGATTATATGTATGCAACACTTGAAGGCAGAAAGATCAATATACTAAGATCTCAGGACAAATACTATCTGTTTCTTCCATCATTTGCCGAAGAAGCAGATATTTCTTATTCAAAGGAAGCCAAAAAGCACGATATCACAGTATTAAGATCGGAAAATATCCCGGCAGTCTTTATTTCCACCAACTCCGGATCGATCGACAGTATACTTGAAGATAAGAACAACACCGAATCCGGGAAGATATCGGTAATAGATGAAAACGGCAATACTCTTGCAAAAACCGGCCTTAAGAGCCTTAAAGGCAGAGGTAATTATTCCTGGAGCAACTGGGAAAAGAAACCGTTTGGGATAAAACTGAAAAAAGAAATTTCCGTACCCGGTCTTGGAACGGGAGATGAGTTTGCCCTTTTGGCCAATGCATCAGACGGGACTTTGATCCGGAATGACATAGCAAGAGAACTTGAAACGAAAGTCGGAGTAAAATACGCCGGAAAAGGCCTTTTTGCGGACCTATATATAAACGGCGATTACATGGGAAATTACTATATCTGCAGGAATATCTCCATAGGAGTAAACGATATTGATATCAAGGATATGGAAGAGCAGAAAAAGAGCCTTCTTGGGAAGAGTAATCCGGATGCACTGAAGGTTTATGAAACTCCGGTGATCAAGGGATGGAATATTCCCGATGCAGATGATATTAGCGGAGGATATCTTGTTGAAAGAGAGTTTAAAGAAAGATATGCTCTTGAATACGGTGAGATAAAAAGCGGCTTCATAACTCCCGGCAATGAACATTTTGTGGTTAAATCCCCGGGATACTGTTCGGTTGAGGAGATAAAGTATATATCCGGATGTTTTGAAGAAGCGGAAGGAGCCCTGCTTTCAAAAGATCTTGTTAACCCTTTCACACAAAAGGGAGTTGAAGAATATATAGATATCGATTCCTTTGCAAAAAGATATCTTATTGAAGAGACCCTTAAAAACTATGACGGAGGAGTAAGCAGTTTATTCTATTATAAAGATTCCGACACGGTCGATGGGAGGATCTTCGCAGGTCCCGGATGGGATTTTGATATGAGTCTGGGAAATTACCTTGACTGGATGAGCTTTTCTTTGGAAAACGGAGAAGGACTTGCCCTTATGAACTCAACGGAAGGGGTCACGGTATGGTATATTAATCTTCTTAAAGACAAGGAATTTCTTGATTTGGTCAAAAAAGATTATGTGGGAGCTGTTGTTCCTTATTATGAGTGGCTGTTATCGTCGGGGCTTGATGAGTACGAAAGGAAGCTTTCTCCTTCCTTAAAGATGGACAGGATAAGGTGGAACGGAATGTATCAGGATGATCCCGAAAGATCATATGATCTTTTAAGGCAGTTTATAACCGAAAGAAAAGCGTTTCTTGATGGGGAGTGGACCGGTTGATGGAATATCGAGTTGAAAATAAATATCTGATATACGAAGATGAGATCGCATACCTTAGGGCCCGTCTTGAAAGCATCATGAAAAAGGATGAACACGGGCAGAACGGTTCTTATCTTGTAAGAAGCGTATATTTTGATGATCTTAATGATTCTGCTTACAGGCAAAATGAGGCAGGATCGGATGATAGGAGCAAGTTCAGGATAAGGACATATGATAATGACAGTTCTTTTATCCTTTTGGAAGAAAAAAGCAAAAAGAAGGGATTTACGCATAAAGAGTCTGCTGCGATCGATGAAAAGACGGCAAGGAGTTTTCTTAAAAACAGGGGTTGTTTTAACGCACCCATGATATCATCAGATCTTATCAAAGAAGAGGCTTTCCTTTTTAAGAGATTATATTGTAATATGAATACTGTGCTTCTTCATCCGGTAGTTATCGTAGAGTACGAAAGAACCGCTTTTACTGAAAGATCCGGAAATGTCAGGATAACCTTTGACATGAACATCGGTGCATCAAAGGAGCTTGACAGGTTCTTTGAAAACAACATATTTCCCGTTCCGGTATTGGAAAAGGGAGCCCATATCCTAGAGATAAAATATGATGAGATACTTCCGGGATACATAAAAGAACTGATAGATGAAGGAATACTGAAAAGAACCGCATTTTCAAAGTATTATCACGCAAGAAACACCGTCGGCTGAGGAGGAAAGATGAGTTTTCAGGACGCACTAAAAAAATCATTTATTGAAGGATTCACCGCCAATGACATGCCGGTCAGTCAGATACTGACCATACTCGGCGTGACTTTTCTTATAGGAATATACATTTACGTGATCTATAAACTGGTCAACAGAACGGCAATGTATGACAGGAGTTATCATGTGGCAATGTCAGTCATATGTGTTATAACGGCAGGCATAATACTTGCGATGCAGTCAAGCATAGTCATTTCCCTCGGAATGGTCGGTGCCCTCTCCATCGTCAGGTTCAGAACCGCAGTAAAAGACACAATGGATCTTTTGTTCTTGTTTTGGTCGATAGGAGAAGGTATAATTTGCGGTGCGGGTCTATTTGAGCTGGCAGTGATAGTAGCCCTTATGGTTACGGCAGGGATATTCATCCTTGAGTTCCTTCCGTTTAACAAAAAGCCCTATTTGCTGATAGTCAATTCCGAAGATGCCGATTCGGAAAAGGAGATCCTGGAAGCAGTAAAAAATCACTGCAACAGTTTTAAGGTAAAATCAAGAAACCTTAAAAAGACGGGACTTGATATGATACTTGAAGTATCAACTTCTAAAGAGTCAGATCTTTTAAAGAACCTTAATGATATTTCCAGTGTAGAAAATACATCGTTACTTACACACGAAGGAGAGGTTAGGATCTAGTGTTTAAGGTAGATTACCACGCTGATGATTATGGAGCGTCACCACATAACGCAAGAAGACTGCTTGAACTTGCAAATACGGGGAAGCTCCAGAGCATGAGTTTTCTTCCGAATATGGGTTGTTATGAGGAATGCAGGGATTATCTTCACAAAAAATGGGATTCTCTTGAGCATAAACCGCTTATTTCGATACATATCAATCTGATAGACGGATATTCACTTTCGGGATGTAAAAATCCCATACTTGTAAATGAAGACGGTATCATTGACTGCAAGTGGGAGAACCTGTTTCGATATTCATTTACTCCGGGTAAAGAAAGAACTGCTCTTAAAAAGGATATCCGCAAAGAGATAAAAGAACAGATAAAAAGAGTATATAAGGATCTTCCCGAGGGTTGTGCTTTAAGGGTGGATTCCCACCTTCATACTCATATGATCCCGATAGTGTTCGATTCAATGATAGGAGCACTTAAGGATCTTTCTTTGCTTGAAAAAACAGAATATATAAGGATATCGGATGAGCCGATATGGCCGTTTTTAACGACACCCGGAGTAGCGTTTACCTATCCGGCGGTTAATATCATAAAAAACAGGATACTTCATTTGCTCGGTGAAAGGGCAAGATGGAGAGTAAAAAGGCTTGGAATAGAAGGCGGTATGCTCATGGGTCTTTATATGTCGGGATGTATGGACAAAAAAAGACTTGATCTTGTCATGCCCAAGATGCGTAAATTCGCCCAGAGAAAAGACAGATATTTAGAGATAATGACGCATCCCGGAATAGTCCTTCGTTCGGAAGACCGTCCGGAATATTGCAAAAGCGACCTTCTTGCTTTCTTTTCGGAAAACAGAAATATTGAATACGATATGATACTTAACCGGGAAGATCTTTAATTGTGCTCTCTGAAGATAAACCTGGGACGGTTCTTGACTTCGTTAAACACTTTTGAAAGATAAATAGAAACTATACCGAGGCTTGAAAGAATCGCTCCGGTAGAAAGCGTTATAAGGATAACGAGCGAAGGATAACCTCCGACCGATTCTCCTTTAAAGTATGTAATAACGGCATCAACGCCCATGTATAATCCGATCAGGATGACCAAAACACCCAGGATCGCTATAAGATATAAAGGGGTGTATGTAAAAGCAAGGATATTTCTAAAAGCGTATTTGACCAGAGAAAATCCTGACCATTTACTGCTTCCTGCAGAACGCTCTTTTACCTCATATTCAACAGAAGTACTCTTAAAACCGGACCAGAAAGTAAGGGCCCTGAAGAAAGTATCTTTTTCGGTAAATGTAAGAAGTACATCTATGACTTTTCTGTCAATGAGTTTAAAATCCGAAGAATTCCGCATATCAAAACCGATAAGGGAACTGATGATCCCGTAGAACATGTTGGCAAAGAGACTGTGAGACTTGGCTTCCTTTCCTCTTGTACTCTTTATTCCCTCGATAACATCAAATCCTTCATTCCACTTGTCGGCCATATCCTTAATGGTCTCAACAGGATGCTGAAGATCGGCATCTATCACTACCGCACAATCACCCGTACAAAGTTCAAGACCTGCGAACATGGCGGCTTCTTTTCCGAAATTCCTTGAAAAAGAACCATATCTTACACTATCGTGCTTATCTGCGAGTGCACGGATAAGCAGAAGAGTATTGTCTTTTGAACCATCGTCGATAAACACCGCTTCAAGCTCATGATCCGAAAGATTATCCTTCCAGAAAGAAGTAAGCGCTTCAAAAAACAGGTTTATTGTTTCTTCTTCGTTGTAGCAGGGTACAATGACCGAAATCTTCTTCATGTCACTTATTATACACGTATTTGACGGTTATTTACAAATATAAGCACAAAAAGTAAAATCATAGGTATGGAAAATAACGAAAACATTGAAAACAATGAGATAAAGCAGGCAGTTACCGAAGAAGTCCAGGCTATAAAGACTACGGATTTCATGAAAGAAACAATAAAGCAGCGTCCGATCAACAAACGCAAGCTTTTAAGAAGACTGCTAATTACGGTTACGATGGCGGTTGTATTCGGACTGGTGGCGTGCGTGACCTTCCTTTTGCTTGAGCCTGTGATCACATCAAGGATCAATCCCGAAAAGGAACAGGAGACGGCTGTTACTAACCCGGTTTCTTTTGTAGAAGAGACGGTTGAAGAAGAAACCAAGCCCGAAGATATGATAGTGGACGAGACGGAGCTTGCCCCGGTTGTAATAGAACAGGCACCGCTTGATGATGAACAGATCGAAAAAGTCCTTTCAGAAATGGAATTTGGTGTAAATGATTATATTTCCATTTCTAATTCCATTATCGACCTTGAAAAGAGCATAGAGCCTTCGATAGTAAGTGTAGTCGGTATCACTCAGGATAAGGATTGGATCAACAATGAATATGAAAATGAAGATGTATCATCAGGTGTGATAATAGCCGATAACGGGGTTGATATGCTGATCCTTACAAACCTTTCACTGATCGAAGGATCTGAAAGCTATGAAGTAAGGTTTAATGACGGAACGGACTATGAAGCAAACATAAAGGAATATGATAAAGAGTCCGGGCTTGCCGTGATGAGCGTTAGAAAGGCCGTTTTAAAAAGATCAACGTTTGAGAACATTTCGATAATAGAGATGGGAACAACATTAAACAGGGCCCTTATGGGATCGCCCGTTATGGCAATGGGACGTCCTTTAGGCTTTGAGGAATCCATGTGTATCGGTAATATCACGAGTGTATCGGGACAGGTCAATCTTCCTGATGCATCTTATAAGATACTTACCACAGATATGTTCGGAAGCACCTCGGCAAGCGGCTTTTTGATCAATCTAAGGGGCCAGCTTATCGGTGTCATAAAAATGGACCCCGACAGGGAAGAGATGAAAAACATGATATCGGCTTATGCCATATCTGACATAAAGAAGCTTATAGAAGCAATGTCTAACGGACACGAGATACCATACCTTGGAATCTACGGGCTCGATATCACGGAGGAGATATCCGACGAGAACGAACTCCCCCTGGGAGTGTATATCTCAAGTCTTAATATGGACTCCCCCGCTCTTGGTGCAGGAGTAAGAGGAGGAGACATCATAACAGCGATAAACGCTCAACCCGTGCTGTCAGAAAAAAATCTCTCAGAGACTCTTTTGGAGCTTGAACCGGAACAGGATATAACGATGACGGTCATGAGGCAGGGACTTGAAGGCTTTACGGAAATGGAATTTGAATTTGTTTTGGAACATCAGCCTTAGGAAGGGGAAAAAATGAAATATATAAAAGACCTAAAAGAAGGGGACCGGGTTTCCGACATCTATCTGGTTAAGCAGAAAAACTCCGCTACCACCAAAAACGGAAAACCCTATGACAATATCATACTTCAGGACAAGACAGGTACGATAGATGCCAAAAACTGGGAGCCGAATTCACCTGCAACAGATGAATTCGACACCCATGATCATGTTGAAGTAGTCGGCGAGGTAACATCTTTTAACGGAGCTTTGCAGATAAATATAAAGCGAGCCAGAAAATGCTCTGAAGGAGAATATGATGCTTCGGATTATCTACCGGTTTCTCCTTTTGATATAGAGGAAATGTACAAAGAACTTCTTGATAAAGTTGACAGTGTAAAGACACCCTGTCTTAACAGGCTTTTGAATATCCTTTTCAGGGAGGACGAGGATTTTATTAAGAAATTTAAGATGTCATCGGCTGCAAAGTCGGTACATCACAGCTTTGTGGGAGGACTGCTCCAGCACACTCTTGCCGTAACAAGGCTCTGTGATTTTTATTGTGAAAAGTACGAAAAGCTGAACAGGGATCTTCTTATCACGGCAGCACTTTGTCATGATATAGCTAAAACAAAGGAATTGTCTCTTTATCCCGATAATGATTACACCGATCAGGGAAATTTCCTCGGCCACATAGTAATGGGTGTTGAAATGATCGACCGGGCGATCCACGGCAGTGAAGGAAAAGAGGGAATAAAAGATTTCCCCCCGGTTCTTGAGAATGAATTGAAGCACTGTATCCTTGCCCATCACGGTGAATTTGAGTTCGGATCACCAAAAAAGCCTGCGATAATGGAAGCACTGGCCCTTAATTTTGCGGATGATACCGATGCAAAATTACAGATATTCAGTGAAATGCTTGATGTGGATACGCAGGGAGGATGGCTCGGATACAAGAAGTTGTTGGATTCAAATGTCACAGCCACAAAAATGGCTTAGATGACACGCCATATGGCACAGAAGACTATAGCCTGTTAACATAAGGAATGTTATGGTTTATTCATAAGGTATGCACTTCTAATACGTGCGGGCATGTATTTTCATAAAAGGAATGAAGCGCGGCTTCGTTCCTTTTTCTTTTGCCAGGTAGTCAAAAGAGTATCTGTCATTTGACATGTTACATGTCATAAAAGAACGGAGATTTTCTAATTATGGATGAAGCCGAACAGAAAAAAAGGGTGGAAGCCTATTGTATCAGGTTGGTGAAGAATCTTAAGGAAAGAAGGAAGAGTCTTAAAATAACCCAAGCTGAGCTTAGCGAGAAAGCCGGTCTATCACTCAGTACGGTTGCCAGGACGGAATCCATGAAAAACGTACCCGATCTTTATACTCTTATCAAACTGGAAAGCGCTTTGGATGAAGAGTATGACAGGCTCGATTACAGCAGTAAGATGTCGCTTATAATGCACACGATAGTCGACCTTGATGTAAGACAGCTATTTATGATAAATGACTATATTAATTCATGTATTAAGATAAGGACGGAAAAGGAACTGTCCGCCAAGGACCCGGGAAGTAAAAAAGGGGATTCTTAACAGTAAAGACACGATATGTTATCATTAATTGGTATGATTTTTTGAAAACAGCTTACCAAACCGGGTCGGATACGACCGTGTGGGGAATGATAACTTGTACAAAAAAAACGATATTCTGGAAATAAAGATCACGGATATGACAAACGAAGGCGAAGGCGTCGGAAAGCACGACGGCTTTGCTTTTTTTGTTAAGGACACGGTTATTGGCGATGTGGCAAGTGTCAGGGTAACAAAACTAAAAAAATCATATGGTTATGCAAGGCTTGAAAAGATCATTGATCCTTCACCTGACAGAGTACGTCCTTTTTGCCGTGTTCACAGACAGTGTGGAGGGTGTCAGATCCAGTGCATGTCATATGAAGCCCAGTTAAGATTCAAGGGAAATAAGGTAAAGAACAATCTTATAAGGATAGGCGGATTTGACGCCCAATTCTTAGAATCCATAGCAGAACCCATCAACGGAATGGACGTTTCAAAAAGCGGTTTTGTCACCGGATACAGAAATAAAGCACAGTTCCCGGTAGGGAAAGACAAAAACGGAAGGATCATAACGGGTTTCTATGCGGGAAGGACGCATTCCATAATAGAAAATACGGACTGTATGATCGGTGTACCCGAAAACCGGCTTATACTTGAAAAGATCATTTCATTTATGAATGAAGAGGGTATAAGTGCTTATGATGAGAGTTTAAAAGAAGGCCTTGTACGCCATATCCTCATAAGAAAAGGCTTTTATTCCAATGAGATCATGGTATGCATTGTCATAAACGGAAAGAATATTCCCGAAAAAGAAAAGTTCGTTTCAAGCCTTACCTCCTTAAATGCAGTCTTAAAAAATGAATACGGCAGCAGCATTGAGAGCATATCATTAAGTGAAAATACCAAAGATACCAATGTGATAATGGGAGAAAGCTTCCGGACTTTATGGGGAAAAGATACGATCGAAGATAAACTGATGGGACTTACCTTTTCGATATCGCCATTATCATTTTATCAGGTAAATCCCGTTCAGACGGAAAAGCTTTATTCACAGGCACTTTCATATGCGGACATACAGGAAGGTGAGGAAGTCTGGGATATCTGCTGCGGGATCGGAACGATCACTCTTGCGATGTCAAAAAAAGCCCGGATGGTCCACGGGATAGAGATAGTGCCCGAAGCTATAGAAGATGCGGTTAAAAACGCAAAAGCAAATGGGATCCTGAATTCGGAATTTATATGTGCACCGGCAGAGAAATACCTCCCGGAGCATTCTGATGAGATACAGGCGGATGTAATAGTGATGGATCCTCCGCGCAAGGGAATGGATCTATCCGCTCTTTCTGCCATTTTAAAGGTTTCCCCGAAAAAGATAGTATATGTTAGCTGCGACAGTGCAACGCTTGCAAGAGATCTTAAATATCTTTGCGAAAACGGATATGAGTTAAAAAAATACCGTCCGTTTGACCTCTTTCCAAACACGATCCATGTGGAGACGGTATGTCTTTTGTCCAAACTCTCGGAAGCGAAGAACCATATCAGCGTTCAGGTAGATATGGATGAACTGGATGTGACAGCGGCGGAGAGTAAGGCTACATATGAAGAGATCCAGGAGTGGGTGCAGGAGAAGTACGGATTCCATGTGACACACTTGAATATTGCGAAGACCAAACGGAAGTGTGGGATCATCGAACGGCAGAACTATAATCTGCCGAAGAGTGGGGACAGCAGGTCGCCGGAGACGCCGAAGGAGAAGGAGAAAGCCATTATTGAGGCGTTCCGGCATTTTCAGATGATCTGAGTAAGATTGGCCTGTTGAAATCAAGAAGAATTATATTATTATTTGAGACGAACGAATCAGGTTCTATCAAGTGCCTAGATATTCGATTTCAATCTTTTCTCAATCTTTTAGAGATAAACTTACAGGGAAAGGCGGTGATGGAATGCGTGTTCTTCTTGCTGAAGATGAAAAAAGAATGGCGTCAGCTCTCGTTGCTCTGTTGAGGCAGGAAAAATACGATGTTGACCATATGGCAGACGGTGCTTCCGCCTTGGCTGCGCTGGAAAGCGGCGTTTACGATATTGCCGTTCTTGATGTGATGATGCCGGAGATGAACGGTTTTGAAGTTGCCCGTCGTGCGAGAAAT
>JAILCX010000052.1 GCA_024690205.1 Lachnospiraceae bacterium | reverse complement strand
AATTTTTCGCTGAAATGAAAAACGGGAATGCTTTAAAATCAAGCATTTCCCGTCAATCTAATCGCGTGCGCTAGAGGATTCGAACCCCCGACCTTTTGGTCCGTAGCCAAACGCTCTATCCAGCTGAGCTAAGCGCACATTCCGTAACAAAGGTCACCCTTTGCAACATTAAGTATTCTATATCAGCCCTGTTTGGTTTGTCAAGCATCCGTCATAAGTGCTATTATTGTTACAAACCCTTATGGGAGGAGATAATTATGAAAAGAAAAAATTTATTAATGCTTTGCGGCTTTCTTCTTGTAACGATGGCCCTTGGCGGATGTAAAAAGAATGTTGAACCCGCAACTGCACCGACTGTAAACGAGCAGTCTGATAACACTGGTGAAGCAAATACCCAAGCAGCCAATCCCATGGTCGAAGTAAAAGGTGCCGATGATTTCCAGAACAAGCTCGGAATATATCTTGACCCTACACCATTGGGTGGCGAACCCAAGCTTTTTATCTATAATGATGAAATGGCCGAGATACAGTCTTCCGAACCCGGAATGGGAGATGAAGACCTTGAGATAAGGATCAGGGCTTCAAAGTCTGCGGATGATATTTCCGGAGTGTATGATGATGGAATGCAGGATGTGGACGGAGACTTCGGTGATATCGATATCAAGCACAGATATTCACCCGAAACTGGAACCGACATCTATGACTTTACCAATGACGGATCTCATTACTGCGTGATGATCACGGGTGAAGCAAGCCAGATGCAGATTGCAGAGATAATGGATAACGCATTACTTGCCTGCGGAGTTAAGTAACGGATTTACTTACAGTTCAAAAGCAAAACAAAACGGCGGCTCATTAACGGAGCCGCCGCTTTTATTATACGGTCTGATCCCTCAGACATTCAGAATGCGCTTCTTTGCATACTTCTATTCGTCATCTTCCTCATCAACAACCGAAGCGATTGTAGACACAAAGGTTGAAACGATCGAAATGACTACTCCGAATAAAACTATAAGCAATCCACCTGCCAAAAGGATGATTTCCATATATTACCTCTCTTTTCTTTATTCAAGTGAGAACATGTCAGCGATCTCCTGAAGCTTATCAACACTGTTGATACAGTCTTCAACGATCTCTGCATTCTTTGATGTATGAGCAACGACATCAGTTGTCTTTTCTGCGATATCGGTAACTCCGACTGCAGATTCACCGACGATCGAATTTATACCTTCAAGCGCTTCGACGATCTCCTGAATATTACTTGTAAGTCCGTTAATACCGTTTCCGATGTTGACCATGCTCTTTTCAAATTCATCGGCATCCTTTTCGTACTGCTCTGATACTTTTTCAAAATCTGCATAGTCTTTCAGAACAACAGTCTCGAGGAAGCTCATTGTCTCCTGAAGGCTCTCTGCCATTCCTGAAACAGCTTCGTTAACAGCACTTACGATATTATTGATATCTCCGACGGTCTGTGAAGTCTGGTTAGCCAGATTTCCGATCTCGGTAGCAACAACTGCAAATCCTCTTCCTGCTTCACCTGCTCTTGCAGCCTCGATAGAAGCGTTAAGTGCAAGGAGTGATGTCTGTGAAGAAATTGACATGATCGCATCTGTAAGTTCATTGATCCTGTCAACAGCCTTAGAATCTTCAATAGCCTTTTCGGTCTTGTCCTTAACCGAAGTATACATAGCTGTGGTCTTGCCTGTAGCTGACTGCGTAGACTTACGAAGATCATTGGCCCTGTTCATAACTTCTGATGAAAGGCTTACACCTTCTGCGGTAAGCTGTCTGATCTGATCTGCGCTCTCCTGCATGGTGTTAACTTCATTATTGATCGTATGTGTGGTAACAGATGTTTCCTGCATTCCTGCTGCCAGTGTCTGAGTCGTAGCTGAGTTATCCGTACACATTGAATTGATGTGGTTGGAAATATTCTCAAGTTCCGAAACAGAACCGGTGATAGAAGAATTAACACTGTTGATATCGCCGACCATTGCACGAAGGTTAGCTCTCATCTTACCTACGGCACGGCCCATGGCTCCGCATTCATCCTTACGTGCACAGATCTTGTCTGCGTACTCGGAATGACTGAATTTAAATGATGCGGTATCCGTAACGATCTCTGTCATCTGAACGATAGGCTTCATGATGAACAGACCAAAGAATATGCCCAGAACACCGAAGATAAGGACTGATGCTACTATAACTATAATTGCGTAGGTTGTAACCTTTTTAACCGGAGCCAGTGCATCTTTTTCGTCAGCAGAGATAACAAGGATACTGTTATCTGAAAGGACATTGTATGAAGCATACTTCATAGCACCCTTAAATTCATATGTCGTAACTGCCGGAGAAGGATGCGATCCTTTTGCTATATCAGAAACAAGTCCTGAAACAACGGCATTTTCAACTGCATTTCCGACCTTGGATTCGGTAGGGTGATACTGCATGATACCATCGGAAGAAACGATATATGCATAAGAACTGCTCATTCCGGAAACCTTTATTCCCGAAAGAAGCTCCGAATATTTAGCGTAATCAAACTCTACCCCGCTTGAAATCTCCGTTTCCATCATATCGCCGTATGCGATCGCCAGATCATACATATAGTTCTGGACTGTAGATGCAACATCTTTCTTGTAGTTGGGAACGATAATGACAACGCAAAGAACACTGGTGAGAAGAACTGCGCATACGATTACGAGCGCGATCTTTGCACCGATAGATCTTAAGAATCCGACCTTGCCGGAATCTGCTGAACCCTTACCCATAGTAAATTCTCCTTTTAATAGATTTTTAACCCCTGGCGTCTTTCAACGTCAAAAAACATTATATCACCTAAAAAGGTGTTTGGACTACTGTTTTTATCCAAAAGTGCAAAAGAACACGGAGTTTTACAGTCCTCCGTGATCCCTTATCGCTGAGATTATCTGTCTGAAGCCGTCCTCATCCAGCGGAACATAAACTATGTCCAAAAGCGCCTTTTGAAAAGGATCAAGCCCCTCCTTGATATATGGATTATCACCGATATCCGGTATATTTTCTTTTATATGCTCCTTAAGCCTTACAAAAAGGTCATAAGGCGGATCATCATACCGTAAAGCCAAAACCTTTAAAAAGCTTAAGTAACAAGACCTTATGTGTTCAAACTCAAGCACATTTCGATATCTTTCAAAAAATCCGCAGTGCTTAAGCTTATTAAGCTTTTCTTCCTGGACATAGAGCATGTCGGCATGGTAATCCTCATTTTTCTTAAGGACAGTGGAATCATCCTTTACATAGTAATGATAAAGATACTCCTCCGCGAAATATACCTTTTTGACCAAAAGGCAGGTCTCAAGGCCCCATGCGGTATCTTCATATGCCCTCTCCTCGATAAATCTTATGTTATTATCATCGAGCAGTGACTTTTTGATAAGGCGGTAGCATGCCGAATACGGAACAAGCTGCAGATACAAAAAAATTTCTCTTTTATCATCTGTATCTATGAGCATCGATCTTGCGGATCCGCCCGTACCGCGATCTTTAGCATCAAGCTGGATGGGTTCATCTCCTGCATAGTGATCCCTTACATAATTTGCAAGCACAAGGTCATAATCGTTAAATCTAAGCGGGGCGCTGAGCCTTTCAAGATAATCGTACTCAAGCCAGTCATCGGCATCCACAAACGTCACGTACTTGCCCGTGGCATAAGATAATCCTATATTCCTTGCAGCTCCCTGTCTTCTGTTTTGATCACAGCGTACGACCATGATGTTCTCGGGATACTTTTCTTCCCACTTAAGAAGGTGATCCACCGTAGAATCATTCGAGCAGTCATCAACACATATGATCTCAACATCATCAAGTCCCATGGTCTGCCCGGTTACGGACTTTAGACATCTGTCTATCTGTCCCTCCACGTTGTGACAGGGGATTATTATGCTGATACGTTCCTTTTCTTTGTTTTCACCATCACCGATCATGATCCGATACTGCCAAGCCTTTCTTTTGCAGGAGCAAATTCCCCACACTTTTTGTATAAAGAAACAGCCTTATCGATATTACCCATAGCCTCATCCATGATAGCCATGTTGTAGTATGCAAGGAAACTGTTTGATCCTTCCACATCGGCAGTTTTTTGATGTGTGGCCTTTTCAAACTCAGAATATGACTTTTCAAAAAGACCGTTTTTCATGTATATATGTCCCATCAGGCAAAGAAAGTCCGCCGATGAACAAAAAGTTTCATATATCCCTTCAAATGAAAGTGCTTCTTCTTCCCTTCCCGTTTCAAGCATCGCATATCCGTAACCTACGACCATCTGCTGCACGTAACTGAGCCTCTCATCCACCTCGAATTCAAGGCCCTTTCCGAAGTATTCGTATGCACTTTCGTAGTCTTTTATCGAAGAAAAAGACTGTCCCAGTTGGAAATAAAGGTAAGGATCATCCGAGTTTTCCTCAAGCATCTTAAA
>JAILCX010000046.1 GCA_024690205.1 Lachnospiraceae bacterium | reverse complement strand
CCGTATCCTCAGAAAAAACTTCTCTTTCAGAAGGAAATCTCACATTGTTGTCACGAATGATCGAAGATCTGAAAACCGACATGCAGGAAGAAAAGCCTCTGAGGTCATCTTCTTTTGGATCATCCCCGAAAAAATGAAGGATAAATTCTGAGATGATCTCATTCTCGAAATATACCCTTTCTCTGATTTTAGGGATTCTGACAGTTTCTCCTTCTGGCGATTCTATACAGTATCCGTACGTGCAGATATCACTTTCGCTGAACTTGATATAAGCATACAATTTTGCACAGGCATTTTTTTCAAGGTAATCATCCGAATCAAGGAAGCAGATATACTCACCGGTTGATGCATCAATTCCTGCATTTCTGGCGATTCCCTGACCTTCGTTCTGCTTATGAATGACTTTAATACGTTCATCTTTTTCTGCAAAAAGATCACATATCAAACCGCTTTTGTCAGTCGACCCGTCGTCTACCAAAATGATCTCTATTTCTTTTAATGTCTGTTCCGTTAATGATGTGATACATCTTTGAAGATATTTTTCAACATTATAGACGGGAACAATGATCGTCATTTTCTGCATATGTATTTTATGGTATCCTCTATTTTTCCGGCCATGATCTGCTCATTGAATTGTTCTTTGACTACTACTTTAGCCTTTTGTCCTAAGCTTTCACATAATTCTTTATCATGCATCAACGTCTCAATGATCTTGGACAATTGTTCCTTGTTTTCCGACTCATACTTAATGTTTGCTCCTTCAACAAAGTACGGTCTTAGGCTTGGAACATCTGCTGCAACTACGGCTTTCCCCATTGCCATCTGCTGGAGCATTGTCATCTGGCCGAATGAATAATTGAAGTTCTTAAGAGGAAGTACACAGAATGCCGCATTTGCGATCTGCATCTTTAATTCTTCTATTGAAACCTTATCAAGTACTACTATGTTGTTTTTTCCGGTTTCATCAAAACCTTTCTCGTCTACGTATTTTTCAACATCTTTATTTCCTATGATCCTTAACGGAATACTCCTGTCGGTCATAAGATACGCATCGATCAATGTTTTCCAGTCCCGCTTGTTATAACCTATACACAAAATGAAGGGCTTTTCGGTTTTTTTCTGCTCTATTATTTCAGGATCAAAGAACTCCGTATCAGTCCCAAAAGGAATAAAGAAAGCTTTCTTCGTAAGCCATGGATGACATTTTCTGTAATAATCTATCTGCGCAGGCGTGTGATAGATCACTCCATCCAGAGATCTGCCCGCATATTGCATGAATCTGAGTGCTCGTCCGCTTTCCTTGGCGCTGTTAAACGCACCTATATCAAATACTATGTGCTTGTAATCGCCCTTGCCAAACAGTTTTCGAAGAAAGCAAAGCACAATACCGCTTTGCATTCCATGAGAAAGGACAACATCATAGTTCTTGAGCTTCGGAAGGACCTTGAGCGTCTGCCGGATATAGAAACGTATCTTTTCCTTTTCAAATCTTTCGAGCGCCGGAAACGAAGATATATCAACCACATCTACTTCTGTATCCTTATCCTCAAAATATCTGAAAAACCAGTAAGGCTCGCCTTCAACATAATAATCCGGAGGTTGAACCCCTTCGGGAACCTTTGAGGTATATTGAACTTTCCAGTTGACAAGCATTAATATCTTCATTTAACAATCTTTAGGAATTTGTCAGTATAATCACTCACAGAATCAAAAATGGCTTTTTTGCATTTTTCGGTGTATTCTCTTAGCTTTTCGCTATCTTCCAGCATACTTTTAAGGTGTGCTTTAAGATCGTTGGCGTCTCCTGCTTTAAACAGCTCTCCTGTTACACCGTCATCAAGAAGTTCCGGAACCCCTCCAAGATTTGATGCCAGAACCGGCGTTCCATAGGCTATGGATTCCATGACGGTAAACGGGCAGTTCTCATAACATTCCGAAGGGAATATAGTTATTTGGGCCCGTTTAATGACCTTAACCAGTTCCTCGCCCTGCAAAAAACCCATTTCGGTAATATTATCCTTACTTTCAACAAAATGCTTTAACGGCCCGGAACCGGCGAATTTATAGTTGATCTCCGGTGTTTGCTCACATACTTTAAGGAGAGTTTCAACTCCTTTTTCTTCTGAGTATCTTCCAAAGTATAAAACATAATTTCCTTTGTCAGATTTCCCATCTGTATCCTTTTTCCCGTCTTCCTTCTTATCAAGAAAATTATGCATTGTGGTGATCAAAGGTTTTCTCCCATCCCCATTTCTTGATGCAAAAAGCGGATAGGTTTCTATTTTATTCTTTATAAACTCACTGGGACTGATGATTGCATCCACCATTCGGTAAGTTTTTCGTGCAAGATAATACTTTGCTTCAAAGGAAGCCAAAAAACTCTTAATAAATGAATTATGAATACACTTCTTCTTTATACAATTATTAAAGCAACCGCCCTCGCAGTCGAAACAGCGTTCACCGGTTGACGGGACAAGCATCAGATGATTTGGGCATACCCACTGTGAATCATGTGCAGTATATACAATCTTTACCCTTTTTTTGTTCCTTTTCTCCCATTTTCTGGCTGCATAGATTATGGAAGGAGTCAACTGGAAATTGAAATTGTTAAGATGGACAACGTCCGGCAAAAACCTGTCCATCAATTTATACATCTTTTTGTATGCTTCTCTGGAATAAATGATCTTAAAAGGGTATATCAGTTTCTTTAATCCCCCCGAATGAAAATCCATGTTTGAGGTATAGAGTCCTCTGCCATTTCCAACGACTCTCCCCTCATGTTCCATTCCAAAGTAAGAAACTAAATGACCTCTTCTTTTAAGCTCTTCACCGAGCTTAAAGATATATGTCTCTGATCCGCCGTTGGGATACAGGAATTTGTTTACGATAAGTATTCTCATAACGATGTATTAGTTTTGAACCTCCCAATCACTGAGCTTTATCACCACAACATCATCTATTCTCTTAACGGAATCTCCGGCAGGATATATTCCCATGCTTTGGACTTCGTCAGAGGCAATAAGCTCTTTCCTTTTACCAGCTGAACATTCCGTATATCTTACTCCGACAAAGTATTTAAATGCCTTGATCCATCCATCGGAAATCTGGTCTTCAGCGCCGAATATCTGCGAATAGTGCGAGATCATACCTTTGGTTATGGCTTCATATTTTTCATCCGGCAGATCATAATTTCCCTTTTGTGGTCTCCCCACCACCAGGACCTGCTGATCCTGGGCATATTCATCAAGTGATTCCATTCTGTATACCAGTCTGTTGGCGAGATTGCTGATCTGTACCTGCTCCCTGTCTATGTATTCAGCAAACACCTGGATAAATACTACAAGCACAACACAGATAAGTCCTAAAACCACCTGTGCTGCTATTGAAAGCTTCTTATTATCCTGTGGTAGTATTAGGGGAATTACGTAAATGATGTTGATATATGACAACAATAATATTCCCGTTTCTGCATAAATCGAAGATGTTGGTGCCAGAATTGTTATAAGAAATACCATCACGGGAATAAGCAAAATGCCGGCTGTTAAAGTCAATATCTTGCCTGCATTTTTGTATGTCTTCTTTTTGATAACAAGCAATACGATAAGAACTGCCGTTAAGATCATTGAGGCAGCATTTAGCCATCTTCTTTCATACCATGAGTTATTAACTATATTGTCCGTAAAGAAATATCTGAAAAGATCAGCGTACGAATCTATAAGTTTAGTAAAGAAAGAAGAAATGAAGTTACCAAGGATATTGTTTGCTCCGCGTTCCCCTACTGGAGCAAGGTATTTGATCATGGCTAATATCTTAAACACTGCCAGATATACCAACGTTGAAATACCATATGTAACAAACGCCCAAAGAGTTGTAAACAAAGGCTCTTTTATGCTGTCATCCTTATCAAAGCATTTTTTTATAAGCCACATGATGATAAGGCAAAGAGTAAACCCGGAATATGCCTGATATATACCCATGGAGATAAATAAGAGTATCCCTGAAACAACCTTACTTAAAACACCCTGTTTATTGATCAATAAATGGGCACTCAAAGCACAAAGGAAAAATGCAAAGCAATATGAATCAAGCGTGTAATAGTAGCTGAAAAGATCAGCAAATGAAGGACTGAATATCAATAATGCACCGGTCAAAAATGCTGATGTTTCACTCTTTATGTCAAATATATTGATGAGCAACTCGGATGCAGCGCACAAAAAGATAAGGCTCAATACAACGATAAGAACAGGGGAAACTATTCCGTTCCTCCACATATCAAAGAACCTAATTAAAAAACGGCCCTGTGCGTTCTCCCATCCGTACCCCGGATAATGATACAGATATCCGTTATTGTTGCAATCAGCGTTATTTAGCTGCTGAAATATGAACGGAGAATAAACGATAAGGCTGACCACAAAAAGCAGCCTGGTAGAAAAATGTATGGATCTTAAGCGATCTTTTAATGAAAAGTCACAAGATAATGTTTTCATTTGTGTTTACCTTGATCTCATCTTCCATGATCAAAAAAAGTGACAAGGCAGGACCTAATGCCCAGGGATAACTGCCAAAATCTATAGGGTATTCATTAAACTTATCCGTGTCCTTAGAAGCACCAGGCAAAGTTCCGTCATCCTGTATGCAGACCTTCAAAGCCTCTATCCCTCTCATCATCCTTGATTTATGGATCCCGATAAGTATCTTATCTTCAAGTGACTGAGCTATGGAATAAAGGATCATTGAAGTTGCACCGGTATCAGCAGGCCCTTCTTTTGCCGAAAGCTGCCAGTGATATAAGCCACCCTCCGATTGATAAGTCTCGACCTTATCGACTATCCTTCTGTAATACTGCTTTATCTGCTCATAACTCTGTCTTTCGGGTTCCATATAGTAGAGTGTCTCGCTCATACCCATAAGAAGTCTTCCGACACTCATCCCCCAGCCTATGATCCCGTACTTCATCTTCGATTCCGGATCATAACACTGATATGGCAAAAGAAGCTTTTCTTCCATGCCGTAGTTCATATAATTCTGTATCATGACTACAGCAAGGTTGGTAGAATTCATGTCGTTATATCTTTCACCGTATTTGGCCAAAAAAGGACAGATCATGCCCAGGCTGTCGGCATATATCATCTTATCTTTTCGCTCAGGATAGGTAATGACCGAACCGAAATCATCTGTTTCTATTGAAAACAGATATTTCATTATCTTATCAAGACCTTTTTTATATTTGTCCTGGCCTGTTAACTGATGAAGATCTATAAGCGCCATTCCCGAGTAAACATCCGATATGGAACGGATCTTACATCCGCGGCTGATCCACCTGTTGTAGTATCTTTTTACAACATCAAGAGCTTCACCGCCCTCTTCGGTATTAACATGCTTTTTGTAATAATCCATGAGGGCTTTTGCAAGCAGACCGTTAGCAAAGCCGAAACGGTCATGGGGCTTGTAGTTTTTCGAAAACAAAGCCCTGAACGGCCGCGATAAGTGATCTCCTATTGAATAATACGGATAATGCAAAAGCTCATATTGAGCCTGATTGAGCATTTTATTGATCATAATATCCTCTATCTTTTCCAAAGATGGTAAACAAACATATATATTCCCGGGAATCGTCTGAATAACCCGGTCTTTATCCTGTAACCTCTGTCGAGTTTATTTCTTAAATGATGATCTTCCTCAAACAAACCTTTTAGTTTGTCATGGCACTCTTTAATGCATGATGAATAGGGCCTTCTGGCAGAAGCAGAAAGGCAGGCAATCTTAGAGGCAACAAGCATAATAGCCATAGCCATATGAACCTCACGCTCGGGCCTGTCGGTATACTCTTTCATCATTTCCCAGCATTTGATCTGGTCCATATATGATAATTCAAAAGGTCTTGTCATGACCCCTTCTGTGTTTTCATAATATCCGTATCCGGTAAATCCCTTAAGCTCCACTATCTTGGTTGCCTTTTTAGAAGCTCTGGCTAAAAAGATCATATCCTCGCCAACAGTCAGTGATTCGTCAAACAAAACAGGCTCTTCACCAAAAGGCTTTAAAAGAGAAGATTTATAGACTTTACTCCAGCACCTGCAGTTTCCATTAAGGATTTCTTTTCTCATGTAGTTATCAGAAGTATAGATCGTAGGAAGATATTCCCGATCAAGAGTATCCGTAACATCATCTAGATTGCTCCACTTAAAGAAGCTGCAACCGGTAATCTCACTATCTTTGCTTTTTGCTGTTAAAAGCAATCTGGAAAAAAGGTTATGACTTACGATATCATCTGCATCAACAAACGAAATGTATTCACCCTTCGCACCTTTAATTCCCTCATTTCGCGATGCAGAAACACCCTTATCATCCGTTGTGATAACAAAGATGTTGTTGCACTTTGGCACTATCTCCTCAAGCACGGCAGAAGTACCGTCAGTTGAGCCGTCATTAATAACAAGTATCTCGGCATCGAGATCCTTAACGGCAGCACGCACATACTTCAGGCAACGTCTTATATAGTTTTCCCCGTTATGAACCGGAATTATTACTGTCAGTTCCATTTGATCCTTCACCGATCTCCGTTTTAGCGATCCTATTTATCGAAATTCCCAAACCAATGGAGACTATCAAAAATCCCCAAACCATAAAACTTACAACACCTCTGACGTATTCTGCTTTTACGGCTGATCCATCTATACGGAACATAACCGTCTCAGGACTCGTGTATTCAAGAAAAACTCCGTCAAAATCCTCAGGAAGATTGTCTTTATCCAAATAAAAACCTTTATCTATCACCTGGACATTATTGCGATTCAGGTAATAAGCATGAGGCATCTCTTTAAAAGTACCGTAAAGACAGCCTGCAAATATTCCAAGCATGGCGGCTATCCCGAAAATAATCTTGGGAAAGCGCCTATATGTGGCAAGAAGGCTTTTTCCAAGCCCGACCACTTTATCAACGGGAAGATTCTTTGTTTCATCTCCAATCTTCAAAACCTGAATTTCAGGCAACTTATATTTTTCTTCAAGCCATTTAAGTCCCGTAAACAAGAGCTCTCCTATAAACAGCCAGCTTATATTCTTAAAAGATGTATTCACAAAGAACGGTTCCGATACAGCTGTAAGCGCCAAAGCGATGGTTATCGCAAGTTCGATCCTCATGTTCTTCTTTATCTGATATATGACCAAGATCGTATATCCTGTTACCATCAACGCGAAGAATATGATGCCGTAATGCATCAGAGCAAATACATAGGAGCAATCAAGGTTATTAAGGTCGGTCGGAAGTTCATTGCAATATCCGGTTCCGAAAAGTGTTATGGGATTTAACCTCATATATTCACGAGCTATATTAAACCTGGTATTAAACAGCTTATTAAAGAAATCCCAAACCTTACCCGTAAGCAAATTCGGAGCAAGGATTGAAAATGTTGCAAAAACAGGTACGGCGGCTATAAACAGAATCTTTTCCGCGATATGAAAATCTTCTTTCTTCCATATCTTATCTCTTAGCTCTGTAAGGTATATGTTCATGACCAGATATACTACGGCAAGCGCTATACCTGTAACACTCAGAGAATACATGAAAACATAAAAATTTCCCAATAGCATAATGGCCGAAGTAATATACAGCTTCTTTCCTTTGAACCCCAAAAGATATAATAGGAAAGCACAAAACAGTATGAATGATATCTGAAGAACATTGGGGTGTGGTTGTCCAAGCGACCATCTTACAATAAATCCCAGCCCAAACTTGTTCTGTACTTTAAATATGTCTCGCTTTAATCCTACAAGGGTAATGAACATCATACTGAAGTATGTAAATGCCCATATGCAAGCCCCTAAGGCCATGACTTTTTTAAGGCTTACATCCTTCATACCGATCACGGTTGCGATGATTATCATGGCACCCACCTCGTCGGAATGAAAATATATAGCCACTCCCAGCGCACAGAGCAAGACTATAACTGCCCACTCGTAAAGGCTATGTTTGGTGCACAGTATCTTAGCGATTATTAAAATCGCCCCGATGATCAGAGATAGCGTATACACCTTCTGCCCAACATAAAAACCAAATCCCTTTGTCGTCAGCATGACTGCAAAATACGCATAATAGAGCAGTTCCCTGACTGTAAAACTATTCAGTTTATTATTTGATCCGCTAATAGCTATATCCATATTTGTTTAAAAATTTATCATAAGATTGCGAACCTGTTTTATTCCCGGATCGTTTATGACCGTGTTCTTTACATATATATCTATTGTCCCGCTTTTGTATTTTGTGTAGTTCTGCGTATCGAACAATTCAGAAGCATCATAAATAAATCTTCTGTCATCGTCGTTATAAGCCACGATAACATCCATATCATCTGGGGATAGATCAATTTCACCATTATCTGCATACAACTTGTAAATGTTTTTAACTTCGCAAATATCTATCATTTTCTCCTGATATCTCCAAACATATACATTGTCATATCCATTTAACAATTGATTGTAATAGATTGCGGAATCACCTTCCTGGTTTGGACTGATGCAGGAAAGAATTTTTATACTTTCATTTTCTTTCGAAACAGCTGCAAGATAATCCAATGTCTGTTGGGTCCCATTACCCCTGTATCTAAAATAATCGGCCTCTCTTAAATATATTCTCAAATGTGCAAGAATAAGAAGAACTATTCCCATCGTGTAGATTTTTTTTCTAACTCCGAAAAAAATTGTTTTCTTAAACGGAACCAAAATAAAGAAATATGCATATCCAATTGAAAATGGTAGAATATACCTTTCTGTAACTCCGGTTGATGCATAGATCAAAAACTGCGGCAAAACGAAGACCAGAAAAAGCAGCAGTTCCGGAATTATCTTCTTAAGATCCTCCCAATATGTCAGCAACACCATGATAAAAAAAAGACCAAACCTGCGAAACCACTTAAGATCGGTAGCAAAAGACTCTATTAAGTTGCCAACATATAATTTGACTGTGTAAAGAATGCCTAATGATTCCCCGGCATCTCCTCCTTTTCCAAAATGAAACAGGATAAAGATCAAAAACAAAGCCCCGATCACGCAATACGGCAACCATATTGACAGTTTGTCCTTTACGCTTTGAAAAACACCTTTGATCGTTATCTGCGTGCTACCTTTTGTTTCTTCAAAGAACACACAGTATAAGGCTATAAACGGAAACAAAAGAATATAGTTTTCTTTGTATCCGCACATAATAGTAAACGATAATATACTTATGATCTGATATGTTTTTTTCTTTTCATATAAATATGCAGTAAGAGCCCATAATGTGATTGAAAACCACATGGTTGCGGCAACTTCCTGAGTGCCAAGCTTCCAGAAACTGCATGACTGATATCCGATCATTCCGACTAAGACAAACCCCAAAGAAGCCCAAAAAGAGTTCCCACATCTCCTTGCTGTCACATGAAGAACTACCATTGTGAGGATCGTCTCGGCTATTCTTATCAATTGCAACGGAATAAGATTTAAGCCAAAAAGGAGCGAGAATGCTGGTCTTAATAAGATATATACAGGCCTTACCCTCAAAATAAGATCTTCTTTAAAGATCGTTAAAACGACTTCTGAAAAAGACATCCCCTTTATTTCATGAAGAACGTGATAGTGAAGGAAATCAGGATCATCTACAAACTGAAATCCCGATCCAAACATCCCCAAAAGCAGGAATACCGAAATGATAGCTGCAGTGTAAAACAATATGATAAAGAGAAGCTCTTTATTTTTTGACATACTGACTGAGTTAATCTTTTCCATGATCATTCAGGCATCAAAGCATTAATGATGCCCTTGTATTTTTCCGTTAGTTTTATATAGTCGGGAATCTTCTTACCTAGCTGCTCCCTTATTTCCGATTCGTGTTCAAACATCCTGACAAATTCTTTTTGAAGCTCATCTTCTTCCTTAAGTCCCTGCACGGGGATAACATATCGGGATGTATCATCTGTTTCAAACAAGTCTTTTGCTATACCACGTGCTTTGACCGAATAACCAACC
>JAILCX010000087.1 GCA_024690205.1 Lachnospiraceae bacterium | reverse complement strand
AATGTTGTGATAATAAGTGAAAGTTTCATCAATCTATCGAATAGTATTCTTTATACCAGTTAGCAAATCTTGAAAGCCCTTCTTTTATAGATGTGTCGGGCTTAAATCCGAAATCATTGATAAGGTCCGTTACGTCTGCATACGTCATCGGCACATCGCCCGGCTGCATCGGCAGGAACTCTTTCTTTGCTTCTTTTCCTATGACTTCTTCAAGCGTTCCTATGAAGGTCATAAGATCTTCGGGTTTATTATTACCGATGTTATAGACCTTGTAGCATACCCCGCCCTCATCGGGAAGCGGAGGGTTCGGTATGATGTTCATGATACCTGCGATGATATCGTCTATATACGTAAAGTCACGCTTCATATCACCGTTATTGAACACCTTTATCGGACGGTCATGCATGATCGCATCCGCAAACAAAAACGCCGCCATATCGGGTCTTCCCATTGGCCCGTACACCGTAAAGAACCTTAATCCCGTGGACTTTATCCCGTATAACTTAGAGTATGAATAAGCCATCAGTTCGTTTGATTTTTTCGTTGCTGCATAGAGTGAAACAGGATTATCCACCTTATCTTCAACCGAAAAAGGAACCTTTTTGTTTCCTCCGTAGACCGAACTTGATGAAGCGTAAAGAAGATGCTCGACAGGATAGTGCCTGCAGGCTTCAAGGATATTAAAGAATCCTATGATGTTAGAGTTTATGTATGCATCGGGGTTTTGGATGCTGTATCTGACCCCAGCCTGTGCGGCTAGATTTATAACCGAATAGATATCGTTATCTTCAAAGAGCTTAAATACGGCCTCTTTGTCACTTATATCCATCTTTACGAAAGTGAAGGAATCATACTTCTTTAAAAATGACAAACGATGTTCCTTTAATGAAACATCGTAATAGTCATTCATATTATCGATACCGATCACTTTTGCGCCTTTATCAAGCAGCGCTTTTGAAAGATAGTAACCTATAAACCCTGCGGCTCCGGTCACCAGATATGTTTTGGGAGTTTCCAGTTTATTATTTCTCACGTATCAGTCCACCTCAACTTCTTCCTTTACCTCTTTAGCATCAGTCTCGTGGTATTCCTGCTCGGTATTTACCGACCAGATGGCATCCTTATTCTTGTCGCCCGAGATGATGGCCTTAACTGTTTCAAACGACGTAACCATCGAATGGTCTATGTTGTTATATCTGTGCTGTCCGTTACGTCCAACACAATAAAGGTTATCAATACTCTTTAAATACTCGGCAAGAGCCGGCATCTCATCATATGTATCAAAGTAAGCAGGATAGGCCTTCTTAACCTTTTCCATGTGATAGTCAAGAACGATATCGGCTGATTCGATAACACCGATCTTTACCATTTCTTCGATTCCGAGCTTTGCGAATTCTTCCTCGCTCATGTTCCAGAACTCATCGCCTTCGTTAACGAAGTATTCAAGTCCGATCCATACCGTATGCTCGGGATCCTTTATCATGTAGGGCGACCAGTTATTGTAGATCTGGAAACGTCCCATCTTAACACGCCTGTCCTGAACGTAAACCCAGTTATCGGGAACTATGTTCTGAAGTGTCTTAATATCTGTCTTGTTCACAAGCTTAAGTTTGGGAACAAGAACTCCGAGTGTCATATAGTCTCTGTATGGAAGACCAGCCGCGATCTTTGATTCCTTTTCGGGAACATCGTTCATTCCCGCAACAAGGTCTTTAACAGGCATTGAAGAGATGATGTAATCGCCTTCAACTTCCGTCTTTTCGCCGGTCTTTGTATTCTCATAAACGAGCGACTTTATGACTTCAGTGTCATTTTCTTTTACTTTATTGATGCCCGTGACTTTGGCATTCTTTATGATCTTTCCACCGAGTTTTTCAACTTCTTCGGCCGTAACATCCCAAAGCTGTCCGGGACCGAGTTTGGGGTATTTAAACTCTTCTATGAGAGAGGTGTTGACCTTTCTGTTCTTAACCTTAAAGACCTTTCCGAAATAGTCCTTGATGATACCGAAGATCGAAAGTCCCTTGGTACGCTGTTTACCCCAGGAAGCATCTATTTCAGAAGGATGTCTGCCCCAGAGGTTTTCCGTGTAGTATTCAAAAAACATGCTGTAGAGCTTACGTCCGAACGAATTAACGTAGAGATTTTCAAGGTTATCTTCGGGAAGCTTGTGGAATACGGACTTCATGTAAGAAAACCCGACCTTCATCGTCGTAAAGAAGCCGAAATTCTTAAATGTCTCGGGCTTTAACGAAATCGGATAATCATAGAATTTATCGTCAAAGAAGATTCGTGAGACACGGTGTCTTGTGAGCATCACGCGATCTTCCTTTTCAGGATCCGGTCCGCCTTCTTTGATAAACGAATCCCTTTCAAGAACAATGTCATCAAAAGACTTTGAACCCTGCATTGGAAGCATCTTGTCCCACCATGCATTGACTTCAGGTATCTTGCTGAAGAAACGGTGTCCGCCCATATCCATGCGGTTGCCTTTATAGTTTACGGTTTTTGAAATACCGCCGAACTCTTCGGTCTCTTCAAACACCGTAACCTCTATGTCCTTGCTCTTTGTAAGCAATTCATATGCGGCAGTCAAACCTGCAGGGCCCGCTCCGATGATAAGTGCTTTCTTACTCATAAATCCTCCGGAAGTTTACTTCTTTATCCTTGCTTTTCTGAAAAGATTCTGGCGCGCTCCGTGATGCGCATCTCTGTGTCTTAGAGTATCATCAACCGCATCCATACGGAGTCCTGCGTCTATAAAATCGCAGTACTTACAGAACGGATATTCCGCACGGGAATTGGTTATCGCCTTACGGATCTTCTGGTATTCAAGGGAATTCCAAGCGTCTTTAATATTTACCTTGTTAAGGTCTGCAAGTGTTGTTGCTTCATAGTTATCGCAACAGCATATACCCATTCTTCCATCCGGGAAGATGAATATATCCGTATAAGGCATGAGGCATGTTTCGTTTATGACCTTTTGTGTGTTTACTTTGTTGGGAGCCGAACCTGCCCTGTTTGTAAGGACAGCCTTTGCATATCTCATCTGGATAAGGAGCTCAACGTCCTTAAACTCCTTTTTATGAGACCTCGCATACTCATAGATCTCCTTAACGTTCTCGTGGAGCTTCATGTCCTCGCAGTAGTTGTTGATGATGAGCTGGTCAACGTAAGGAAGCACGGATTTAACCTTGTCTATATCAAGCAGCAGCCCGTTTGTTGACATGAAGATAAAGCAATCCGGAAGCTTTTCCCTGCAGTACTTGTGGAACTCAACGATACGTGTGTCAAGCCAGGGTTCGTTATTTCCATACAGGGTAAGGTGTCCTTTGTATCCCCAATCGGCAAGCTGGTCGATTATCCTGTAAAAAAGGCCGTCATCCATTCTGCAGTAAGGACGCTTTTCAGCGTACTTGTTGGCTGTACAGAATGCGCAGTTTGAATTACATCTGTTGATGGTCTCAAGATTTACAACAAGCGGATAAGGAGGTTCTTCGGAACTCATAAAGAAATCGATGTATTCCTTTTGAAGTTTTCTCCTTGAAATGAACTGAAGCTTTAAGTAGCTGTTAGCCGAAAGTGACGGGAAGAGCTTCTGAAGGTTCCAACCGATTATCCCGCCGAAATTATGATATCTGACTGACATTTATATATACCTTTCCAAATCGTGTTTATAGTATCCGATGGACTTGCGCCACAACTAGTATATTATACCAAAAAAGCGTGAGGATTTAAACATCAACACGCTTTTTAACAAAATCGTCAATTTTATTTCCGGGATTTTTTGCAAAATCGTTAAATGTTTTTGAGCAGATTTCTGCAAAATCGCAAAATGTTGGGTTATTCCTTATCCGCCAGACACAGCAAGTATATCGGTGTACAAAGGAAAACTCCGAATACGTATCGGAATGAAAAAGCAAGCGGAGCCGCTATCATAAGGGTTCCCCAAAGCGTAAGAGCCGGTACTATGGGAAGAACATTTCTTCCCTTTTTCTGTGCCAGAAGCGAAAACAAAGCATATATCGCAATCCAGGCAAATATAGCAGCACTTAAATACTTACGAGGATATACGTAATCCTGGAAGCATATGCCCGTATAGTATGTAAAGTAGTCACCCTGGAAGATACCTGTCCATGCTATTGAGGTAGGACAGATATATGCAGAGCCGGATGACTGGATAACGTCCCAGTATCCAAGCGTTGTAAGAAGATGGGCCTTTATCGCCTTTACAGGGTTTTTAAGACAAAGTCCAATATAGGTCTTTATAAACCTTCCTACGTTATCATTAAAATACCCCCTGTCAAAAGCAGGATCAAATTTTATATAGTCAACGACCACAGGATCATATGTTGCGTACCAGTTTTCATAGGGCATCACCGACTGAAGGAAATCCCTCTCCTCTTCGCTCATCTTTCCGCCGGTACAAAGAATATAGGCACTTTGCTGGATCGGTACCGAGAGGCTTTCTATGCTCGTATCAACGTTGTAGTCAAGTGCATCAAATACGGGGTGATGGATGACAAGACATACGATCAGCGTAGCTAGTGAAGCTATCCCTAGCTTCTTAAGTAATTTCCTGTTCTTAATGATGACAAGGGCCAAAATAAGGCTTGTTACTGTCATCACATATATTCCGTTGTTCCTGAAAAACACGATGCAGAGAGAAAGAACAACATATAAAACAATCTGTTTGATTCCGATATCTCCGTCTTTAGATATCTTTTCGTTAAGACAGAAAAGAAACCAGGAATATAAAAAGACTATCATCCCAAATATGGTGTCTTTCCAAAGCGAAACTCCGTAAAAAGGAAAAAGCGGGAAGATCGCAAATATGATCGTAAGTACAGCAGTGATACTCTTCTTTAGTCCGCGCCTGTAAAGCCAGTTCACAAAAAAAGCAAACAAAAGCACCATCGCCAGCGACTGAACAACGGTAAACATATATAAAGCACCGTAATCTCCAGGCTCAAAACTGCCTCCAGCCACGGCAAACATAAGCTTCCAAAGAAGCGTATAACCTATAGGTTCATGCGATGTCATATCAGAAATCCCAAGAGCGATTTCCATTGATCCTACGGTATCTGAGTATATTCCGCCCGGCCAAAACGACATCACATAAGGAACATAGCATAATGTAATAACAAAGAAAGAAACAAAAAACTGAACTATTTCTTTTCCGTTTCTTGCTTCACCGAAAAACCACTCTCTGCGCAGTTTAGGAACACCCTTTATTACAAGGAATACCAGCGCTGCTATAAGCAGCCATGCAAAAAAATCTATCCAGTGCATATCCTCAAACAGCACCGTCTCAACGGTTCCTCTTTCTGCTTCGTCTATGATCACATGGCGCCCGAAGATGAGCATAAGTGAAAACAAGGCAGCAAATACTGCGTGCCAGATATTAGCCGTATTTAGTATCCCCGATCTTTTGATCTTTTCGACACATTTATTCATATTGCTTTTCCACCACTGAATCTTTCCCATAAAATGATGTTGTCACCTGGTTTGTATACGCATCAGGATCTCCCGTTACCGGCATATGCATGATAGGTCCCTGATATTCGTTTATCGGTTCAAGAACGGCATTCCGTATGCTATCATCCTGCAATATCTTAAGTCGTTCCTGCATCTGCATTTCAAAATCTGCAAGATGTCCTTCTTCGATATATTCGGAGGAAACATAAAATACCGAACTTCCGATAAGGTGCCTGAAGAAAACAGTCCCAAACAAAACTATCACGATGGTAACGTATGTCCTTATATTTCTTATTCGTATTTCAGTTCCTTTTTCGATAATCTTTTTCTTAAAAAAGCCCGTAAGATATACCAGCATGAATCCCGTGGATATCACAAATACAAAAAAGTAAACGTCGTATACACCTCCGGATATTCCTGCTGCAACATCATTACCCGTATAAAGTACGGGACAGTATACCGAGCACATTGTAAGGATTGAAGCAACAACAACCCATATTGGATGATCAAATCTCAATCTGCTTTTTTCTATATCAATACACTCAAAGGAATAAACAATGACCAAAACAAAAATAAGAATCAGCGGGCGGGCATTTATCATAAATCGGAATCCGCCCAATAGACCCTCCGGAATGCACCGTAAAACAGTCATGAGTGCGTATCCCGGATCAAAGCCAAGCTCAACACCTGCTCTGTTGCTGTTTCCGGGTGCCAGAAAATCGATGATAAACCCAATAATGATAAGCGCAAGCGGTATAAGTATCTCCCAGTTTATTCTTTTACTTTCAGCTGCGGATCCTTTTTCTCCCCGCCTTAAAAGAAGGCTTCCCAAAAAGGCGAACATGTAAACAACGATCCCATATACTACCACAGGATAGCCTCCACCACCAAGATAAGCTCCCGTAAGGAGCATAATGACCATGTAACGGAACTTTCTTTCGGTAACATACTTAAGAAGAGCACGTATTGACAAAGACGCGATCCCGTATGAAAACGTATACTGCATCATTCCCGTATACCAATACATCCCGCCTCGTGGATAAGGCATGTACTGGATCATCATAAGGCTCAAAAGCACCGTGATCACAACGTATACGTTCTTTTTTATTCCTATCATCCTCACAAGGATATAATGCAACACCGCACCTGTTCCGCCAACTATACAGGTAAAGGCGATAAAGAATGTGACTTTGTAGAGGTTTTCTCCCCAAATGCTCGGTTCGATCCTCCACATAAATCCGGAAGACCATGTTCCCTGAAATCCGTAATACTCTTCTTTAATGTCTGCAAAAATAGCCTTTAACGCGTCTATGGCATTTCCACCGTTTCTTATGACATCCTTAACTACCGAGCCATAAAGAAGATCGTCGCCTGTCGCATAATTATGAAAAGCACATATGATCAAAGGGATCAATGACAGTAAAGCCAATACGCAAATAAAAGCAGCGACCCAAACATCACTGCGTTCATTTTCTATGCTTTTTCTGATCCTTTTTATATCCATCAAATCACCGATTATTTTTATATATCAAATATCATATTCCGTAACCGTTTACCGCCTCAATGACCATTTTTACCTCTTCATCCGTCATCTCCGGGAACAAAGGCAATGTAGCACAATGATCAGAAAGGTATTCGGCATTAGGGCAATCACCCTTTTTATATCCAAGGTGTGCATAAGCTTTTTGCAGATGGCAGGGCACCGGATAATGCCTGTTACATTCAATATCCCTATCAGCCATATACTTAAGGAACCTGTCGGGATCTCCCTCTACTTCAACTTCAAACAAATGGAAAACCGGTTCTGTATTCTCAGGATGAGCCTGCAATGTTATCAGCGGATTGCTGATACTTTCCATGTATTTTTTGCCTATTTTCTGACGCGCTTGTGTCCACTCGGGAAGATACTTCAAAGAGACACTTAGCACCGCTCCCTGAATACCCTCAAGCCTGTAGTTATATCCGATCATTTCATGATAATAGCGGATGTTACATCCCTGGTTTTTCATTACTCTTACATGATCGGCATATTCTTTATTTGATGTCGTTACGCTTCCACCTTCTCCGAACGCATAAAGGTTCTTTCCGGGATAAAATGAAAAACATCCAAGCTCACCTAGTGTTCCGACATTTTTACCTTCAAACTTTGCTCCGTGAGCCTGCGCACAGTCTTCAACAACAAAAAGATTGTGTTTATCTGCGATTTCCTTAACAGCACCAAAATCAAAAGGCTGACCGTAAAGATGAACGCCAAGTATCGCTTTCGTTTTTGATGTGATCTTTTCTTCTATCTTCGAAGGATCTATCTCCCATGTATCCGGTGTACAGTCAACAAACACGGGGCTTGCTCCGGTATACGTTACTCCCCACGCAGTTGCTATATAAGTATTGGCAGGAACGATGACTTCATCGCCTTCTCCTATTCCAAGAGCCGAAAGAGCGCAATGCAAAGCCGATGTTCCGTTATTAACACCCTCCGCATAAGCAGTTCCCACAAACGAAGCAAACTCCTTATCAAATGTATCAGCAAATTTTCCGCCGGAAAAAGCCGTTTCTTCACAGCAGGCTTTTATTGCCGATAAATACTCATCCTCATGTTTTTTGTAATCACGTAAAAGATCGATCCTTTTTAGCATATGTTTTAGATCCCTTCACTTTTAAACAGCTTTTTAAGTTTATTAATCTGTCTTATATAATTCTTTATCGTCTTCGGGACATTGACAGTTGTGTCATAATCCTCAACCCACTCAACCGGCATGTCGAGTATCTTTACATTCATCCTTTCCGCTCTTAACAGGAATTCAACTGTATAAAACCACCCGTGATCATCCGAGCATACAGCGACCAGTTCTTTAGCAAGGGGCAGTCTTAAAAAAGTAAAACCGCAGAGAGCATCGGATGCTTTCATTTTAAACTGGCTTTTCAAAATCCAAACAAGCCCCGCAGAAGTGATCTTACGATACCACTTTCTGCCCCTGGTATCGGATTCTTTACTGAACCTTGAGCCGTTAACGTATTGCAAAGTGTCATCTTCTTTAAACAGTTCTATCGTCTTTTTAAGGTATTTAAGATCAGTTGAAAGATCGATATCCATATATCCTACAACATCAGCATTCGACCGCTCTATTCCTGTCTTAAAAGCGATCCCGACACCTCGCTCTTCTATCCTTACATACTCTACCTGTTCATATTGCTCTTCAAGCTTCCTTGCAATATCGGGAGTCTCATCATCAGAGCCGTTATCAAGTATCGTAACCTTGTAAGGTACATCGATATTGTTTTCAAGATAATCCATGCATCGGGTTATGCCTTTTTCCAACCGTAGTCTTTCATTCAGGACCGGAAAGAGTATCTCTAATGTCATTTTCCGACCACCTTTTCTATATCCGAAACAAGATATCTTTGTTTCTTAAACTCAAGATTCAAAAGTACCGAAAGATATTTCAAAATAATGGTTAGGAGTGCAAATACTCCAAAGAATCCGAAAGCAAGGAAAGCCATCGTCGATACCCAGCCTTCCACGGGCTTATGAACATTGAAATAATCAGTTATTATATATATTCCAACGATCACCGTTATCAAAAGGAACATACCGCTTATAAAAGCCGAAAGTTTTTCCAGAAGATTCGTAAAATATATGAAAGAATCAAGTGCAAGCGATCCCCTTTGTGAGAGTTTTCCTTTCTTTTTTGATCGGGCAATGCTTTGGTATGTAACGCCCGTGGTTTTTAAGCCACAGTTTGCATAAACAGCTTTACGATACGGAATGTATACTCCCATGGACTTAACACGATTTATCGCTCGGCGTGAAAGCAGCCTGAATTTTTCAGGTCCTATCTTCCCGTTTCCGTGAGCAAACCTGTTATATAAAGAATAGAAAATGTTTGATGAAAATCTCTTTTTCCCTGAGCCAGTTGCTGTTACAATATCAAATCCCTCAAGGGATTTTTCATAAACACGGAAGATAACATCCCCCTCAAAATCAATATCAACATCATCAAACTCAAATACAAAATCACCAATAGCAGAATCGCGGCCTGCATTCATTGAGGCTTCAATGCCCTGGAAGAATCCCATATGCACAATGCTAACCATGTGTGAAAGTTTATTATCTTCCACATACTGCTTAACATTCAAAAGAGTATCATCCACGCAGGCATCATCAACGAGGATCAACTCATAGTTTTCGAATTTTGAAGAAGCAGTATTGCAGAGCGTCTCCATGAATTCCTTTATACCATCCTCATTGTTATGAAGATATGCTACAAATGAAATAAACTTTTTTTCCATTTTAGGCTCCTATCATTTCAAGTAATCATCAAGATCATATACCGTATTGATCTTTCCCGAAAGAACACTTATAAACGACGGTGATTCGGAGTGGACCTTTATAACCGTGGGTCTTGAATCATCAACCTCCGAACTTTTTAATATGGGCTTCATGGAGAAGAGTGATCTTTCATATTCATATCCATATTCGGGCTTAAGGTATTTATCAGCCAGATGTGACATATACTGCCATGATGATGCCGGTCTTTTAGGGCATTCATTGCAGTTTCCAAGGCTCTCGGGAGAACAGTATTTTCCATCCTGACAATTAAAAATCGGTGTAGCATCATTACTTACCACATGCGGAGTAAAAGTAACCGAAGTCAGTGAATGAAGCCCTGTTTTACCAAATGGCATAATCGAAAAGAACGGGCCATCCATTATTGTGAAGCCGATATTCTTTATTTTTTCAGAGGGCTTACACAATATGATCTCGCATAACTCGTATTTCAGATCATAAAAGTCTGATGTCTTTTCAACCATTCCCAGTATCTGGTTCACGGATGCATATGTGGCATTAAGAACAAAGCCTGTGCTGTATTCAGAACCATCCTCAAGACGGATCACATAATGATCGTCCTTCCGTTCGATCCCGGATATAATCGCATTGCATTTTAATATTGCATTATCGTATCCGTTAAGCTTTTTAACAAAGTGATCCCTTAAGATAAAAGCATCATATGTGTATTCCTCAGTAAGAAAAGCTCCGTCGCACATGCCTTCCTTAAAATACATATCTGTCGGAAGTTCACGACACATAATACCAGCAGCTTTGCAAAACTCAACAAACTGGTTTGCGCTCGTCCACGAAAACGCAGAAGAAGTAGCATATATCTGTTCAAAGCTGCTGTGGATACAAAAGTCAAAGTCCTCTTTAAAGCGCCTGAAATAAGACGCAGAACGCATTGCCGTATACAGGCTCCTCGGATAATGATATCCCATGTGGACCCTGGCCTGATTGATGTACGTGGCTCTTGAAAAAGGCTCTTTATCCCTTTCAAGAACCAGGACGCTCTCTCCCCTTGAAGCACAAAGATCCGCGGAATATAGTCCATATAAACCTGCACCTATTATTATCTTGTCAAATACCTTATTATCAGCCAAGAAAACCTCTTTACATATCGTTAGCTACGCGCGTTGCCTGGTCTATGGCGTCTCCGTTTTCAAGAGCATCCTTAAAAGCGATCTCCAGCTCGCGCGCATCGCTAAACATCAGCATCAGCCAGTTATCATCATCCAATACTACCCGGCCTTTTCCATACTTATAGGCAAATCCTTCTTTAGCATCTCCAGGGTAGCTCTTTTTGTCTATAAGGAAAAACACCTCTCCATCAGGATAGGTTGTCGCATAATCGATCCTGTTGCTCCATTGCATCATCTCAAATGATTCCTGGTACATTATCGGGCGCACTGTAACGCGGTTACTGGTAAACTCCGTTACCGGGTTAGCCACCCAGAAATCTGCATAACCCTGGGTATATCCGTTTTCTTCAAGATAAGAGGCCATTGAAAGGAATTTTGCCTTTCCGCGGAAAGGACTTTTCATTTCGTTTCTGATCGTTCCAATCGAAGTTATTATGATAGCAAGTGAAACCAAGACAGCCACAATCCTTTTAAGATTCGGGATCGATATCTCTTCCACATCCCACTCTATCTCAAGGAGCATGATCGCAAAGCACATAAAAGGAGTCCAGTACCTCGGCTCATTCATTTCTTCCATAAGACCGAATATGCAGGCACATGCCACAAGTCCTGATACAAATGTCGAAAGGATCAGTTCTTGCTCAAGCGAAAGCTTATCCCGATTAATGAATAACCTGATTACAGCAAACAGGATAACACCCATTAGAACAATCCCAAGTGCAGAACAAATTCCTGCCGATGAGAAAAGCTTTTTATCACCTGTGTAACCAAATAGTCCAAAGAATTCCGAAATACTCTCAAGCACTGCTCCAAAAGAAAATGACGAAGCCCAGACCATATTCGTATTCTTCTGAAAACTGTACTTTTTCATAAGGACAGTAAGGTTGTATGCATATCCCACAAGATTGCAGAACATGGCAAATACTATCCAAAGAAATAAAATGACCAGCTTCTTTTCGGAAGATAATATGTCTTTCCAATTCCCGGCATTCTTATGAGCGAGGAGATGTCTTATCACAACGATCACAACACCCAGACATACAGGCATAAAAAGCATCATCGTCTCTCTAACACCGTTCACGCCACCCGCAAAGCTAAGGAAAGCCAGTATCAGTGCAGGAATAATTATCTTCACTTTGAGCGACTTGCTGAAAACAATGAAGGTTTTATCGTTCGTGTTTTCTGTATCTGAGATTACATTTGAAATATAAAGAATTAACCCGAGTATATAAAACATAAAGAAATCATAGACAAGATACTGTCCACCATAGAGTCCCAGGAAAAATCGCCACATACCCATGGGCCACATAAGAGCTCCCGCACTCCATATGGCAGGTCTTTTGATCCCCGTCTGTTTCATCATGAATAGATAGCCCAGAATGTTGATCGCATAAATGATCATCATTCCAACGACTCTTACTATATGCCAGTTATTAGGCCATATAAGAAGCAGCGGCCTGAATATGATCTGCATGAAAAAGACATGAATCTCCGTAGCCTGATACCAGTTATCACTTAACAAAAAATCGTGTTCTTTATTAAGCAGATCGGCAAGGATCATCTCTCCTGCCATGTCTCCGTCAACAAGCGCCTTCCCTGGCCCAATATGATAAAAGAACATTAAAAGGACACCCATCCCCAGCCAAACATAGGGGAGGATGTCCCAAACTCTGTATTTCTTTTCTTTAATTCCGGTGCTCATATTCTCTTTATTCCCATAATCCTTTTTAACTTGAGATTCGTCTTATAAAAATCCTTCGTCGAGCATCCCGCTCTTCCGCCTCCGGCACATGCACAGGCACAAGCGCAGGCGCATGCACATGAACTGTGTGCACACGAAGAATGACTGCGGGAAGAACTTGAAGAATATGTTCTTACCGGACGGGGAATGGGAACCACATGAACCCTGATATATGTATTCGGAGAATCAGAATATCTGTACTCACCTTCCTTGCTGAACTTGGAAGCATCTCCTCCGGATTTTTTTATATCTTTTTCTTCTATTATTTCTTCACTCTTTATAAAGCTGTGACCACAATAAGCACATTTCTGCTCGCCTTCGCCTCGAACCGCTCCACAGCTCGGACATGAGTCATAATATACGATCTTGGTCCTTGTGATTTTTTTATCATTGCCTTTTCCGAAACCGGATGAAGCGGCATAGATGGCACCGTTTATCAGTTTAATGATACCTCTTATTATAAGTATTGGGATACCGAAGAAGAACAACATTCCAAGTATAACGTAAAACCAGTCATCATCGGAATCGCCTTCTTTTATGGTTTTGCTAAGATCAAAGTCATATGCATCGTTTGGATATGTAACCTGTATCGTAAACTTTTCACCCGGCTTCATATCCTTTGCCATCCAGACAAGATTTCCTACAAGGTTAAAGCAGTAAGGATCCCAGCTTTCAGCCTTATCTGCGCGCCACCTCACCGTCATCTCATCTACTTCGATATCATCAAACCATCCCGGAGTAAATGAATATACAGTATATCCCTCTTCAAGCTTATTAACCTGATACAGATAGTCCTGAACAAGGCTGAATTCAAAAACTACGATCTCGTCTTCGTAGTAGTCCCTGTCAAAATCAATCCTTACATACGATCCGTCTGATGATAGATAAGATATCTTTTTAATGTTATCACTTATAGCAGTAAGATCGCTGTAATGCATGTTGGGTATTCCTACCTTGACCCAGCTTAACGGGCCTTCCGAATCGGAATCAAGCACCTTCCACTCAATATGATAGGTAAGCTTTACGGTAGCATCTTTGTTAACTATAGCATTTATCTCATAATTCACTATCTCATCAAGTGGTTTCGCATATGAGTTAACAAACAGTATCCCTGAAATAAGACCTGTCAAAGTAACAGCTATTAGTACTAAAGCAATTATCCTTTTACCCAGTGCATTTATCTTTTTCATCTTGCACCGCCTTTCCTTAAAGGACATGTGCCAAGCATCTTTGCTGAATAATCCCGTCTTTCCTTACATCTATCACTGTCCCATATTTCACTCCATTCCTGCGAAAGGAAATTGCCAAGCGTATCGCCGGAAAGCCAGCTCTGGCAGGGCACAACGTTTCCTCCCGGAGTGATCGCCATATTACTTAGGCAGGCTCCGCAATTGGGCGTCGTGATGCCAAGCTCCTCAAAAAGCTCGTCATCAACCCATCCCGGAGAAGTAAAGCTTATCTCCATACCGTTTTCAAAACAGTATTCAACTGCTGCTTTAAGAATGTCACTTATCTTTTCTTTACTTAACTGAAGATCTGCGGATTCTTCTTTGACCGCGTTGCCCGTCGTGATAAGTCCTGAGCAGGTAACGTAGGTAACGCCGAGTTCATGAAGGAACCTTAATGTGCTGACATAATCTTCATTCAACGTGCAAAGTGGGGTATTCACACTGACGCTCATGCCAAGCTCAAGTGCATTCTTTATACCGTTAACTGTGTTTTCATATCCGTCAGCTCCCACGAGTTTGTTGTGTATTTCTTTATCACTCGAATAAAAAGTAATCTGGACACTGTCAAGTGAGGCCGCCTTTAACGAATGACAATACTCCTTGGTAAGCTTAAGTCCATTGGTATTTAACCTTGTAACAAACCACTGTCCGTATTCCATAAGCTCGATAAGATCATCTCTCATTGTGGGCTCACCGCCGGTAAAAGTGATCTGTGGAACTCCGATCTCCTTTAACTTATCCATTATCTTTTTCCAGTCATCCGTTGAAAGCTCACTTTCTTCAGAGTGAGCCTGTCCTGCGGCGTAGCAGTGGAGGCACTTAAGGTTACAATGCCATTTTTCTTCTTTTGACATTGCGCTAACCATAAGATCCATCCTGTGGGGAGCCTTCATATACGGGGCATACTCCCCTATGCTCATATAGGGAATATCCTCCGTTAACTCCTCACGGTAAGCTATCTGCTTAAAGGTCTCCATAATGGTCTGTATATCAGAAACAAAATACTTGTTTGAAAGCAAAGGATATACCTTTCGCATCCTTTTACAGGTATCTTTAATTATCTGCTCGGTATCCTCTTCGGTCACCTCGCGTCCGCTGTATTTATTAACCTCTGAAATAAACTCACAAAGAAGTATGGTCCATGAAACATTAACGGGTATTATATCCTGTCCGTTAATTATGGCTATAGAAGGGCCTATATCCTCACCTGTGACTTTAGGGGGGATAAGATGAATGCGTACGACTCCCGGTCCTTTCGGATTCAATGTTGTATGCTTTACTCCATTATAGTTTTCTTTGGCGTACTTAAGTACTCTCTTTGATATCTTCATCCGGCTTATTCTCCAATAAAAACTCTGTGTTATATGATACCACATCTATCAAAATAAGTCTTGATAAATCGCTATATCTAGCGGTTGCTTCGCCCCCCCCGAGTGGTTTACAATAACAATACAAGTTGCGTTTTTTTGCGCTAATTTACGGAGGTATATTGGATATGCAAAAAGAAAAGTTTTTTAAACTTACCGTTGCAGCAGCCGCATTAGGCGTTGTTGCAGCCGTAACAATCGTTCCGGTTAAAGCTGTATATGCCGAGTCAGCTTCAGGTGCATCTGCTCCCGTTGACAACAGGACGGATGAAGATCGTGCTCGTGAAGCAAAGGAAGCTCAGGAAAGAGCCATCGAAGCAAGAGAAGCACACTATCAGGCAGAAATTGATGAACAAATAAAAGAGTTTGTTTCTCAGAGCGTTCCCGAAAACAAGACCGTAGACATTCCCGGTGCTAATGTCAAAACTACTGTTGACGGAATATACCTTGCCAAATCTGTTGAAGGTATAGCTATTACTTCACCCAAGAGCGAAATAGCTGCAAGCCTTGGTTGTTCCGAAAATGACGTAACGGTTTCAACATGGGACGTTTCTCCCAGCAAGAGTCCTCTTGCATATAACTACATGGAGCAATTAGTAGCAAATATGCCCGAAGAAAACGTCACTTTAGGACCCGTAGTTCAGGTTAACGTTCTTGCCAAGACCAAAAGCGGATACAAAGCTGAAGGCGGAGATGCACAGGGTTGGGAAAAAGGTCAGTTTGATATGGTGATCGGCTTACCTGATGACTTTGTTAAAGAAGGAGCTCAATACAGATTATTGTCTGTCGTAAGGAGTGAAAGAGGTGACAGTTATAGCGGGTTTGATGGTCAGGATATTTGGATGGAAGGAAATGCAATTCACTTCAAGGGTTTAACCGGTGATGGTGTTTATGCTTTAGTCAGAATTGACTGATCGTTTATTATCTCTTAATATCAAAACAAGGGCAGGCAAATTGTCTGCCCTTGTTTTTTAGGAGTGCAGATGAAAAAAGCAAGTCAAAAGCCATTTGAAATTGCAGTTACCATTTACATATTTGCAATAATGTGTATTTTACCTCTGTTCATGCTGCACGGATACCGGGATATGGCCGAGTCAAAGTTCGGTTTTTTTAAGGTCTCTTCTCTTCTCCTTATGTATTTTGTTATCGGATTATTTGTTATTTGTATCATTTTTGATAACAAATTAAAACTGTTCAATAAGCAAAAGCCATCCACGATAGAAATCTTTGTTTTATATTTCCTTTTTGCAACAGTTCTTTCCTGGTTACTATGCGACTATCGTTACGATGCTCTTTGGGGCTATGAAGGCTGGAATATGGGACTTTTTACCCAGCTGATACTCGTCTTTGTTTTCTTTTGCGTTTCAAACGCAAGCATCCCGCGAAAGCAATTACTTTACGGCATTCTCATAACCGCAACAATTGAGTATATTATCGCCATTTTGCAACGTTACGGCCTTAACCCTCTTGGATTATATGATAATATAAAAGCCGACTATCGTTTTGAGTTCATCTCCACCGTTGGTCAAAAGACATGGTTTACGTCATATACAATGATCATTGCCCCATTTGGAATTTATGCATTTTTCACCGAAAAGAAAACACGCATCAAGATCCTGCTGGGTTTATTCATTTATCTTCAAACCTGCGTGATTCTCGTTTCATATACCGACAGTGCTTTAGCAGGTTTAATCGTTATCATAGCTTTAACAGGATGGTTTTGTTTAAAAGACAGCAATCTGTTTTTTGAATTTGCGAAAGTTCTTCTTATCAGCTCGATATCGCTGTTATCTATTGGATTGACCCGAATCTATTTAGCTGATTATAGAAGGATACTGGAAGATGAACACCTAACAATGCTTCTTACGGATCCAAGATCAGGTGTTGCATTGGCAATCTTATCCTTGGCAGTTTTTATCCTTTTGGGTATTTTGCATAACAAAAAAATGGCAGGTCAGGGTTCTCCGCTCCACAAACTGAGAATCCTGTATCTCACCCTCACTGTTCTGTGTGGCATCAGTGCAGTCATAGTCATATGTATCACCAATAACAGTATTTCTTCATTCAACGATTCCTGGGGGAATAACAGGGGATTCATTTGGCGAATAGCCATGCAAACCTTTTCCAATGGTTCAACAAAAGACAAACTCATTGGTGTAGGTCCTGATATGTTTTGGAAAGCCTCAGATACGCTTTACCATGATGAAATAAATTCAGTCTTTAAAGGAACACAGCTTCCCAATGCCCACAATGAGTGGCTTAATGCGCTTGTCACGGAAGGGGTATTGGGATGTGTTGCCTATATGGGAATATTCATATTTGCCTTGTATTCCGGCGTTAAAAAATCTAAAGATGATCTCTTCTATGTTCCCTTAACAATAGCAGTTGCAGCATATATGGTTCATAACACTTTCTGCTATCAGCAATGTATCTGCACGCCTCTGATATTTATAGTCTTTGGCATGATAAATTCCAAAAGGTAATCACTCCCCTTTATCAAAGGCATTCACGATAGCCCTTAAGAGTGCATAGACCACCCCTGAAACCGCCCATATGATCCAGGTGCGGTCCCAGCGCATGGTAAGGAAGCTTACTGCAAGATAGACTGCCGTAATAAGCATCCAGTATACGCCCGAAATTGCATCCATCCTCTTGTTGAGCTTTTTGTTCTTAAGCGTATAATCATCGCACTGAAGCAGTATTTTAAACGAACTGTAAAATCCGCAAACCGATATGAAAAGGAATACCGCTGTTGCAACAGCAATAAGGAGCAGGCATACCATGGCGGTTATAATATATTCCGATACTCCCATAACTGAACAGATAACAAGAGGAACGCAGCTTAACATACAGAGCATAACGCCTACGGTAAGTGCCAGTGTGTTTGTCTTTTCAAATAAGGCCATCTTCTCTTTTACCATACCGTCAACACCATATTCCGTCTCAAAGCATTCCTGCTCCAGGAAATTATACTTTGATAGTTTTCCGCTGTTTATAATAAAGATAAACACTGCCATTCCGACCTGTCCGAATATGAATATAAGTCCGATGGCTGCTGCCATATTTTCCGTGATCGATACTATTCCCGCACTCTGTAATCCTGCAAGTAAGATAAGAACCACGGGACATGTAATACAAAGGAATACACCGAGAGCTATCCTTGGAAGAAGCTGCTTTCTTAATAAGATGTATTCTCTTGCATCTTCCATTGTTACTTTTCGCTTGGTTCTTGAAACATCATCAACTTCATATGAACGTAAAGGTGCATCCTCAGGCTCAAGTTCATCTTTTAATAAGTAATCCGTGCTTACCGAGAATATCTCAGCCATCTTAAGTATCTTTTGAAGATCCGGAACACTCTGTGCTCCTTCCCACTTTGAAACCGACTGTCTTGAAACATCAAGCATATCTGCCAGTTCTTCCTGTGACCAGCCATTCTTTTTTCTTTCATTAATGATCTTATCTGCTAATATCATTTTTATTCCTTTCCGCAGCTTACTCCGAATATGATCCCGGTATCTCAGCTTCAAACAATTTTTCATTTTGTTTCCTGTTCGAACAATCTGAGAATACCTTTTTTTCCGGTTACACTCCATAAAGTTGCCTTTTCAATTTGTCAACCGGTGGTTGCAAATGGCGTGTTTTAGGCACTTACGGGGCGCAATAATGTTTTTATATAAGATAACTGCTGTTTTTATTTTGTCGTATGCTTGTCGTATCCCATGACCGACATGAGGATTACAAGAGGACTAAGCATCAACATAAATCTCGGATGACTCTCCATAAGAATGAAATAAGGAAAGATTCCTATCACTGATAAATATAACAATTTTTGTCCATCCGTAAGCTGCTCTTTTCTTATTGAGGCAAAAATGCAAAGGATAAGTACAGCATTCCAGATGATCTGCTTAAATATTTGATATATCGCGTATAAGGTTTTACTCCCCTCATATTCCTCATATGCTTCTTTTTCCCAGAAAATGCTTCTCATGGCTTTGGTAATAAGTCCAAATCTCGGATGATATGCTTCATGATAAAAGCTTATTCCTACGCCGCCCCATCCGAAAGTTCCACTTGAAAAAGGCCGGTATACCTTTACAAGGGCTAATCTTGCGCATCCCAAAGGGCCCATTTCCTTTATTCTCTGTTCTGCCACTTCAAGATTGGTCCTGTCTCTTTCTGCCTTGGTGGGAATGGATTGAGAAAAAGCAAGGTCTGAATCACTGTTTCCGCCATCTGACTTTTCATTTACACCCTGCATGATAAAGTGCTGCCATCCGAATTCTGCCTCGGGATCAAGTTCATAACCCATTGAGTTTATTGCTAAATTGACTGTAAGTACAGAAATCAAAAGTCCGATTGCAAAAGAAATGCAGGCCTTTAGTCCAAAACCGGTCTTTTTGATGTTAACCAATGCCAAAATAACAAATGCAATAACAACAATACAGGCAAGCGGCTTTAACCTGTATGAAAAATATGTCATGAAACCTATCGCACAAAGATATAAGTATCTTTTTTTGTCATCGTTCTTTTCGTAAAACTTAAGCGCCATATACAGCAACAACACAGGCAAAAGCAGGCCCGTTGAATCCGAATACGGTATTACAAGCCATGCAGTTATTCCGGTTATAAGAATATACAACAAAAGTGCAATTCTTGCAGTTCTTTCCTTTCCGGTTAGTTTTCCGGCACAAACATATGTAAGAACACCGGTTGCAGAGCTTATCAGACATTGCATCGCCTGTAAAAGGTTTAGCGCATCTTCCGTTATATGTATTTTGTTATTAAGGGAATAAACCAGACTGTATATCCAAACAAGAAGCATATTGCTTGGGTAAATAGAAAGATATGAAGCCATATCAGCCATTCCGTCCCGGTCTTTGAGCGCTGCAAAATTAGCACTGTACATAACCGCCATCGGATCCCAGGTAGTCCTAAATGTAATGTTCAGACAAATGAATTCCTGACCCACAAAAAGAAGTATAAAGACAAGCCACAGATTTAACGGCTTCATTTTCTTATACTCGATATTGTGGGCAAAATATAGCCATATCACCACGACTCCCGCGGCAATAATGTATGTCACATAGTTGTGAAGGATGCCGGGACATACAGTTTTTTTATCCAGAGAAAAACAAAGAATGGGCAACATGCAAAAGCATATTGCCACGAGAACTTTTAATACTGTTGATGATATCTTTTCCATGTCACGCATCCCGTCTGTAAAGTTTGACCGTTTCCTTTACAACATCATCCCAATTATATTTTTTGCAGATGAAGTCAGCAGCATCAGCACGGTATTTATCTGCCAATTTCTCATCATTTAACAATTCTTCAAGTTTTGTCTTGAGGTTATCGACATCACCCTTTTTAAATACCACTGCCTTGTCTTCCACAACTTCGGTGTTTTCCGGAATATCCGAAACCACGCAACAATTTCCGTAGCTCATTGCTTCAAGAAGGCTTAATGCCATACCTTCAACATCACTGGGAAGAACGAACATATAAGCATTCGAATAAAGCTCCTCAAGCATTCTGCCCTGAATGAAGTTGGTAAAGATGATTCTGTCATCTCCTTCTGCCAGTTCATGGATCTTACTCATATATTCCTTTGAATAGCTTCCGCCTCCTGCTATAACAAGCTTTTTATCAGTCTTTATCTCCTTAAAAGCCTCTATCAGATAATGAACACCTTTTTCGGGAACAAGGCGGGCAAGGAAAAGAAAGTACTCATTTGCTTCTATCCCGTATTTCTTGGCAGTAAGATCTATGGGTACTTTCTTTGGCCTGTTTATACCATTGGGAATAAAATGTGTATCCCTTCCATATGTATCTTTGAAGTACTGCTGGACATTCTTTGAAAGAACTATGATCTCGTCGGCATGCTTTACTGCCATCTTTTCGCCATCTTTTAAAACCTTCGAGGCGAAATTTCCCCACTTGGCTCTTTGCCAGTCCAGCCCGTGTATAGTCGCAACAATTCTTTTCCCGAACAATTTCGGAAGCCACAGCATGGCACAGGGCCCTTCAGCATGATAGTGGAGCACATCGTAATGTCCAAACAACGCCCTAATGGTAGCAAGGACTGTATATACTATCGCATTAAGCTTTCCGTTTTGGAACGTCGGAACTGTTATTATCCTTATATGTCCAAACCTTTTTGCATGTCTTCCGTGTGTCTGCTCAAACTCCTTTCCGGAAACATGATATCCGGATCTGTTATAAGCATCCACATCATAGTCAAGGTCTATAAGGCGTTTCGAGATCTCTTCAACAACTATCTCAACACCGCCTTCACGGGAAGGAATCCTTTTATGCCCTATCATCGCAACCTTAAAACGCTTATGTTTATTCTTTTCAAAAGGCGCCCTAATACTGTATCCCAGATACTTAAATCCGCCGATAATATAGCGTTTCCACAGTCTCCTTGGTTCCTTTATGAGCCTAAAGAGCCACTCAAATCCGGCTTTTTCTATCCAGGAGGGAGCTTTTTCCAAAGATCCTGCTATAAAATCAAAAGCCGCACCGACTCCCAGCATGATCACACCGTCAAGTTTATCGGCATGTTCCTGCATCCACATCTCCTGTTTGGGCGCGCCTATTCCGACCCACACAAATGTAGGGTTAAGCTTATTTATCTCTTCACATACTTGTATATCTTCTTCTTCGGTAAGAGGCCTAAACGGAGGCGAATACATTCCTGCTATGTTTATCCCGGGATAATCCCTTTCAAGGTTTTCCTTTATCTTTAAAAGGACCTCATCGTTCTTTCCACCATAGAAATAGTGCGTTGCACCACGCTTTATGCCCTCTTCAAATACCATTCCCATCATATCGGGACCCGAGCAGCGCTCACACTTATATCCTCTGTGGCGTGCTTTTCGCACAAGAGGCATACCATCAATGACGGCCATTGTTGCCCGGTTATACATGTCGGCATATTTTTGATCGGACTTTGAAGATACGACCGCAGGCATTCCGACAAGGTCAACGGTGGCACTTACCGGCTTTGTCGGAAGATCAAAGAGTTCCTTAACGAACTCCTGCCTTGTCATCGGACATATTCCGACACTGTTACAAACATAAAAAGCGCGGCGAAGTCTTTTAACTTCGCTGCACTTATCCATTCCATCTTCAGTTATCTTTGATCTTAAATCTTCTGACATATTATGCGGATAATTGTTCCTGTCTTTTCTTCCAAAGCCATACCAGCAGCAAAGGGATCGATAATACTACCGGGAGCTGATATCTCATACCATTGCATAATGGTGCTGCCAGGCAGACCAGAATGTTGATGATATTAGGTGACAGGATGATAAGCCCGTCCCATGCTCTGTATCTTATGCAAAGCACGATCATGATGATCGTAATCCAGGTGTAGATTCCGGGCATCGTAAGATATCTCCAGAAAGGATACACAACATTCATAAATACTATATTCGAAAGCAACTGTGAATTTGTCTCATTCTGATAGCGTACGATCCCCTGTGCCTGAGTCTGTTCCATATCTGAGTGTGTTATATCAGGCTCTGCATTTTGCTCGGTCGGTGCAAGATACCCGTAGTTCAGATTCATAAATGCATCAAAGTAAACTCCCGGATGCTTTAATCCCATTTTTATCCAGGTCTTTACATAGCTTCGAGGGTTAAACTCCGTCGTAACGATATTCTTTACACGGTCTGCACACGGAGGATCATAGAACTCCGCAACGTAATCATAGAAGTAGAAAAACTCCTCAAGTGCCGCTCTTTCTTCTTCCGTTACTTCATCCCCGTAATCCCTTATATAACGGGCTGACTGCTGCATCGGGATACTCAACGCTTCCCTTACGTTTGCAGGCTGAATATGCAAAGCAGGATAAAGAACCGATGTTACAAGTACATAAGACAGGATTATCCCACCTGTTGCTATAAGAGTCTTCATTCCGCCCGATTTTCTAAAATAGACAAATATCAGAACAAGTGCAGGAACCACTGCATAAATGCCGTTATTTCTAAGGAAGCAGCACAACAGTCCTGACACTATAAGCCCGATGAGTTCCTTTGTTTCAACGGATTTCTTTTGAAATACTTCAAGAACGAATATCGCAAAAAGCAGTGTAAAGATACTGTAGATCATATCTTTTTCAAACCACTGAGCAAAGAGTCCGAATATGGGAGTAACGGCAAAAAAGAGTGATATTATAAAGCAGATCTTTCGCGATCCGCTTATAAGATATGCCTTTAAGATGCTGTATCCCAGCACAAGTGAACCTGTAACTGCCTGGAAGAAAAGATATAAGAACACGCCAAAATCGCGGTCGATGATCTTTTCACCCAAGCGGACAAATCCGCCCATAAGGAAAGATGAAAGCGGCGGATGATGTGCCCCGTATTCTTTAGTAAAGAACTGGTTTATCTGTCCGACCGCATCCAATGCAACTGACCCCGGATAGTTTAATACTATCCAGAACATCCAGCATATAAATATGACTCCGGCGCTTATAAAAAAGACTTTCTTTCCATCATCGGTTTCTTTTGAGGGGGCTTTTACCCTTTCTTCAAACAGTATGTATATGCACTCAAAAACAAGATAAAACAGACTGCTAAATCCGATCATCAAAAAGATCGTCATAAATACCTGATACCCGTTTGCAAAAAGGATCGACGTATCGTTTGATTGTTTGTAACTGAATGACCATATATACAAAAACGCAAATAATACTCCGACTATGACTCCGTATTTATCTATTCCCTTGGTCCTTTCAAGCACGAACTTTATGAGAAGAAACGCCCCGCCAAACGCCAAAAGATCTATAACATTAAAAGTTGAGGCCGAACTTGAAAGTTTGCTTATAAGGTTAAGGATAGCATTTTCGGATTCTGCACCCGTTATAAGCGATTCTCCGGTACAAACCGTAAAGACGATGAGTACCGCCCATAAGATCATAAATAATCTGCTGTCTCTAATCTTTTTTAAAGTAGTCATTTTCGTATTCTCTTTCATCAAAAACTGTCTGAAACACCCTAACTCTACCATACTACAGGTAAATCAGCAAACCATCTCAAAGTGCTTCAGCTGTAAATAAGAGGGGGATTGAAAACATCAAAAAGTATGCATATCTAAACTCTGCTGCAACAGGCGTTGCAACAAGGATCGTGAGCACTAAAAGAAGATAAGGCAGGTAATATACACATACGGTTTTTTTACCTTTAATAATGGCTGCTGCCATTCCGGTAAGGAGAACCCAGAACATTGCACCCATGCACCAGATCACACTGTATAATGGGATCATGTTACCAAGCTTATTAAATATCTCCTTGCTCTTTATAACAAGTGGTCCACCTATAAGCGGAGTAGTTTGAAATTCGAGACTTGATGAAACCACACCTTCTGCATCGGCCACATTGTATTCCCTGTCGGGATAATAGTATCCGTAGGTCTGCATCACATAAGCCTTAAGGTATTCAGCCGGATTTCTTAGACCGAGTTTCAGATATATCTTGAAAAACTTTAGTTTATTATTTCGAAGGTAATCCTGGTCTCCCGCTCTGACTAGTTCCTTTATATTATCAGCGAACGTCGGATCATAGAGTTTATCAATGTAAGTAAGATCTACAACCTTTTGGATCTCATACATCGAATCCTCATCAACCGTACCACCGTTTACAATGACAGAAGCAACCTGCTGTACCGGTATCGAAAGACTCTCCACAAGGTCCGGCTGCTCTACGTTAAATGCATTCATGATTGGAAATCTGAAAGCAAGAACCACCGTCAAAACCGCAGCCGTAGAAATGACTACAGTCTTTGATTTCTTCCAATATCTTACGAGCAGGAAAGGGACAAGGACTATAAACGCGTATAATCCGTTAGTTCGAAGCAGGCAGAACCCCACACCGGATAACAGGAATGTGACTATGTTTATAACCTTATGCTCTTTCTCCGAATCAAGCCTTATAAGGGAACAAACAAATAAGGCAACCATTCCCGCAAATGGAATATCTTTCCATATGGTCACGGCAAACACGTCGTTATAGGGAACGATCGCATAAAATAGTGTGGCAAGAAAACATATAAGAGGCTTAAAGCCCTTTATCTGCATTGTCTTTACAACATATGAGGCACAAAATGCCATGAAAATCATCTGTGCAACCGTATAAAAAGATGCCGAAATATTCGGATCTCTTGTAAATGTAAATCCGAAATCATAAAAAAGTTCAAGAAGCAAAGTGTGAAGCCACGGATGATGATTGCTATATGGCTTAATATGAAGTGCCTGTTCATACTGAACAATGCTGTCAGGTGTCATGATTCCCGGAAATTGATACAGAAAATATGGTAGAAAGAACAATATGCACAAAGCAAACGTACAGCCAAACACATGCCCGCTATAATACTTTTGCACCTTGTGTTTTAACGTTTCCGAGCCGTCTTCATCACATGTATCTGCCTTTTTATAAAAGATCCTTTCCTCAAAAGAGGGATCCGTAAGATAAAAGAATACAAATCTCAAAACATATACGAAGAAAAAGTAAAGTCCGACCAAAACAGCTGCAAGCATGACTGCCTTAAAAAGTCTGTTGCTTAATTCTTCTACATAATTATCTCTGTCGTACAGGAAGTAAAAAAGAGTAAAGATAACGCTTAAGATCCTTGAGCAGATGATCGAACGGTACAATCTGTCACCGTTTCCTGTTGAGGCGTTCTTTCCTGCGGTATTTGCATAAGAATCAGACACATGCTTGTAAAACAAAAAACATCCGGCAAACATAAATATCGTAAAGATGTTTCCCGGATGAAGATGAAAAACCCTAGTAAGGGCCCAGGTTGAGAAGAATGATTCGATTATAAAGACCCAAATACTAACACTCATTTCTTCAAACCGTTTCCGTGCCTTTATTTTCTTTATGATCATTTTCATTATCCAGCGACACGTTTTCTGTCTCCAGTTCACGAACTCTCTTTTCAAGCATCGCAACTTCCTGGATCATTGTTCTCATCTTCATTGATGTACGACTTGCAATAGAAGTAAGTGTCATGAGAACCATAATACAAAAAGCTATCGCAAGTATGAACAATCCGTTCATGTTGCTTTCAATTCCAAGCAAACGAATGAATCTGGTAAGAAGCTCAGGAAAAAAGACCATTACTCCCATTATCAAACCGGCAACAAGCCAGATCAAAGTATACTTAAGCTCCAGCATTTTCAGCTTAAGATAACGCAGGATCAATATAAAATATACAATAACACCTATACAAAGAGTAATACGAAGGGTTTGCGGTATCATTTTTTTGCCCTCCTGAAGCCCAGACTTAATCGCCTTATCATCATGGCAATTGAAACCTTGATCATGTAGTAAACCGAGCGCTTAAGATTAATGGAGCTTGAGCCTCCAAGTCTTTCTTTCATGATCACGGGATATTCCTTTATCTTGCAGCCGTATATGGCTGCTATGACCAATGCTTCAGGCTCCGGATAATCGGAAGGATAGTCATTTGCATATATCTGTATGAGTTTTCTGTTGACCATACGATATCCGCTTGTTATATCCTTCAATCTGACACCCGTAAGAATCTTCCCCAGGATACTTAAAAAGCCTATTCCGAATCTTCTGGTCGCAGAAGACTGAAAACCTTCTTTTTCAACGAAACGCGAGCCGATCACCGCCTCCGCTTCGTCATTTTCAATGAGCTTTATCATCCCCTCAAGGAACGCAGGATCATGCTGTCCGTCTCCATCCATCTGAACCGCTACATCATACCCATTTTCAAGAGCATACTTATATCCTGTCTGGACTGCTCCGCCTATTCCCAGATTAATGGGCAGATTTATACAAGGATATCCGTTTTCCCTGCAGATATCCTCAGTCCGGTCCGTTGATCCGTCATTGATAATAACGTAATCATACGAAGGATAATTCTCTTTTAAGTCCTTTATGACCGTCGAAATATTATTAGCTTCATTGTAGGCGGGAATTATGATAAGCGTTCTCATTGACAGCCTGATGGTCTTTTCTTATCCGATGATCCTTTTATAATTCTCTTCAACCTTACTCCAATCAAGGATCTCAAAGAAGTTCTTGATATAGTCCGGTCTTAAGTTTTTGTACTTAAGGTAATATGCATGCTCCCATACATCAAGCGCTATTATCGGAATATAACCTTTGCCTTCAGAAATAGTATTATCCTGGTTGGGCGAAGCGGATGTCATAAGGTCTCCTGCCTTATTTGCTGAAAGCCATGCCCAACCCGATCCAAACTGTCCGGTTGCAAGTTTTGTAAGTTCTTCTTTCAAAGCATCAACACTTCCAAACTTTTCGTTTATTTTATCAAGCAGTGCACCTGTAGGAGCCTTTGCAGGGCTGGGAGAAAAAGACTCAAAATAGAGGTTATGATTATAATATCCGCCACCGTTATTTCTAAGTGCCTTTCTCAAGGACTCATCGGCAACACTGTCTAAAGAAGCAAGAATCTCTTCAGCGCTTTTCCCTTCCAAACCGGCCTTAGCAACAGCGTCATTGAAATTCTTGGTGTACGTTGCATGATGCTTACCATAGTGAGTCTCTACCGTAAGCGTATCTATATAGGGTTCAAGCGCATCTGCGCCATATGTTAACTTTACCTGTTCAAACATGTCCATTCCTCCTTAAATCAATAATTATCAGCCTTTATCTCAAAGTATGCCTGAGGATGGTTGCACACAGGACATACTTCAGGGGCTTCTTTTCCGATGACGATATGTCCGCAGTTAGCGCACTGCCATACACAGTCTCCGTCTCTTGAAAAGACGATCTTGTCCTCTATATTCTTAAGAAGCTTGCGATATCTTTCTTCATGCTCCTTTTCGATAGCAGCAACACCTTCAAAGAGTTCAGCTATCTCATCAAAACCTTCCTCTCTTGCCTTTTTAGCAAAAGAAGGATACATTTCCTTCCATTCATAAGCCTCACCGTCAGCGGCTGCCTTAAGGCAATCAACAGTGCTGCCTATACCTTCAAGTATTTTATACCAAATCTTTGCATGTTCCTTTTCGTTGGCTGCTGTCTCTTCAAATATCTTTGATATCTGAACATAGCCGTCCTTCTTTGCTTTTGAAGCAAAGTAAGTGTATTTATTACGTGCCTCGGACTCTCCGGCAAAAGCCGCCATGAGATTCTTTTCTGTTTCAGTTCCCTTTAATTCTTCTGCTCTGCATCTCCACTTATCTGCCATGTTAACCTCCTCCTTAACTACCTTCTCAAAATCCGATGCAGGATGCTTACATAAAGGACATATGAAGTCTTCGGGTAACTCCTCTCCCACGTACTCATATCCGCATATCCTGCATCTCCAAACCGTCTCCCCGCTCGGAGTTGTTCCGACCTTTTCCGGTTTGGGTTTAATATAATCCTGATAATATGTATATGTTGCCGAAGCAGCCGTATCCAATACTTCCATAGCAACAGGCTCACCAATGAACAATGTATGTGAGCCTAGATCTACAGTCTGCTTAATATCTATTGAAAAATAAGCATTTGTTCCCTTTGTGATATAGGGAATCCCGTTATCAGCATTCTTACAGTCATTAAATCCCGCAAACTTGTCTACATCTCTTCCTGACTGAAATCCGAAATGTTTAAACAGGTCAAAATCCGCCTTTTCACTTATGACGGAAATATTGCACTTTTTCGTCTGCATGATCATATCATGCGTGTAGTTTGCCTTATTTACCGCAAATGATATCTGATTCGGCTCAGATGCCACCTGAATAGCCGTGTTGGTAATACATCCATTCACCTTTTCAGACGTCTTCGCCGTAAGAACAAACAGTCCGTATGAAAGCTTGTACATTGCTTTATTGTCCATTTTGCGCCCCCTCCTCTGGAATACTACTATTTTTTATTATACCATTAACGATATTTGTTATAAACAAAAAAGAACCCGACGCGCAATGGTAATCGGATTTTTCCACATATCTTTTGTATCACTTACTTGAATCATTTTCAGAATGCATATATGACATATATAGGTTTCATCACTACTGTTTGGAAGGTACGATTTATAACGTTGCGATATAAAAGTACGATCTTTTGGTTTACATAACACCATTGACAGTCGAATCCGGAACTTGTACTATATAGTTAATCCTTTACTTATCGTTTGGGATCTATAAAGGCTTCGACCACTGGGCCAGGTTAACCAGTGGTTTTTTATGTTCTTTTTACAACCAATCAGAACTATCCCAAACCGGATTCGCGTTTATTTTATTTGCAACATCTTGGCTGTCAACTATAAATGCTGTAACAAATCTGGCTTCACGTTTACCAACGAGCTGAATTATTACAGCATAATTATTGGGGGTAAGGAAGGTCACTCGGCGTGAGTTGTCAAATCTTTTCTTTGCCTTATCATAGCCCTGTCTCGGGATAATCGTATTATCATTGAGGACGTATTTTATCCAGTCTATACGTTCGCCACGGTCTGCTGAGAAGTGATCTTTAGCGGATTTCCATTTCTTTTGTGTTCTCTCATAAAAGGCATGCTCAAACATGTCCTTATGAAATTTGACTTTTATGCCATCATGCGTACTTATTTCGGCACTGCAATAATTTTCAATAAAATACAGTTTGCACTCCGCCTCATTGGCAAAGTTTCTAAGCGCAGGTAAACTCATTATCTGTTACCTCCGCTAAGATTAATTCTAAAAATGTTGAATTTGTATTCGGCAGAATTGGTTGCACCTATTTTTCTGCCGAGTTTTTCCTCTACGTAACTAACCAACTGTAATTTGGCGATTGATGATCCATTTTCTCTATAATTGTATTTATAGGAAACTGTTCCCATAAGAATGTTTTGAAACTGTAATATTACAGATTCGGCTGAATCGATAGCTTGGATAATCTCAACGTTGTCTTGAACAAACTGGCGATTGAGGATTCTACGTAATTCTTGAAGTCGATCTTTTTCTTTATTCGTTTTATAATCCGTGAATATATAGTATTTATCTCTTGAATTTACCCAATTGTGGATTAGTTGATAATAGAATTTATAGTATCCCAATTCCTGATCATCATCATTATACTTCTCGTTATCAATTTCAAGAGCATCTATCACAACGCACCGGAAACAGACATCCCGGAATTCAGCCTCAAAAAATAAATTTACTAAAGCTTTATAAAAGTCTAACTTGTTTTCTGATACGTTTCCCCACTTAAATTCTTTTACAATCCCATATTTTAGCTTAAGATCGTTTAGTCGTTGCTTTAATAGATCCCTTTTGTCTCTGGGAACAAGAAGGCCACCGATAGAAACATATCTGTTATTTGAGGTAATTGCCTCTTTGTTTGCAAGTAGGTCTTGTCTACTTTCGTCACAGTACAAATCTATTTGCATATATAAACTAGTCCTTTTTGCTGAAATTCAAACATACATTCAAAATACATTATATCCCATTTGTGGTGACCGCTTACGTCAAATATCCGCCGCTTTTGAGTAGATTGGTTATCCATTCCGCTTGTTTGGCTGCTCTATCTATGTTTTCCATTGCACACCTTTTTTGATAATCATTCATTCTGCAATTATTTATCACAGCCATTTTTAATAAATTTTTTAGCGCCTCGTGATATAAGCTTTCTTCGAAAACATACTTAGACGTATTAATATTATTGTTACTGGCTCTTTGGTCAATCTTATTAAAAGGTATCACCATCTCACCAGGATTATTCTCTCTGTTCCCGTGCATATTCGTTTCTACACTATCAAGTGTGAGTAATTCCGGAGTGTAATTGACAGATTTGATTTGCATTTTCCTAAAATCTATCTGATAAACCGCCCCGCGCCCATCATATGAATGGCCACTTGATGTAAAAACAATATCCGGATCTTTCTTGTAAAGTTTAACTAGATCGCTCATAAAACAACCTATCTGGTTATCATCAAGCTTTGACTCCCATCCCCCATTTTTAACGTATTCTCTTTCCAAAACCCAGTATAGGTCGTATCTATAGGTTTGGATAACTTTGCCTTCAAATAATTTTTTTGACAAAGACAACGCATCCCCTCTTGACATCTTTCCCACATAATTTATCATAACAAACCTCCGTCTATACCCTTTGTTCCACTGTCGCCGTTAATACCTTTATTATATCTTTTTACAAATAATTGTCAAGAAAACAGGTTCTACACTTAGAGAAATCGCCTCCCCATCTATCCAGTCTTACCTTTGCCTCCTTACATTCTCTGCTTTCTTGCACTTTTATGTTTCAAAATTTCGAAATATTAATTTGGCTCAAAAAAGGAACAGCATGTAGCAAGCCGTTCCTCATCACAGAATTTTCAATTCATAACTAAATGCGTTATACTATTCCAACGAAATTTTTAATCCAATATCATCTGTGCCCTTTCCTGCACCATTTTACTTATCATTTTCAGTCTATCTGAAGAATAGTTATATACTCCCGATTTTTTCAATTCATATATCAACAGTTTTCTAAGTTTTTCCTTAAGTCGCTTATCAAGAACAGCCTTTGCTTCTTCAACATAGTCCTCATAAACACTGGGGAGTAATGTCCTAGCATATTCACTTAATAGTTTCTCATCAGCCCAGTTTTCTTCTCCCGCCATGTTAAACAGAGAGTTTCCGTGATCAAAAAGCGGCGCCGGAGCAACTATCTTGTTCGTCTTACTATCAACAAGCACGCCAAAATTACCAAAATGACGATCAGTGTTATATATTACGGCATCTAGTACTATCATATCGTTAAGAGCATCTACATACTCCGACCCTAATTTCTTATAGTACTCTCTTACAGCCTTCATTCCTCCGGTTTTTACTATGTGTCCTGCGGGCACAAATGCCAGCTCTTTACTTGTAAACAATTCACATGCTGAACAAAGGTGCTTTTTCCACTTTGAAATTCTATATGGAACAACATTCATACCCATAGCCGTTCCTATCTCATATGCATACAATTCTGAAAACGGTTCATTTCCGGTGTTAGATGCACCTGAAGTTGCGCCTTTATAAAGAAAAATCTTTCCGTCTATTCTTCTCCAGCATTTAGGTAGCATTCCATTAGTTGTAAATTCCGGGGATGATGACAATGATGACCTTGTACTGCTTCCGTATCCGGTAAAAGCTATCGTCGCAAGAACACGGCTAAAATTGTTGTCAAATAGATTATTATCTTCAAATGTTCCGGAGAAATTCTCTTCCACTACCCAATATGAATCATTCAAAGATAACCCCTTACATACCGAAATAACGTCCATAGGCCTGTTTGCATTAAGTCCACACTTCGCCAGGAAAGAATTAACATAGGCTCTGTTTTTGGGAATCGTTCTATTTTTCAACCACGAAGTGAGTCCTTTATCACTTATCTCCATACCTAACGGAATGAGATCTTTTTTTGCCTCGTTTATCCAAGTGATTTGTAGCACCGGATCTGCAAGATTCTCGATTATTGAGAATTCTATGAGATTTGTATCAAAAAGTTTTAAATATTTTTTCATATTCTTATCTATATATCAGAAGAACCCCGCCACTTCAGCCTGCAATTCTCTATATGTCCACCGTTTCCAAGATATTAGTTGTCCATTCCGCTTGATCGAATAGCTTCCTCACCTTTTTGCATTTCATTTTTTAGAATCCAAATACATAATTATCTAGGAATAATAAACTTTGCCTTACAAACATACTCATAAAGGATTCGAACTATCGTATTCATAACAGTATAAGTTTGTTCTTCCCATTTCATGTATTCCTTTTCATCAACTCCCGATTTGCAGTCGCCGTGAGCTATAGAATTTCTTCGGTTAACTAATGAATCAATATAATTTTTTTGCTCATCAAACAAATCTATAGGAAGACCGCAAAAGTACAGATTCTTCTGTAAAACAATATATCGAAGATTTGATTCAGTATCTATGATATCATCATCGAGAAAAAACCTTTGTCTTTTAAAATCTTCAATTCGTTCAATCAATTCTACTCTTCTGCTAAGCTTATGCAAAAACACATCATTGGGGAGAGGCTTTTTGAAAAACTCATTCTTTTTGTCTCCAGTATCGTATGCACTAAATTCTCTCTTTAATGCAGCTGCCTGCAAAGTGCTATTTACATCACAAATATTCAGATTCATATTATTTATATATTGTAAGTAGGTCTGGAGAGCTATCTTAGAAAAGCCCTCAAAATGTGCGTAAAGCATAAGTACAAGTGTCTTGCGAAATTGATCCTTCTTCATATCAGCAACATAATTTAACTGATTCTTTATAAATGATAATTCCTCTTGACGCCATGCCAATTCACTCTCTATTTGTTCACGTAGTTCTTCAGGGTTCAATAGCTCTTTTTACTCCTTCCGTAAACATTTTTATACGAGTTTTCAAGCCGTTTACACTTCCTGTTTTATACTGCTTTATCTGTTCGCCAAATTTAACAGTTTCTACTGATGTAATGATATCCCCTATATTATTAGGATTAATTACATCAATATTATTAGCAATTGGAATTGATATCCCATCAAACAGATACAAAGCAAATTCATTACGGTAATACCCATTAACCGTTTTAGGAGAGAAAGCATCCTCTCCCCAGCATTCATTGATCCATTTAAATGTTTTATTAAAAATCATTTCCTCTTTTTCATAAGCAAACTGTCCATCAAGAGTCATCTTTTCCAGATAGTTTGTCAAATATTCAGTTACAGGATATCTATAATTTTGTAGATTATTCTTTATGGCAAAAAACCGCAACACTAATTCCTGATCATATTTTCTTTTGAGTTTCTCCTCATCCAATCTGCTAATAACATTTATAAAATCAGGATTTTTGCTGCATTTCTCGAGAAAGCTAATACCCTCAGATCCAAGCAGTCTAATTGTACAGTTTCTAATCTCTTGATCTGAAAGTAAATCTCCTCCTGTATTAAGCCTTTTAAACATATGATACTTCAACGATGGTTCACTTTCTTTTTTTATTACCTCCATTCTGACAAAACTACGTTTAAGTTTTATTTGAAGACTTTTAGGTAAAGTATCATAACAATAACCATTTAAATCAGGTACAATATCACATCCCTCTAAAAAAACAGAATTTCCAGAATTACTGTCCGGATCATCAAGTTTATCAATTCCACTCTGTAAATCTATTCCCCGAAATCGTAAATAACTTGAAATTCTCTGTAGTCCATCTATTAACTCATATATTCCATCCGATTTTTCAATAACAAAAATCGGAGGAACCGGCATTTCCAAAATCAATGACTCAATAAATCTTGATTGCTTACTAATCTCCCACCTAAATAGCCTCTGATAATCTGGATCAATAATCAGTTCCCCATTTTGATACATATCATAAAGTTCATTAAAAGAAACATCTAAATTTTTGGTCCTAATTTTGATTATCTGATCATCAACATCTAGTATTAAATTATCTAGTGGCATTTTGTTATCCTCCTTTACCCTTTAACAAAATTGGATTTTCTCACCTATAATAAGCTTACATCACTATCTATGAACAAACATCACATCAAAAGTCTGCAAATGTACTGCACACAATGCATATTAGGTTTATACTCAACTGTTTAGCTACAAACTGCCACCTCATTTCCTTTTCTGCAAAGTCGAATTATCCCACAGTCTCTTATGCACACATCCTCAATACCCATTCACAACCCGTATAACTTCCTGCACATCCTCATCTTTCATCCCGGAATAAATCGGAAGGCTCACTTCATGCTGGGCAATATATGCTGCATTCGGAAAATCCTCCCACTTATGTCCATGATTCTTATAACATTCAGCGACATATGGCGGAATCGGATAATGAACCTGTGTCTTCACTCCGTTTTCAAGAAGATAATCCTGGAACTTCTTCTGATCATCAACAATTACCGGGAATAAATGATAAACATGAGTCGCATTCGGGTCTGTCAACGTGAGTTTCACTTTGTCATTATGTATCCCCTGCAGATATTTTTCCGCAATCCGTATACGAATCCCATTAGTCTCAAAAAGATGCTTAAGTCCGACCTTCAATACCGCTGCCTGAACCTCATCAAGACGACTGTTCCTTCCGATCGATTCATTGACATACTTTACCCGGCTCCCATAATTTCGAAGCATGCGAAGTTTATCCGCCAACTCATCATCATCGGTAACTAAGGCTCCGGCATCCCCCAGTGCACCCAATGGCTTCGTAGGATAAAATGAAAAACATGAAACGGTACCTTCTGTTCCAGTCAATTTCCCATTCCATTTAGACCCATGGCACTGTGCACAATCTTCTATTACATACAAACCATGCCTTTTAGCGATATCCATGATCTTTGTCATATCGCAAGCCTGCCCATAAAGGTGAACCGGTAATATAGCCTTCGTCTTATCTGTGATGGCACCCTCTATCTTGTCAGCATCTATCAATAATGTCTCCGGATCTGAATCCGCATAAACAGGTTCAGCTCCGTTTTCAGTAACTCCCAGCACCGAAGCAATATAAGTCCCCGCAGGAACTATCACTTCATCCCCGGGTCCTATTCCCAAAGCCCTTACAGCCAAAATAAGCGCATCCGTTCCGGAATTCACTCCAATACAATGCTTAGCACCCAGATAAGAAGCAAACTGTTCCTCAAATGACTCAAGTTCCGGGCCCAAAATGTACCATCCCGACCGAAGAGCCCTTAAAGCAGCCTCTTCATATTCTTCCTTATACAAATTATAGTTCTGTAATAATGATGTATACTCTATCATATTTGAAAATACCTCATGTACCTGTGTAACTTAATTACCTGTTGCAAACTCTCCAATGAAAAACGTTATTTTCAGATTCGCACCTTATATCTCTTTCTCAAAATCCGATGCCGGATGCTTACATATAGGACATATAAAATCATCTGGCAATTCTTCACCCACATATTCATATCCGCATATCCTACATTTCCAGACCGTCTGCCCGGTCGGTGTTGTTTCAACCTTTTCCGGCTTCGGCTTAATGTTTTCCTGATAATATGAGTACGTCGCCGACGGAGCATCATCCAATACTTCCATCGCGGTAGGTTCTCCGATAAACAACATGTGAGAACCCAGATCCACCGTCTGCTTTATATCAATTGAGAAATACGCATTCGTTCCTTTTGTGATATAGGGGATCCCGTTATCGGCAACTTTGCAGTCCGTAAATCCGGCGAACTTATCAACATCTCTTCCCGACCGAAATCCAAAGTGCTTAAACAGTTCAAAATCAGCCTTTTCACTGATCACCGAAACATTACACTTCTTAGTCTGCAAAATCATATCGTG
>JAILCX010000071.1 GCA_024690205.1 Lachnospiraceae bacterium | reverse complement strand
GTTGGCACCAACGTTAGGGTTGACCGACAACTCCATGGCGGAGCTGTCAATCATCTGAGCGATCTGATTTCCCATCTGCTCATTGGTGTCCATTGCTTTGCTGAGTACGGCAGTTCCCACACTCTGCATTATCTTTGTCTGTGACATGTTCATTGCCAATGCGGCAATATCCATAATGAAGACCCTCCTTTCCATCTCTTTTCTGTATATATTATATCGGCAGAATTAACCGATTGATAAGGGTGTTTCCCTTTCCCGGTCTTACTTTCTTGTTATCTTTATCTCGGCCTTTGCATCGCTTCCGCTTCCTGTGATACTCAGTACTTCTATTTCATATCCGAAATCGGTTCCGTCGTCCATGGCTCCGTTGTAAAAGAAATCCGAATAATCCGAGATATTGAACACATCGCCTTTCTTAAACAGATCCTGAGGCTCGATCCATGGCCTGAACTCAGGACACTCAAGATTCGTTAATGTATTGACCTTTCCGGCCTGAATGAGTTCGATATTATAGAAGCCGCTTCCGGAGTAGGTGTTGGGATAATGGATCGTTCCGACGGTACAGGGCTCCATGTCGGGGATTTTTTCATTCACATAATCATTCTTCTCCATAACAGCGTCGACGTGATATATACGTACTCCCGTCTCACCTCCGAGCATAAAGTACTCCGCGTCATATCTGCTTGTGCCGCATTCCGAGAAGAGATCGACCATAATATATTCGCAGAAAGGTCCGTCGAAGTACGAATCTTTTCCCGGTATTACGAGATAATCCCCGGTTGCGGACATGGCCCCGATCTGTATGGTCTTTGATTCTCCGGGCTTAAGATCTTTGATGACCTGAGGATTGCCCCAGCCCACGGCATACTTCGAGTAAACATTCCAGTCTCCTTTACTCGAATCCTGCATATCAAAGCCTCCGAGAGCTGATATTCCGCTGTAATTTACATCATAGTAATCTATAAGTCCGAAAGTATGGCTAAATTCGTGTATCAGCGTATTATCGCCAAAATGCGATGCGTTCATGTTTACAGCGCAGTTGATCGTCGGCTTGTCGGGCGTTCCCGCAAATTCGTTTCCGTAAGTTTCCCTGTAATTTAACGCTCCCTCAAAGGAAATGATATCGAATCCGTCATCACCGGTATCTCCTGCATTCAGGAATATCACAGAATCAAAATACCCGTTCTTATCCCTGTCAAATGATTCATAGTCAAGATCGGGATAATTTTTGTAGAGCCACTTAAGCACCTTCTTAAAGAACTTCATGTCGACGTTCTTTAATCTGTTTCCTGCAAAGGATCCTCCGTTATACCAGTCTGTCATATATGATGAAACCATAAGCTGTCCGTATGAAGCCTCATCAAAGTATTCACTGAGAGAGAATCTGCCTTCCTCCATAAGGTCGGAATAATCCGTGACTGTGCCGTCATGAAGAATAACACGTCCCAGCTCAGTCTTAAATTTCTCCAGCACTTCATCCGTCGCATTCTCAGGCTGATCCTTCCACGCGATGGGGATAACCAAAGCCTTAAGTTCGCCTTCAGCCTCCGGATATGCAAAAGGAACAAGATCATGCATGGTCTTTGCTCCGACCACTTTTTCGCTGATGCTGAAAGGAACATCCGCAACAAAACCTTCTGAAAGCTTAACAGATGCCGTATATCCTTTATGGACGTTGGCATAGTTCTTATCCAGGACATTTCCGGTATCATCCTTTAGATTAAGAACTTCCGGTACGCGGTTTTCGGAAAATTCAACCATAGACCAGAAATCGGCTTCAAGTACCTGTCGTTCAAATTCTTCTTCCGTATAAGGAAAATACTCATGCTTAAGATCGGGAATTCCCACTAAAGACAGCGTAAATATGCCGTTGTCCGGATCGTAAAGTTCAAGTAAAGGATCGTACTTCTCGCCATCAAAATACGGCCGATACCACATGGGATTAAAGATTATCGTCTTAAATCCGGTCATCTCATCGTCCTTTTCGTATCTGACAATGAGCTTGGTTGCCGTCATCACATCTTTATTTGGCCACCTGTCAAGTTCACTTGGCACTGATGTACCGACTGCGAAGAAGTTGGGCTGCAGCTGTGCAAGAGAAAAAAATCCATGATATTTGGCTGCTCTCATGGGGTTCTTTCTGCACATGCCCACAAAATAGTGCTGATTGATCGCAAAAGTCAGATCTTCCTCGCTCTCGAGATGAGGGTTCTTTTCAAGACTGTATGCTGCAGTCGAAAGAAACTGATCCCACCAGTCACCGCCTCTTTTAAGCTGCGGAACAACGGAATAGATACGTCCTATGCTGTCTAAATTGATGAGGGAGCTGTTCCTGTCAAAAACGATCTTTCCCTCGCTGACCTCAACGCCCCATCCTTTGAAACGGACATCCTGTCCCTCGGGTCCCCCGGCGATAAAGGTAACTGTTCCGTCATCATTCTTCACTATGCTTGAAGTATCTATATTCTCAATAACATCCCAGGCAGGAAGCTTATCAAAATCGAGATCAAAATTCCTTGTGTCCCACATGCTTCTCTTACCCGGCTTTTTCTCCGGATCCAGCCAGAAAAACATAAATATATGCAGGGCACACAATAAAACAAAAACAACAAGTGCGAATTTGCCCAGTCCTTTCAGGAATCTTTTAAATCTTCCCGGCTTTTTCTCTTTTACTTTCTTTTCCTTTTTCATGATCTTTTCTCACAATCTCCCGGTTGTATAAAAACAGCGTAGCAGTCAAAGGACTGCTACGCTCAAATAGTCTGACTTTGCGGGCGCTTTAAACCGCCCCCTCAAATAAGTATTTATCAAGCCTTGCCGTCTGAACCAAGAACGTTGATGATCTTGTGAGCAACCATGTCCTTAACAGCCTGACGAGCGGGCTTTAAGTACTGACGAGGATCGAAGTGATCGGGATGCTCTGCAAAGTACTTACGGATGTTACCTGTCATTGCAAGACGGATATCGGAGTCGATG
>JAILCX010000050.1 GCA_024690205.1 Lachnospiraceae bacterium | reverse complement strand
TGCAAGCGATAGTCCAAGCGTCCTTACGTAATGACCTTTTATTCCCCTTATGCCAAGCACAAGTCCGCTAAAAAGCATTCCCGAGGCACATACAGTCTCTGCAATTCCAAGCGTCCTTTCATTAGCAAAGGATAGAACCATTGGTTCTGCAAGTATCTGGAACATCCCCATAAAAAGAGTGATAAGCGATGATACACCGACAAGGATGAGCACTCCCTTTTTGGAGCTTAAGACCTTCCACCCTTCCTTTATGCTTTTTATAAAAGTTTCCTGCTCTTCCGGTTCCTTTTTATCTATTCCCTTCCTTACGACCGCCGTGCTTGTAACTGTAAGGAAAAACGTCGCGATATCGATGATGAGCAAAAGCTTTATGTCACTTATCGAAAGAAGAAAACCCGCTATTACCGGAGATAAAAGATATCTGGCACTTCCCGCCAGGGAAACAAGTCCGCTTGCTTTTGAATACTCTTCTTTCCCAAGAAGATCCGTGATCGTGGCCTTATATGACGGCTCAAGCAAAGCAGAAAATACCGCACTTACAAACACCCCAATGCATATCTCAATAACCGTTGCTCCACCGCGTATCATACAGATCAGAATATAAATGATTCCCAGTGCCGATAGCCCGTCTCCCGCCATCATAAGAAGCCTTCTGTCATAGCGGTCTGCAAGGACTCCAGCCGGAACCGAAAGAAGGATCGTCGGCAAAAACCCGAGCAATGTTACCATCGCCATGTTTGCCGCGCTTCCTGTCATTTTAAAGATATATACCCCGAGCCCAAAGCTTGTTAGTCCTCCGCCGACAGAGGATATCAGCTCTCCGGCCCAAAGAAGCATGAATTTATTAAAGTTGCTTTTTGTTTTCATATATCTATCTGATAAGTCCCCTTATAAATTCCATCGTTCCCGGCTTTGCACCGAATATTTTTTCTAAAGTGTCTATAAACACGATGACATCGCCTTCCGAATATGTGTTTTCATCAAACGTGTAGCTGCTTAATACAAGGACCATCCTGACTCTTTCAAAAACGTTCTCACATTCAAAGAGCCCGTCATTTATTCCCTCCTTAACCACGTCAGAAATAAGCGGCACTGCCTTTTCTATAAGCTGCTTCCTTACCTTGTCATGCATGATAATGTTCTCGGGGCGCATCAGTGCATCTTCTATCGGGAGCTCGTTTTCAGAAGGCCGTAATGATGATATGATCCCTGCAATCTTTTGAGGTGCGCTAAGATCCGCATCAAGAATCTTTTTTGCAGCTTCTATCTCTTTATCGATCATCATCCCGATCACTTCCTCAAGCAGCATTTCCTTGCTCTCGAAGTAATAGTAAAATGTTCCCTTTGCTATATTTGCTTTTTCAATGATCTCATCAACGCTTGTGTTTTCGTAACCTTTGGAAAGGAACATTCCGTAGGCTATATCAAGCAGTTCAAGTTTTCTTCTTTCACCTTTTTTCATATCTTTCTCCATTTTCGACTAGCGGTCGGTTTTAGTATAACCCGGCCAAAATCACCTTGTCAACACTTTTTCGACTAATAGTCGAAAAAAAGGACTCCATCTTGTATGATGGAGTCCATAAAGCCAATGAAGTCAATGGGGACGGTTCTCTTTGTCTGCAAGTCAAAGAGAACCGTCCCCGTTGACTGCTTAAAACGTGTTAACCCGTTCAACAACTGCACCGAACGGGCAAAGAGCCAGCCTTGCTATCTTAAAAAACTGCAGGCCGAACGGTATTCCGACGATGGTCACGCAAAACAAAAGTCCTATGACAAAGTTCGGTATGGCAAGCTCTATACCGCTTACCAGAAACCATATTATGTTTAAAAGGAACGAAACCGCGCCGCCTTCATATCTTATCTCTTTACCGAAAGGATTAAGCGAAATGCTGGCAAATTTAAAGCACTGCAATCCGACAGGTATGCCGAATATGGTGATGCACCATATGATACCCGCCAATACCCACCCAAGGGCACTTAATAATCCTCCAAGCAAAAGCCAGATTATATTTCCGATAAGTCTCATTTGTTTTCTCCCAAAAGCGATACTCAGCCGGCACCCAAAGCTTTGGTATATTCACCGAAGTAGTTCATCTGTCCGTCCACCTCACCGAAATTAAGGTTCAGTGTATTTCCGTCTTCGTCCTGAACATATGCGGATTCTATTCTCTCTTCATCCTTATTGACGTAATATGATCCTTCAAAATTTCTTGTTTTTCCATCGATTTTCACGGATGTAGTACAATTTCCGACATCATCGAACTTGAATGTTACTTCTCCCAGATCTCCGAATGCCTTCATTTCCTGTTCGTAATCGGCATATATGTAATAAGCATATGACACATAATCAAATGTTCCTCCGTCAAAATCACATACCCAGTCAAAGCCTACATAGTCATCATAACTTTCCACATATTCGTTGTTGGATACACATACATTCCATTTGTCATCGATGGCATATACATATCCTGAGTACTCCTTATCATCAGCAAGAAGATATGCGGATCCGTCAGCGTAGATCTCAAGCGTATTATCTGCTCCCGCCTCGGTAGAGTCACATGTATACGTTCCGGCGATCTCTTCTGCCACATTACCGTTTAGATATTCAACATTGGTAATCTTATCTCCTTCAACGGTTATGCGTCTGGTTTCAACATTACCGTAAGACGTCACATATACTTCAAACGTGTCATCTCCCTGCCACTCATATGTTCCCAGATACTCATTTGTTGAAACGGAGTTTTCACTGGGGTATTCATATACATACATGAATGAAGCCGTTCCGTCTTCGCGAAGGACAGCCTTGGTAGTAGTATAGTAAATCTCCCCTTCATCATACTCGTAAGAACTTTCTTCGGGCTCTGATTCAAAGACCTGTTCCTTACTCTTTTTTTCTTTCTTATCTTCTTCTTCGTCTTCGTCCTTATCCTTATCTTTCTTCTTCTTTTTCTTCTTGGATTCTTTTTCTTCTTCCTCTTCTTCCCCTTCTTCATCCTCTTCTTTTGATGATTCTTTCTTGTCGGAAGAAAGTTCCTTTATCGAAGAACATCCTGTACCGAGTCCCACGATACATAATGACATAAGCATCATCACAATAAATTTCCTGAATTTCATAATTATTCCTCTTCTTTTCTTATTTCCTGTATATGTAAACACGGGTCATCAAGCGATCCCGTTGTCATATAAAGCTATAAATTCATCCCTCGGAACAGGCTTTGAGAAATAGTATCCCTGCAGATAATCAACACCGAGGTCTTTTAAAAGTTTAACCTGTTCTTCCGTTTCCACTCCTTCAACAAGGGCCAGTCTGTTCATGCGTTTTATCATGTGAACGCTGCTTTCAAGGATTATCTTTCCCGTCTCACTCTTTTCGGCCTCCCAAAGGATACTCTTATCTATTTTAATTACGTCAAAATCAAGATTGAACACGGACTGTATATTTGAATAACCGGTTCCGTAATCGTCCATTGAGAACTTAAATCCTGCTGCCTTAAATTCCTTAAAAATCTCGGAAAGATGTCTGTTATCTGTCGATGCGACCGATTCCGTTATCTCAAAATTGATCTTGTCAGCGGATATTCCGTAGCTGTCTATTATATTTCTGACTTTGCCTACAAATCCTCTCTGGAAACACTGCACGATCGAAAGATTGACGTTTATGTGATCCATCCCAAGTTTTTCCGGGATACCGCTTTTTATGAATTCACAAACCTGCTCTATTACAAAAGCACCGATGCCGTTTATCAGCCCGTTCTGCTCGGCAACCGGGATAAAATCGTTGGGGAAAACATCCCCGAGGACAGAATCATGCTGACGTATCAAAGCTTCTGCCGAGAACAGCTTGCTGTCAGCTGTGGTATGGACCGGTTGATAGTAAATTTCAAATTCATTTTCGCGAAGACCTCTGTGAAGGGCCTCTTCAATGCCCGCACGGTCCAAAAGGCTCTTTAAGTTCTGTGTCGCATCGGATCTTTTACCGCTTTCCGCTATCGGAAGTTCGGAATCACCCATAAGCATGACTTCCTGGGTATTTGAAAGATCATCGGGAAGCTTGGCCAGAATGACCGCATAATCCGAGAACAACCCGTCCTCGAGATCAGTAAACAGGTTCTCTATCCGTTCGTTAAGGAGTTCAGCAAGGCCATCTGCCGTCTCAAGATCATCTCTTTCAACAAGCATAAGGAATGATGTAGGAGTGATCCTGTATGTGTTATACCAGGGATAAATACTCTTTATTTCCTTTGCTACGGATTTGATCAGGGTATCAGCGCTTCCTCGGCTGTTTTCCGACGTTGCGGATACGATCCTCAGACACACCGCATATCCGGGCTTATTCCGTTTAAAGAAAAGATCGAGATTCCTTGAAAGAGTATTTCTGTTATATACTCCGCAGGCTGAATCTATAAGATCGTTTTCATTTTCTATTGCAAGCATAAGTCCCATGCACCCAAGGGATTCTGCAAACAGTTCTATCTTAAACTGGCGAAGTATAAACTGTATAACGACACCGAAAACGGTCATGGTGATAAAGAAGACCAGGGCATTCTTTCTTTCAGATGTAAGAGTGTCCCATCTCCTTGAAAGGCCGATGAAGGCAAATAAGAAGTACAATGCACCGACACCATAGACGATCATCTCGCCGTTGCCTCTGTGCATATTAAGTCCTTCATCGAGACTGTAGACGAATTCATTGAACGGATTGTTTAATACCATGATCTCCGTAGCTACGGCGGGAAGTATCATCAAAAAATGACGCAGCTTTTTCTTGGTATCAACTTCTCCCATGGTAGTCACCATGTAAAGAGCAAACAGCGGAGCCGTCGCCGTATGGAATACAAAATATCCGAAATAACCGGCCTTTACTCCGGATGCCATCACCGAATTGAATGAAGCAAGCGGTTTGCAAAGGATCTTAATGCACATAAAAAACGCGGCTATCATGATATCTGCCACAAAGAGCTTAAATACCCTGTTCTGCGGTTTTCCGGTGCTGTATCTGATCGACGTAAATATGAGCACAAGAAGAGATGTCAGTATGGCAGCAAAGTAAAAGGCCGCTTCATTTAAAAGGGCAACCACGTCTACCATTCAAGAACACCTCCTTCCCCCTGGATATAAGAAATTCCCAACTCCTTACAGCGTTCCTTTTTAAACTCCGTATCGACACCATCCGACAAAAGAACAAAGCCCAATTGTCTTAACATGCTTGAGTTTTCCTCAAGTACCATGAGCGCTTTTTCGCTCTTACTGTCAACGTTCATAAGCTTCCTATCGGATTTTATATGATCAAATCCCATTGAGAACAATGTCTTTATATTCGAATATCCCGAACCGTAAAGGTCGAGAGTCATCGTAAATCCTGCTTCTTTGAGTTTTTTGATATTTCCTCTTATTTCGGGGTACTCCTCGCGGATAGCAGCTTCGTTTATCTCAAGGCTTACATTTTTAGGATCTACTCCATACTCATGAGCAAGGAGCGAAAGCCATTCGGCGATACCCTTTTTTATGAGCAAAGCTATGTTAAGGTCAACGTTTAACCTGCTGCATGTATCATCCGTCTTTCTTGAAAAACGTGAAAAAGCCATACGGATCAGTCTTTCTCCGATAGGTGAAAGCTCTCCGCTGCTTAAAGCGATCGGAAGGAACTCTTCGGCTTCTATACGCTCGGTCTCCTTATCGTCTATCCACATCCTTGCTTCAGCAGACCAGATGCTTCCGTCTGATACGTTGTAGATTGGTACAAACTCAACTCTGAAGCCCTCATCGGAAATTGCACGCTTTATGGCACGTCTTATCTCTTCGTTACGGAAAAGGAACCCGATGGAATCACCGCGAAGAACCGTCTCGGGATAAGATGATGGTATGACCGCATCGCTAAGTAAAAGGACATCCGAAACTGTATGTATCTGTAAGGGGGCCTCTGCTTCCAAAAGATAATAAGACAGTTTAACGTCATTACCCGCGATATCAAACCCCTGTTCAAAACGTTCCTTTATCTTTTCCGGACTGTATGTCTCACCCTTTACCGTAACAAGTGCAAACACGGAAGGTGCCGTCCTGTAGATACGATTGGCAGGATGTATCGTCTTTAAGAAAGATGCGACTTTTTCGGGAACGATATCGACCGCTTCAGATCCAAGAAGATGCTGTATCGTTGTTGCATCTTTAAGAAAAAGAACACTTAAAAGAAATGCTCTTTGTCGCTTGAAAAGTCTTTTTGTATCAGCTATAAGACACGTTCTGTTATAAACTCCCGTGGCCATATCCCTGACGCGGTCTTCATCCTCAAGAGTGAACATGAGTCCCAGCATTCCGAGCGCTTCACAGAACACCTCTATCTGAACTCCGTGCGAGATCATCTGAACTATCATTCCGAACATGGTGAGGATCACGAAACAGGTTATCGAAACCTTTCGGTCTCTTGAAATACTCCACCTGAACTGAAAAACTAGCCCGGCTGCCAGCGTGGCATACAAAACCGCTAGTATATAAAGCAAAAATTCGACTTTTCCTCTGCAAAAACCGTCATATTTGTCAAAATACCAAAGCAGATGATGTAAAGGATTCAAAAGAACCATTATCTCGATCAAACCTGCCGGCAGCATTATTAAAAACAGTTTTTTGGAAGGGTATATATCTTTACAGTCGCAAAGATACATGAAATAAACAAAGAAAAGCGGAGCTACTGCGGTATGTGCAAGGAAATAAAGATATTCCGAACCGTGATATAAGATCCTGAAGACCCGGCTTTCAATGGTATATTCTTCACCGAAAACGGCAAAAGCGGCACACAATGCGTTACAGAAAAGAACGCAGAAAATAGCGAGGAACACGCGTCCCTGCGTCTTTCCGAAACGTCTTTTCAGCAATGTGTAGAAGATCCCCGACATACATATCATCGTAGCTGCAATGTGGAACGACGAAGTACGCCACAATTCGATACCGCTCAAGTTTTCGCGTATCCTTTCACCGGGTTAGTTATTCTTACAATAAACCAATTTTTATCATATCATTTTTTTCACATTTTTACCAATCAGCAGGGAGGGATATCCGCATCAGACAAGCTCAATCCTTGTCCCGTTCATCTGATAGCTTATATATCCGTTATACTCATTAACGTTAAGCCTTCCGACCAGGCCCTTAGCATGGGGCATCCTGAAGGAGTTCTTTTCACACCACTGCCTGCAATAATCGCCTTTATTCCACATCATAAGCTGCATCTGCCTGTTATCTGCGGACCTTAAGTTAAGCTCAAGCTTTGCATGCGCTCCTTCGCTTAAATATCTTATATTCTTTATGTCGCACTCCATGTAAAATCCCGGCTTTGAAAATCCCTCTCCGAAAGGAAGCAGCTCTTCAAGCGCCTCATTTATCCCGTTTATATAATCCTCGGTAAAGTGCGAAGGAACAAGGGTAAAATCCACCCCGGAAGAGATCGCCTCCTCTTTGACTATCTTTTTTGAGATGCTCTCTTTCATCCTTGACCTTAATTCATCGATGTGATCCACGTTCACACTCAATCCTGCTGCCTTCGGATGTCCGCCGTATGCCAAAAGAAGATCACGGCATTCAAAAAGCTCCTCAAAGATGTTTATGCTCTCAACAGACCGGGCAGATCCTTTATATATCCCGGGATTTTCGGAAGGACCAAGAACTATAACGGGTACGTTGTACTTTTCGGTAAGCCGCCCGGCGCTCAGTCCGTTTATTCCTTCTCTTAACGAATCGCAGACGACTAGGATAAAATCATCGTTTGAATAACCGTTTTCTTTTATGAACTTTTCACATGATGAAAGATCTTCATCCGTCCAATTTCTTCTTTCAAGATTTATACCGTTCATCCGGTCTATAAGGAGACGCAATTCTTCTTCCCTGCTTTCATCGCACAGGAAAACATCCATCGGCAGTTCAACGCTCCCGTTCACCCTGCTACAGGCATTTATTGAAGGCCCAAGATAAAACCCGAAAAAGTCCTCATCGGCTTCGCGTTGCCTGTTTCCTCCGGATATACCCTCGTACATATATCTCCAGAATCCGTTATCTTTGCGTATCGTTTCTATGGCGCATCTTGCAATGCAGTGATTACCCGCTTTAAGTGGCACAACATCGGTAATGGTCGCAACACCCGAATAAGCACAAAGGCTGTTTAAAAAGGCTTTGTTATCCTCTGCAATGCCTCGGATTCTATACAGTTCATAAACAAGACGTCTTGCAAGCTCCGCTCCGCAAAACTCTTCGGGTTCTTTTCCTGCTCTTAAATACTCTTCTTTTTGCTTTACGCTCTTTTCACATACCGCAGGGATATCGGGTGATAAAACCCGGTCGGATGGCTGTTCATGGTGATCCGTCACAAATACCTTTATCCCTTTTTTTACGGCTTCATCCCAGGCCTCTTTTGCACCTATCCCGTTATCACACGATAATATGACATCAGTGTCATGATTTTCGGCCAGCATATGTAAAAGAGTATCCGGAGTTATCGAATATCCGTCCCGGAACCTGTTATTAGCAAACCACCTTATATTCCCTGGCGAAAGCTTATCAAGTCCCTTAAAGAGTATGGTCATTGCCATCACTCCGTCGGCATCATAATCGCCGTAGATGGTGATCTTTTCTTTTTTATCGATCGATGTGTTAAGCCCATCAAGCAGCTTTTTCCCGTCAACGAGCATACTGAACAAAGGCAGATCTTCCACCCTTAGATTAAGATACGCGAGCATGTCTTTTTCTTCGACAAACCCGCGTTTTCTCATTATCGCTTTTTCTATATTGGTCAGAGTTTTCATATTCAAAGAAAGGTTAGTAAAGATTTATTCCGGCATGAATTCAAGTATCTCATCGTCTCCTTCGGATGTCCCTTCATCCAAAGAAGGTTCAATATATTTTCGGATCAGCGCAACAAGTTCATCGTACATCGACATCATCCTGTCGTGCCCTTTCCTAATCACATAATCATCCCTCTGCCTTGAGGCTGCCTCGAGTTGTTTTGCAAGTTCCGAAAGCTCCCTTGCTCCAAGCGTCCTTGAGGTACTCTTTAAGGAGTGAACCATGACGGTATAGTTTTCCCAGTCGCGGTTTGAATAGCTTTCCCTTAATATCTTTCCTTTATGCTCTGATTCCGAAGCATATACCGACAGGATCTTTTTATAAAACTCGGAATCACCCTGCGAATAATTAAGTCCCATCTTGGTATCAATGCCCAAGCCCCTTAAGGCCTCAAAAAGAGGATCTTCTTCGCCCGTATTTACGGCAGCCGTTGTCTTTACCGGTTCAAAATCTCTTATTATCTTATCTTCAGGCAGATAAGCAAGGATCATGTTTTCAAGCTCATGTCCTTCAACAGGCTTAGTAAGATAATCCGAAAATCCTTCGGCTATATATCTTTCCTTAGCGCCTCTTATGGCATCCGCAGTAAGACAGATTATCGGAGTTTCGGTATTCTTCCGGCTTTCAAGTGCCTTGATCGCCTTTAATGCCTCGGTTCCGTTCATGCCCGGCATTCTCTGGTCCATCAGGATGATATCGTATTCATTCTTGTCGGCAAGACCAATTGCCTCATCACCGCTTAAGGCGGTATCTATCCTTATCTGGGTGTTCTTTAGGAAGTTGACTGCAACGACGATGTTCATCTTGGTATCGTCTACAATAAGGATACTTGCCGAAGGAGCATGGAAGAGCTCTGAATATGATTCACCGCCAAGCTCGCCGGCAGAAAGTTTATATTCACCCATCGGTTCGGGATTTTCAATCTTTTGCCAAAGGTCAAATGAGAAGACCGATCCCTCGCCGTACTTACTTTCAACATTAAGTTCACTGCCCATGAGATTAAGCAGTCTTGTCGTTATCGACATGCCAAGTCCGGTTCCTTCAATGGTCCGGTTCTTGACAACATCAAGCCTCTCGAATGATTCAAAAAGCTTCTCCATATCCTTCTGTCGGATACCGATACCTGTATCACGGACTTCAACGTGAAGGAGCACCTTGTCGTTTACGACCATCTTATTTTGAAGCACCAGTGTAACGGAACCCACATGCGTGTATTTGACCGCATTCGTAAGAAGGTTTGTGATGACCTGGTTTACTCTCATATCATCGCCGTAAAGTTCGGAAGGCAGCGTCTTATCCGCTTCGATATTTAGCTCAAGGTCCTTCGCACGCGCCTTTTCCATAATGGCTGTCGCAAGATATGTGATAAGCGACCGAACGCTGTATCTTACGGGTACGATCTCCATCTTTCCGTCTTCGATCTTTGAAAAATCAAGTATACCGTTGATGAGCTGAAGAAGGTTTCTTCCGGAGGTTTCAACGTTCCTTGCATACTCAAGGACCCTTTTGTTTTCAGCCTCTCTTAAGATCATCTCATTCATTCCGAGGATCGCATTAATAGGCGTCCTTATCTCATGAGACATATCCGCAAGGAATCCGCTCTTTGCCTTATTTGCCTCGTCCGCTGCGGTCTTTTCAAGCCTCAGAACCTCGGATTCGTATTCCTGCTTTTGCCTTGAGACTTTAAGTTCCTCCATCTGTTTTCCATACAGCTGCTCGTTCTTGTATCCAAGATAGTAGATGAACGAGATAAGGGCAAATACTATGATGGAAACGATGATATTTACCGTCAGCTGCACGTGGATATCTTCAAAAAGTTCTGAGCTTGGTACCACAAGGACCACATACCACTGGTCAAGTACTTCATTTACAAACAATGTGCATTCCGCGCCGTTTAGGACACCATTAAATGAACCGTCTTTAACAAACAGTACATTGTTAAGCAGTCCGTCTCCGTATACTTCCGAAATATTTTTACCGTCAAGTTCGTTGTTGCGATGAGCCACGATCAATCCGTCTTTATTTATTATCATCGCATATCCCTTGCCCGAAAGATCCACCTGCTGTGCCACGTCTTTAACATGATTTACGATAACATCAAGTGCGACCACGTTATAGCTCCCGTTAGGATCCGTGATCATTCCGTCCGTGATCAGCTTAACGATAGTTATTACGACCGATCCCGTCTGGGCATCAACATAAGGCGGAACGATCACTACAGATCCCTTGGCTTCCACCGCACACTGATACCAATTCCTTTCCTCTACAACATAACCTTCGGGCGGAACCCATCCGGAACCGTCCATATATTCTCCGTTAATATAGGCGTAGATCCCGGTAAAGTTCTCATCAAACTGCTCCGCTTCGCGCGAAGTCTCCTCAACAAGATATGAATTGATCATCTGCTGTGACTCACCGTTTTTGACCATCATGTCAATCGTATCAGCTGTAACACGAAGAACCGAATCGGCCATTGAAAGATAGTTCTCAAGTTCTGCTGATGTCGTCCATGCCTTGTCTTCACCCAGGTTATAAACTTCAGTAACGGAAACTTTGTAAAAAATGCTTGAATTATAGACTATTGTAAAGATCATCAATGCAAGCGTGATGACAAGAGTTATACCGAAATTAAGACGGACCTTTTTGTCACTTTCCGGCTTTTCGATCTCTTTCGGCGCATTCTTGTAACGGTTTGCTATGACAAGCACAACTGCCAAAATCAGAACAACAAGGAAAAGCGATATGACAAAAAGCATGATCGCTATGATATCATAAAGCCGCTCGTCCGTAGTGCCTGCCGGGATCGTTTTCTTTAACCAGTCGGCAATAACATATCCGCCAACGCAACCTATAAAAATGATCACGGCAACTATGCTCTGCAAAAAGAGCTGGAATTTTAATTCTACCGTGGTCTTTTCCGGGTACTCGAGACCTGTCTTTTCGTAATCCTTTTTGATCATGAATCCAAAGAATAACGCGCACAGGTAGTTTGCAAGTTCAAAGTAATAATATGGATTGGTCCAGTCATCACCCCAGAAGAAACATGAGGCTGTCCACATTCCGAACGCACATGTGACATATAAAAGAGCAGCCAAATGAAAGGCCGGTACACCTATGCCTGATCTTCTGTTTTTATAACAATAGAGGATTTCCTTTAAACAAATTACCGCCACGAGCGTGAGCACGGTACACTGATAGATATTGTTAAAGAACCCGCCATACTGAAGGTACAGCGTGAGCTGATAGATATTCAGAGGAATGGGAAGCAGCATCAGCAGGTTAAAATACCGCCGGCTGCCCTCCCGTTGCATTACCAAGACCGCAAAGAATAAAAACAGATACCCGATGTTATAGCCTAAATAGGCAAAAACAGCCGAAATCTCCGGATCCCGATGCATTACCAACGTATACAGCGTCCAGTAATAGTCGCTCAAAAGCAGCATCAGGAAAAAGATCGTACTGAACAGCCACCCTTTCTTCGGCATTTCTATGTAATGAAAAAGACAGATGAGCAGTCCGATGATCGTTACGATCAACGTTATTACATTGTGTATCACATCCAGGTTCATATGCTATAAAAATACCATTTTCCCCTGATTTTTTCAATTATTTTAGCGTCTACACCATCATCTTATAGATGTTCGTGCAATCTTTTTCATTAAGCGTCACAAAGCCCGAGATCGTACCGTCTCTTCCATCACCACGGCAGAGCATCTCAACAAGCTTCGGGATGTCTTCTTCCCTGGCTCCGAGTTCCTTGAAATTACCGGGCATTCCGATCGATGAAAGGAAATGTCTGAACGCTTCTATTCCTGCTTTTGCAGTCACTTCGGGATGTTCAAAATCCATCTGGCATCCCCATACCCTTACTGCAACCTTGGCAAACCGCATAACATTATGAGACATCACGTATGTAAATACGGCAGGCATCGTCACTGCAAGCCCCGCACCGTGTGCACAGTCATAGAGTGCTGAAAGTTCGTGTTCTATGTTATGACTGTTCCAATCCTGGCTTCTTCCGACACCGCACATATTATTGTGAGCCATGGATCCAGCCCACATGATATTGGCTCTTGCTTCGTAGTTATTTGGATCTTCGATGACTCTCGGTCCTTCATGCACCATGGTAAGGAGCAGTCCCTCGATTAGCCTGTCTGTAACTTCAACTTCTTCAGTGTTTGTAAGATATCTTTCATAAAGATGCGCCATGATATCCGTGATACCCGCAGCCGTCTGAAAAGGAGGAAGCGTCTGCGTAAGAGCAGGATTAAGGATACTGAACTTCGGACGTATCGCATCTCCGCTTGCTCCGCGCTTTATCATTCCTTCTTCTTTGGTGATAACGGAATCCGGGCTTCCCTCACTTCCTGCAGCCGCAATGGTAAGGACCGTTCCGACACTAAGCGCTTCTTCTATTCTCTTTCCCTGATAAAAATCCCAAAAATCTCCATCATATACCGTTCCCGCAGCTATGGCCTTGGATGAATCGATAACGCTTCCGCCTCCGACTGCAAGAACAAAATCAACCTTTTCCTTCCGGCAAAGTTCTATTCCCTCATATACAAGGCCGCTTCGGGGATTGGGCTTAGCTCCTCCAAGTTCGATATAAGCGATGGAATTAGCATCAAGTGAAGCCTTTACCCGGTCAAGCAGTCCTGACCTGACTACGCTTCCTCCGCCGTAATGAATGAGTACTTTTGTTCCTCCAAACTTTTTAACATATTCTCCCGTTTTGTTTTCCGTGTCTTTTCCGAAAACAAAGCAGGTGGGTGAGTAAAATTCAAAATTGTTCATGGTTATCCTTTCTGATGATCACTGAAATACGCTTAGGTAATTTCGATATTAACATTTGACTGATCACCGGGCATATCATTATCCGAAATGCCTGAGATCATTTTTTGTCGTCTGATATTCATTATAGCAATATTTCGATATAGCAAAAAGCCATATGCATTTCCTTCAGGATCAGCATATGGCTTTCATCATCTTATTATTTTTTTGCTTTTACTAGAAAATGACCTTAACGCTTCCTACAGACTTTTCGGGAGCAAAGTACATCTTTACGGCATCTCCTGCTTTCAGATTGTGTGCTTCCTGCTCGGCTTTTTCGATGCTTGTATCAGCGATCGTGATCGTCTCATACTCGTTATTCTCTATGGTCTTGTTGTACCAGAGCAGACGAAGATCGACCTTTGAACCTTTATCAACCACTTTTGCTACCAATGCATCCTGAGTCCATGCGTTCTTTTCAACAAATTCAACCTCAGTAGCTTTCAGGAATTCCTTCTGCTCTTCCGTGAGTTGTGAAACAAATTCGTCTCTTTCCTTAGCGTCCTTCTTTGCTACCACAAAGACTACGACCACAAAGATTGCAATGATGATACCTACAATCAGATAAGTCATTTTATATCCTCTCTTTCTATAGTGTCCAAGAGAGTATATCACTTTAGTTCGATAAAGTCCATGCTTTTACGACGGACGGGCCAGATAGTAGCCCTGAAAAAGGTCTACTCCCAGACCAACAAGGTAGTCAAATTCTTCTTTTTCCTCAACACCCTCTGCTATAACCAGCATGTTCTTTGAGTGAAAATCCAACACAAGGCGAGTTACATTATTCTGCTTATTTATGTCATGGTCTATTCCCGATATGAGTTCCCTGTCAAGTTTGATAATGTCCGGCTTCATCAGATCGATCCGTTCCATATCATTTATACCGTTTCCGAAATCATCGGCAGCCAAAAGGTTATCCATTTTCCTTACCGACTTGCTTTTCTTCTGCCAGATATCATATGAAAAATTCGGATATTCGAGATTTTCCACGATCATACTTCCACGGATACCGTCTCCAAAGTATTCATGAAAAGCCTCCGCCTCATCCTGTCTCAAACAGTCATTCGGAAAAGAGTTTACCGATACTCTTTCGGTATATCCCCTGAGAATATATGCCTGCATGGCGCCAAACAAAGTTGCGACCTCCAGAACATGCAGATTATCCGCTTCCAAATATTCGTTTATAAGTTCAATAACGGTCTTTTGAGTCGGGCGCATAAGGGCCTCCCATGTGTAAACCGTCTTTTTATCCGGATAAAAAACCGGCTGGAAAACATAGTTTATCGAAAGTTCGCCAAGAGCTTTCAATATTTCTTTGTCTAAAGGTAAATGATCATAATATATCATGTAATTTTCTCTTTTCCGGCCATTTTATCTTCCCGAGGGAGTACCCATGGCCTTAAGTTCCTTCTTTCGCTCATACATCATACGGTCTGCTCTTTCAAAGACGTCACTCAGGTATTGGTCTTCGCTTTTGAGTGTCGAGTAACCTATCGAGATCACAACGGCCTTCTTTGATATATTTGCTTCAACGATCCGGTCAAACTCTTCGACCGTTTCCTGCAGGTTGTCGCAGCTGTCTCCTTTAAGGAGAATGACAAACTCATCACCGCCGACCCTGAATACCGCTCCGTGAGAAAAATGCTCACAGATCAAAGACGTTGCATCCTTTATGAGCTGATCCCCGGCCGCATGTCCGAATGTATCGTTTACATACTTGAGTCCGTTGACATCTCCTACAACAACTGCCAGTCTGTCTGCTTCACCGGAACCTATCTGACTGTTGATCATTTCTTCCTGTTCCGAATATGCATGTTTATTTCTTACCCCGGTCATGGAATCGGTATTAGCAATGTTTTTGAAGTTCCTGCTGGTTTCTTTTTCCTTTTCAAGCTCCACTTTCGAAAACTTTCCGATCTGGAACAGGAGAATACATGCCAAAGCCAGCACGGATACGAATGTGAGCACGATCTGTCTCCTGTTGGTGTTCAGATTTCTTTCGCTGATCTCCTGGATCTGCTCCTGTATGATACTCTCGCTTATAAGAACAGCCATCTCCCAGTCCGTACCTTCGATCGGAACATAACACAACGTCTGATGCGCATCACCGGTCCCAAATGACAGTGCTCCTTCTTTTCCGTTCGCAAAATTCGCTTGATTTTCACTCCAAACGTTCTCCCGAACAATGCTTTTTATGGCATCAAGAATATTTTCATTTGAGATCACGGGACCAAGCTCCGTTCCCGAAAGATTGCTTCCGCTTTTAGAATACAGGGCAAAATGAGTGCCACCCTGATCATCGAGAGCAAGCAGATCCACAATGTCTTTGATATCAAGTTGGATAAAGCATGCCTTGTACTGCTTTCCCATTATGACAAGGTCCGGTGTCGGTACAGCCAGACACAATTGCTTGGAAGAGCCGTAAAGTGAAACAATGCTGATGATCCTGCTGTCCAATTCATCTTTGGCAAGGAACGCATGCCGGCTTCCTCCGGTATAAGTAGTATATCGGGTGTAAACAACGTTATCTTTATCAACAAGTGCAATTTGGTTGATTCCAAGCAGCGATTCCACTCTTCCGATTGCCAGCTGCAGATCTTCTTTTGAGTTAACATTTTCTTCTCTTAAATAGGCAATGGCCATGTTCATTTCATCAAAACTGTTACTGATGAGATTTGTGATAGTCTTTGCATGGTTATCTGCCATGGTCTCAAGGTAAAACGAGCTGACTGCGGAAACAGCTTCATCGGTTGCCTCAATTGTCTTTTTTGTGTTCCATAATGTGCTTACCGTCACCAGTATCACAATGATCAGGCTGCCTATAAGGGCTGTAAACAAAAAAGTCTTGTTGGTCATTTGTTTTTTGGGTTTATTCTGTTTCATGATATATCACCATATAATATCTCTAGCATAAGAGCGGCATCTTCCTGGTAAATTACGGTAGTGATCTCATCTGTTTTCTCCGGGAACAGTTTTCCTGCCCTGTTGCCGTCAGCTATCTTTAATGCAGTCTGGATCGTATCAAAGCCTATTGAATAACAGTCCTGAACACCAAGACAATATATAGTGCCGTCATTTAAATATCTGAGAGCTTCCTCATCGTGATCCATTCCCACGATAACGGCATGATTTTCACTTTCGGTGATCGCTCTTGCGGCGCCGACAGGATTGCTCATATTGCAGCAGACGATTCCGTCAAGGTCCGGGCAGTCATCCAATATCTTCTTTGTGAGATCATAAGCAATATCCACTGAATCCATGTCATATTCTGTTGCCATAATCTCCATATCACTGTATTTGGCAATGGTATCCCTTGCTCCCCTTGCACGGTCCTCATGACAGGGTGCACCGACACTTCCCACCAGGATTGCAACTTTTCCTTTATATCCAAGCTTTTCACACAGAGCCTCGGTAAGATCCGCTCCGTCCTCATAATTATGGGTATTTCCGACGTAAGCAATCCTCTTACAGCCCGGTGCTGCATCCGAACTTGAAAAAGTCATTACTTTAATCCCCTCATCCATCAACTCGTCAATAACAGGTGAGATTACCTGTTCATCAGCAACGTCTACTCCGATAACATCGTAGTTCTTTTTCCCGGCAGCGATAAGCCTCTGCGTCTGATCTTCAGCTGATGCCTGAGCAGGTGCCATATACTCATATGTGACGGTGATCCCCCTGTCCAGATATTACCTCTGCGCCTCTTCCATACCCAGAGCCACAGCATCCCACCAAGGGTGGACTGTTTTATATGTGAAGTAAAAACTGTAATGATCCTTCTTCGGCTCATATGAATCAAGCTCATGCTCGAAATACCCCCGCACTTCGCACCGCATCATCAGGTCTTTCCGAAGAAGATCCCGATGTAACACTTTCCTGTCCGTTCGTCAAAGCGCCTGATGAGCCCTCATTCACATCAGACCCGGCAGCGGAAGAACATGAACTTAAAACAAGGCCTGCCGTCAATACAGATATCAGCAGGATCATTTTCTTTCCGTTTATTTGCATTTTTAACACCTCACCATATGACTGCCATCCTCCAAAAACAAAAGAGGCGATCTTCTAAGTCGCCTCTGCGTGGTTAAAAATCCGATTTCCGTAGGTTAGACGGCAAATAGTTTGTTGTCAAACTGATTTATGTAAATTATACTTTTCCAGCTGTTGATTGTCAGCGAAGCATGGGTGCAGTAAGTTACCGGATATGATATAAATACTTTGATGACAAAATTATTTTTTCGTGGTGAGGGAACTGGATCGTGGAACATGTAAAGTCTTTTCAGCCTTTGCTGGTCACGCATTTGGCATTCAAAAAGTATATCGAAACAAATCTTAAAGAGTACGGACTGAATCCCGGAAATCCTAAGGTTATGCTTTATATTTCGGATCACGAAGGGTGCAGGCAGAAAGACCTGGCAGAATCTTTTTATGTGGAAACATGCACGCTGTCTTCGGTTTTGTCAAACATGGAAAAGAGTGGACTGATAATAAGGAAACGCCTGAGAAATGACAAGCGTTCGTACGCAATATACACAACCCCCAAGTGCAGACGCCTATTGAAGCCTGTGAAAGAGCAGTTTGAAAAAGGGGTTGAGATTGCTCTTTCCGGGTTGTCAGCAGAAGAGAGCGAGCATCTGTACGGATATTTAGAACGGATCGCACAAAATCTTCGGGAAGCAAACGAAAATAATACCGCAAAAGAAACCTGATCAACTCCGGAAAACAGCATCCCGGTTCCATCGTTGATCGATATTCCGTATTCTTTTTGGCTGGCTTTTGGGTGGTGCTTTGATGTCTTCTGGTGGTTCTTTGATGCCTCTTTGGCACTTTCTAGCCCTTCCCGGATATCAACTACGTGAGTCACGTGACTTTTTCAGTTTTTTCACGTAGTCTTTCACGCTACTTTCCTCCTACACTACGTGAATTTCGGGAGAAATCCTCATTTTTCACGTAGTCTTTGCCTCATCTTCCCCCTCCACGATTTTCCTGAAACCGGGAAAATCGTCCGAAACACTATGTCCAGTACCTACAGGTGATCATTGCCATTCAGTATTATTCTATTATTTCATCAACAACGGCGCCTTTGATCTCATCTTCGATAAGGCCGAGTTTCGACAGCATCTTCTTCACTTCGTCCTGAGCTTCTTCCACGCTCATGGATGAAACATTTATATCGTCTGTTGATTCGATGATGGTTTCGGTGAGTTCTTCCTGTTCTTCTCTCTTTTCCTTTGCCTTTTCGATCCTTTCTTCGAGTTCTTCTTTCTTTTCTTTGATCTTTTCGGCTTTTTCTTCTGCTTCTCGTCGATATATTCCTTTGCATCTGACGTAAGCGAACCGATTATTTCTTCTCTTGCTGCCTCCATAATGTTTTCGGCTTCATCAAAAGCATCCCCGATTGGATCCGTCTTTAACCGCTCAATCTTGGTGCTTCTTAATGACTGATCTATTGAGCGCATTTCGGTCAAAGCTGCATCAGCCTGAAGCGTATACTCTTTCAAAGACTCATTGTAGGCCTTAACATCATCGTCTGTCGCTTCCTCGGGAAGTCCTTTTTCTTTCAGATCTTTAAGCTGCTTTTTAAGATTGCCGTATTCATTCTGAAGCTCCTTGAATCTGTCTCTTTGGCTGTCCATCATGCCATCAGCCTTCTGCTCACCCTCAAAAGCATCAGACATAAGTTTCATGGCCTGTTTTCTAGCAGCTTCCTTTTTTTGTTCTACTGTATTTGTAACTCCATTCTTGCCTATATTGCTGTTTGCAAAGTTTAAAACGGTCTTTCCGCCCTTATTATTATCGGTACCAAGCGGATTGATCGCATTATTACTATTAAGATTATGGTTAAGATTGATTTTCATTTGCGCCTCCTTGCATAAAATTGCCTTTCGTTGTTTTTATCGGATTTATTCTGTTATGCCTTTAGATCTGCATTAAGACAAATACATTTTATTATGTCTTTGTTGTGAAACGCACTTTTATTGTTGTGAAACGGAGTTTTTACAAATATAAAAAACTATCATTCATTGAAAAATCAACGAATGATAGTTCTTTTTATACATCTGAATATTATTATTTCTTAACTGCAAAATTCATTATTCCATTGATGGTGTGAACCACAAAAAACGGAACAGCTGTCCCCGCCAACAGATAATTGCTTTTCCAAAGGCCAAAGAAAGAATAGTATAAAGGGACAACTGCAAACTGACTCAATATGATCAGCCATCCATATTGGTGCCCCATATAGTACAATATCCATCCAATGAAATTGATCAGTATCATCAAAACCATCAGAAAAAGGAACGTTTTATCTTTGGTCGTCTCTCTTGGGATAAGCTTAACATCATCCCTTACGATCAACATCAGTAAGATCATGGATAACATACCGAATATACCCTGCACCGTCTCGATCCATTTTATCTCATTTGTCATGTTCATGATCGGATTTGACGCCGGTTTAATAAGCGGCATAACGATATATGGGATTTCCTGGATCACGAATGCCGCTATACCGATAAATGATATCCCCAAATAGTAATTCTTAAACAAATGTATAAACTTCATGGTCGAGAGCATCCTCCATCTGTCTGTAAAGTTTCATTGCGATCATAACAACTCCTGCAGCGACAAGCGCAGCCCAGATCTCAACTGACCAAAGCGGCACCGCTCCAGCCTGGAAGAGCGCATCAAAAAGATCCATCAGCATATGAAGTCCTATGGCGGCAAACAGGTAGCTTCACTTTGCCTGAGTGACACCGTAATATACAACAACCGTTAGGTTGGGTTTATTCCTAAGTAGTTCTATCGAGCAAAAGAAATCAGCCACTTGTAATAGTTTATATTCTCTTGGATCAGCCTTTCTGAGTTCCACGTTAGTTAAAATCGCATTCAAAATAGAGCCCAATTCTCTTTGTCCACTCTGAATTTGATGTCAAACGTTTCCTTAATGCAATTCATGATCATCAGAAGAAAAAGCCTGCTTACGTTCCTGCATATGCCCTGGAATTGCAGATACCGGTATTATCAACAACAATACGGTGTATCGTTTTTACAGCAGGATCTGTCTTAACCAAAATCGCCCCTATAAAAAATGGAAACCCTGAAAAACAAGGTTTCTTTACATCTCTAAATTCTCATAATAAAATGAACCCCTAACCCCGTCCCCAAA
>JAILCX010000044.1 GCA_024690205.1 Lachnospiraceae bacterium | reverse complement strand
TCTGCAATGTCAGGTACCGTAGGAGGAGGCGGACTCGGTGATATCGCTGTTCGTTACGGATACTACAGATGGCAGACCGATATCATGATCGTTACGGTAATACTGCTCATCGTTATCTTCCAGATCATACAGAATGTCGGTACGAAAGTCGCACTTGGAATAGACCACAGGAAAAAATAGGATAATTAAATGGATGCAGGTGCAATAAGCCAATATTTTCCTTTATATGTTGAAGCCTTTTTCCTGACGATTAAGATAGGATGGATGGGTATAGCCCTTTCGCTCCTTATCGGCGTTGTCGGTGCTTTTGTATTGCATTTTAAAGTGCCTGTTCTTTCCGTTATCATAAACGTCTACGTTGAACTTTTCAGGAATACTCCGCTTCTTGTGCAGTTATTCTTTATCTATTTCGGTCTTCCAAAGGTCGGCCTTGTGATATCCGCCGATAAGTGCGGTGTGATAGGATTGGGGCTCCTTGGCGGAAGCTACATGGTCGAAGCCATAAGGAGCGGTCTTTCGGCAGTTCCCGTTTCACAGACGGAAAGCGCCCTTTCTTTGGGATTTACCAAAAGACAGATATTTACAAATGTTATCCTTCCGCAGGCGGTCATTAGCGGAATACCCGCCGTCATTGCAAATGTGATCTTCCTTTTAAAGGAGACCAGTGTCTTTTCGGCTATAAGCCTTATGGACCTTATGTTTACGGCAAAGGATCTTATCGGGCTATATTACGATACCACGGAGTGCCTTTTACTCCTTGTGCTTTTCTATATAGTGATGCTTCTTCCGGTTTCGGCTTTGGGAAGCTTCATCGAAAAAAAGATCCGCTTCGGAAGTTACGGAGATTAAAAAGTGAGTTCATTTATCACAAGTATGGGATTTGATGTCCTTTTTAAAGGAACCAACATGATAAGGCTTTTACAGGGATTACTGGTCGCATTAAAGATCAGTCTTATCTCTGTTGTACTGAGCATAGTTTTAGGTATCATCATCGGTATGCTCATGTCATTAAAAAAACCCGTAATAAACGTGATATCCCGAATCTATCTTGAGATAGTGCGCATAATGCCGCAGATGGTTCTTTTGTTCATCGTGTACTTCGGTGCAACAAAGGCTCTTGGTTTAAACGTTTCGGCAACTGCGGCATCTTTGATAGTATTTACGTTCTGGGGAAGCGCTGAGATGGCGGACCTTGTCAGAGGATCTCTCATCAGTATTCCGGTTATCCAGTATGAAAGCTCATATGCTCTCGGGATGACCAAACTCCAGACTTATCTTTACGTGATCATACCCCAGACGGTAAGACGGCTTTTGCCGCTTGCGATAAATCTTATAACGAGAATGATAAAGACGACGAGTCTTGTTATGATGATAGGTATAGTTGAAGTTTTAAAGGTCGGACAGCAGATAATAGAGGCCAACAGAAAGACTTCACCGAATGCAGCGTTCGGTATCTTTGCGACAATATTCCTGCTTTATTTCCTTGCCTGCTGGCCGATAAGCCTGCTTTCAAGATATCTTGAGAAAAAAGCCGCATAAAATGGAGAATCATATGGATCCTATACTTAAGGTAGAACATTTACACAAGAATTTCGAAGACTTCAAAGCACTTGAGGATGTCAATCTGTCCGTTCAAAAGGGAGAGGTCGTTGTTATCGTCGGCCCGTCGGGATGCGGAAAAAGTACATTCTTAAGATGTCTTAACGGACTTGAGGAGATAGATGACGGAAAGGTCATCCTGGATGACAAGGTCATTAATCCCGGAAATGCCAATATCACAAAAGAACGCCAGAAGATCGGAATGGTTTTTCAAAGCTATGATCTTTTCCCTCACAAGACGATATTACAAAACGTTATCCTCGCACCCTTAAAGGTTCAAAAAAGGGATAAGGAAGACGCCTCAAAGGAAGCACTGGAGCTTCTTGAAAGGGTAGGTCTTTCTAATAAAAAGGATCAGTACCCAAGACAGTTATCGGGTGGCCAGAAGCAAAGGGTAGCGATCGTCCGCGCACTTATAATGCATCCTGAGATCCTTCTTTTTGATGAGGTAACGGCGGCACTTGATCCCGAGATGGTAAGAGAGGTTTTGGAAGTTGTTTTATCTCTTGCAAAAGAAGGCCGTACGATGGTGATAGTTACTCATGAGATGGCTTTTGCAAAAGCCGTTGCTGACAGGATCATCTTTATGGACGGCGGACGTATCATAGAGGAAGGAAAGCCCGAAGAATTTTTTGAAAAACCCAAGACAGAGCGTGCGATGCGCTTTCTTGAGTCATTTGAGTATTAAGGCAATAGGACTAAAAAGGGGTAAACTTATGGAAAGTATTACAGGGGAAAAATACTTTGGCGAAAGAGCACTTTTTCAGGCGAATGATCTTCTGATCACGGAAACCGCGTTTGAAAACGGTGAATCACCGCTTAAGGAAAGCAGCAATATCGATCTTGAATATTGCATGTTCAGATGGAAATATCCTTTGTGGTATGCAAAGAACATAAACATCAAAAAGTGTA
>JAILCX010000033.1 GCA_024690205.1 Lachnospiraceae bacterium | reverse complement strand
AATGTCTGAAAGTTATTTCGCCTGTCACATCATCCATGGCATCAACGATCGCCAAAGACTCTACTCTTATGCCCTTTTCTCTAAGGCGCTTGCCTCCGTCCTGGAATCCTTTTTCAATGATGATCCCGACGCCCTCAAGGGATGCTCCCGAACTTTTAATGATATCGATAAGTCCTTCAACGGCACATCCGTTAGCAAGGAAATCATCTATGACAAGAATCCTGTCTTCGGGGCTTAAATACTTCTTTGATACGATAACATCGTATGTCCTTTTGTGCGTAAAAGACTCGATTTTTGTCGTATATACGGAGCCGTCAAGATTTATGGACTGTGTTTTTTTTGCAAAGACAACTGGAACGTCAAAGTATTGTGCAACTATGGCAGCTATGGCTATTCCCGAAGCTTCGATCGTCAGTATCTTATTGATGTTTGAATCGGCAAAGAGACGCTTAAATTCTTTTCCGATCTCGTTTAAAAGAGATATATCTATCTGATGGTTTAAAAAACTGTCAACCTTTAAGACATTTCCGGCCTTAACGTTGCCGTCTTTTTGGATTCTTTCTTCAAGAAGTTGCATGTTCGTTCCTCTTTTCCTGTTATCCTGTCAATTGCTTAAAGCATCATCTCCATCTACCGCTTTTTTATCATCGATCCTCACGGAAATAATTTAATCCCAGCGAAGCAGGGGGCTGGTCCTCTCTGCGGTTTCGCATGCTGGTGATGATAAGCACAATGAGAGTTACCACATAAGGTATCATCTTATATAATTCCTTAAGCTCCATATGAGCCATTCCTGTAGGTATGTAAAGATAAAGGATATAAAGTCCTCCAAAAAGAACGGATGCAAGGATACCTATATCCGCTTTCCAGATCGTGAATATTACAAGGGCAATGGCAAGCCATCCTCTGTCTCCGAACGCATCGTTTGACCAGATACCGCTTGCATAGTCCATAACATAGTATAATCCTCCGAGACCTGCGATCATGCATCCTGCGATAGTTGAGACATATTTATACTTGGTAACGTCTATTCCGGCAGCATCAGCTGTCGTAGGGCTTTCGCCAACCGCCCGAAGATGAAGTCCGACTCTTGTCTTTTTTAAGATATATGCAACGACCAGAGCCGATATTATACCAAGATAAGCAAGGAATCCGTATGATAAAAAGAGTTTTCCGAACCATCCCGTCTTGTCGGCAATAGGAAGCGTTGCACTGAAATATGCACTCGTCTTTGAAAGAGCGATTGTAGGAACATCAAGGTTTGAAAGCTTTATTAAAGAGCCTCCGAAAAAGTTTCCGAAACCAACTCCGAACGTTGTCATTGCAAGACCCGTAACGTTCTGGTTTGCTCTTAATGTTACAGTTAAAAAGCTGTATAAAAGTCCCATTAGGAAAGATCCGAGTAAAGAGCAAAACAGCGGGATCATAATAGCAAGAAAACCGTTCATCCCGTTTTCTCCTACTTTGTTTTCATAAAAGAAGGAGCCTATGACACCGCTTATGGCGCCCACATACATGACACCCGGAATTCCAAGGTTTAAGTTTCCTGACTTTTCGGTTACTATTTCTCCGGTACATCCGAACAGAAGCGGAATGCCCTGTCCTACGGCACGCGGTATGAATGAAAGAAATCCTAGCATGAGCTGCCTTCCTTATTCTCGTGCTTTTCTGCACGCTTGATCCTGTAGTTTATAAAGAACTCACATCCTATGATAAAGAAAAGGATGATCCCCGTAAGTATATCCGCATATGACTGGTTCAATCCAAACTGCGTAGCGATCTCTCCGGCACCCCTGTCCATGAATACGATCAGGAATGCGCTTAATACCATGGTAAACGGGTTAAACTTCGCCATCCACGCAACCAGAACTCCGGTAAATCCCTGGCCTCCGGCGATCGTTGTGGTTATCGTGTGATTTATCGATCCCACAAGTAGCATTCCGGCTATACCGCAGAGCGCACCCGAAAGGAGCATTGTCCTTACGATGACTTTTCCCACCTTGATACCTACGTATCTGGCAGTGTTCTCACTTTCACCGACAACCTGTATCTCATATCCGTGTTTGCTGTAACCTATGTAGAAATAAAGGAATACCATGGTTATAAGGGCAACCAGGATACAGAGCATATATTTTGATCCGAATACCTGCGGCATCCATCCGGCATGGGAATTCTGATTGATGATACCTATCTTTCCGGAACCCTTGGGGACTTCCCAGATGATTATGAAATATGAAACGAGCTGGGTAGCTATATAGTTCATCATGAGCGTCATCAGCGTTTCATTGGTATTCCACTTAGCTTTGCATATGGCAGGGATAAATCCCCACAAAGCACCTGCAAGAGGTGCTGCTATGACCGAAAGAAGTATTATCACGGCACTCGGAAGTTTCTGCTCAAAGCAGATCATGCATGCTGCGGTAGCCAATCCTCCGACCAATACCTGTCCTTCTCCTCCGATGTTCCAGAATTTCATGGTAAATGCAGGTGTCAGAGCAAGTGCTATCAAAAGCAGCACGGAAAGATCCTGCAAAGTGATCCAGGTTTTTCTTGCGGTACCAAATGCACCCGATACTATGGATCCGAATACCTCAAAAGGATTTATTCCCGTGGTTATAGCCGTGATCGTTGCACAAAGGATGAGCGCAAGTACTATGGACAAGAGTCTTATCAGCACTCTTTGATACCTTGAAAGGTCATCACGCTTTACCAAATGAAACTTAGGTTCTCTTACCTTTGTCTTCATCGGTCTTCTCCTTTCCCGGCATCAAGCGAAGTCATCCTCAATCCGACCTCACCCTTTTGGGCGCTCCTGCCGTCCAATATACCGTTAACGCATCCGTCGCAAAGTACCATGACTCTGTCGGATATCTGAAGCAGTACGTCAAGATCCTCTCCAACGAAGATTACGGCCGCACCTGCCTGTTTCTGAAGATTTATAAGCTCATATATCGTATAAGATGAGTTGATATCAAGTCCTCTTACGACATAAGCAGTCATAAGTACCTTGGGTCTGTTTGATATTTCTCTTCCGACAAGGACTTTCTGAACATTACCTCCCGAAAGCCGCCTTACCGGTGTCTCTATACCCGGAGTTTCCACATGAAGAAGTTTAACTATCTTTTCAGCGGTATTCTGGGGCTTTTTCCTGTCGGTAAAAAGTCCGTGCCCTTCCCTGAAGCTCCTTAACATCATGTTACCTGATATATCCATGTTGCCTACAAGTCCCATTCCGAGTCTATCCTCGGGCACAAAGCTTAACGCAACACCCAGTTCTTTTATCTTAAGAGGATCCATCCCGACAAGTTCGGTCTCATTTCCGTCATCGTCAAAGTATTTTATGGATCCCGATTCTACCTTTTGAAGACCGGCTATCGATTCAAGAAGCTCCTTTTGTCCGCATCCCGAGATACCTGCTATTCCAAGGATCTCCCCAGAGTAGATCTCAAACGATGCATCGTTAACCTTCTTTATTCCTTCTTCGTTAACAACATTAAGTCCCGATACCCTGATCCTTAATTTGGGATCGACAGGTTCCGGACGTTCTATATTAAGCTCCACCTTGTGACCGACCATCATATCGGTCATCTCCTGCGGATTCGTATCTTTCGTAATAAGCGTACCCACATAAGCTCCCTGTCTTAAAACAGCGACCTTGTCTGATATTTCCTGTACTTCGTTTAACTTGTGAGTAATGATGACGAGCGCTTTTCCGTCTTTTTTCATGTTTCTCATGACCTCAAAGAGCTTTTGTGTCTCCTGAGGAGTCAAAACGGCCGTAGGCTCATCGAGTATCAGAATATCGGCTCCGCGGTAAAGGACCTTGACTATCTCAACGGTCTGCTTTTCGGATACCGACATGTTATAGACTTTCTTTTCGGGATCTACATCGAACCCGTATTTATCACAGATCTCCCTTATCTTAAGGGTTGCTTTTTTTATATCAAGTTTTCCCGGCAGACCGAGAACTATATTTTCCGCAGCACTTAATACATCAACGAGTTTAAAATGCTGATGTACCATACCTATACCAAGATCATAGGCGTCCTTGGGCGACCTGATACTCACGGGTTTTGAATCTATGAATATCTCTCCCGAGTCGGGATAATAGATGCCGGAGAGCATGTTCATCAACGTGGTCTTACCGGAACCGTTCTCACCAAGAAGCGAGAGTATCTCGCCTTTATAGATATCTAGATCAACATCCTTATTGGCAATGACATCCTGCCCGAAGGTCTTTGTGATCTTTCTCATTGAAACCGCTGCGTTTTTGTTATCCAATGTGTAACCTCATTTAAGTCAGAAACGGGCGGCACAAATTGCCGCCCGTAATGACATTATAGTTTAGAATGCTGTATCAAGCAGTGAGATTCCGTCGATCTGAAGATCGAAGTAAGGAGCAGAACGGAATCCTTCACCTGACTCGTTGAAGTAACCGTCCGTAACAACTTCATGATCACCTTCGTAAGCGGGATCCGTATCTACATCAGCCATGTAAGAATCAAGGGGCTTTCCTTCAACAGTAAATGTTGTTGTATCAAATACATGGAGTGAGCCATCCTGGATCTTAGCCTTTGCTGCATCGATAGCTTCCTGTGTTCCTTCTGCTACGCTGTCGCCAAGCTCTGTGAGGCATACTGAATCTGTAGCGATCGTTCCTGTCCAGTCAGTATCGTAAGCTTCGCCTTTTGCTGTAGCCGTTATAGCATACTCGAAGTAAGGAGCCCAGTTGATCCTTGAAGATACAAGGAATGTGTTGGGGCATGCTGCCTTTGTTGATCCGTTGTATGAAACATCGGGAACACCTGCGTTTTCACAAGCTGTGGGCGCACCCATTGAATCGGCGTGCTGAGAGATAAGAACGCAACCATCCTGGATAAGCTTTGTAGCTCCTTCCTTTTCGGCTGTCTCATCATACCATGAACCTGTGAAGGTAACTTCCATTGTAGCTGTAGGGCAAACGCTTCTTGCTCCAAGGAAGAATGATGTATAACCTGAGATAACCTCTGCATATGTGAATGCTCCAACGTAACCGATCTTAGCCTGATCAGCTGTGATAGTGCCTGCATCGATCATCTCGTTGAGCTTCATTCCTGCAACGATACCTGCAAGGTAACGTCCTTCATAGATAGAAGCAAATGCATTGTGGTAGTTTGCAAGGTTCTCTGTGTGAGCCTTTGTTCCTGTTGCGTGGCTGAACTGGATTTCAGGATATTCCTTTGCAGCCTCGATCATGTAATCCTCGTGACCGAATGAATCTGCAAAGATGAAGCTACATCCTGCATCAGCAAGTTCGCAAGCTGCATCGTAGCATTCCTGACCTTCGGGAATGTTTGTCTTGATGATGGGTTCGATGCCAAGTTTAGCGCAGGCTTCCTTTGCACCGTTGATGAAGTTAAGGTCATAAGTTGAGTTCTCATCGTGAAGGCAGATGAAACCTACCTTGATGTCGAGAGCTTCTCCTGAAGCATCTGCTGCAGTGTCTTCTGAAGCGTCAGCCTGAACTTCTGATGAAGTATCAGCTGCCACAGCGTTGTCAGTAGATGCTGTCTGTGTTGCCGAACCGCATGCACAAAGTGAAAGTGTCATTGTTCCGGCAAGAAGTAGTGCCAAAAACTTTTTCATAAATCTCTCCTCCTATAAATGATTTGGTTTATCTAAATCAATCCGCTTCCTCTTTGTCGAAGAATGAATCGATATAGTCATATATCTCGTCCCTTCCGGCCTTGGTCACTGCCGAATAGGGAAAGATGAGCGTTCCCGGTACGGTCTTTAGCTTTTCACGTATGATCTTAAGGCATTTATCCTTTTGGGAACGGTTTATCTTGTCAAGCTTGGTGGCTATTATCACGGGTTTAAATCCCCGATCCAGTATCCACTTGTACATCGTGACATCGTTTGCTGAAGGCTCATGCCTTATGTCGATAAGGAGAAAAACACACTTTAACATCTTAGAACCGTTAAGGTATTTTTCTATCATCCTGCCCCATTTTTCTTTTTCGGATTTGCTGACCTTTGCATATCCGTATCCCGGCAGGTCCACGAAATACATTTCCCCGTTTATGTTATAAAAGTTGATCGTCTGCGTCTTTCCGGGCGAAGAAGATGTTCTTGCAAGGGCCTTACGGTTCATCAACCCGTTTATAAGGGAGGACTTTCCGACATTCGACTTTCCGGCAAAAGCAAATTCAATATGCTCGTTTTTAGGGAGCGTACTTGTTATACCGCAAACGGTCTCAAGTGAAACGTTCTTTATTACCATTGGATCAGATGTGTGTTACGACCGGTTTTCCATTTCCGGTAACTGAGTCTTTGGTTATCCTGACGTCCTTTATGGTCTCATCGGACGGGATATCATACATAACATCCATCATCGTCTTTTCCATGATGGAACGGAGTCCTCTTGCACCGGTCTTTCTTTCGAATGCAAGCTTTGCTATCTCAAGCACCGCATCATCGTCAAACGAAAGATCGACATGATCGTATTCAAACAGTTTCCTGTATTGCTTTATAAGGGCATTTTTAGGCTCTTTGAGGATCCTCACCAGTGCATTCTCATCAAGTCCGTGAAGCGATACATTGATGGGAACACGTCCTACAAACTCGGGAATAAGGCCGAACTTCACAAGATCCTGAGGTGCAACTTCATTAAAGAGCTCGCCCGATGCAAACTCCGCCTTTGCTGAAACCTCAGCACCGAATCCGATCGAATTCCTGTTAAGGCGCGCTTCGATGATCTTTTCAAGACCGTCAAACGCTCCTCCGCATATAAAGAGTATGTTTGTGGTATTTATCTGGATAAGGTCCTGATGGGGATGTTTCCTTCCGCCCTGAGGGGGTACGGAAGCATTCGTTCCTTCGATGATCTTTAAAAGTGCCTGCTGAACACCTTCTCCCGATACATCTCTGGTTATCGAAACATTCTCAGACTTTTTGGTTATCTTGTCTATCTCATCTATATAAACGATACCAAGCTGGGCTCTTTCGACATCATAATCCGCAGCCTGGATAAGCTTAAGGAGGATATTCTCAACATCCTCACCGACATATCCGGCCTCCGTAAGAGTAGTCGCATCAGCTATAGCAAACGGAACGTTTATGATCTTTGCAAGCGTCTGTGCAAGATAGGTCTTTCCCGAACCGGTAGGTCCTATCATGATGATGTTTGACTTTTGAAGTTCAACATCATCTTCCGACTGCTTGGGATAGATGATCCTTTTGTAATGATTGTAAACGGCTACCGAAAGGACCTTTTTGGCCTCGTCCTGTCCGATAACGTAATCATCAAGGAATTTCTTTATATCCGCGGGCTTAAGGAGATTGATGGTAAGGTCGTCCTTTGACTCCGAAACGTCTTCGGCTTCCTCAAGCTCCTCTGTTATTATGTCAGCGCAAAGATCGACGCATTCATCACAGATGAACACGCCGTTAGGTCCGGCTATGAGTTTTCTAACCTCGTCCTGTCCTTTTCCGCAAAAAGAACAGCAATACTTTTCCGTCGGATTCTTAGCCACTTATCAGTCCTCGGTTCTTGACTTAGCTACCTTGTCGATGATTCCGAATTCAAGGGCTTCATCGGCTGTAAGCCAGTTATCTCTGTCAGTAGCTTCAAGCATTTCCTCGTATGTTTTGCCGCAGTTTTCGGCAAGGATCTTAGTGAGCTTTTCCTTGGTACGAGCCATGTGCTTTGCAGCTATCTCTATTTCCGATGCCTGTCCCTGTGCTCCACCAAGAGGCTGGTGTATCATTATCTCGGCGTTGGGAAGGGCAACTCTTTTTCCTTTTGTTCCTCCCGAAAGAAGGAATGCTCCCATAGATGCAGCCATGCCCATGCAATAAGTGCAGATGTCGCACTTTACGTACTGCATAGTATCATAGATAGCCATTCCGGCCGTAACCGATCCGCCGGGAGAGTTGATGTAAAAATATATGTCTTTATCAGGATCCTCAGCTTCAAGGAAAAGCATCTGAGCCACTACGATCGACGCCGTAACATCATTTACTTCTTCTCCGAGAAAAATGATCCTTTCCTTTAAAAGACGTGAAAAGATATCGTAAAATCTTTCGCCCTTACTGTTTGTCTCTATGACATTAGGTATAAGACTCATGTTATTTCTCCTTTGCATTCTCAACTGCAAATTCAGCAGCCTTTCTGACCACGATGTCTTCCTTGATACCATCAAGCGACTTCTCGGGCAGCATCTCCTTCACCTTATCAAGCTCCATCTGGTATACGTTGGCCATCGTCTTAAGTTCTTCTTCAACATCAGCTTCCGTTGCTTCGATCTTTTCAGCCTTAGCGATAGCTTCAAGAACAAGACGGCCCTTGATCCTCTGCTCAGCCTGGGGACGAAGCAGCTCAAACATACGCTCTTTTGAAGCACCCGTGAACTTGAAATACTGATCCATCGTAAGTCCCTGCATAGACATTCTCTGAGCAAACTCATCGAGCATCTGGTTCTGCTGTGTCTCGATCATTGCCTCAGGGATATCCATCTTTGAATCTTCAACGATGGCTTCTATAACTTTGGATTCTTTTTCATCCTTAACTTCTTTTGCTTTTGCTTCCTCAAGGTTCTTTCTTACATCCTTCTTGTATTCCTCGAGTGTATCAAACTCTGATACTTCTGATGCAAATTCATCATCCAAAGCGGGAAGCTCTTTTTCCTTGATCTCCTTTACGGTGCACTTAAATACTGCATCCTTTGATGCAAGTTCCTTAGCTTGGTAATCCTCAGGGAAAGTAACCTTTACTTCACACTCTTCACCTATCTTTGCACCGATGAGCTGGTCTTCAAATCCGGGAATGAAAGCGCCCGAACCGATCGTAAGCGGATGGTTCTCACCCTTTCCTCCGTCAAAAGCAACACCGTCAACAAATCCTTCAAAATCAAGGATGACCATATCCTTGTCCTTAACCGGTCTGTCTGTTACTTCGATATTCCTTGCGTTGTTTTCTCTTTCCTTTTCGATCGCAGCATCAACATCTTCATCCGAAACAGTCGCATCGATCTTTTCGATCGTAATGCCCTTGTATTTTCCAAGCTCTACAGGAGGCTTTAATGCAACCTTAGCGGTAAACACGAAAGGCTCGCCCTTTTTGATGTTAACAACGTCGATCTCGGGAGAAGAAACGATATCCTCGCCGCACTCATCGACTGCCTTGTCGTATGCATCGGGGATCATGATATTAACTGCTTCCTGATAAAAGATATCAGGTCCGTACATCTTTTCTACCATTGCACGCGGAACCTTACCCTTACGGAATCCCGGAACGGATATCTGGTTCTTTTCTTTAAGATAAGCCTGCTGCAAAGCCTTTTCCACTTCTGCAGCCTCAACCTCTATGGTAAGATTGGCCATATTTTTTTCAAGTTTTTCTACCTTTACACTCACGTAAAGCCCTCCTTTGGTTTTGCTTTATTGGAATCTAGAAACTGCGAAGCCTTGCGTTTTTTCCGGCGTCGTCCTTATCTATCTTCAGTATCTTTATCGTATAAGAGCATTCAGCACTTACATTCACAGTCACTTCATCACCGACTTTATGCCCCATGATCGCCTTTCCTATGGGTGATTCGATGGTGATGAGATTGTTTAAAGCATCGCCTCTCATGGTAGAAACGATGGTGTATTCGTCCTCTTCTTTATCTTCAACGTAAAGGACCCTGACCGTGTCGTTTATTCCAACCTCATCGGATGCCGATGAATCGTCTATCACTTCAGCGGTCTTTATCATACGCTCAAGGAATCTTATTCTTGATTCGTTCGCGTTCTTTTCTTTTTTTGCGGCATAATATTCAAAGTTTTCGGAAAGATCTCCGTGGGCTCTTGCTTCTTTTACTGCCTCTAGGAGCTTCGGTCTTATAACGACCTTTCTTTCTTCAATCTCTGCCATCATGTCATCGATGTCTTTTTGTGTCAGCTGATTGAACATGTTACTCCTGATTGTTTATTTCCGCCAGATATGTCTCTGCTTTTGCAGCCCTTTCAGTGTCGGGGAAGTTGTCTATGACTTCTGCGTAGTATTCCTTTGCGCTTGTATCATCACCGACTTTTCTATATGCGTTTGCAAGATAAAAGAGTGCATCACCGTTAGCATGATCGTACTCATAGGCACGATACAGATCCGGGATCGCATCCTCGTAGTTTTCCGCTTTGTATGTATTGAAGCCCTGCTCGTAATAATATGTTGCAAGCGAAGGGCCTACCTTGGCAATGAGGTGATTGTACAAAGACATGAAGGAATCAGATCTTGTCTCTTCGCTTTCAGAGTCTTTCTTTTCAAGCATCTCAAGGTACGTTGCTATGGTCTCGATGTCTTCGGGATTGCTGTAATAACTTACGGTTGCGCTCATAAGGGCATCCGATGAAGCAAGATTTCCTTCTCCCGTCACATATGATGCAAGCTCTTCCTTTAACGACTCATTCTCGCTTCCGAGTTTGCTTACCTGCAGCTCAAGTTCATCTATCGTAGCGGTCTTTGAATCCGAAGCTTCGGAAACAACCCTTAATTCATCATTGACGTCAGCCTTTGCAGCCTGTATGCGTCCCGGTAATATAAGGAAAAGTGCTATCGCAACTCCCACCGCTATACCGATAAGTATATTAAAGAATACGGAAAGTGCTCTTGATTCGGATTTATTGACAGGCTGGATTATGGTCTCGTTACCCGACTGGTAAACGCGGACTTCGGTCTTATTCTTGTCTTTTTTACCCGTATTCTCTTCAGGCTCCAGGAGACCCTTTATCTCCTGCATGTAACGCATCGTCGTTATGTTCTTTGCGTCGATCGCGGCACACTTTTCAAGCTCTTTTTCTGCCTTGTCCCACTCCTCATCCTTGATATAAATAAGTGCAAGGAGCTGGTGAGCCCTTAAGTACTTGGGTTCTACGGACAATATCTTTTTAAGCTGGATCTTTGCAAGATCAAGGCTGTCATTATAGCATAGTTCAAGCGAGTGATTGAACTTTTTAAGATTCTGGTTTAATCCGTCAAGCTTTGTGGGACTTTCCTGAAGATCTGCAAGATAATCAGCCGCGATATTCTTTGTATCGCGGATATTGTTACTGATGACCCACTGGCCGATGGCCTCCACCACTTCTCCGATCTCATAGTAAATAAGCCCGAGCAGATTTCGCGCCTCAACATTGTTCTTATTTAGTTTTAAACTCTGCTTTAAGGAGATTATGGCACCCGAAAGGTCCCTGACAGACGCTTTTTCCAAAGCATCATTATAGTAACGGTTTGATGCGGCCAGGATCCTTTTATACATCCCGACATCAGCACCGCATCCGGTACAAAAGTCCTTTTCAGACAGAGTGCATCCGCATTTATAACAGATCATCTGTCAGTTCTTCTCCCCTGTCTTTCTGGAAGTTTCCAATACCTGTATGAGAGCATCGGCTATATCGGTGAATTCCTGTGAGAATACTGCTTCCTCAAGTTCTTCAACCTCAAGGCTCGGATGAAATTTCTTTAATTCTTCTTCAAACTCTAACATGTTTACTACCTATTATTAATTATATCCCTGATCTGCCCGGCAAGATAAAGCGAACCCGCGATAAAAAGGATGTCGCCTTCAGCTTTCTTTGAAAGGGCAGCATCAAACGCTTCCTTTACATCATCAAAACACATCACATCATTAACACCATGTCTGATGAAGGTTTCCTTAAGATCGCGAACTTCCAAAGAACGGGCCGATTCCAGTTTCGATACAAAGACAGCGTCAAAGAATCCCGAATCCGCAAGGCGGCCGATCATCCCGTCATAGTCCTTGTCTTTGACTGCTCCAAACAACAATAAACGATGACCCTTCCCATCGTTTGAAGAAACGGCTTCAGAGGCTTTTAAGATATTACCGACAGAATCGATAAACGCCCCGGTACCGTCAATGTTATGGGCTCCGTCCAGATAAACATCCGGCAGGATCATTTCCATCCTGGCAGGCCAGCGGGCCGTTTTAAGACCCTCTTTTGCTGCTTCTTCGGACAGTTCATCACCCAGCAGAACATGCGCTCCTATGAGTGAGAGTGAGGCATTTTCAACCTGATACAAAGCCGAAGTTTCAAGCCCAAGACCACGTATTCTATAATAACTACATCCCAGTGAAAAATCAATGCCTTGTTTGCCTGCACGGGTAATTTCGGCATTTTTAACATTGAAGGGATAATATTTGCTGTTTTGGTTGTTGCAAACGCTCTTTATGACCTTTGAAGCATCCCCTTCATCATCCAGAAAAACCGCGGGAATACCTTCTTTTATGATGCCTGCTTTTTCACCAGCAATAAGCGGTATTGTATCGCCGAGATACTCTGTGTGGTCAAGACCTATCCTTGTTATGATGCAAAGGTCTTTTTGCTTAATACAGTTTGTGGCATCAAGCCTTCCTCCCAGCCCCGTTTCAAGCAAAATGATATCAACGCCCTTTTTGCCGAAAAAATCCATGGCCATAAGGAATAAAAACTCAAAAAAAGAGGGGTGGACATCACGTTTTTCCTCCCCGACTATCTTCATGACATCATAATAACAAGCGACGAAATCTTCTTTCGAGATATCGGTACCATTCACCTTTATCCTTTCCGTCATCTCAACAAGATGAGGCGATGTGAACATGCCGACGGTGTAACCGCTTTTCAAGAAAATGCTGTTAAGATAATTGGTAACGGAACCTTTTCCGTTGGTCCCTGCGATGTGTACGATCCTGGAGCTTCCTTCTTTATATAACTGCTCCAGCAGGTAATGAGTATCCTCAAGTGTGTTCTTCGTGGCAAACTTCGGTATATCCAGTATGTATTTGCAGATCTTTTGATATTCTTCCATTTATCAAAGCCCGAGGACCGAAGTGGCGATCCCGAAATATACAAGAAGTGAAATGACATCGACGATCGTCGTAATAAAAGGCGATGCCATGACGGCAGGGTCAAATCCCAATGCTTTTGCAAGTATCGGAAGCGAGCAGCCGATGAGCTTTGCAAAAAGCACCGCACAGATGAGTGTCATGCAAACAACTATAATGACCGGAATCGCAAGCTTGTCAAAGACAAGCAGCTTTACAAAGTTTGCTCCCGCAAGAGTAAGGCCGCACATAAATGCAACTCTTAACTCTTTCCACATAACTTTGCATGTATCCTTAAACGAGATATCTCCAAGCGAAAGTCCGCGGATTATCGTAACCGAAGCCTGTCCTCCGGCATTTCCTCCGGTATCCATGAGCATAGGTACATAAGCCATAAGAACAGACATTTTCTTTAAGGCATCTTCAAACGAAGTTATTATGCTTCCCGTAAATGTAGCTGAGACCATGAGGAGTAGCAGCCAGGGCATTCTCTGCTTCCAGGTTTCAAATACCGAAGTCTTAAGATAGGGCTTGTCCGAAGGAAGGATAGCAGCCATCTTTTCCATATCCTCCGTTGCCTCTTCCTGCAAAATATCCACAACGTCATCGACCGTGATGATACCGACCAGTCTCTCTTCATTATCAACGACGGGCATCGCGGTAAAGTCGTATTTCTGGAACTGTCTTGCAACTTCCTCCTGGTCCATCAGTGTATTAAGATAAATGACATTCTCATGCATTATCTTGCCGATGACTGCATCAAGCGGTGAGATCAAAAGGTATCTTAGTGCAACCGTTCCCAAAAGTTTACGGTTTGCATCCGTAACATAACAGATATTGATGGTCTCTGAATCAACGCCTATCTGACGGATCCTTGATATCGCATCTTCAACGGTCATGTTTTCCTTAAGGTCAACATACTCGACCGTCATAATAGAACCGGCGGAATCCTCGGGATATCTTAAAAGGTGGTTTATATCCCTTCTTGTTTCGGCAGAAGCATTCGCCAAAAGCTTCTTAACTATATTGGCCGGCATTTCTTCCAAAAGATCGGCAGCATCATCCGCCATCAGGTTGTTGATGATACCTGCTGCATCTTTTTCGCTCATTCCGGTGATTATGTATTGCTGGGTGTCGACCTCAAGATAAGAAAAAACATCGGCGGCCATATCCTTGGGCATGATACGGAAAACCTTCATCATGTCCTCTTCTTCAAGCTCCTCGATAACGGAAGCCACATCCGCCTCGTTCATCTCGGCCATTTTCTGACGGAGGCTCGTATATTGCTTGGTATCCAGAAGTTCCTTAACTATTTCAAGATCGTTCTTTTCTTTTTCTTCCATAGGATGAGCCTCCTTTCTATATTAAAAGATCGTAATGAACACTTACATGCCACTTTATTAAACAATTATTTACGCGTATTTGTCAACGCAAAATTACTATGCTAAACTCCGTATATGAGCGAAAAAGAGTTTGCCCCGTACAATATAATAACCTCCGATTCGGAAGGATATTACGAAGAAAAAAAATCACGCTTTTTGGCTTATGTTCATCCGGCATCATCCGAAGAGGAAGCCGTATCGTTCATAGCCTTAATAAAAAAGAAGCATTATGATGCAAGGCATAACTGCTATGCGATGATAATAGGCCCCAAAAAAGAGTTTAGAAAAGCCTCGGATGATGGCGAGCCGCAAAGGACCGCCGGAATGCCAATGCTTGATGTCCTTGAAGGATCGGGCCTTACAAATGTTGTTGCGGTGGTCACGCGTTATTTCGGGGGAACTTTACTTGGTACGGGCGGATTGGTACGCTCCTACCAAAGTGCCCTTAAGGATGCCCTTAATAAAGCTGATATCAGGCAGGTTATCTATTGCGCCGATGTTACGGTAAGGATCCCATATACTTTGCAGGGTGAACTGTCATATTATTTCGAAAACAGCGGAATCGTTGTTATGTCAACCGAATATGCCGAGGATGTTATATATAATATCCGTTTAAAAGCCGAAGAATCTCAGAATGTTTTATCAAAAATAGTTGACATAACAAAGGGTAAGGCTGTGATCGGAGATCCCGTTTTAGGATATAACCCCATATGAAAAAAGCTTATTCACTTAAAAACAGCTATGTTTCCGTCGGAGGATCCTTCGGGGGAAGCCAGAATTACTATAAAGGATTAAAAAAGCCCTTTGCCAAGGGCAAGGAGCTTGGAGGCTGCGGCGTTGTAGCCATGTCGGACGTCGTCTCATATCTTAGCGGAAGCACGTCCTTCGATGCGCCTTCCGACTACATGAAGATCTTTGATGACAATTCAAAAAAGATCCTCTTTCTTCCGACAAGATTCGGAATGACGTTCGTTCATATGGTCCTCGGGATAAGACAGCTTATAAAAAAGAAGCATCTGCGCTTTAGATGCACCTGGACCTTTAACCAAAGAAAGCTCATCCCTCATTTAAAGAAAATGCTCGGTGATGATATCCCGGTTATCCTTTGCATCCCGCGGATCTGGGGATGGAAAAAGGCAAAGCGTTCCCTTGCGATGTACGACCCCGAAACCTTAAAAGAAGCCTGTCGTGTTCATGGACACTTTGTTGTGGCAACCGGCATCATCCTTAAGGATAAAAAGGATCCCGATCATGATGTTGACCGGGCGTTCATAGAGGTATCCTCATGGGGAAGGCGCTACCTTATAAACGTTAACGAGTTTGCCTCATTTATAAAAAGGCACCCGGCTTCCCGGCTGGGGTACATGCTCACAATAACAAGAAAACCGGCCACATAAGGCCGGTTTTTTTACATAAGGAAATTCCCGTGCTGGAAAGCGCTCAGCTATGGATGCACACTCCATCTCAGTTATAAAATATCAGCCATCTCCTGCTGCCATCTGGGCCGCAAGCGCTGCTTCGTATTCGGCAAGTGCCTGAGCCTGGGCATCCTGTGCCTGCTGCTGTGCAATAAGGGCATTTGCCTGCATTTCCATTCTCTGCTGTTCTATAACCGCTTCAACGCCGGGCTGTGACATAAACTCATACGTATGTATACACTGCTTGGGCCCTATTTCTTCAGCATTTTCCACATTAGCTGCTATATTGCCGGCATTTGCATCTCCCGACATCAGCACGTTATCGGGATATACTTCGACAACGCCCTCTGCCTTGAAAGGACATACATCCGTAGCAGGCAGTCCGCAGTACTGACAAACCTCGCCCTGGAAGTGAACATCACATGTTTCCGTGGGAACCGTACCCTCCGCAAAGTATTCCGTCTTTAAGCAGCCGTCGCAAAGACCTGCGATCGGAAGCTTGCCGGAATGCGAACATACCGTTGCGGCAACTATACCGCTTGGTATCGGGAAGCTTGCCGGAGGAAGCTCCTCATGTATCTGGCTCATGACCTTACGCCAGAGCTTCTTAGCCAGGTTTCTCTCATCTCCCGAACGGAGCTTGGTGTTATTATCGTATCCTTCCCAAACTGTGGCAGTGTAATAATTCGTATATCCTGCAAACCATACATCATTATAGTCTGAAGTGGTTCCCGTCTTTCCGGCTATAGCCGTTCCGCCAAAATTGACCGATGCACCAGTACCCTGTGTTACAACATCCTCCATTGCGGAAGTCAAAAGCCATGCCGTTGTTTCTTTTATAACCTGTCTTGAATCAGGTTCTGTGTTATCAATGACAACATTTCCGTCATGATCTACGATCTTTGTATAGAGTTTGGGCTTAATATATGTTCCGCCGTTTGCTATTGTTGCATAAGCGGCATTCAGTTCTTCATTTGTGACACCGTAGGTCAGTCCTCCAAGTACCAGAGACTGCTGTATATCTGAGAATACATATGTCTCTCCTCCGATGACTCTTTCTTCTCTGTCAACTATCGTCGTGAATCCGAAATTCTTCAGATAATCAAAGGCAAGCTGCGGAGTAATATAAGTTATGGTCTTAACAGCAAGGATATTCATGGAATCTATGATTCCCTGTCTTGCGTTGCTTAATCCCCTGTAGCCTTTGTACCAGTTTGATACAGGGCGTCCTCCGGAATAATTAAACGGAGCATCGTTTATCGCAGTTGCCAAAGTTACCATTCCGGAATCAAACGCAGGAGCATAACCTGCAACGATCTTGAAGCATGAACCCGGCTGACGCTTTGTGTCCGTGGCTCTGTTAAGAGTTCTGCTGCCTTCCTTTGATCCGCGTCCACCGACCATCGCAACTATATAACCGGTATTGTTTTCCTGAACGGTTATCGAAACCTGCGGCTGAGCCGTCATATTTATCTTTTCATCATATACTTCATCGCCTTCTCCCAGAACTGCTGCCTTGTATGCTTCAATATCAGCCTCGGCCTCTTCCTGGGTATCGTATATCATGTCAAAGCTCTTTGATCTGTTGTCCCTGAAGTATTTCCTGAATTTCTCGGAGCTGTGATTCTCAAAATCACCGTTTGCCTTCTTTATGGTAAGAGCATAACTTAAGAGCCATCTGCATCCGCTGGGGAAATTTTCCTCATTAGAGAAGATGTCATCGCATATCTTCTGGATATCGGGATCCTGGGTTGAATAGATCTTTAATCCTCCGCTGTATAACAGAGTAAATGCCTGCTGCTCCGTATATCCTGCTTCCTGAAGGTCTGCAAGCACGTCATCCGTAAGGGCATCCACGAAATATGAATTGATGAGGGATTCTTCCACTTCATCATTTATGACCTGTATCCTTGAATAAACATCATCCGCCATGGCCTCATCATATTCGGCCTCGGT
>JAILCX010000003.1 GCA_024690205.1 Lachnospiraceae bacterium | reverse complement strand
GTTGAAAGGTCCCTGTGCGTTGTCGAGATCAAGAGTATCTTTTACGTATGTACCCTGAACTGTACCAACCTTGTAGTTATCAAATGTAGCATAGTAAGAAACTGCATCTGAGTTCATGATCAAACGGTCATAAGCGATAACGGGGATGTTAGCCTTCTTAGCCATATCAAGTGCTTCACCGAGTGAAGAACCTTCGATAGCTGCGATAACGAGAACGTCACATCCGTTAGAGATCATGGTCTCAACCTGCTGTAACTGCTGCTGAACGTCGTTAGCTGCGAACTGAAGCTCTACTTCATATCCTGCTGCCTTAAGTTCCTTCTCCATGTTGGCACCGTCCTGGTTCCATCTCTGGAGATCCTTGGTAGGCATTGAAACTCCGACTTTCTTAGCTCCGCTGGCAGAAGCTCCGCCTGCGCCGCCACAACCTGTCAGTAATGTAGCAACTAATGCTACGCTGAGTAATACACTGACTAATTTTTTCATTGTGTACTTTCCTCCCATATATTCAATTTGGTTTTTTGAGCCGCTTTCGGCTCCCTACAATCCGAATGTTATCACGTGTCAAATAGTAGTTGTTTGCAAAGTTCTGTACTTTTTTGTTTTTGTGATATGGGAGATTTTTGATGTGCTAGTACTTTTTTGTGATGAGTAACAAGATCCATGACAAGAATGTCCACATGCCGTGACAAAGGTACTATAAAGCGCCTATGTTCATCAAGGTCTTCTTTGGAAAAACATAGGCGCTCATCACTTCTTATTCGAAATTGCTTACTTTACATTAAGATAGACTTCATCTTTGAGATGGAAACCGCTGCTTATTATGGTCTCGTCCATATTGTCCTTCGTTACCATAATGGGCTCGAGTTTTACATACGGTACATCGATCTTTCCATTGTCGATGACTCCGATATCCGTTCCTTCAAGTTCCTCGCCGGAAGCAAGAGCAACCGCACACTCCGCCGCTCTTTTGGCGAGCTTTTCAACGGGCTTATAAACCGTCATCAGCTGGGTGCCTTCAACTATCCTCTGGCATGCTTCAAGATCGGCATCCTGTCCCGTTACCATTATCTTTCCGGCAAGACGCTGTACCGCAAGTGCATTAACTACCTGGCTTGCAACGTTGTCGTTTCCGCACATTATCGCGTCGCATTCGTTCACAAGGTCCTTATTGTCAAAGATATAATCCGCGGCAAGTTCCGCTCTCCATCCGTCACAGTGAGTGCTGTCAAGTACCTCGACTCCGTTGCGGTCCATAACATCAAGGAAGGCATTTTCAACCAGGGATACGTTGTTATCCGAAGGAGATCCTCCGACCATGATGACCTTTCCGCCGAATAGTCCGTTGTCAACAAGCGCTTCTCCCATCAGGGTTCCTACCATTTCATTATCAAAAGAAATATAAAGATCTATATCCGCATTATTTATAAGACGGTCATAGGCAATGACCTTAATACCGGCATCCTTTGCATCCTTAACGGATTCAGAAAGTGCATCCGAATCGATACAGACTATGACAATGACATCCATATCCTTCTTTATAAAATAATCTATCTGCCTTATCTGCTCTTCGACCACTCCGTTTGCGTTCTGGATATTTACTTCGGCTCCGAGTTCCTTTGCTGCCTGGACAAAGATATCACGGTCCCTTTGCCATCTTTCGATGACAAACGAATCAAAACACATTCCTATCTTAAGTTTTTCTTCTTTGTTGTCGCTTGATAGATCTTTTTGCTCCTCTTTGGAAGCGCATCCTCCAAGTAAGAGCATGAAGATCATAGCAGCAAGCAGCACAGATAATCTTTTTTTCATATCAAACATTCTGTTCCTTATATTCTGTAGGTGTTATTCCGACATTCTTTTTGAAGGTTCGGCTGAAATAATTGGGATCCTGGTATCCGCACATCATACAGATCTCCTTCATTGACATGTCTGATCCCGCCAAAAGCTCCTTGGCCTTTTCTATCCTTATATTGGTAAGGTATTCGATAAAATTCTCACCGGTCGATTCCTTAAACAGTTTGCTGAAGTAATAAGGTGAGATATTTACTATCCTTGACACATCATCAAGCGAGATGTCCTTTGAAAAATTATCTCCTATGTAATCCTTTGCGATCTTGATCGTATCGGTAGACCGTTCTTCTCTCTTGCTTCCTATATTCTGGCATGAGATCTTGACCTTGTTGAGGAACCATTCCCTGAGCTCTTCTATTGAATTCATGGACATAATATCAGGAAGATAGGTGTCTCTTGAGCCGAAACGGTAAGTCATTCCACCGTTTTCATAAGCGAGTTTTTCGGCACGCAGCACGAATTCAAGGATCTTTAACCTTATGGCCATGATATTATTGCCGTCAAAGCCGTTCATCCACTCGATAAAGCTCTCTGCATGAAGAGCCGCTTCATTATAATCCCCTCTTTGAACACTTTCAAAAATGCTCTTTTCAAGATCGACGGGATAATCCTTTTCGTAATCGCATCCGATCGGAAGGTCATCCACATGGGCGACCTGTCCGGTTGTTGCTATAAGGGCGCTTAATGATTCCTGATATGAATTCCCAAGCTGCCTTAAGGGCTTTACACCACCTATACCGAGCCTGAAGCTGATATCGACTTTCTTTCTTAAATATCTGACCAGTTCCCTGCCCCTGTCTATAAGCTCGATCCTCGAGTTATAATCCATCTCCTGCTTGTTATAAGGAACAAGTACGGCTATCTTGTTTGCCATGACCGATCCGACCTTGCAGGGGAAAAACTCCTTTAATCCTTCTCTTACCTCGGTATAATGATTGGACATCTTTACGGAACTTCCGACTGCGTTCGTCATGTGGTTTCCTTCCTGGGTATCACCGCATACAACGCTCATCATGTATCCGTAATCATCCTCTACTCCGAGGATCGTCTTGTAATTATCGATATCTTCCTCAAAGTGCTCCTGAAAGAGGATATTGTATATAAGTCCGTTTTCGATTATGGGCTCGACGCTTTCAAGCTTTTCCTTGATAAGAAGGTCGTCGCTCCTTTTCTTTCTGTCACGGTCTATTATCTCCATGGCTTTTTTAAGGACCATTACAACCTTGGTCTTTTCCATGGGTTTGTTGATATATTCAAGGACTCCGAGCTTTATGGCTTCCTTTGCATAATCGAACTTGTCATAGGCACTCATTACGATAAAGACGGTATTTGCCGAAAAACTCTTTATCTCCTTCATTGCTTCGATACCGTTTATTCCCGGCATTTGGATATCCATTATGGCGATATCGGGCCTGAAGCGTTCCGCAAGCTCGATAACCGATCTTCCGGTCTTTGCAAACTCGACCTCGCACTCATCGCCGAATTCCTTTTCTATTATGAATTTCATGGAGTCGATGACGATTCCCTCGTCATCTGCAAGCATTATTCTATACATACCATTTTATCCTTAATATATGTATCATTACCATACAGCATTTCAGTTAGGCATTATTATACGGTAAATTGATGACTACTTCCGTACCTTGATCGATCCCTTCACTATATATATGAATCACATCATCCCGATCATCGAACAAGCGCAGTCTTGCGATCACGTTATCCATACCGATGCCGTTTGAATCGCCTTTTTGCTCCTCATACTTCCACTTTCCGCCGACAACCTTTTCGATATCCTCGGGAGTCATTCCCTTTCCGTTATCTTTAACCGAGATGCATACCCTGTCATCATCACGGTATACCCGGAGGAAGATATGTCCTTTATCACCCATTTCCCTTATTCCGTGATTGACAGAGTTTTCGACTATGGGCTGGAGTATCATTCCGGGCATCTTAACCTTCAAAAGACGCTCATCCGTCTGTTTGTCATAGTGGATATCACCCGAAAAGCGGACATTAAGTATCCTTATATAATTATCAACAAGATCTACTTCCTCACCGATGCTTACAAGTTCATCCTGCTTTTTAACATTATAACGGAAAAAGTCTGCTACGGTCTGCACATATTCATAAGTCCGGTCGGCACCCTCCATCATGGCAAGCTGCGCGCCGGCATTTAACGTATTAAAAAGGAAGTGGGGATTTATCTGGGCCTGGAGATATTTAAGCTGGGCATCCTTAAGGTGAGTCTCCATCATAAGTTCCTTCTCCTGCATGAGCCTTTCTTTTTCCATGCTCATACGGATCTTTTCGATGTACTCCCTGATGCTGACCATCATCTTTCCGAATGCGGTCGTTAATCTTCCTATCTCATCGTTTCCGGTACTCTTTGGAAGCTCGGCATCAAGATTTCCGACCGTAACTTCATCGGCACTTTTTGCAAGAGCCTGCAGGGGATAGATAAGAGCTCTTGTTATCCTCGTTATTACTACCGCGCTTCCCAAAAGTACAATGAACATAACGGCAAGGGCAAATACCTCGAATATCCTGAAATTCCTTGCAAGAGCCGAGTATTTTTCTGAGTTAGAAAGGAATCTTTCTTCATTCAGACTCCTTATATATGACTTGATGTATTCATAAAGCTTTGAAGCATCTTCGTAATGTACCCTGTATTTTTCAACGTTTCTACCACGCTTTGCTTCTATCGTTTGGGAAACTTCACTTAGATATTCTTCGGACATATTCCTTATGTTACGTTCCATCCTGGTATATGCCCTGTCAGTTATGCTGACCGTAAGTTCCCCGACGAGTTCAGCGTAGGTCTGCTCGCTTATATAATAATCCGAAAGAGAATCGGTCGATTTTGAATTAAGGTAATCCGTCATCGCACTTTGAACATTATCAAGCGCTTCCGTAAGTTCATTAAGATGACGGTTATCCTGGTATGCCATCTCCATCTCAACGGACATACTGTTTATTCCGAAAAGAAGTGAAATATCAACGATAAAGATAAAGAGGTTTGCAAGAACGAAAATTCCGCTTATCTTATATGAAAGAGGAAGGTTCCGGAATCTGTTACTCATCGGTCTCCTCCTCTTTTTTCAGGTATTCGGATACGTTGTTTCTGTCGATCAGGGTAAGATCAGCCGCAAAATACTGGCTGGTGTATCCGAATTCTTTGTATTCATCGAGCGCCTCAACACAAAAGGCACCCATCTGCGCCGTATCAACGGCCAAAGAAGAAAATACAACGTTTCTGCTTATGGCATTAAGTATCTTTTCGGAATCGTAATATCCGAGTATATAGACGTTTCCGACCTGATTGTAATCCACTACTGCCTGATAGGCGCAGGTCGTATCAAGTTCATTTAAGCAGACAAGGACATCAGGAACGTCATTATCCATAAATACGTCTCTTACGGATTCTTCGACCGAAAAAGGATTGTTGTTATCAACCGTTACTATCTTTATCGAATAACCGGTGCTTAAGGGATTCTGGCTCATGGAATCCTGTATACCCGAAAGGATAAGGTTCTGGTTGTAGGAAGCCATCTTCGAATCGACGAGCATCGTTATCTTAAGCTCTTCTTCCGGGTGATCCTGACTGCCGTATGATACACGTCTTTTTTCGTTTGATACGCTGATTATCTGGCGTCCGTACTCACGGCCTATGTTGTAGCCCGAGATTCCGACATATGAACATCTTTTAGAAGAGGAATTATCAGAATAGATGGTAACGACGGGGATCCCTTTGTCCGATGCCTCATTGATGAGTTCCGTCATCTCATCCGAGCCGTTACCGTAGACCATGATCCCGTCCACTCCGGCACTCACGGCCATCTCCATAAGCTCTGCAGTTGAGTAGTCATACAAAAGATTTGAGCCGAAAAGCTCTACGTAGGTATCGTTCTTTTCGGCAGCTTCCAGCGCTCCCTGGTAAACAGACTGCCAGAAAGAAGATTTGTGATCTTCGGCTATCATCGCATAGTATCTGCTGTATGAACGTTCGTTGATCTCATCCGAAGATCCTGCCAGATAAAACCTGATATACAGGAAGGCCACGATCAAGATCGCGGCCGCAAATATAGTTGTTGATATTAAAAAGATGACCGAGCGGTTACTGATCGGTGCGCTCTCAACACCTTTTGTTTCTTTGGTCATTTAAGATCAGCCAAGCTCCGATGTACAATGAGGGCACTTTGTTGCCTCGATATCGATCTCAGACTTGCAGTAAGGGCATACCTTTGTTGTAGCTGCTTCTTCTTCCTTTTTCCTGTTAAACTTGTTAACACCTTTAATGATACAGAATATCACTATCGAGATAAGAAGGAAGTTGATAACTGCCATTATAAAAGCGCCGTAATTAAGTGATGCAGCTTCTTCTCCTTCGCCAAGGGCGATGGCAAGTTGTGAAAAGTCAAACCCTCCGGTAAGGAGTGAAAGAAGCGGTGTGATAATGTCATTGACCAGCGAAGTCACTATTGCGGTAAAAGCACCGCCGATAATGATACCGATGGCCATCTGCATTACGCTGCCTTTTGAAATAAACTCTTTGAATTCTTTGATAAATGATTTCATAGTTCATCCTTTCTGCCTGTTATAACGCAGGCCGAAGCACAATACCCTCCGGCTGTACCCAATATTTCAAAATGACATTCCGTTTCACCGTGTGTCATTTCGTTATCCTCAAATATGACATTTCCGTCATATGGTAAAACACTGAAAGAATCAAGCGCTTTGCTAAGTCCGCTTCCCCCGGCTTTAAGGTAGCTTTCCTTCAATGTCCAGATAAGACAAAATGCCTTATCCCTATCCGATACATCTCTGATTGAAGCTATATGGTCTTTTTCCTTTTGGTGAAAAAAACGCTCTGCTATCTTTAACGTACCTTTTTCGGGAGGTCTTATCTTTTCAATGTCGCATCCTATACCTAAAACATATTCATCCGGGACATTCTTTATTGTAAAATGGCTTTTGCTTATCCCGGCCTGCTTTGTTTCTTTGTCTTTAAGGCTTGCATTTGACATATCAATGCAAAGCAGGGCATGGTCGCCTGAATGGGAAAAGTTAAATACGATATCCGGTCTTTCGGAAAAAAAGGGCTTTCCGTGTTCATTATACCCGTATGCCATGTCTTTTTCCCGTAAAGAAAACTCTTTTAAGGCTTCATCCAGCATATGAGTGCATAGAAGCGAAAGCTTTTTGGACTTTTCCGGCTTTATTCTTTCGATCTTGTGTCTTCTCTCATCCGAAGAAAGCTCTAAATGCTCCTTATATAATGCGGGATCTTCATATATTGATATGTCAGATCGATAAATCCCGAGGATCATGCATTCTTCTCAATTTCCTTAAGCTTTTCCGCTGACTTTAACATGTTGGAAACAATGGTCTGTACTCCGCTTACCGTACGCTGGTTAGACTCCGTCGTCTCACACGTTGTTGTAGAGTGTGCTGAAACCTCCTCGGTGATCGCGGATATGGTCTGTATGCTGTCTACGATCTCTGCATTAGCGGAATGAAGCTTGCCAACTATGACTGCAAGTTCATCCGAATTATCACTTATCTTCCTTGTGCTTTCAACGATTTTGTCAAAGTTTTCAGACGTGATGAGCGCCGATTCATTCTGGATGCGGTTACTCTCGACCAGTGAATTAATAGCCGTAACGACTTCCCCTATCTCTTTTGAAATGCCCGCGATCAGCCCGTTTATATTCTCTGTTGCGCTCTGGGTCTGCCCGGCAAGATTCGATATCTCAGAAGCAACTACCGCAAATCCGCGACCGGCTTCACCTGCACGCGCTGCTTCGATAGAAGCATTAAGTGCAAGGAGGCTCGTCTGTGAAGCAACACTCTGAATGAGTGAAATGATCGTTTCCATCTGCTCAGTTGAGGTCTTAAGCCCTTCAACTTCAGCGATAACACTGTTTCCTGCTTCTTCCGAGATCTTTGACTGATCAATGAGTTTCTTTATATTGTTACGTCCTTCACCTATCGCCTCGTTGGTATCGTTCATGTTAGTCACGATATTCTCAGAGGTATTTGTGACTTTTTCTATCTGATCCTGGATCTCTTCGGTCTTAACGAGCTGGTTCTGAACAGATTCCGCTGAATCAGTTGTTCCCGTCTGTACCTCCACCATGGAAGTTAATGTCTCCTGGCTTGACTCGGCAAGCTGATCCATCATTTCCGAAACCTTTTCAACATCTTCGGCCAGACTTCCGGATATTTCCATCACGGTCTTTAACATCTTTTCATTCTTTTCGCCGGTTTCATTTATGAATTCGACTCTTGAAGTATTTATCTCCGTAATGACCTTGTTTACAACGATTGAAAATACCGAAATGAGTATCATTATGAGTACTTCGATCTCAAGATCGGCCACTGCACCGTCCTGCCATTCCCTCAACGATGCAAATCTTATGGCATGTATCACCGCAATGAGCGAAACACCGAATCCGACCGTTGCGGAAAGCTTGATATCATCAAACATGGCCGTTACAAGCACCATGGGGATCGCATATACGAATACAAGTATGGTATTCGTTGTACTGAAACATACAATGGCGTAAAAGATCCCGTATCCTATGGCCATCACATGCCTTATCAGTGTAGTTTCAGAATCCATCTTATAAAGGACCCATCCTATTATCATCGGCAAAAGATCAGATAATTCCACCGCCAGAAATCTTCCTACGGTTATCTCACCTTTGGCTATCTGGATGACATATGCAATGCATATTATTGAGGTGAGTACCGTGAACAGTGTCATGGCTGTTTTGTTGACTCTTGTCTCGTTTGACCGTGTTGTTTCCACTTTTAGTCTCCTTTCGGTATTTCGAGATTAAAACCACTACTAGATTATACCAATTATTGGGAAATTCGGAAAGTAGTCTGAATATTTGATTGCCTGTATTTTTTTAATGTCTTATAATTTTCCTATAAGTGATTTAACCCCAGAAGGAGGCGACTATGGTAGATTATACTGAAGGTTCCGGAAAACAGTATCACACGGGTGTCGGACCCGACGATATAGGAAAATACGTGATCATGCCCGGAGATCCCAAGCGATGTAAACTCATCGCCGAACATTTTGATAACGCAGTAGAAGTTGCCGATGTTCGTGAGTATGTGACTTACACCGGAACGCTCGAAGGAGAAAAGGTGAGCGTTACTTCCACGGGAATAGGCGGTCCCTCCGCTTCCATCGCAATACAGGAGCTTGTTAACTGCGGCGCACATACCTTTATCAGAATAGGAACCTGTGGCGGAATGCAGGAAGATGTTATGGGCGGCGATGTTGTGATAGCAACCGGTGCCGTCAGGATGGAAGGAACAACAAAGGAGATCGCACCTATCGAATATCCTGCCGTTCCCAATCTCGATGTGACGAACGCTCTTGTAGCAAGTGCCAAAAAATTGGGTTTCCCTCATCATGTGGGAGTTGTACAGTGTAAAGATTCTTTCTTCGGACAGCATGCTCCGGAGCTTATGCCCGTAGGATATGAGCTTGAGAACAAGTGGCAGGCATGGCTTAAGATGGGATGCCTTGCTTCAGAAATGGAATCCGCTGCTTTGTTTATAGCAGGTTCGATGCTACGCGTCAGAGTCGGATCATGCTTCCTTGTTGTAGCCAACCAGGAAAGGGCAAAAAAAGGCCTGCCGAACAAGCAGGCTCACGATACCGAATGTGCAGTTAAAGTAGCTGTTGAAGCACTGAGAAAAATGATACTTGATGACCGTGCCGGGAATTGATCCCGGCACTTTTTTATCTTTTTTCGACGGGTTCGGCAAGTGCCGAAGCGACCGTATATTTCTTTACATCAAGGATGATTTCACCGTCTATCTGAAGATCACAGGGTGACTCGAGTTCAACCGTGATGTCATTTCCTTCAAAGAGACGGAATAACGATGTGTGCTTAAGATGTCTGCCTTTGAAGATAGAAGGGAATATCAAAAGGACTCTGAACCTGCCCCATCCGTGACAGCATAAAAGCGAAACCGTATGCTGCGGGTTAAGCCTGTTCTGGAAAGGAGCGCTCATCATTCCTCCGCCATAGTAACGTCCGTTCATGGTGGGAATGGTCCAGACTTTTGAAATCTTGTGTTCTTTGCCGTTTATCCAGAATCTGGCATTTCTCGGCTTGAATCCTCCAAGGAATCCCTTTATTGCGATCTTGGGATAATTGATCCCTATGACTCCCTGAGCGAGCATCTCATCGGCAACGCGGCAGCAATATCCGCTGATACCGAATCCGACATTGTTTATAAACAGATATTCCTTACCATTAACTATGGCTCTTGGCAGTTTTTTAAGATACTGGTCTATCCTCTTGGGCTTGTCCATGAACTTCATCCCGATATCTCTGGCAAAGTCATTTCCCACACCCACGGGGAAGTAATAGATATCATTCTTTATATCCAGCTTCCTGGTATCGTTAACGAAGCGGTTAAGCGTTCCGTCACCTCCGCAGATAACGATCGACACATCGGGATTGTCTCCTATAACGGAAGCATAATCCTCCCAGACCTGTGTCATATCCCTGAACACAAGCATATCGCCCTGAAGGATCTCATTAAGTTTTTCACTTCTTTCCTTACCGTGACCTTCCCCGGCCAGCGGATTATAAAGGATCAGATATCTCATTTTTTAAATCCGTCTTTTAGTGAAACACTCCTGTTAAATACCAGATGCTCGGGAGATGAATCCCTGTTATCCATGCAGAAAAATCCGACTCTCATGAACTGGAATGTAGGTGCATTGATACCTGTCTTGTTTTCCTGTTTATCAAATTCACGGGCAACGTCGATCATTCTCTTGTCGACTTTTGCTCCCTTTATTATGGTTAAGCTTTCGGGATTCAGGCAATCTAGGAAGTTCTTGTCGGGACCGTCCGGCTGCTCATCAGCAAAGAGATTGTCATATACTCTTACTTCGGCATCGACGCAGTCGTTTGAATCGATCCAGTGAAGTGTCGCGCCTTTGACCTTTCTTCCGTCAGCGGGATCTCCTCCTCTTGACTCAGGATCGTATTCACAAAGCACTTCGACTATATTTCCGTTTTCATCCTTCTTACATCCCGTACAGGTCACAAGATAAGCGCCTTTAAGCCTTACTTCATTGCCGGGATACATTCTCTTGTACTTGGGTATCGGCTCCTCAAGGAAGTCCTCGGCATCCATGTAAAGATCACAGCTGAAGGTTATCGTGTGAGTTCCCTGCTCCGGAACGGTGGGATTATTCTCGACTTCAAACGTTTCCGTCTGACCCTCGGGATAGTTCGTAACGGTAAGCTTTATGGGATGAACGACCGCCATGGTACGCTCGGCTTTCATGTTAAGGTCATCCCTTAAGCATCTTTCAAGCTCGGCAAATTCTATAACCGAATTTACCTTTGAAACACCGATGACATCACAGAAATTCCTGATGGATTCGGCTGTATATCCGCGGCGTCTTAATCCGCACAAAGTAGGCATCCTGGGATCATCCCATCCGGATACGTATTTTTCTTCAACAAGCTGCCTTAACTTTCTTTTGCTCATGACGGTATGGTCAATACCGAGCCTTGCAAACTCTATCTGTCTGGGTTTGTGATAAGGTATTGAAACATTGTTAACGACCCAGTCATAAAGCGGTCTGTGATCTTCGTATTCAAGTGAACACAGCGAATGTGTTATCCCCTCGAGCGCATCCTGGATAGGATGTGCAAAGTCGTACATCGGGAAGATACACCATTTTGTTCCCTGACGGTGATGATTGATAAATCTGATGCGGTAGATCACGGGATCCCTCATGTTGAAGTTTCCGCTGTTAAGGTCGATCTTGGCTCTTAACGTCATCTTACCTTCTTCAATCTCACCGTTTTTCATCTTTTCAAAGAGCTCAAGGTTTTCTTCTATAGGCCTGTCCCTGTAAGGAGACTTGGCACCTGTTGTGGTATCACCCCTGTTTTCCTTAAACTCTTCGGGGGTCAGCTCACATACATAAGCCAGTCCCTTTTTTATAAGCTCAACGGCATATTCGTAATCTTTTTCAAAATAGTCGGAACCGTAAAAGAAACGGTCACCCCAGTCAAATCCAAGCCAGTGGATATCCTGTTTGATTGCATCGACATATTCCGTGTCTTCCTTGGCAGGGTTGGTATCATCCATCCTGAGGTTACACATACCGCCGAATTTCTCGGCCATTCCAAAGTCGATGCAAAGAGCCTTGCAGTGCCCTATATGAAGATAACCGTTAGGTTCGGGCGGAAAACGCGTATGAACGGTCTGTCCCTCATACTGTCCTCCTTCGGCGATATCATCCCTTATAAAATTGTAGATAAAATTGGTTTCTTCCGCCATTACGGATACTCCTTACTGTATTTGATCTCATCCTTTGGCCTTATTGTTGGCTATGGCCTCCCCGATGATTTTTTTTGCTTCTTTCGCAGTATACGGTTTGGTTATAAAATACTCGATACCGCTCTTTTTGCATAATTCACGATTCTCAACGTCATCATTGCCCGAAACCACTATGATCGGGAACGATGCCTTCCACTTTTTCTTGCGGATCTCCTTTAGGAATCCGAACCCGTCAAGATTAGGCATGACAAGATCGAGCAACACGGCTTCTATGGTACCCATCTGTATCGCCAGAATGCCTATTGCTTCCCTACCATCTCTTGCATGGATTATCTCATATTTTTCTTCAAGAAGTGCCGCAAGGATCTCGCGGCTTTCGTCGTCGTCATCTACGACAAGGATCTTTTGCAACATAAAAACATTCTATCACAAAAAAACGGCATTAAACAATAAATGCTTGAAAAAAGCGACAAAAAAGGGCCGGCAAAAAGCCGGCCCGTATAAAACAAATATCTTTGCGTTCGGATTACTTGAAGTATCCAACCGATTCGCTTAAGTCGTCTGCCATAGACTTGATGTTCTGTGAAGAAGCATCGATATCCGTAACAGATGAAGCGATGTTCGAAACGCTCGCACTAACCTGCTGGTTTGAAGCAGCTGACTGCTCGGAAATAGCTGAAAGGTCCTGAACCGATCCGATGATGGTCGTCTTAACCTGCTCGAGTGCTGATATCTTGTCTGAGATAGAGTTGATTCCTTCGATGGAAGCAGTGATCTCATCATTAAGAAGATTGAACTTGTTCTGAGTCTCTTCGATGTATTCCTGCTCCTTAGTGATGATCTCTGCAACCTCACTTGAAAGGGCAACTGATTTTTCAGACTGTTCAACGATCTTATCAACGATCTTCTTGATCTCCTTGGCAGAAGCATCGGACTGATCTGAAAGTGAACCGATCTCAGTAGCAACAACGGCAAATCCGCGTCCTGCTTCACCTGCTCTGGCAGCCTCGATAGAAGCGTTAAGTGCAAGAAGGTTGGTCTGTGATGCGATAGAACTGATCATCTCAACAGCTGCTTCGATATCTGCAACAGCTTCGTTTGTCTCCTTGATCTGAGCAGTGATGTTCTGAACGGCATCAACGCTCTTAACCGAAGAATCGGAAACTCTGTCGATATAATCGCTGGCATCTCTGTTAGCCGTCTTCATATTGTTAGAAGAAGAAATAAGATCCTTGGCATTTTCGCCGATACTCTCGATCGAAACACCCATATCGATGATCTGCTCGTTGATATCCTGTACGCTCTGAGCCATTGATGTAGCTCCCTGAGCAAGATCATCCATAGCAGAAGAAATCTGGTTTGCACCTTCCGAACTGTTGCCGGCCATCTGTGCAACTCCAACAACCGAGCTGTTCAAAGAGCCTGCAATATTCTTTGTATTGGTAATGATCTTTGACAGGTTCTCCTGAAGCTTCTTTGTAGAATTGATAAGGTCGTTTGTTTCGGTGATGTTCGAATGAGCCTCAACAACGGTATTGAGGTTACCGTCGGCAACATCCGATACGTTAACGGAAATTGCAAGGATAGGATTTGCAACAAGGTTGGCAAAGTAGAATGCCACCAGTGCAAAGATCACTACAGCAAGAACTCCGAATACAACAGACGTAACGACAATCTTGTTTATCGCTGCCTTAACGGACTCACATGTCTTTCCGGAAAATGCCATACCTACGACTTCGCCTGAAGCATTAGTCATGGGTGAGTAATAAACATAGTAGTCAATGTTGTTGATCTTAACATCATCGGAATAATATTCCTGACCGCTGCCGATAACCTTTGCGATCACGGCATCGGAAGCTTTTGTGCCTTCAATCCTCTTTCCGTCACCGCCGATGATTGATGTGGCAAAACGAGTGTCACCTTTGAATACGGTAAGATCGATCCCTACAGACTTTAAGTGATCAACATAATCTGTTTCATACTCAAGCCAGCCTTCTTCATCAAGACCTGAGAAATTCTGAAGATCATACTCATAATATTCTCTCATATCATAGCTGGCTGCCATTAAAGCAGTCTTAACTTCAGATTCAAGGGCTTTCTTTGAATTATTGATGCTGACGATAGTCAACACAAGAACTGAAATAACAAGCGGGATCATCGCAAAAAGCATTAACATAACTTTTAATGAAATCCCTGATTTCTTTTCCTTCTTCATAGCGTGTGTCTCCTTTGTTGTTTTTGACAAGAAACTGCCTATGTCAACATAATACCCTATATTTAGCGCTGTTTACAACAAGAAAATCGTTTTACCTAAAAAAAATTAGGCTAAGCGTTATTTTGCACTTGTGAGAAGTGCGAAAATATGGGTTTTTAGCGTATTTGCGGGCTTTCATCCTCTTCAACGGGGTTTCCGTTCTCATCCTCTTTTCCATGATAGAAAATATCATTGGAACTTCCCATGTTGCTGACGGCTTCTATGGCCGCATTCTTTATCTTTTTGGCTGCTTTTGCTATCTTCTTTTTCTTGCGGTTAAAGAATACGGATGTAAGTATTATTCCGGCAGCCAGAAGTACGCCTGCGATGATCGCCAGGACTATGATCACACGGCTTATCTTATGGATGTTATTTACCTTTGAGCGGATCATGATGTTATTACCGCTCACGTTATAGGTATAATATCTTCCCATCATTCCGGTGCTCTTTAGTTCGACCCATTCTCCGTCTTCATAGATATAAAGTCCGATCTCCTCAAGCTTTTTGAGCTTTTCAAGTCTTGTGGTCTCATTCGGCAGATATCGCAGCTGGTGAACCTCATTTCCGTCATCGGGTATCTTTATGCTCCAGGTCTCTATCACGCCGTTTTCAAGATCGGGTTTTTCCTCGTCAACTTCACGTATCGCCTCAAGGACATCTCCTTCCCTGAACTGTCCGTCGATAAGGACGCTTGACTGCTTATCTTCATCCGTTACGGCTCCGGCCAGGGTCGTTCTGTACCTTTTGTATTTGACCTTTACTTTTTCATCGGTATATATCCTGTCTTTTAAGGCCTCCTCATAGTCAAGGTAATAACCTTCCCTGTCGGAATCAAGGTCGGGCGGGTTTATGGATATCCTCTCCCCATATCCCACGCTTGTCTGGCCAAGTATCTTACCGTCATCCTCGGAATCAGGGTCATCAAGGACAAACGTTATCGTCATCGTCCTGAATTCTTCCGGGATATCATCGGTCTCATATCTTTGTAAAAGGGCTCCGTAAGTTATGGGCTCAGCCTTTTTACTGTAACTTACCCTGTCTATACCTCCGAGATCCTCCGAGATAAAAAAGTTATTCCTCACTCTTCCGTCTTTGGCTATATGGCCCGCTATAGCACCGTACCATCTTTCATTTTCCGATATCTTTACCATCGAAAGGCTGTCCGATATATGCGTTCCTTCTCCCGCTATTCCGCCGACGTATTCCGATGATGAGAGCATGCACTTTGAATAGCACCTGACTATATAAGAAAGCGAAGAACCCGCTATTCCGCCTGCATAGCTTCCTGAATTAGATGTTATATCGGCGTAACTTCCGCACCCGAGGATCGTACCCATTTCCTGAAGTCCGCATATGCCTCCGACATAGCTCTTTTCGGCTGTAACGGGACCGTTATTATCGTTCTTTCTTAGAACACACTTCGTAAGGAAGGTGCTGTTAAGGTTTGAATCCTTTATACCCGTTACATCGCTTTCAAGGTCAAAGTCATATTCTATGGCCATCGTACCTGCAATCCCGGCTACATTGATGTCTCCCGATACGGATCCTTTGTTCCTGCAAAGATCCACGGTTGCATCCGTGCAGGTCTGGGCAACATCAAGTGAATCATCCCTTATCGTATTTGAATAATCCCGGTCGAGTACTCCGTCTATTGCATCGGTATAAAGCAGCATGATCGTGTTAAACTGGTCCGATATATTGCCAAGATCGTTGATCAGCGTATCCGAAGCTTCGTTCATCTCCGCGTTAAGATAACCGAAATTATCGTTCATGCCCTGGAGATTGTTCGAAAGTGATGCCGCATGCTCGCGGTATTCCTTCGAAAGCTCGGGGAACTGTACCGCCTCGCGATCACCCAGGTTCCTTATGATATCCTTGGTCTGGGAGAAGGACGATTCGATATTTCCTGCAGCATTTTCAAGATCACCGACTGCTTCTTCGGCATCTTCCCTAAGATCGGATGACATTTCCGGCAGATGCTCGTTGATCAAGGCTGCCATGCCCTCAGCGGCATCCGTCATGTCTTTTGTATAAGTACGTCCCGGGTGAGCATCGGTATATGCTTTGTCGGCATATGCCTTTGACTTTTGTGCGGCATATTCTCCGGCATCTTCTATCATGCCTTCATCCTCGGCCTTTTGGGCATCATCATCCCCATTGGGGAAGGAAGCATCGGTTCCGCTCAAGTCGTTATGATGCACCCATGTGCCGTTTTTGCCAAACTCGTTAAAGAAATCATCGGCATTTACCGGCATATCATTTGCGCCAAGAGAAGACGACATTGCATAAGATGTTGCCTGCTGCCTTCCGTCAGCCGGAGCGTTTATTGCCGTGCCGTTATATGTATATTCGTTATCCTCATCCTTTATGAGGGCAAGATCCCCCGTTCCGGTATAAGAGCCTTCATTGTTGTATATGTAGTAGTTATAGTAAGGTTTCTTTGCCCTATCGAGATACCCGTCATATTCGTTCGAAGCATCTTTTACCGTATTTCTGTAATTGTCGTATTCTTCCTTTTGAGCATCCGAAAGGTAAGCGTATATATCAAGATCCCTTACGGCATCTTCTATATTACCTGCTGCCTTTTTGGCGTTTGATGCGGAACTTGATATCTGATCCAGCGGTCCGTTCGTTTTTGCGGACTCTTCAAGTATGTAATCCACTCTTGAGAACGCATCGTTTGCCGCACTTGAAATATCGTTTGCATAGGTTATCGTGTTATCCGAAAGATATCTGGTGTCCTCAAGAGCGCTTCCGGTAAACTGCTGTATGATCGAAAGACGGTTTGAGACCGCATCAGACTCGTTATCTGCATCCTTTAACGTAACCGAGATGATATCGTGGAGCTTTTCGATGTTTTCGGTAAGCTGATAGGCAATGTCGTGACTCAGATCCACCGTTACATAGGGTTCCGCCTGTCCTACTATGCCTCCTACATCCTTTCTGCCTTTGATACATCCTTCATTCGTACAATCATATATATATCCTGACTGTCTTCCGGCGATACCGCCGACGTTATATCCCAGGTGCTCATATCCGACATCACCTTCATTCGTGCTGTGCTGGATAACCCCCATCGAAAGACCTGCTATTCCGCCCGAATCGACAACACCGTTGTTCATCTCGGCCTTATCGGACATTTGTCCATCCTCATCCGGTTCAAGCATCGAAATATAACTGTCAAGGTTTATATCATCTATGGACATTGAAACATCGGCTTCGGCCGTATTTACTCGTCCCCTGTTCGTACATCTTAAGATATTGCCCATGTTTTCTCCGGCAATACCTCCCGTAAAATGAGTCCCAACGATCACGCCGTTAAACTCAGAGTCGGCGATTATTCCGGTAAGGCCGTTGATCCCGGCTATTCCGCCCACATAATCATTACCCGCGATGACTCCGTCGAAGGAGCAGTTGATCACCACCCCGTTGTTTTCGCCCACAAGTCCTCCGACACTTACCTGTTTGCCCGAAGGTTCGACCCTTCCCTTTAAGGTAAGGCCTTTGACTATCGCATCTTCCTGAAGATATGCAAACAATCCCGCATAGGATTCTCCGCTGTCAAACATGAATTCGCTAATAGTGTGCCCGTTACCGTCAAAAGTTCCTCCAAACGTCGGTATCTGAACAAAATCGCTTTGCGAAAGGTTTATGTCCGCAGTAAGGATAACGTGCTTATTTCTTGACCAGATATCAAGACGGCAGTTTTTTGAAAACTCCGTAAGATCCTCCGCGCTTCCTATCTTTATGATCTCCCACCCGGGCAAAACTTCACTTGATATCTCATCAGCAATGTCCTCATCCACATCATTTTGAGAATCCATTGCATCCTGTCTTGTTCCCGTATTAACATCCGTCTGCTCTTTTATCGATTCAACCTCAACGGTTATCTCGTCTTCGGCAAAGGACGGTAATATAAGTTCCAACGTCAGCGCAGCTCCCAAAAGGAAGGCCATAAGTCTCTTTTTCATTTTATTCGGCCTCCTTTCCGGTCACGTCATGTGCATTTGTCGAAATGGTGTCATTTTCTTCAGGCATCGGGGTAACTTCGCCCGATTCCACATATGCGCTTATATTTCCTTTGATAACGGCATGCATCGTGCCGTTAACGGTTCCGTCTATCCTTCCCCTTACAAGACCGTCAACCCTTATAAGACCAGAAAGCTGCCTGTTCCGGACAGGCATGTTCATGACAAAGGCTGTCTTTTCTATTATCTTGTCTCCCACGAGCAGAACCTGCGGAAGGACGAACATCGTTATGAATATGGATATGATGGTTCCGCGTCCCAGACACCTTCCTATTCCGAATATCGCACAGTCACTCGTCAGCTTTCCTATAACGGTTCCGGCAACGGCAAGCATGGTTCCCGAAGTTATTATCGTAGGGAATGAAAGGTTCATCGTATTTATTATCGCTTCTTTTCTGAGCATGCTTCCCCTTAATTCCGTATATCTGCTTGCTATTACGATGGCATAGTCGATATTTGCTCCCATCTGGATAGAGCTTACGATAAGATATCCCAGGAAAAAGAGCGGATCGTTCATAATAGTCGGGAATGAGAAGTTGATCCATATACATCCTTCTATGACAACGATCAACAGTACCGGCATTCCCGCAGATTTGAAGGTAAAGAGCAATACCACCAATACGGCAAGTATAGAAACAAGACTTACGACAGTATTGTCTCGTCCGAAGCACTTTTGAAGATCGTATTCACTGACCGACTCTCCAACAACATAAACCCCCGAATCGTCATAATACTTATCAGCAATGAGATGCATCCTGTCTATGAATTCAAAGGTCTCATCCGACTCTTCCGGAAGATTAAGGTAAACAAGCATCCTTGAATAGTTCTCTCCCTCAAGCTGGTTCCTTGCAAAGGTCATCATTCGGTTTGCTTCCTCAAGAGAGTCCATAAGTTCATCATCAAGTGTCACATACCCGTCCTTAACTTCCCTGTATACAAAGGAAAACATATCGATAAGAGGCACTTTATAGGTTGAAAGCCCGTTTACCGCCTTGGCATAGTCCTCATCATTTATCGCATAGGCGGCATATATGAGCTCTGCAACTTCATAATCAAGATTTAAAAGCTCCGAAAACTGTCTGGGCGTCAGCTTGTCCGTAAGCGTATATCCAGACAGGGCCTCGGTATTGGCCAGTCCCAGCGTATGGTCTACCTCAGGACACGCATCAAGGTCTGCAAGGAGCCTTGCTTCGCTTTCGTAGTCTCCCTTGGGGACCACAAGAGCCACCATATTTGCCGATCCGAAGTTTTCTTCCTGTATCTGTTCCGCCTTCTGGACACGATTTATGATGGGAGGCGTTATCCTGCTGTATCCGTATACATACGGACATTTATTAGATATGACGCATCCTGCTGCGATGACAACGATGAACAAAGGGGCCATAATGTATCTGGTTTTATAGGCGAATTTTCCGACGAAAGGAATGTCGGGAATGAAGTTCTTATGCTGGGTCTTTTCCATAAGGCCCGAAAACAGCATTATTACTCCCGGCATAAGAAGGAAAACCGAAAGAAGACTTAAGAGTATGGACTTTATGAGCACGATGCCCATATCTGCGCCCATCTTAAACTGCATGAACATCATTGCAACAAGTCCGCCGATGGTTGTAAGCGAGCTTCCCGATATCTCAGGGATCGCCTTTGACAGCGCAACGATGGTTGCTTCTCTTGAAGGTAACGATGCATGCTCTTCCTTATATCTGTTAAGCAGTATAACGGCATAATCGACTGAAAGAGCAAGCTGCAGGACTATCGTCACCGAATCGGATACAAACGAAATGGTTCCGAGCAGGAAATTACTTCCCATCTGAACCAGAGCCGCAGAGCCGAATGTGATCAAAAGGACCGGGACTTCAGCATAAGCCTGCGAAGTTAAAAGAAGGACCGATACCACTACTATGACAACTATGACCGAGATCGTATTCATCTCTTCATTGATGAGTTCCGATTGGATATCTCCCAGCCCCGTTGTCAGATATACATCGTATCCGTCCAGATAAACCTGCACGAGCTTAAGCGAGGTAAGACATTCATCCTCGTCTTCATCGTGGTCAAACGTTATGTTGTAATATGCGCTCCCGTTTGTGTAATGAGATTCGGTATCGTCAAAATCAACCGAGAACACTCCCTCGATCTTTTCAAGATCGCTCTTTATTTCTTCAGCCTGATCATATGAAACGTTGGCGATCATCACGTTACAGGTGCCGTACGTGACAAACTCCTCCTGCATAAGATCTAGTCCCCGCTTGGTCTCAGACTCGGCAGGGAGATAGTATGACATTTGGTTTTCGACTTTGACCCAGTTTCTTGAAAAAACAGAGAATACTGCCAAAATGGCATATATCAGAAAAAACAGATTTCTCTTATCTACTATGAACCCACAGATCTTGAGCATTATTCCAGAGCTCTTGCCTCGGCTTATTTCCTCTTCCATGATAAACGGCCTTTCCGATTATTATGTTTAAGAGCCCTTCCCCCGTTAGGTTCTAGCGTGATGTGATGAACCGATCGTCAACACGCATATCAAATATATACCTGCTACTTTTTAAAAGCAAATGCAAATCGTTTATTTAAGACTTTCTTTATTATTTTATGGATTTTTAAGAATTAAAAGAAAAAAGACTAACCGAGAGCGCCGGTCACAAGGATCTCTATGCCTATTGCGATAAGTATCAATCCTCCGAATATCGAAGAAGGTCCGGCAAATCTCGAACCGATCTTTTTACCTGCCCTTACAGCGATCATACAAAGTAAAAAAGTGACTGCCGCTATGATAAGCGCGGCGATAAGAGCCCTTATCGCGTCATATTCAACCATGGCTGCACCCGCAGAAAGCGCATCTATGGATGTTGCCACGCCCTGGATGATCAATGCCCCATGCCCAAGTTCCCTTGTATCTTCGCTTTTCTCAATGCACTCTTTGTTCTTTATCCCCTCAACAACCATCTTTGACCCGATAAGCGAAAGCAGGATAAATCCGATCCACGGAACAAACTTCTCAAAGGAATTAAAAAGATGCACTACCGTATGAAGCAGAAACCATCCGATAAGCGGCATCAGCGCCTGAAAGAACGCAAAAGTACCCGCAATGAGATTCATTTTCCCTTTTTTCATTGCGGGTTCATTAAGTCCGTTGGCAACAGATACCGAAAAAGCATCCATCGCAAGTCCTATTCCAAGTAAAATACTGTTTATCACAAGAACCATATCAGTTCACGTTTACCTTGAATGTGGCGGATTGCTTGTTTCCATTTCCGTCGAATTCATTGATCTTTATTGTAAAATCACCTGCGTGATCCACACCTATGACCTCTTCCGCTTCACAATATGCACCAACCGGAGTTTCCTGCGCATGATCCGTCTTATCACCCGGATACTCATAACCCATCTGTCCATTGCTGTCTATTATTGAACCGGAGGTCAAACTGATAAACAAGCCATCCATAAATCCGGTTTCATCCTCATAACCCAGATTCTCATATCTGTATGTCACGTTATAGACTGCTGCCGGATTCTTATCGGAATACTCATTTCTGTCAGTGGTCTCCCTGACTCCCGTTATAGTCAAAGACCACTGTCCGGGAACCGTCCATGTTTCTCCTATAAGATATTCTGATTTGTTTTCGGTTACGGGCTCTGATGTAGGTTCTTCTTTTTTATCTTCGGGTTTTGATGTGGCTTTGGGTGCAACCGTTACTGCATCCGGAGTGTTCATAAATTCGATGGTCTCAACGATTTTTTCAAGTGTTGCACTGTTTTCGGGGATCGCGGATCCGTCCCTTCCCGAAACCTTAAGGCAGTATACCCTGTTATTCCTGTTAAAGAAATAATCCTTTGAAACCGTATCTGCACCGCTGTTGTATTTTCCATCCACGACAAGGCAGTCCGTATTTCCTATCCTCTGTGTGGAGTGTCCCGTCGTTTCGTAGTTATCATCATTTCCTGCTTTGGCAAACTCTCCTGCCATTTCCTTAATATAATCATCCGAAAGATTCATGACATTTATTCCTACATCGTTTTCGGTCGTAAAAAGCTCGATCATGCAGTCGGCATCCCTGTTAAAGGCCGAAAGGAACGATCTGTCGCTTAACCATTCGTTCTTTATCGCATTTATGTCGTCCGAAGTGTACTCGGGATTTATGTTGTATGTTCCGGATTTTGAAAGAACAACGTAATCCTTCGGGAAAGACACGCTGGCAATACCCTTGGTATCTATAACAAACTTAACCCAGTCCGAGATGGCGCCCTCCGTCGTTACCATATCGGGATTTTCAGAATCTGATGATAAAGCTTCACCGACTGCTTCCTGAACCGCCTCGGGATCTGTTAAAACCGCAGGAGGAATAAGATTACGGCACATAAGACCGACACCCACCGAAGCACACAACGCACCCAAAACAGCAGGCCATCTGTATTTAAGATCATCACTTACTCCAAGAAGGGACAGTATGATCGTCAATATTATCGGGATCGCGGCATACCAGTTTCCCCAGCAAAGTATGCTCGCCACTCCTGTAACCAACGACAGTAATCCGGGAATCGAAATATCCATGTCAGCTCCTAATCTTCTCCCACCAGATGCACGGTCATGTATTCATGACCCGTTGCGGGAAGATATTTATCGATCACATCCGCGGCCTTAAGCTTAAGGCTCGAGGTGCATACGCAGGGATGGCATCCCAGGTCTCCACCTTTAAGAACATCCTCATCTATCAAAAGATGTACCTTGTGCTCCTTATCATTCATCAATCCCATGATGCTCACGGCCCCGGGCTCTATATCAAGATATTTAAGCATATCCTCGGAATCCGCAAAAGATAACCTTGCCGATCCTATCTGTGAAGACAGCTCTTTTGTCTTAAACTTCTTATCACCGGGCATCATCAAAAGATAAAAATCCGTTTTCTGCCTATTACACAAAAACAGATTCTTGCATATCACAACATTCAAAACAGCGTCTATCTCATTGCATGCTTCCATATTATCGGCACGCTCATGGTCTGTCCTTAGGTATTCTATTCCCAGCTTATCAAGAAAATCGTAAGTCCTTATCTCTCTTGGGAGTCTTCCTTCAGTGTTTTCAGGTCTTCCTTTAAATAATTCCATCTTTATGATCTCACCTTGTATTCTTACACATCTATCAAGATTCTATACTATCATTCACGCCATGCCAAGAATTTCATGTTTTGGATTTGTTACTATGCTATTATATATCTGACAAAAATCAAGGAGACTAAACATGCTCTGGGCCGGACTGGTTTTATTTTACGGAATCGTCAAAGGATTCCGGGATGTCGTTAAGAAAAAAGCGTTAAATAAAAATACCGTAATGGAAGTTCTGTTTGTCTATACTTTCTTTGCGTTTTTGTTCTGTATCCCGGAAGCTCCCGTTGCCTTAAAGGGACTTCCTCCCCGGTATTATTATCTTATCCTGATAAAAAGTTTCGTCATCTTTATTGCATGGATCCTTGCCTTTAAAGCCATAGAAAAAATGCCGATCAGCATATACGGAGTCCTTGATCTTTCTAGGATACTCTTTTCAACCGCTTTCGGAATACTTGTTCTCAAAGAAAAAGGTACCGTCTTTTCAACAATCGGTCTTGCCCTGGTGCTCTTCGGGCTTTTGTTCTTACGACTGTACCCCGAGTTAAGGATCCGGTCGGGCAAAGATAGATCTTCATATGAAGCGGAAAGAATAGAACCCAAATATATCTGGATGATCCTGGGTTCATGTATCTTAAATGCAACCTCTGGCTGTCTTGATAAGATATACATGCGCGATCTTAATTCATCCCAGCTTCAATTCTGGTACATGCTCTATCTTGTGATCTTCTACGGGCTTTATTTCGTTGTGAAAAGGGTAAAGATAGACCGTTCCGTATGGAAGAACGGCTGGATATGGACAATGAGCTTTTTGTTCTTTATCGCCGACCGGGCACTTTTCATCGCCAACTCCGTTTCCGATTCAAAGGTCATCATAATGACTCTTCTCAAGCAGTCAGCCTGCATAATATCGATACTTTGCGGCAAATATATCTTCAAGGAGAAAAATATCGGATATAAACTGTTTTGCGCTGCGATAATCCTTGCCGGGATCATTGTCAGTCTTATCTGATTTAATTAAAGACTGCTTTTTTTTGCGTGACCGTAATAAACCACTTTCGGATCATGTTTTAAAAGCCTGTTCCAGCTTTACTCTATCAAAGTTCCCTTATGAAGTTCAAGTTCATAAAGCGGGTTAAGATCTCCGACAAACAAAGATCCGTTGTCAAGAAGAAGCGAAATACTGTCATCACTGTGACCGGGAGTATGGAGGATCTGTCCGTTTATTCCGATCCTTTCAAGTATTCTACGGCCGTCATCTAATGGAAAACTAATCGCCTTTTCATCAACGATCGGTACAAAAGAAGAGTGTTTTTCCTTTTCAAATATGTGATCGGCAAAATGAACATAGTCTTTTTGAACATCGGGAATCAATAATACAGGTCCATTCTCTGCGATCTCCTGGGCTATTCCCATATGATCGGGATGAAAGTGGGAAATAAGGATATAACTGATGCTCTGCAATGTCAATCCAATCTCACCGAGGGCTTTACAAAAGGCAGGGAACGCCCCTGCCCATCCCGTATCAAAAAGAAGACTTCCTTTATCTCCTTCTATGATGTATGTATTTTTATTTGAATATCTAAGTTCGTGAATCTGCATAGTATTATTGCTTGGCCGACCATTCAATCAGCTTCCATATCAGTCTCCAGAAAAGCCTGTATAATGCAAACACACCTATCGCAATTAAAGGAGCTATCCACAACGGCTTGTGCAGGAAATACAGCGCCACCAGTGCTATCAAAGTCGCCACGATCAAAAACTTTGCGGCAAACAGAAACCACAT
>JAILCX010000084.1 GCA_024690205.1 Lachnospiraceae bacterium | reverse complement strand
CGAAAGATGATCTGTCATTTCAGATCTTAACGTAAAAGCCATTGCCTGGGAGGAACATCCCGGGCAATTTCTTTGTAAGATGCAAGTACAAAGAAAAGCCCAAAGACAGATTTGTCTAAAAAGCAAAAAAATGGTAAATTATCAAAGATTTGAAAAAGAAAAAGAGAGAGGAAAAATATTATGAAAAAGTCACTAGTAACAAAACTCATTACCGGTATCGCTACATTAAGCTTAGCTTTCGGAGCACTTACCGGATGCGCTAAGGCAGCTGAGCCTACAGCTACAGGTGATGCTCCCGCGCAGGATTCAGAAAACAAAGTATTTAGAACACTCGATGAGATCAAGGCAGACGGAACGATCAACATCGGAGTATTCTCAGACAAAAACCCTTTCGGTTATGTTGATGAGAACGGAACATATCAGGGATACGATGTATATTTTGCAGAGCGTATCGGACAGGACCTCGGAGTAAAGATCAATTACGTTTCAACAGAAGCAGCAAGCAGAGTTGAGTATCTTGAAACAGGTAAGGTTGATATCGTACTTGCAAACTTCACTGTAACTCCTGAAAGAGCTGAAAAAGTTGATTTCGCACTTCCTTACATGAACGTTGCACTCGGTGTTGTATCACACGAAGATAACGTGATCGAAAGCCTCGACCAGATCGGTGCTGACGATCAGGTGATCGTTATCTCAGGAACAACAGCTGAGACATATCTTGAAAAGGAATATCCCGATATCAAGCTTCAGAAGTTTGATACATATGCAACAGCAAAGACTTCTTTCGAGAACGGAACAGGTGTTGCATGGGCAAACGACAATACCGAAGTTATCGCTTACTCTCTTGAAAACGAAGGATATGTTGTAGGTATCCCTTCACTTGGAAGCCAGGATACTATCGCTCCTGCAGTTTCAAGGGGTAACAGCTCACTTCTTGACTGGTTGAACCAGGAGATCGAAGCTTTAGGAAACGAAAACTTCTTCCACGCAGACTATGAAGCAACTCTTCTTGATACTTACGGAAAAGATTATGAAGATACACTCGTAGTTGAAGGCGGAAAAGTTGAAGGTGCCGCAGCAGCTTCTGCAGATGATGCGGATATCCCTCAGGGTAACGGTGAAACAATAAAGATCGCCGCATCATCAGTGCCTCACGCTGAGATCCTTGAAAAGGCTGCTGAAATCCTTGACGGTTACGGATACAAACTTGATGTAGTTGAATTTGAAGATTACGTTCAGCCCAACCTCGTAGTTGAGTCAGGTGAGTTTGATGCAAACTACTTCCAGCACGTTCCTTACCTTGACAGCTTTAACGAAGAGCAGGGTACGCACCTTGTGGATGCCGGTGATATCCACTACGAGCCCTTCGGTATTTATCCCGGAAAGAAAAAGTCCTTAGATGAAATAGCAGACGGAGATTCGATCGCTATTCCCAACGATACAACAAACGAAGCAAGAGCACTTCTCCTTTTACAGGACAACGGTCTCCTTAAGTTAAAGGATGGCGCAGGCCTTACAGCTACAGTCAATGACATTACCGAAAACCCTCACAACATCGAATTCGTTGAACTTGAGGCTGCTCAGGTAGCAAGAGTCGTAGATGAAGTTGCATATGTTGTCCTTAACGGAAACTATGCTCTTGAAGCAGGATTCTCTGTAGGTCAGGATTCGATCGCTTATGAAGCAAGCGATTCAGTAGCGGCAAAGACATACGTTAACATCATCGCAGTACTTGACGGTAACCAGAACGAGCCTAAGATCCAGGCACTTGTTAAAGTCCTTAAGTCAGATGATATAAAGAAGTTCATTGAAGATACCTATGATGGAGCAGTTGTCTTCTACGAATACTAAAAATATGCATGGGGAGGGCCCAAGGCCCTCCCTTTTTTTGTTAAATGTGATATATTTGTTATGTTTAGCAATAATTACCAGTTTCAGGAGATATGTATGAGCGAGATTGAGATCAGGAATCTTACCAAGAGATTTGAAGCCGGCGGACATACGATCACGGCTCTTGATGATGTTAACTTAAATATCGAAAAGGGAGAGATCTACGGCATCATTGGAATGTCAGGTGCCGGAAAAAGTACATTGGTACGTTCGATCAATTTCCTTGAGGTTCCGAATGAAGGAAGAGTACTTATAGACGGTACGGATCTTTCCAAACTTTCTTCAAAGGAATTAAGGATAAAAAGACAGGATATAGGAATGATCTTTCAGGGATTCAATCTCCTTGAGCAAAAAAACGTCATAGACAATGTTTGTTTCCCTCTCGAGATCTCGGGAATGAAAAAGAAAAAGGCCCGTGAAAGAGCAAGGGAACTTCTTGCAACCGTAAACCTTTCCGAAAAAGAAAAGTCATACCCGTCACAGTTATCGGGAGGACAAAAGCAAAGAGTTGCAATTGCAAGAGCACTTGCGACCAATCCCAAGATACTTCTTTGCGATGAGGCAACAAGCGCACTCGATCCCCAGACGACGGCATCGATCCTTAATCTTTTAAAAGAGATAAACGCAAAGCTTAACATCACAATAGTTGTCATCACTCACCAGATGTCAGTCATCACGGATATCTGTACGAGAGTTGCAATCATAGAAAACGGAAAGCTTGTTGAAGAAGGAAAGGTGGAAGAGATCTTTGACGATCCCAAGACCGATATCGCAAAGGAACTCATTTCAAACAAGAAGGAGAGCTACTCTCCGGTAGATATATTAAATGCCGAAAGAGTCATAAGGATAGTCTTTTCGGAAAACTCTGCATTCGAGCCCGTTATCTCGAATGTCATCTTAAAATACAACGCACCGATAAACATCCTTGGTGCCAACACGCGTAACGTCGGAGGAAAGGCAAAAGGAGAGATACTATTAGGTCTTCCCGAAGATGAGCAGCTACAGCATGATATCATCGCTTACCTTAAAGAAAGGAAGCTTACGGTTACGGAGGTGAAGGACAATGTTTGATTCTAAAGTTATAGGAATGCTCCTTGAGGGTATCAGAGATACATTGTATATGACACTTGCCTCGACGTTTTTGGGGTATGCTCTAGGACTTCCGATGGGCATCGTGCTTAATGTTACGAAAAACGGCGGACTTGCTCCGAACAGGATCATCTACCGCATACTCGATATATTCTGCAATATCATAAGGAGTATACCTTTCCTTATCCTCCTTATATTGCTCATTCCCTTCACAAGGGCTCTGGTCGGTCAAAGCTACGGTTCAACGGCGACCATAGTTCCCCTTGTTGTCTGTGCGGCTCCTTATATTGCAAGAATGGTGGAATCGGCTCTTAATGAAGTTGATGCCGGAGTTATTGAAGCAGCCAGAGCGATGGGAGCAAGCAATATACAGATCATATTTAAGGTCCTTCTTGTTGAAGCAAAGACATCGCTTGTGACAGGATTTACGATCACCACGGGAGTACTCCTTGGATATTCTGCAATGTCAGGTACCGTAGGAGGAGGCGGACTCGGTGATATCGCTGTTCGTTACGGATACTACAGATGGCAGACCGATATCATGATCGTTACGGTAATACTGCTCATCGTTATCTTCCAGATCATACAGAATGTCGGT
>JAILCX010000064.1 GCA_024690205.1 Lachnospiraceae bacterium | reverse complement strand
AACGTCTTTTCTCAGGAAAAACGAGCCATATGAACGTTTGAGCTTGTTCATCGCAAACTCGTCGATGTCATCTTCAAAGCCATTATAGATAAGCGGCATGGCAACGTATTGATATGCAAGATTTGAATCGATATCCGATGCCAGCGTGCCCGAGTACATCATGATATAAACATCTGTTGCCTCCGGATGGTGTTCAAGAAACAGTTTGATATACACATATTGTCCGATAAATGTAACCGCTCTGTTAGTCGGACGGATCTGATATTTCCCGTCGTGTCCGATATGGCTTTCAAGCATCTGACCGGCTACAGAATCGCCTAACACCAGTACCGTTTTGCCATCCTCTTCCATAAGCTCATCCATCGGGGCAATGGTTTCAAGGTATCCGAACTGTTCACCTGATAAATGCGTGATCTTATTAAAATAATCCGCAGTCGGCTTAAAATATGACAGGTAGTCAAAAATACATAGCAAAACAAGCAGTATGAGAACAAATACCGCGATCCTGACTGCCCTGTATTTTGTTGTATCAGCCTTATTAGAAATTTCCATAGATAAAGCCTGCCATCTTGAATCTTGATGTCGTTAAAAATGCGACTATTATCCAGAATATGATTCCGTAAAGGAACGCCCATCTTACCACAATCGGAGATCGTTTATATATAACATAAAGATCTGTCTTTTTATATCTTAAAACATCCACCAATGTCATTGTTACTATACCAAGGAGCATATAGAAAAGGTGCACATCGACAAATCCTGACGGGGTAAATTCTTCTATAAGACCGATGTTGACATCATTTGCTCCAAAACGCTTTATCATACCGACTGCATCCGAAAGCGATGCGGCTCTAAAGAAAAACCATGCAAAGTCTACTAAGATAAAGGTCCATATCATCCTAAATATGTTTATTAGTCCCGTCGACCGGAGGGTGCTCCCTGTATTAGCGGATATGTCTGTGTTCCGTTCTATTTTAGGGATCTTATTACTTCTGTTATCACCAGCATTAACCCCTGTTCCCTCGATCACTTGATATACTCCGTGAAGCAACCCCCATACTACATAGTTAAGTCCGACTCCGTGCCACAGTCCGCTTACAAGGAATGTGATCATCACATTGAGGTTCTTACGTATCCCGCCACACCTGCTGCCGCCAAGCGGGATATAGACATAATCCTTTAGCCAGGTGGAAAGTGAGATGTGCCATCTTCTCCAGAACTCCTTAACGCTTGTAGAAAAATACGGCTGCTTAAAGTTCTGAATGATATCTATTCCCAGCAACCCTGCCGTTCCACGTGCGATATTGCTGTATCCGTCAAAGTCTGCATAAAGCTGGATCCCGAATACAATTGTTGCTATTACTATCGCTAAACCAGAGTGGCTTTGATAGTTGTTAAATACCTCTCTGACAAGCAATTCAGCGATATTTGCTATCGAAGTCTTTTCAAGCAGCCCATAGAGGATCATAAGGAAAAACTTCATTTCCATATCTTCATCCGTATGGATTACCGGGTTTTCAATCTGTTCCTGAATATGTTGGATCTTTTCGATCGGTCCTGAAATAATGAGCGGGAAAAAAGAAAGACATAAAAAGAAGGTGCCGAAATTCTTTACAGGCTTTATCTTTCCCTGATAAACATCTATAAGATATCCTGCTGCCATAAGGGAATAAAACGAAAAGCCAACAGGATAATATGCTCCGCTTTGATGATACAGGTATTGAGCAAGAACTATTCCTATTCCGATGAGAAGAACCACATATGATCTTGGAGTTGAGGCTTCACCGGGATCACGGTTTCCGATAAGTAAAGAAATGCCGTAAGACGCTACGGCAACACCCAGGAGAAAAAGTCCTCCCTTAAGGCCGAAAAGAAGATAAAAGGCAATATTCACTATGATCAATACGTACTTTCTGATCATAGTCTTATTGCCTCTTGTATTTGATGTGCTATAGCCTGTCTGGTTTTCTTGGAACGGGTCATTGCGGATGCTACTTTAAGTATGTTAACATACTCCACCGGGTTGATTCCGAGAAGTGCCGGAAGGTGCTTTTTCCCGGATGTTCGGAGTATCCATTTATAGTACTGCTTTTCCAATCTCTTTTTGAGAATGACCGGATCATATGAAATGACTTCCGAAATATTTTTTTCTAAGACAGCTCCATCTTTTAATTCTTTACTTGCGGAAAGAATTCTACGGAGAATCCGCTTGCAGACCTTATAATCCTTTATATCAGCATCAGATTCCATCGCCCACTTACGATAGGAATTATATTCGCTTTCACTAAGCCGGACACCTATATCTTCAAGCATTCTTTTTCTTACTTCATCCGCAAAACCCGTCTGCTTCATCGAAGGGTTCTGTGAAACCTGTCCCCTATGGTTTCTGTATAAAAGCAGAACTTCAGGTGTTACTCCAATCTTAAACTGCTTTATTACCCTCGATGCAAGATCATAATCCTGTGCAGATCTGAAATGCTCATCATATGTAAAGCCATGAGCAGAATAAAGTTCTCTCCTGAACATAAAACCGGGATGTGCAAGGACAGGCCTTAATAGCATAGTACATGCCAGTTCTTCCGGCGTACCTTCTATGTCCGAAACAAGTATCTGTTCACCAAATGTTGAAGTATTACACGAAATGAGCATCACATCAGGATGATCATTTAGAAATTTGGTCTGAATCTTAAATCTATCCGGAAGGGAAATATCATCTCCATCCATTCGGGCTATGAACTTTCCTTTTGCCAGTTTAAGAGCTTTGTTAAGGTTCTTCGTAAGACCCAGGTTTTCATCATTCCTGATAAGTCTGATCCTCTCATCTTTAAACGACTCTATGATCTCAACTGTTTTGTCCGTAGAACAGTCATCAACGATCAAAAACTCAAAGTCATTCTCGGTTTGATCAAGGATACTTTTTATCGCATCATAAATAAACGCCTCTTCATTGTAGACAGACATGATCACGCTTATAAGGGGACTGCTATCCATTTTGCTGTTCTGTTCTTTTGTTGTTTGAATCTCCATATCAGATACTGTTTTAGATCCTTACCATTTGAGAAGTATATATATCGGGAGTTTCATGGTCGTTTACCCATTTTGAAGGGGCAATAACAATCTTTTTGGGGGTAGGATTAAGATATGCGCCCCACCAGCTGAAGCTTGAGTTGGCTATGATGTTGTGTGCACACCTGCTCATGAGGTACATATCGATATAGCCTGTCTCCTCGGTAGTTTCTCGTATTACAACATATCTATCATCAGCTTCAAATATGCCGGAAGTCCAGTCTGCAGTCCATTCGGGATCATTGCTGAATAGAAGGAACACCGGGTCATCAACACGCTCTTTAATATATCTGACAGCCCTTTTGTAATAATCATCCGTGCAGATATTACCGTATGCTTCGGGATTATCCAGATAATCGCCGCGCCTTATATGAATTGATACGGAGTTTTTTTCAAGTAAGGAATCGCCGACATCTCCTGACAAACCCAGGTCATATTTCTTTATCAGTTCCTCAGCTTCCTTTTTTACTTCATCAGTGAATGAGAAAGATCTGATCACTTCGTCTTTTATATCAGAAAAATACTTCTCGGACTGGAAATATCCCGTGATGTAAACATTATCCTTAGACAACACTTCCGTATCATACAAAAAAGCCTTTTCTTCGTAGATTCTCGACCTTCTTCCGAGGATCTTTCTTGCGAGTCTTTTATCTAATCTCATCGATGAATCCGTGAACTCATCATATACTTCTTTTGTAACTACTGGATAATCTATCCCAAACACTTTCTTTAGCAGCAAAGGACGGCGCGCTATGTCACCCGTATAATTTTCATACTGACTGAAATCATCAAAAGCACACTCTGTCCCAAGGCTCTTAAACTTGAGATAAAGCGCATATCCAAACATCTGATTTCCTAGGCCACCGGTCATTCTGATTATGTTCATTTTTTCCACCAAAAGGAAAACCTATTTTGCTTTAAATCCATCCTTTAATGAATCACCGATCAGTTCGGTTCGCTCCAGCATTGTGTAATAACATGTATTTGGGCAGTAGTAATAACTGTTGTTCTCACCCTCATCACAGTAGTATATCGTATTTCCGTTTATTTCCACCTGCCCGGTCTTACTGTCCTCATATTTTCTTTGGGATACATAGTAGGGTTCATCATAGTTCTGTTTCACGAACGAACCGGCATCCTTGATATAGTTATCAAAATAAGGTGTCAGACATGCAAATATACCAAATGCCGCAAACCCGGTTACTATTGCAATAAATCCCCTGCCCCTGTCCGAGAGATAACAGCCAAGCGGTATCATCATTACAGCAAGGATAAACGCAAGCGCATACCTGATAAAGGGAGCAGCCAAAAACCAAAGCGCTAGGCTAGATACGCTTGCAATAAACACCGCAATATAATCAAGTGCATATTCCTTTTTCCTGATGACATAGCACAAAACGTAATAAAGAAGGAAAACTGTTCCCAAAGCAGTGCCCAGCATAAGCATCATCTCATATCTTTGGCGGGCTTCAAGCCATACCGGAAACCATTCGCGAAGAGGAAGATTGAGTTTTTCAACATCAAACAGACACCTTCCGTAAACAGTTATCTGAGCCTGATCATGCTGAAGATATTCAAGCGGAACTTTCCATTCAACGTTAAAGATATCAATACCGGCAAAGGGATAAAGAAGCCATCCGCTTATAAGATAATTCCTTAATAAAAACGGAACTGCAACAACGATCCCAAGTAAAAGATACTTTAATATCGAACTGATATCACGCTTCTTTATCAGTCTTAAAAGCGGCGCGATCACCAGCAATACCATAAAGCATGAAGAAAATTTCATGGTAAGTGTGTAAACCGCGGCAACGCTTAAGAGTGCTTCTTTTATGGTCCTTTTTCCTTCATCTTCACAATTAATCGCATCACACCACATCGAAATAATGAAAAGTGCGATCAGCATAGTTGCAAAGTCAGTTGCCGGAGACATGCTAAGCACGATTATTATAAGGACATAAAACAATATTGCTACACGCATCGTATCTGAAGCATGGTGCTTATGCTCCTTGAATCTCTTTAACCCATAAAAAGAATAAATACAACCGCATATTTCAAGGAACGCGGTAGTTACATGCAAAGGTGAATCTCCAAACAGCCATCTCATACTGAAAAGTGACGCAAATGCAAGGTATGAACTGTTATATGCATAATGAAGCTGGAGATTCCCCATGCCCTTTATGAGGCCATACTCCTCATACATTCTGATCGTAGCCGCATGATATATCTTCGTATCTGTATGAAACTCTCCTCTTGAGGCATAAAATGCAATGAGCAGAACAAATATCAGCCAGAAAAATCCTTCCCATGAAATAACTGTATTCTTATGGGCTTTGATAAGGCTCTTTACATTGTCTCTCAGAAGATAAAAGCCCGCTCCTGAAAGAAGCAGCACTATTAAATGTGGAATAATCCCTATCTTTCCGATAATACTGTAAAACTCTACAAAGACGGAAATAAAGATGATACCGGATAGTATCCTTGGCATCACTCCTTCAGGCTCAAATAAAGTGGCGTTCCGGTTATCTGAACCGTTAGCAAATAATCGGGAAAGAACCAACTCAACAAAGAACCCTGTCCCCAACGTCACAACAAATATGTATAAACATCCTAAGATCACAACTATCATTCTGATTACCTAAACCATTTACGTTTATTTAAAGGGATTGGTCTCCGACAAATAACAGTTTAGCCATCTGGCATCCCCGACATATGTATAATAACTTGCCTTGTCTTCCGGAATATAATCCGTCAACGCCGTGCCGGTCGGAACAGCTATGATGTTTCTGTCACCGTAATAAGCAAATGAAACCTCTTCATTATAATAGTTCAACTCAAGATGTATGCTTCCCGATTCACTGTCATATGAGGCATACTTTCTGCTGTCATCCACTGCTTTGCACATGAGTGCCGTGCCGTAATCATTAACGATAAATACACTGTCAACATCCTGCGTCTTAAAAAAATCTGTCATTTCGACAACATAGTCTTTGTTGGGCATATTCTCCCTGGTAACCTTAAAGTTTCCAAATGAAATATAAGCCATGACCAAAACAGCCGGTATCATAAACATTGAGGTCTTACAGAAAAATCCCGAATCTTTGCCGAATTTCTCAGATGAGATGAGCTTATCTAGCATGATCCCCACGCCGACCAGAAACACCGGTACACCAATGAGATAGTAGCGGTAAGGAACCTCTTCATTTCCCCATCTCATATCACCGATCATGAGGATCAGCATATTTACAGGTAAAGTAACACCGAACAACATATATTGTTCATAGTTTCCTCTTTCTTTAACAAACCTCACAATGATCACGAACATAATGATCATAAATATAGCCGCAAGGCAGATCTTCAGACAGAAGAATATTCCCATCATCGAAAAAGCCGGCAGTTCTTCGGAAGTAAGACCTCCAAATATCTGGAAGAATCCTACGAGCACTGCTCTGAAGTTAAAGTCAAAGTCTTCAAATTTTACCAAAGGAGCGATCTTTGAGCCGCCGGTATATACCTTTTTGTATAAAAGTAATCCGATTAACGAGACAATGACAGTTCCTGCCCAAACCGTATACCGGCTAACGAGCGTGGGCTTGCTTAAACCCTTTCTCTCAGGCAGTTTTCTCCACCAGGTAATAACTACTATCATCAAAACCGGAAGTACTCCGCATATTATAGTGTATGTTCCGCTTGATACGCATGTTACAAAAAGCAGGAAGAGATACAATAACATAAAAACGATTCTCTTCCATCTTGGAAATGAATCCTTAAACAGTCTGTTATCATATGCGATCATACAAAGGATCAGCATTATAGGGATAAGTGCCTTCACACCGTAGTTCGCATGTGCACAAAACAACATTTTAAAGTAGTCGAGCCATCCGAAATCATAGGGCGTAAAGATTGCCGCCATCGTCAAAAACTGTATTCCCGGTTTTACTTTAAAAGCAATAAAGATATTCCGGATCGCAAAGATATAAAGCGCTACTAGTATAAGATTTGAAATACCGACTGAAAGAAATGCATTATGGGTCATTGCATATAGCGGAGCAGCAAACAGAATCGTATTGTCATACTCCATGCTGGTAGTAATGCAAAAGTCCTGAAGTACCGGAGTACCCTTATTAACCATCTCCCTCATATGGTAGACAGTTATTGCAAAATCTGGATCCAAAGACAATCGTAGATCTGAAAGATTAAAATAGACTACCACCGAGATATTAAACAAAAAAAGCAGCAGTGCCCCATACTCCCATATATTCAATTTACAAAGAGCCTCTTTGACTCTTGAAATAATCTTACTCATTTGATCCTCCAACTATCTCGATCGGAATTCTCCAAAAATATACTTCTTTAGGTTTGTTGTATCTTCCAGGACACAGCATAGTAACCAGATAACTGCCGACAAGGAACAACAGATAGTTCCTTGCTATATATACCGATACGATGTGTGCTTCAACAACCGTAAACAATCCGAACATCATTATCATCAAAAAGCCCATGTAATCATGCCTTTTGTATGATTCCCTGATACTTGATAAAACAAGCGCTATAGCTAGGGCTCCGGGAATTATCCCATACCAGTAAAAGAACCTGACATACCCCATGTCAAAGTATCTGTCATGCTCGGGGGCGGAAAAATAAGTCCAGTTGCTTATATGTCCACCACCGTCTGTGAATCTTGAAAGTGACTCTATCCTTCCCGTAAGGAGATTGCTAATCCTAACAACCTCAGGATCCATGAATTCATGCCAGTCGGAAACACATGCGGACCATATCGAAAAGCCAAGAAAAGCAAGGATCAGTATTCCTCCAAGGAAATAGATAAGCTTACTTTCACGAACGGCTTTGCAGTTTTGCAATATAAACGCGCCAAGAACAGTAAGAAGCATGACGGCAAGAGTTGTCCTTGTAAGCGTCGTGTAATACACAAGAACTGACAGGACTGTCAGAATAAGATAATGTACCCATCTCATCTTCTCATGATAAAGGTATATTCCAAGGAGCATTAGTGCCCATATCATTACGGCGAGGGAATTTGAATTGCCGACCCCAAGGCAAAGCCTCCATCTTCCTTCCTTAAATCCGTATCCTTCATATCTTTCAAATACCGTTCCGAGTATCCCCGTCATTGAAAGAAGGGCAAGCAATATCATGAACGCAACCGAGAGCTTATAAACCCAGACAAGAACGTTCTTAAGGTTTATATCCTTCATTGCAAAAAGGAATACGGCGAATCTCACCAGTTCATCTTTAGTGTTTGTAAGATAGCTTATAACGGCAATCCCGCCTATTATCACCATGGCGATGATATCCCGCAACGAGTATCTGGTGCACAGTATCTTTATTACAAAAAGCACAAACGGTATGCGGAACATCAGCCCTTCGTAGGGATTTGTAAACTGCGCCTTTCCAAGGAACATGATGATAACTTCGATCAAAACTCCAAGGTAAAAACATATATTGCCTATTCTGGCAACCTTAGGTATGGCTCCGTCAGGAACCTGTTTAAGAGGAACTACAGCCTCTTCATACATCTTTGAAAAAAGATAATACCCGACCTGTGATTTAAGGAAAAGTTCCATCCTCTTTTTATCACCGGTTGGGACAAAGTCATTATCATACACTTTTTCCACACGG
>JAILCX010000043.1 GCA_024690205.1 Lachnospiraceae bacterium | reverse complement strand
ACAGAGACAATAATATCTGCCTCATCATATTCTCTCATTATATTCTCGATAACACCTGCATCACTCATGACACACTTCGCCGTATTGTGGCAAGAACGGCAACCTCTACAGAATGCAAAGACATAATCGTCAATGCAAATGGTTTTGACACTGTATTTATTTGATAACTGTTCCGAAACCAACTTGACTATTTCTGCAGTTGCTCCGGTGCGGACAGAGCTGCAATTAATCATTAAAACTCGCATTACACAAAACTCCTTGGGGGTGCGGACAAAATCCTGGAATATAACTTACTTCGACGTATCCAAATAAACATCTTTCCAGGGTGTTGTATGCCTTGATTCACTTCCTGCCGGTAAGATAGTATACCGCAAGTGCGGTCCTGTGAGAAAGATTCTCCTTCGCCAGGATATTGCTGATATGATTTTTTACAGTTCCTTCGGAGATGAAATACTTTGCAGCAATCTCTTTGTTTGACATACCTTCGGCCACGGCCCTTACAATATCCAACTCCCGTTCCGAATAACCGGAGGGATCAAACCCGCTTGCATGCGTATCTTTCTTTTCCATATTATCGACCCTGCCGGCCAGATTCTGTAAAATGCTCTCCTCCATAACTCCGGTCCCATTATATACTGATTTAATCATCTGTTTTAAGTGTTCCGGCGTATGGTTTTTTATAAGATAGCCTTTAGCCCCGTTACGAAGCGCCTGCGCCACAAGCTCGTCATCATCAAAGGTGGTGAGTATCAATACCTTTCCCAGATCACGTTCCACAATGTACTTCGTAGCCTCTATACCATCCATTTCAGGCATCTGTATGTCCATCAGGATCACATCGGGTCTGTTTTTTTCTGCAAGTTTAACCAGTTCATGCCCGTTGGAAGCCGTCCCCAGCACTTCAAATTCCTCATCGACATCCAGGATTACCTTCATTCCGTCACGTACGAAATCACTGTCATCAGCTATCATCACTTTAATTTTCTCCATGTGGGTTTTCCTTTCCGTTTATGTCGTGCTTTTCAATGGCAAAAGCATATTTACACTAAAACCAGCCTCTGTCTCAAAATTAATGCTTCCTCCGGCATTACGTATCCTCTGCCTCATGCCCGATATGCCCATGCCGTCTTTTACGTTTTCACAGCCCACTCCGTCATCCGATACACTGCACCTTACCATTTCATTCATCACCAGGATATTTATTTCTATCCGTCTGCATCTGGAATACTTCATAGAATTAGTCACAGCCTCAAAAGTATTATCCAATATGATCTCCCACAGCATGTCCGATATTGCTGAAAGATTTCCCTCTGTATTAAGTTCTGCCTCTACTCCCTTTTTATTGCAATCCGCGCAGAGTTCATACAATTGCAATAGCGCCATTTTTTTATTCTCAGGTCGCTGTTTGCGAAGGATCGCACGTATTTCATTCATACCTCCACGCAGCTGATCGATAACGGATTGTATCATCCCTCCTGCCTTTACGGGATCTTTTTTAAGCAATACCTTTGCACCTTCCAACTGATAAATGGAGCCATTGATATTGTGACCAAGCTTATCATGCAGGGTCTGTGAAAGCTCTGCTCTTTCCGAAAGGATCTGATTCTCTGCCTTAAGCATATTTTTCTTTAGTTCAGCCTGCACTTCGTATTCACGTGTCTCATAATCCCGTTTCAGGCCCTGTTGCAGAACCGTATCCTCGTACATCCTCTTCTCATACCCGGCCACAACATATTCATGCTGAACATAAAAAACTATCAGCATTGTTACTATCATAAATTCTGTAATATTATCTAAGGGACTGTCTGTAAATACCGCAAGATACATAATAAAATACAGTGGTACCCTTCCTTTGAAGAAACTTATTATCTCAAAACCCAGGAAACATATAAGGGGCATAAAACAGTTTCCTCCGAAATATATCAGCAGAATATTGATCACGAGTGCAGCAGCAAGACAGATTGATCTTTGTTTAACTTCTAAAAGCTCTTTTATTGTCATCACTGATATATATAACGCCAGAAGCAGGAGTATCCTTAAGGGTACTCCTGCACTCTCTACACTTCCCGATAATCCGTACATGCCATAGATCAGCATTAGGATCATACGTACCAGTATGTAATAGTTTTCCTTTAAGAATCTCCCCATTCGCTTATCCTTTTAAGCTTGATACCCAGACTGCCTGTACTGATCACAACGCACAAGTAAACTACTGTTATACATAATACCATACCATAAGCCGAATTATCGCCGGTGATTATCTTTTCTGCAGCGTTTAAAAACCATTTCTGTGGCATCAGCGATGCCAGTATATTTATATGATCAGATACATCATCCAAAGGAAAATACAGACCGCTTAAGAGTGCTGACAGACACCACACAGAGAATGCCGCAACATTTGCGCTCATAACATCTCCAATTAGTATTCCCAAAAGCATGCTGATCGAGCTGAAGATCAGTCCAAGCAGGAAGATCATAAAAAGATATTTCCCTCTGCTCATGCCAAGGTCATCACTGCAAAGGAGCAGGCTGCACATCCCCATCACGCCGGTGGACATAAGCGAGATAACGACTGCGGTGACCAGCTTAGAAACAAAGTACTGCACCGGGCCCGCCTTAGTCAGGCTTATCCTTGTAAACACGCCGTTTTTCTGTTCATTGATCGTTGCATGTGCTACAAACACTCCGCAGAATACAAATCCCAGTGTCATAAATGCAAAGGCGTATCCGATCTGTGTCTTATTATTGACCTGTTCTGCAGTAAGTGTGCTTCCTGCTTTTCCGGATACAGTGATCACTTTTTTGTTATCATACACACTGTCAAGTGCATCCGTGAATTTCTTACCATCATATGCTGCACCGTTTACAAAAAAGGTCATATCCTTCTTAAGCAGATTGGTCCTTTCATCATCCGACATGGCATAAAGCTTAATATTTTCAAACATTTCTTCTGCTGATCCAGCTGTTCCAAACCCCGGATATATATATAACGCAGCGCCCATCCTGTCTTCGAAACCGTCGCGTTTCATATGCATCTTAATAAAACTTTCTGTAAATACATCCCCCTGACCGGAAAGATCGCATCTGCATATCATATACATTCCGGATTGGGCCAGCATCTTTATCATCTTTTCAGAAAAGATGCTTTTTGACGCGTCATAAACCTTTACCAGGTACTCCCCGTTTCCCCCGTTATAGGCAACTTTTTCATCAGCTCCGGAAAGTTCTATCACAATTCCCTCATCTTTTTGCGTGTAAGCCGCAGAACTGTCAAATTGTGATTTTAAGATCAATGTGGACAGGATAGGTGTCAGGATCAGGAAGAACCAGAATGCTTTTGTCCTAAGCAGCAGTTTCATACTCATTTTTATCATTGTCTTCATTCACCCTTCCTCCTTCTTATATATCCGGCAAATACTGCTACACAGGCGCTTACGAACATTATCATGATGCAGTACATTACAGCGCTTCCGGTATAATCGCTGCGTCCCATGCACGAAAGCTCCGTAAGAGCCCTGTTAATATGATAGATGGGTGAAATATCCTTAAGAACCTGCGGCTGAGTCGATAACATATAAGTTTCAAAACTTCCTCCGACGAATCCTGCCACCCATACAATGGCAAATACCGTGATTATCGTAACTACCACGTTTCCCGTTATGTTATAAAACATCAGTCCGAATGCTGTTGCAGCTGCAGATGAAAGCACAACTATCAAAGCCGATAAAAGCGGGCTTCCCCAGTGTACTCCAAAAAGCAGTATTGTTATCCCTGCCGTAAGTAAAGATGATATCGACACCACCAGAAGCATAGGTATAAACTTTCCAAGGAAAAGCTGTAGTTCCGAAAGTCCTGATACCTTCAGTTTCTTTCCGATATGATATTTCTTCTCAGCAGTAAATATGCCCGCGCCACATACAACCGCGCACCAGCCAAAATATATCACTTCTATAATCCCATAATAATCCGTAGCTTCTATCGGTTCCATATACAGCGGATGTTCTATTGTAATCTCCGCTTCGGGTGGCGTGTCGCTCCTATATGCATCAAGCATGAACTGTGCAATATGCTCATTAACACTGCTTATCAGATAATTCAGAGCTTTTGCCTCATATTTATGCTCACCGTTCTCATATATCGTATATTCACCATCTTTTTCAAATACAATGAATCCTGCCAGATCGTCTTCCAGGATCTTTTTTTCTACTTCGCACTCAGGGTACTCCGTCAGGATCATATCACTTTCATTTGCCGCAATCCTGACCTGCTCTGCCAAAAGCTGCGACTTAACATCTGTATCTTCAGCGTTGATACAATATCCCGCCTTAATAATGCCATCCGTTTTATACTTTTCAAGGAGATCTCCAAATGCGCTTGAAAGCAATGCAACCAGTATCACGGGGGTTATTATGTACAGCAGGATATTCGTTGCACTTCGCATCATCAATTTGAAATTATTTTTAATAAGATACCTGATCATATTAATAATCCCTCAACTTCTTCCCAGTCAATGTAAGGAAAACTTCTTCCAATGTGATCAATGAAGTATCTTCTACAACCATTTTTTTCAGTTCTTCACTTGTTCCTGTTGCGATCACTTTACCGTTATCCATTATTGCTATCCTGCTGCATATTGCCTCTACCTCTTCCATGTAATGACTGGTATAGATGACAGTGGCTCCTTTTTTGTTAGATTCCCTGATCTTTTCAAGGATAAAGTTTCTTGACTGGGGATCTATACCGACTGTAGGCTCATCAAAGATCAGAAGATCCGGATGATGGCCCAAAGCGCAGGCAATATTCAGCCTCCTCTTCATACCACCGGAAAATGTTTTAGCATAATCATTTTTCTTTTCCAACAATCCCACATATTCAAGAGATTCATCGATCCTTTTTTTAAGCTCCGTGCCCTTTATTCCATAAAGGGAAGTAAACAATTCCACATTTTCCCACGCCTTAAGATTACCGTGAATAGCCAGCTCTTGAGGGATGTATCCGAGCTTTACTATCAATTCTTTACGATGTTTATCAAATTCCTTACTGTGAAACTCCACACTTCCCAAGGTCGGTTTTACTATCCCGCAGATCATGTTCATAGTGGTACTCTTACCTGCCCCGTTGGGTCCCAAAAGTCCGAATATCTCTCCTTCTTCGATGGTAAGATTTAAGTTGTCAACCACGACCCTGCCGTCATACTTCTTTGTAAGATCCTTTGTTTTTAGAATCGTTCCCATGTCTTTTTCTCTCCATATAATAAATGAGTGTGTCAGACTTGTACTACGTCTGATACACTCATTATAATTTTCCTCCACTCACTTTTTGTAGTGAAAAAAGAACTATTTTACCATGACTTTTGTCACGAATTCGGCATCCGGAATTCTTTTTTACTATGATCTCCGCACCAAACGAGCCACCAAAAAGACTCATGGTTTCATACCCGATATTTCCTTATATATCAGCTCATCGATCGTCTTTTCATAATCAGAATCAATAAGCACGATATTTTCCCCGGCATTCAAAAAGCCGTCAATAATATTCCGATTTGCGGAATTTAAAGATTCCATCGTACAGTCAGCATCAATGAGCCTTTTTTCTATATCCGACTCATGATCGATGATCTCGTCAAAGTGGTTTCCGATATAATCATCGCTCAAGGCAAGGCAAATAAAACGGATCGACTGTAAATACCGGTCATCAAAGTCCTTTCTCCATGCAAATGGAATATAGCAGCCCTCAACAATAAGATTTTGCTCATTCTCTATAGCTGTTTTTATGATCTCCCGTACGATCGGCCACAGATATTCCGTGAGATCATAGTCATCCTCAGGCGTCAGCGGGGTATTCCCGCTTCGGATCAAGCCCATCTTAAGATGGTCGATCGATAGATAAGGATAACTGTATTTTTCGAGAAATCTTTGTGCCAGAAGCGTTTTCCCGGTATGTGAAGCTCCTGTTATAAGAATGATCATAGGTCTGCCTTCTTTTCGTCATCAAATAAACTACTCAAATACATTATCTTTGATTATTATGTTTAATTCAACAGATTCTGTTGTCAGATCATTGATACAAACTCATTTAAAGGAGCATCGCATCTTTTAAGATCCAATACCTTACATACCGGAATATCCCGATCCATTTCTTCGTCATATGCCACTCTGATCAGCCCCGTCACCTCTACCCATTCTTTATTATCAAGCTCATATGCCTTGGGATATCCACATATGATCCCGGTAAAAGTCAAGTCATATTCACAGCATGTAAGGATCAGTCGTCCGGCGACGAATTCACGATCACTGTTTTCCTTCATTTCGTATGCTCTTGCAATAAAGTGTACCTTCTTTCCTTCATACACTTCATATCTTTCAAGTGAATCCATGCACATTACGGCAAAGCCAAGATCATCAAGTTCAAGATGATCGCTTTTTATGTCATATGGAAGATTCTCATCAGGCTCAAGTATGATATCACCTTCAGCTCCGCTAAACACAAATGAAGCCTGAGCGTTAATCGCTTTAATATTCCTTGCAAAAACAGCCAGTTTATCTCTCACCTCATCAGCTTTGTAAAAGATCACAAGCTCCGCATTACGTACCTGCTCGGCCAAAAGTGAGCGCATGTTGTCGGCGCACAGTTTAAATGTCGATGCATCAAATACCGCAATCTCCATGATATCTTCCCAGAAACCCGGAAAGCAAAGATTCTTTCTGTCCCACATTCCGTTAAATTCGACTATCACCTGCTCGGGCATGTGCTTTCTTACAAGATAAAGGATATTTTCTTCGTTGAAATCTTTTTCGTTTTCGATCACTTCCAAAACGGAATTGGTTCCTGTAAGTTCGGCTTCTTCATATTCCAGGTCACCTTCCTCACATAAAATGATCAGAGTCTTTCCGGATATCCGAAAAGACTCTCTGCTTATAAGTTCCTTTATAAACGTTGTTTTGCCGGCTTCGAGGAAGCCATTTACAAAAAATACGGTTCCCAACTCACCCTACCTCTTCAAGGCAATCATACAGTAATTTGACTATCTCGGCTTTTTCATATCCTTTACCGATAAAAACGACCTGATTGCATCTGTCCCCATATGTTTCATCCCAGTCATCCTTTATGTCAGGAAAATCGGCTACAACCTTATCAAGCTCATCATCCGGCCAGGCACTCACCCATTCCGTAAGCTCGGTTATCGATGCATTTCTACCGGCCTGTTCAAATAACTGTATATGCTTCCAGTCATCCGAAAACCATATATAGCCCTTGGATCTGATAAGTACATTCGGATAATCCTCTATCAACTTGTTGAATGCATCTCTGTTAAACGGCCTTTTTTCCTCAAATACGAAAGATGAAATACCGTATTCATCTACACAGGCCTTTTCATCATCGTGCTCACAGTTATTCAGAGCACGTTGTACGGCACTGTATGCTTCAACCTCATCGAAATCAAAATCATCATGGTTAATCAGCTGTTCCAATTCAACCTGACCGTTTACACATTCGATCATTTTTGCTTCCTGTTGGAGATTACGCAATCCCACTTTCACTTCTTCGAGTTGTTCTTTAGTAAGAAGATCTGTTTTATTTAAGATCATCAGACTGCAGAATTCTATCTGATCGATTATAAGGTTTATCACATCTCCGTCTTCCGTATCTTCATCTTCGGTCAGAGTGTTCAAAAATTCTCTGTATATCCTGTCAACATCAACTACGGAAACGACGCTCTTAAGATATACTCTGGTATCTTCCGTCATTTCTACATAATTCAAAAATGCACCCGCTATTGACGAAGGCTCACTGATGCCTGATGCTTCAACGAATATAGCTTCAATGCTATTATCCGAAGACAGTCTTTCTATCTCTGCCATAAATTCATCTCGGAGAGTACAGCATATACATCCGTTCTGCATTTCAACCATTTCAACCTGAGCTACCCTGTTTCCGGTTTTACTTAATATGGAGGCATCTATGTTGATGCTTCCCATATCATTCACGATAAGAGCAACCTTTCTTTGCTCCTGTTTTAAGATATTCTGCATAAGTGTGGTTTTGCCGGACCCGAGATATCCGGTTATGATCACTATCGGAACTTCCTTTGTAGACATGATTTATCTCCTCAAAAAAAACTGACAAATTGCAACTCAGTTGCATATTATAAGCGGGTACTCTGATCATGTCAATAGGATCGGCTATATATTTCTGCTGCATTCATCGCATTTGCCGATAATGACCGTCTTTGAATGATTGATCTTCAACCCGTATTCATTAAATAAGTTTTTTTCAAATTCGTCAGCAAATGACTTTTCAAGATGATAGATCTTTCCGCATGTATTACATTGTGCATGCATATGTTCATCACAATGATCATGATCTGATGAATACTGGTAATACCAGGAGTCCTGATTTGGTTCTTTGATCTTCATCAGGTCCCCTTCTTCGCAAAATCTGTCAAGATTCCTATAAACAGTTGTCTTATTGATATTCCCTGATTTTCCGCTCACGGCAGAAAAAATCTCCTTTGCGGTAAATCTCTTGTCCGGATTATCCTTAAGGAACGCTATGATCTCTTCCCTTGCTTTTGTTTTGTACGTATTTTTCATAAGGATTTCCTCAGCTTTATTAAAGTTCGCTGTAATCCATATCAAGGCCTGCCTGTAACATATAGCCGGGGAATTCCTCCCTGATCTCAGAACAGATCTCTCTAAAGACCTCATGACGGTTATCTGCATCAAAACTAATTACAACATCGAATCTTATGAGTTTTTCCACCATATCTATGTAAAAACCGTGCATCTGGATAACGTGATCATGTTTCATGACCATAGATCTTACTTTATCGCGCACTTCAACTATATGCGGGTCTTTGGTGTTGATCGAATATACTCCGACAGCCGTAAGTATAACTCCTTGTTCTCTATATACCTTCGTTACAAGTTTTCGCGTAAGGGAATCGATCTCGCCTGCTGAAAGAGTATCCGGTATTTCAATATGAACCGAACCGTTATAAGTATCAGGTCCGTAATTATGCAACACAAGATCATACGCTCCCGAAACCTCAGGAAACTCGTTGATCGTTGATTTGATGGCGACTACGATCTTCGGATCAACCCTTTCGCCAAGTATCTGGGACATGGTCCCTTTCAGCATATCCCATCCCGACTTTATGATAATAATTGATATCACAGCACCGAGCCACGCCTCAAGGGAGATGCCCAGAATAAGGTAAATAAGCGCCGCAACAATGGTTGATGCAGATATTATTGAGTCAAGCAGCGCATCTGTACCCGAATTTACCAAAGAATCGGAATGAGTATCTTTTCCGACCTTTTTTACGTATAGTCCAAGAACGATCTTTACTACAACCGCAACGGCTACTATTACTATGGATATGATCTTGTAATCGGGAGTCTCTGGATCTATTATCTTCTTTACCGATTCCGTAAGAGCGGTCACACCTGCATAAAGGACGATGACTGAGATAACCATCGCACTCAGATATTCTATCCTTCCGTATCCGAAAGGATGCTTTTTATCGGCTTCCTTTCCGGCAAGTCGTGTTCCAACGATTGTAATGACTGAACTTGCCGCATCCGAGATATTATTTACGGCATCCATGACTATCGCGATCGAATTTGAAGCAAGTCCGATAACGGCTTTAAACCCGGCAAGCAGAACATTCGCCGCAATGCCGATGATACTTGTATGTATGATCTTTTTATTTCGGTCGTAAGAAATCTTTTCGCCTTCGTTCATCCTATTTCTCCTATCAGCATTTTAATCTATTTTACTATACCGTCAGTTCCGATTCCATATAATAGTATATTATAATCTGACCTTAAAGTTGTGTTGACAACGGATTAAAAAGATTATATCGTATCAATTCGGACAGACGTTCTTACTTTAGTTTATATATCAGGAGACAGTAATGAATAAAGATAAACTTAAACCGATGCTTTTTAGCAACCTCAAGCATTACAGCGCAAAACAGTTTGGAACTGATGTTATATCGGGAATAATCGTAGCTATCATCGCTCTTCCGCTTTCCATTGCCCTTGCACTTGCTTCAGGTGTTGGCCCCGAGGAAGGTCTTTACACTGCTATAGTTGCGGGATTTATAATCTCTTTCCTTGGAGGAAGCCGTGTTCAGATCGCAGGCCCGACCGCCGCATTTGCAACCATAGTTGCGGGCATCATTGCCAAAAACGGTATGGAAGGCATGATGATGGCAACGATAGTTGCTGGTGTGATACTGGTGCTTATGGGGCTTTTAAGACTTGGCGGCCTTATAAAATTCATTCCTTATACGATAACAACTGGATTTACCGCCGGTATCGCCGTTACGATCGCAATCGGACAGATAAAAGACTTTATGGGTCTTACATATCCCGAAGGCACTGTTACGATTGAGACAACAGACAAGATAAAGGCGATCGTATCTAACATAAAAACGATCAACCCGTATTCTGTTCTCGTTGGAGCAATATGCCTTGCCATTCTTATCATATGGCCCAGGATAACCGAAAAGATACCCGGATCACTGATCGCCGTTATCGCAGGTATACTGATCGTTAAATTCTGCAAACTTCCCGTAAATACGATAGGCGACCTTTATACGATAAGTTCAAAGCTCCCGACATTCCATATGCCTTCGTTTTCAATGTCAGCTATAAGTGCGGCTTTGCCCGACGGATTTACCATAGCGGTCCTTGCAGCAATAGAATCATTACTGTCCTGCGTTGTTGCAGATAGTATGATAAACTCCCACCACCGTTCAAATATGGAACTTATCGCCCAGGGTCTTGGAAACATGGGTTCTGCTTTATTCGGAGGCATCCCGGCTACAGGTGCCATAGCCAGAACAGCTGCAAATATCAAAAACGGCGGAAGAACTCCGGTTGCCGGAATGATTCACTCCCTTGTGCTCATTCTGGTACTTATCGTTTTGATGCCCTATGCCGCATTGATCCCTATGCCTACGATAGCTGCTATTCTGTTTATTGTTGCATATAACATGTGCCAGTACCGTACATTTATTCACCTTTGCAAGACTGCACCTAAAAGCGATATCTTGGTTTTGGTAACAACTTTTGCTCTTACCGTTGTCTTTGATCTTGTTATAGCTATAGAGATCGGAATGCTCTTTGCGGTTCTCCTCTTTATGAAGAGAATGAGCGACGAATCGGGTGTTGTCGGATGGAAATACTATGATCCCGATGAAGATCCCGACGGTCCTTCGCTAAAGCCTCTTCCTCCACAGGTCAGGGTATATGAAATATACGGTCCGATGTTCTTTGGAAGTTCGGGACAGATAGATACGATGAATTTCAGGGATGAGACACAGGTGATCATCATCCGTATGAGAGGTGTGCCTGCTTTAGATGCAACGGCAATGCACTCTCTGGAGCAGTTCTATGAACGCTGCAGAGAAAGAAATATCCGTCTTGTATTCTCGCATGTGAACGAACAGCCCATGCATACGATGCAAAAAGACGGATTTGTTGAAAAAGTCGGCGAAGACAACTTCAGGCCTCATATCGATGATGCCATTAGCTGGGCCGAAAAACTTATAAACTAGTATCAGAATTTCTCAAGATCAGTGATGAAATCGGATATCTTTTCGTTTTCATCCTGATCCGGAGATGAAACAGCGCTTATATATCTTATGATCTTAAACACCGATAATTCGGTCGGTGATACCGTAATGTCTATATTTACCCTGTGAAGCAGTTTAACATGAACCTGTCGGTCCACACGGGTTATAACGGAAGAAATCCCCTTTGACCATGCATACATACTGATAACGAGGTTTGTTTCGTCATTATCCGTTAATGATACAACAGAGTCAGCCTGATAGACCTTTTCTTCCTCCAGAACTTCCGTGATATCTCCTTCTGCATATATCACGTTCGCTGAAGGGAATCTTTCCATAAGTTCCCTGCATCTTTCCATGTCATCATCAAGGATGGTTACCCTTTTTTTGTCGTAAATAAGCCTGTTGGCAAGATAAACTTCGGTCAGACGTCCGCCGACTATCACCACATGCTTTATCCTGTCTCTTACAACTCCTATCGAAGATAATACTTTATCAAGCTTATCATTCTTAACAGCGATATAAAGAGTATCTCCGTCCTTTATCTCAAGGTCGTCTTTAACCTTAAGAGTCTTTTTGCCACGAAGAACGGAGCCTATCACCATATCAGAGCTTACGGTTTCACTTATCGAAGAGATTGTCTTTCCGATAAGAGGAGAATTACCCACCGTATTAAGATCCAGCACATATATGTCTTCATCTTTTAATCTTTCAATTTTGATATATCCCGGCAGGCCGATATTGGCATATACCTCATCCGCAAGATCGACTCTCGGCTTTATAACATGATCTATCGAATACTTCTCCTTAAGTCTTTCTTCTTCCCTGATGAGGTCCTCCATGAATAACCTTGCAACGCAGTATTTTGTCCCTACTGCTTTAGCCTGCATACAGCTTAAAAGATTTATCTCATCGGCATGAGTAAGGGCGATCATCATATCTGCGGTATCGGCACCTGCTTTTATCAAAGTGTCTGCGGAAGCACTGCTTCCAACTACTCCGTTAACTTTATATCTGTCAGTTACAGCATCAACGCAGGAACGTTCGCGATCAATGACGGTTATATCATGATCCGAACCTTCAAGCAGTTTTATGAGTGAACGGCCCGTTTCTCCAAGGCCTGCAACTATTATCTTCATGATCTATCTCCTTTGTTCTCTTATCCTCTTTGCCTTATGCTCTTCAAGTTTGAAATACACGTTCTTGATAGTAAGGCCCTGAACAAGAACCGTAAAGAAAATGGTTACATAGGTGACGTTTATAAATATCCTGAAAACCGAAGGCTCCAGATAGCTTTCCGTACTGATTGCCAAAGCCAGCGACAACCCGCCTTTAAGCGCTGACCATATCATAAGGATCGCATATTCTTTAAGGCTGTAATTGCCCGGAGTCTTTTTGCCGGTAAGGACACTGCTTATCATAACACCCGCTGCTCTTGATAAAAGTAAAATGACAATGGCAAACGGTATTATGACGTCGGCATATTCACTGATCTCAATATCAAGTGCATAAAGTCCTATCATCACAAAAAGAACGGAATTTAAAATATTCTCAAGTATCTCCCAGAAATCATAATAGTATTCCTTGGGATCGATGACCCTGACTCTCCGCTCCATCTTATCCATCGAATAAGAAAAGAACATTCCGCAGACTACTGATGCAATAACACCCGAAAATCCCAAGTGCTCACAGATCATATAAACAGCCGATACATCAAGTAAAGAAATGAGGATATACCTGACCGGATCCTTGTTTATCCTCATAAGCTTAAAAAGCAGATATGATACTACAAGAGCCACCGCAACAGCTCCCAATATCTCGCGGAACATAAGATCGACAAAGTTTCCGTTACTGCTTTTTATGATCATCGAACGGACAAATATAAACAGCGTAACTCCTGTTCCGTCGTTAAAAAGTGATTCGTTTTCGATGATAGAGCAGACATTTTTTGAAAGTCCGATCTTACTCAGTATTCCGGTTGCTGCAATTGGATCAGTCGGAGAGACAACGCATCCCAAAAGAATACACATCCATATATCCATGGGGATTTTAAATATCAATGCTATAAGATAGAACAAAGCTCCGTAGATAAACGAAGAAACTACTGTTGTCAAAAGAGCAAGAAGACAGATCGGTCTTAAGTTCTGCCTGAATTTACCCATGTTGACCTTGCTGGCTCCGGCAAAAAGCATAAAGCAAAGCACTCCGTCCATAAGGTATTCTTCAAAACCGAACTCTCCTATGTTAGAGACAAAGTCGGAAACGATCCCGATACCCAAGCCTTTGCCAAGAATCACAAGAACGAGCGACAAAATGAGTGCAAAAAGAATAATAGCTATATCGCTTTGAATATGAAATATCTTTTCGTTTACTATACCTATGCAGACCACAAAGGCAAGTATGATGATCAGGAACAGTAAAACACTCATGATTCCTTATTATCCTTATCGTCTGTATTTGCTGCCATAAAATCAGAGTAACTCATCCCCGCATATTTCTTGAAGCATCTTCCGAAATAATTGGGATCAGGAATCCCCACTTCTGCGGCAGTCCTGAACATCTTCATATTTGTTTTGGCTAGTTTGATCGCTTTTTTCATTCGAAGATCGGTAAGGTATTCTATAAAATTACATCCCGTATCCTGTTTGAATTTCCTTGAAAGATAACTTGAACTGAATCCAAAATACTGCGAAATAAAAGCAAGGTTTAATTTGGAATCGGTAAAATTCACCTCTACATACTTTTTGATCTGTTCTATAGGATCTTCTTCGCCTGAATTCTCAGCGCTACCTGAATTCTTCTGATCATCCCAGTAATCCTTTTCGTTTGAAAGCCGCTCGGCTGCCCTTTCAAGGACTTTGGTTATCTCGGCACGAACCATGGGCTTTAGCATATACTCAAAAACGGGCATGCTGACACATTTTCTGGCATACTCGAACTGATCGATTGCAGTCATTATTATGATGATGAGATTGGGGTATCTGTCCGTTGCCGTCTGGGTAAATTCAATACCGTCCATAAAAGGCATTGAAATATCAACAAACGCAATATCTGGCTTAAGATCATCAATAACGTTTATGGCCTCGATACCGCTTGCAGCTTCGCCGACAACTTCCATGTTAAGGGCATCCCATTTAATGGAACCCCTTAGAAGCTTTCTGGCTGACTCCTCATCATCGATTATCATTACTCTGTATCTTCTGTCCATTTTAACCCTTTATAAAACCGGCATTACGCATATCACAGATCGTAAATTCGATCTTTGTATACTCTCCGGGTTCACTTTCAATCTTAACAACGTCCTGTCTGTTACAGTATATCCTGATCCTTTCGATGGTTCCCCACAAACCGAAACTATCATCCGAAGGATCACCCGAGTCATTCTCATCTTCGGAAAGGACCTTATTTATCAGGTCATCCGACATTCCGACTCCGGTATCATATACGCTAAGATGTAATCTGTCATCTTCCACAAACGCAGATATTTTTATTATACCCTTTTCCCCCTTAAGACGTATACCATGATAGATACTGTTTTCGACAAGAGGCTGAAGTATAAGCTTGGGTACGATGAATTGTTCGGCATCTTCCGAAATATCATAATCATCCTCAATGATATCGCCGTACCTTAGTTTTTGGAGCGAAAGGTAATCCTTTACTATGTTTATCTCTCGGGAAAGCGGGATATCTCTGTCTCCTTTGCTTAAGAAATTACGGTAAAAGCTGCCCAGTGTTTCAAGAGCATCATGAACATTATCTGCTCCCGCATCAAGCGCAAGGAATCCTATAGTCTCGATAGAATTATAAAGGAAATGCGGTTTTATCTGTTCCTGAAGGATACGCAGCTCTGCCCTTCTTATTGATTTTTCTTTATCTACCAAAGAAACAATGAGCTCGTTTACGTGATCGATAAGCTCATTATAATCTTCCTTAAGCATGTTAAGCTCACCCTGGGGAAGGCGGGCCTCGATCCTTTTAAGTTCACCCGATTCCTTATTCTTTTCCATGGAGCGTGAAAGCTCAAATACGGGTCTTGTGATGTTCCTTGAGATAAAAACACCGACAAAGAACATGATAAAAAGGAAAATAAGGGTGACCAGCAAAAGAACATAAAGCATCGTATACGGAATACCTTCATTGCCATATGAGGCTGCCCTTATGATAACGATCGGAGTATCTTCAACACGATAGCCTGAAACCAGCATCCCGTCTCTTCCGTATGATACGTCTTTATGAACTATATGGCCTGAAGCAAATTCCTCATCATAGTATTTAAGATATTCTTCGTTTCCTGCTATAAATGTCCCGTCAGTCCCCATAATGCAGATATCATCGGACCTTGTGTTTCCAAGGATCCTTTCAAATACCGCGGGAGAGATATTCATAAGAAGGATGCCCGTTCTTTCCTGTGAAAGTATATCGTAGATGGCTCTTCCTATGGTAACGACGGGTTTATGATCAGGCTTTGACGCAACACCGTTTGAATTAAGCGATACGATGGCACGTCCTTTCTTATCATATATAGCCTTTTTCCACTCTTCATCAATAAGCTTTTCGGAATCATATTTATAAAAGAACCTGTTAGTAGCAAGCATGATAAGGTCATTACGGAATACGATGACATTATCAACGCCTTCCGTAACATTAAGGATATCCATAACACCGTATCGTGCGTCATTTATCATTCCGATATCAACGGCATCTCCGTCTGCCCTTAAGAATCTTACCAACCGCTCATCCATCATGATGAGTCTCGAAAGTTCCATATAACTGCTAAGGTCGGAATAGATATTACTTGAAAGGACTCTTAAAGATCCTTCGGATGATCTTATTTCATATTCCTTTCTTTCCCGCCCCGTGATAAGGATAACGGATATCATGAAAGTGATAATGACAATAAGTATAAGGCCAAGGACGATCCTCCTTAACCTGACAGATAAAGACTTGTTTTTTAACTGGTTTATTATGGATTTTTCATTGTGTGAAACGAATTTCATGACTATTTTAAAATATCACTTTTTCGGGCAGAAAAAAAGACCCGGCAAAAGCCGGGCCTAAGTAAAATCATTATTATCTCCGTATCATCCCTTAACAGCACCTGCGATAAAGCTCTCCTGTATCTTCTTGCTTAAGAAGATATAAACGAAAAGTGTCGGGAATGTAGCTATAACAAGAGCGGCACCTATAGGGCCCCAGTCAGTTGTATGCTGGCCCGAAAGAGCTTTGATACCGACAGGCAGTGTTCTGTGCTTTGAATCAGAAATAAACACGTTAGCAAACATGAATTCGTTCCAGCACTGAAGGTATGAATAAACACCGATCGTTGAAAGTGCGGGTTTCATAAGGGGAAGGATGATCTTAAAGAATGTTCCCCAGAGTCCGCATCCGTCGATCCTTGCAGCTTCATCAAGGTCAAACGGTATCTCAACCATGAATCCCGTACAGATAAGTATTGCCATCGAAAGGGCAAATGCGGAATACGGAACGATAAGGGTTGAATATCTGTTAAGCCAGTGAAGCTTTGACAATACTACATATACAGGTACGATAGATGCCTGAAGCGGTATTGTAAGTCCAAGCATGAAGAACGCATTGGTAAGGTTTGATAACCTCCATCTGATACGCGTAATGGCATATGTTGCCATCATTGCTGCGATAATGGAAATTGCAATGGCAAGAGTGGTAACAATGATACTGTTAACGAAATACAGGCCCATATTACCGGTCTTCATTGCCGATGCGTAGTTAGCCCATAACCAGTCTTTGGGAAGACCAACTATATTCTTACCGAATATTTCATCATTAGACTTCAAAGAGAAGGTGAACATGAAATATATGGGGAAGAGATTGATCAACGCCCAGATGAGCAAAAAGATATATATCAGCGTTTTTAGCGCCGGATTTGTTTTTTTCAGCGTATAACGCTCTTCTTCGTATACGTCGTTTTTATTTTTCTTAGCCATATCAATATTCCTTTTCCTTAAATGCAGCACTTATCAAAAGAGCAAATGCGAAACACAAGAATATGAGCATAACGGAAATAGTGGATCCCATACCGTATCTGTTACGCAGGAACAGCATATTCTCAAGTAATGTACTGGGAACCTCGGTCGTCTGGAAGGGACCACCTTCTGTCAGGATACGAACAAGGTCATAAGTCTTTAAGGAACCGGTTACGGCGAATATAACACTGACTCTGATGATAGGTTTGATGATGGGAATTACAACATATCTGTCTACCTGCCAGTTGGTAGCTCCGTCAAGCATAGCAGCTTCACGAAGATCGGGTGAAACACCCTTAACACCGGCATACATCAAAAGCATATGATATCCGATATACTGCCATATAGTGGGAACAAGAATAGCTCCTAAAGCCGTCTTAACTTCACCTACCCATACATGCTTCCAGCTGCTTAAATGAAGAGCATCGAGCAATGTGTTTAAAAGACCGTAATCGGGATTGTATATCTTCAGCCATAACTGACCTATAACAACCGTAGATATAAGGACAGGCATGAAGAATATCGATAAGAATGCTCTCTCACCTTTATATTTACGTCCGAGGAGTAAAGCAAGGAATAATGAGAACGGTAACTGTATAAAAACAGAAAAGGCCGCAAGGATAAGTGAGTTCTTTAAAGCTACCATGAACTTTATGGAACCATTGGTAAACAATTCCTTGTAGTTGGCCAATCCTATGAATGTTCCTTCTGAAAATCCATTCCAGTCATATGTACTTCTGTACAGGGAAACTGCAATGGGTGCTATCAAAATACTCACGAAAAGCAATAAACCCGGAAGCAAGAACAAAAAGATCGAAATACCGGTGCCGATCTTCTTCCGGCGCTTCTGTGCAACAATACTGTTTGCTTTTTTAGTCTTTGTATCAGCCATTTTAAATAACCTTCCAAAAAAATAACCCTTCCCTGCCTCCCCAATGGGAGGCTCGGGAAGGGTCAAATCACATCTTTAAGTTAACCGGCTATCGATTATCTGATGTCGTTAGCCAAACCTTCGATGAACTGTGTTCCGTCAACCTGGCATCCGTATACCTGATCTACATATGAAAGATATGTGTTGGCATCGTCAGCTGACATAGCTGTATCTCCGAAGAGAACGTATGAATCAGCAGCTGCGCAGATCTCTGAAACTGCCTGTGTAAGAGGGTTGATTCCTGATGTATCACCATAAGGTGTCCAAGCAGGAAGTCCGCATCCATCAAGGTAACCATAGTGGCAGATAAGCTTACCAAGCTCGAAAGCATAGTCAGCAGCCTTAGCAGCGTTAGGTGAAGAAGCTGCTACAGCAAGAGTATCTGAAGGTCCACCAATGAGCTGTCCGAGCTTAGCCTTGTCAGCATTGATTACAGGGAACTCAGAAACCTTAACCTTGTCCTTGAAGTTCTCGTTTGCTGCAAAGTCAGCACAGTTCCATGTTCCGTTCATGTAGAATGCATACTTACCATCCATGAAGTTAGCCTTAACTTCGTCGTTTGTAAGACCGATTCCTGAAGGATCGAAGTATCCGTCGTTAACGAGCTTCTGGAATGTATCAACAGCTGCTCCAACGTCAGGATTGTTCCATGTAGCTCTGCCAAGGAAGATATCGTTAAGGGCATCAGCACCTACGCTCTTCTCGATAACAGACTCAAGGTACTCTGTAACACACCATGTCTCTTTACCAGCGCATCCGAAAGGAATGATTCCTGCAGCCTTAAGAGCATCACAGCAAGCGATGAACTCGTCATAAGAACCGGGGATCTCATCGTATCCAACCTGCTTAAGAAGATCCATGTTAGCGAAAAGCCCAACGATGTTCATAGTAAGCGGAACACCATAGTGCTTTCCATCGTATGTTGTGTTACCAAGCATAACTTCGGGAAGTTCATCCTTGTAATTCTGGTAAGCGTCGTCAAGGCAGTAAACCTTTCCAGCAGCTACGAAATCACCAAGGAATGCACAAGACCATGTGAAGAAGATGTCGGGCATCTCATCAGCTGAAACAGCAGCCTTGATCTTTGTCTTGTAAGACTGGTTTTCAAATGCTTCCCAGTTAAGAGTGATGTTGGGATAAGCAGCCTGCATATCAGCGATAGCAGCTTCATAAGAGTGGCGGTTTGAATCGCTCTCTGTAGCTATACACCACATCTCAAGTGTAATAGCTTCGTCACTAGCTGTGTCAACAGCCTCCGTTGTGTCGGCAGCAGCGGCATCAGTATCAGCTGCAGCTGTATCTGTGGAAGAAGTATCAGCAGCGGGAGCTGCGTCTGTGCTGGCTGCGGGAGCAGCTGCGTTTCCACAAGCTACAAGTGAAAGAACCATTGCGCCTGCAAGCAACGTTGAAACTAAACGTTTCATTTTCATAATTTACCTCCTTAAAAAATGAAAATAGTTTTTGACGGACCATCCGTCGTTTCTATCAAGAAGCGGAAAACCGCTTTTGACCAACTTAATTATTTTTGTCCGGTCTGTGTTCCGTTATCTATGACCGCATCATCTTTGTCTGTAAGATGTACCAGCGTCCAGGGATATTCTATCGTTAATTCGTTGCCGTTCAAATGATAGTAAAGGATCGCATCCTGTAACGGTTCATCGTACATGAGCTTTATGCTGGAATTCGCTTCATCAACACTGTAGAATCCATAGAAGATATTGTCCTCTGAAAACTTTCCGTCTGCGTTGAACTGATAGGACCAGTTATTATCCTGAAGCCATATTCCGACCACTCCGTCCGGCTCCCCTTCTCCTGCATACTGATAAGTTGAGCTTTCGTACAGGACCATCGCATCACCGTCCATATAGTAACGTAATGATGTTGTATTTCCGTCCTTATCGGTCAAATTGATGAAACTGTCGTCTTTTGTGTATTTATATTTGTTGTTTTTAAAAACAGCTTTTCCGTTACTTGAAAGAGCAAGTATCTCTTTATCTGTTTCGTGATTGTATGCCCATCTTTCGGTTGTTACGTTGCATCCGGTAAGTGTGAACACTAAAAATACCAGTGCAATTCCCGAAACGATATGCTTAAAACTCTTCATTTCCTTAATGCTTTCTGACAATTATGTACAAAGCGGTCCAATTGACCACAAATATAATATATAAAAACCTTCCAAATGATTGAATGTAATTCTTTTACTTTTTAAAGCACTTTTTTTACTTCTTGAATAAATTTTAAACAGTTTGTTAATTTTTTTTGTGCAAACTGCCAGAGCACCCTGTTTATAAAGATTTTAATAATTTAGTGGTTTTTTAAGTTGCTATATGTAGTTTTGTATACTACAATATCTAGCGTAAATATATTTAGTTCGAGATTGGAGAAAAAAACGTGAGTTTTGCAATTGTATCCGACACGTCCTGTAACGTCCCCATGAGGCTTTTAAGTCAGCACGGAGTCACTTTAGTCCCCTTTACTTACTATAAAAAAAGGGATGATAAGGAACAGTTAAGCTGTATCGATATAGATTCTTTTGACGGAAAGGAATTCTATGATTTGATAAGAAAGGGAACCCTGTTTAATACATCCCAGGTGACCCCTCAGACATATTTTGACCATATGTCCGAATACGCCAAAAAGGGGCAGGATGTTCTTTATATATCGATGTCATCGGGAATAAGCGGTTCTTATAACTCTTCGCTTGCGGCTAAAAAAATGCTTGAAGAAGAATTTCCCGAAAGAAAATTCTTAATGCTTGATACCAAAGCCGCATCATTAGGAGAAGGCATCGTCCTTCTAAAAGCCATAGAGCTTCGTGATAAAGGTCTTGATATTGAAGAATGCTACAAAGAACTTGATAAAATGTGTAAATGTATTTATCAGGTATTTACGGTTGATTCATTAAGACATCTGCAGCGGACCGGCCGTTTATCAAATGCAGCGATGATAATCGGTAATCTCCTAAATATAAAGCCCATTCTTATGGGAAATGAACTTGGACAGATCATCAATATCGCCAAAGTGCGAGGAAGCAAATCCGCTATCAAATCAATGGCAGAAAGGTATGACCGTCTTGTCAAAGATCCCGGAAGCCAGATAGTTGGAATAGCACATTCGGACAATGAAGAGGATACAAAATACCTCATAGAACTTCTGAATAAAAACAATCCTCCGAAAGAAATACTGACGGTTTGTTATGAGCCCGTTACAGGCTCGCACGTAGGTCCGGGAACTGTTGCTTTATTTTTCCTCGGTGATGAAAACGTCAGATCTAATCAAAAATAAAAAGGTGTTCCGAAAGGAACACCTTTTTTATCAGCCCTGTTTACCGTCTGACTGTCTTATCATATCTTCTACAACGATATCGTAGATCTCACCAACCGAATTACAATACTCAAGGATCTTCCAGGGTTCATTGGTATGGAAATGGATCTTTACCATATCCTCATCGCCTGCTGCAATAAGGCTGTTTCCCTCAAAGTTGTCCGTAATGTAATCTGCTATCTCGTCCTCATCAAGGTCCTTATCTCTACGATCTATCAAAAGCTGAGTGTCGTACCGATAAGCAAACTGATCGTCTTCTGCATCAATGCTGACAAAATCTGCCATGTTAAAATCCTCCGTTTCGGGTTTATTCTTCTTTGGTTGTCGTTATCATCTTATATCTTTCAAGGAATCCCTTATCGGGTTTAAATCCTTTGAGTTCTTTTTCTGCCGCATCCATTAGGTCATCGAATCCGGCCAAAGGAACATAATAAAGATCATAAAATGAATTGTTTTCATTTGCTGAATAGATAACAATCTCATCATCATCCGCGCATTCATAAAAATAAGGTATATCGGCGATAATGTCAAATTCTTCATCAAAAAGCAATGACGAAAAGCCTTTTCCCCTTAAGATATACCAGCCTTTATCATTAACCTTTACGATATCGTAATAAGAGCCAAGGATATCATATATGACCTTAAAAGGATCATCTTCTCCGGCCCTGTATATTGACAATACATTATCATTACCAAGGCGCATGAAGTATTCTCCGTCATCGGAAACAATATCCTCTTCTTCTACGGGTGTTTCAAGACCGCGTGCAGACCTTAGATCCTTTACGGGTATCTGACCTGCATCTTTAAGGTCATCCGATTCCTTTTTTTCATAGCATGATACAAAATCGACGTCATTAAACTCTATATATATGGTTCCGTCATCATATGCAGCTCCGAAAACATAACCTTCGGGAGGAGAATTGAAAAGTCCTCTGCTATAGTCAATAAGAACATTTTCTTCGGTATCATAAAGGTAAAACCTGCAAAGATCACTTATGAGCAAAACATGATCGCGGTCGTATTTTTCGGCACACATGATCGTCTGTCCGTTCATGTAATCGCTAAGGAAATCATATTCTCCGAAATATCCGTTAAACAAATCGGTATCAAAATCATCAACAGGAATGGTTTCGGTCTGAACAAATACGTTATAGTCGTAGATATTCAGGACTTTTGTAAGTTCACGCACATTGGATGAAAGATGCGGCTTTGAATCATCTTCACTGCTTGTCGGCATGGCACTTTTAAGTGCGTATACGGCTTCCGTCTTTTGTCCTTTTTTTAACAGCGTATCTGCGACAAGATTCATCGCCTCACAGTACTTTTGCTGTTGGATGTCATATTGCGCTTCAAGTTCGTCATGCTGCGCTTTAATGACATTTTTCTGGGAATTTATCTTTAATGCCAGGCCAAGAAAGACAAGTCCGAAAACCATGGATAATGCTGCCACGATACCCGAAACAAGAGCTATCCTTTTGATCTTTTGCTCCCTGTGTCTTTGCTTAAGGTCATCGTAACCTAGTCCGAACATCGGAGCCGCCATCCTTAAGATGGCATCATCTATCATCCTGCTTCTTTTTTTAGCCGATTCAGACCTTACATCTGCGGCAAGCGGTTCTACGGGTGTCTTTGTGACCACCTCATTACCGTTTTCATCTTTTGATACGACTTCCCTGAAACATATGGCCTTGGGGAACGACTGCTCCGGTTCGCCCTCCGCAAGGATGGCAAGGATCCTCTCCTGCCCGTGGAGCTTCTTAAATGTCTCCATCTCCTTTTGGCACCACTTTGATTCTGGAAGGCGTGGTGTACATATGACTATCAGAAAATCAGAGTTTTGAAGCGCCTGTTCAATAGGATCTGACAGGTTTTCGGCAAGCGGTAGTTCATCCTGATCCCTAAAGACACGCTCTATCCTTTGATGATCCTTAGGAAAATTCTTTCTGATATTTGCAGGCAGGCGAAAGCGTTCGAGCTTCCTGTGAAGTTCGATTGCAACCTTACTGTCAAGTTCCGAGTGCCTGTAACTTATAAAGGCATCATAATGCTTGTCTTTGATAGCCATTAAATCTCTCTCATTTATCTTTATTCAGGTTTATAGCCGTTTATAAGCGTATCAACTATCTCCTCGCGGTCCCAGGTTAAAGTTCTTCTGTTAAGCAATCCAAACCTTTCTCCGTTTCCGTTTACAAGGTTATTATCCCATATTACGACAGGAACCTTGTATTTGCTGGCAAACGTCATATAATCTCTCATCCATTTAACAACTTCTTTGTCGTTATTATCCGTTGCGCTTCCTTTACGTTCCGCGCCGAACTCAGTCATGACTACCGGAATTCCTTTATTCAGGAAATACTTATTTATCTGACTAAAGGTCCACTGAATATCACTTTTGTGTGAACCGTCCCAGTCATCGTAATCCCCATCATGATTGAACGTAAAATCATAAGGAGTGTATGCATGGATCGAAACCCCGACATATTTATCATCGGGAACTTTTACATCCTTTAGGGCCGAATCCATAAAGCAAGCTGCTTCAGATGTTATAAGGAGAAGTCTTTGCTCATTGTTCCCTCCGGTCGAACGGACGGTTTCAACGAATATATCAAGAAGCTCGCTTATGATCCTTCTGTTTTCTGCGGTTCCGCCTTCCCATTCTTTTTCTCCGCCTTCATCTCTCGGCTCGTTAAGTCCTTCAAAAATAAGATGATCCCCGTAATCTTTGAAGTAATAAGCTATCTGGAACCATATGTCACGGTACTTATCATAAGAATCACCGATCATCTTGTCGGTAGGTATGAGCCAGCCGGTCTCATGATGTGTGTTCAATATAACATACATATCGTTTTCTATGGCATAATCAACCACTTCACCGACTCTTTCGATAAAAGCGCGGTCTATGATATAGCCGTTTTCCGTCTTTTCGGTATACTGGCCCCATGATACCGGGATCCTTATGGTATTAAAGCCTTTGGCGGTTATGGCATCTATCATTTCTTTTGTGGTCGCGGGATTGCCCCATTCCGTTTCAGAGCCTAATGACTCAAGCGAATTGCCAAGATTCCATCCGCATTTTAACTCGCTTACAAGCTCGGTGGCATTTAATCCGCGCATTGTTTCATATTCTGACGGAACAGCCTTTTTATCAAGCGATCCAAAATATTCTTTTGTTCCGGCTTCTGTTTTATTCATATCTTCCCCGGTAGTTTCTTCTTCCGTTTTTATATTATCATCCGTTTTTACAGGCTCTTCCGAAGTGTCGGCATCTTTGGGCTCTGCTTTATTTTCTTCGGTCTTTGATGATGCGGATTCTTCTGTCTTTGATGTTTCCGTTGTTATTTCAGTCTTTGAGGGTTCCGTAGTCTGATCAGCCTGTGTCGGGTTTCCCGTAGGAGGATTTGACGAACCTGAGCGGAGAAAGAGAATCGTCCCTATTGTCACCAAAACTCCGAGCAATATGACCGCCAAAAGAACTTTTATCCCGGTTCTTCCCTTTCTGTTTCCGAAAATACCCTGACCCGGTGCTATGGCATGTTTGGGACACATTTCCTGGCAGCAATAGCATCTTATACATTTTGAATAATCATAACTGGGAGGTTCATTTTTGCCGTTCTTAAACGAAACAGCCTTTCCCGGGACGGGACAATGTTCGACACATATTCCGCATTTAACGCATTTGCTCTTATCGATAACAGGGCGTCTTGAAAGCCTTGTCATTATGCCGGAATACTCAAGCAAAAACGTCTTTCTGGGTTTTTCACGGCCGACATCGAATTTCGGATTGCCGTACAGTTCAAATAATTCCGATCTCGTGACCGTCCTGTTAGCATTTTGCAGACAAGGAGAACCGTCCCTTTTGTCTCCCAGCCAAAGAGAACCGTCCCCTTTGTTCTCGTCCTCGTTGTTTGTGCAAAGAATGATCTGAATCTCATCTTCGGAATCTGTGCCGATACCCATTCTGGCGCCCTGTGAATTTGTGGGGATCAATTCGGGATCAAGGTCCACAAGATAACAAAAGACTGTATCAAGCGCCACGGGATCCTTTGATATCAAAAGAACGTTCATCTTAACGGGCACACCTGCAGCAGGACCGTTACCTTCCATCGCAACTATACCGTCCATGATATGCAGTCTCGGTTTTGTATATCTGTGGATATCCGCAACCATTCTTGCAAAGACCGTATCATTAGGGAACTTTACATGACCTGCGGCTTTTCTGAATCCGCAGACAAATCCGTATACATTCTTTACTGCTCCGGTGACCCTTTCAAGGGCATGTGTCTTCATCTTGCAGACGTTTATTATCGCATCGGATTCCACAACCTCTTTGCAAAAATAAAACTCTTTGCAGGCTATTCCGTCCTCAAAATCCACATGTACCTCATCGGACATCGGAACTATCCTTGCTCCATAGGAATTGCTATCATTCATTCCGAGAGCCCTTAAAGCGCCCTCGCAGCTGCCGTGTCCCGGTGAATCACCGAAAGACACATCCTTACTTCCGAATTCATTTAGAATACGCAAAACACCCTTCAATACAGAAGGGTGAGTTGTTACTGCTTTATCGGGATCGGCCGCACTTAAAAGGTTAGGCTTTACAAGGATCTTTTCATCCCTGTCTACAAACTCGCCGATACCTCCGAGTGCGTCGATTCCTCTTTTTAAGCATTCATATACTTTTTGTTCATCGTAGTCATCACAAGGGATGACTGCAACCAACGATCTTTGATTTTCCATATTTACCGATCATTATTCCATGAACGTAATGTTAAGATCTCCACTTGTGGCTTTAGCTTCTATCTTTTTAGCTCTTCCTTTATCGGTGGAGTATTTTCCCGTCACTTCATTTCCTCCGATAGTTATATCCCCTGAAGTAACCTTTACTGAGTAGTCATAATCTTCTTCCCTACCCCTGATATCCATTTTAACACTTCCGGAAGTCATGTCCACAAAAACATCGTCAGTAGAAATGTTGTCGAATTTCATATCTCCGCTTGTTACGTTAAGGTCGAGTTTTTTAAATGTAACATTCTCACACTTAACGTCTCCCGATGTGACCTTTATCTGCATATCATCATATTCGCAGTCGCTAATAAGGTATCCACCTGATGTCGCTGTAAGTTTAAGTTCTTTGCCCTTTACATTGTTCATATTATAATCACCGGATGTAATTTTGGCGCTTCCATCAAGCTCTATATCACTCAATTTAAGGGCTCCTGATGTAAGCTTCAGATCACCGGTTATCGATCCGGCATTTTTAGGAACAGTGATCTTATAATATTCATTATCAGAATTAAAATCAAAACTAAATGACAAAAGAACAATACCGTTTTTTGTATTCTGTCTGACAGAAAGCTTTTTACCATTTTGTTCCACAACCGGTATGTTATCAGGAAGGCAGTAATATGTAAGGGAATATGAATCGCCTTCTTCGATAGTCACATCCATGGATGTGGCGTCGACCAAAAGATCATCAAACTCGGTTATCTCAATTTCGCCCGAAACATAATCATTGCTTCCACTGGCATTCTTATCTCCGACCCTTACAACGGGCTTTGCGCCTGAGCGTAATCCCCAAGAAAGCAAGCCGGCGCCCAAAATGATAAACACCAAAGATATCACTATTATCAAAAAATTAAATCTTTTCATTTTTTATTCCTCCGATTTTTTAACTTTTCTTCTGAAGACAAGATTTGAAATGCCCCTAAACAGCCATAATATCAATGTGCCTAAAAGCACTCCGACTCCTATAAGTAAGAGTCCTACACCCATCGTAAAGATCTTTTGACTGATCCCTGTGACGAATATGCCCCAGAAAAAACCTGCGATACCTGAAATGATACATGCGATCGAAGAAATAAATAATGAAAACAATATAGCTCCGATAGCGACTACTATTCCAATAACAAATGCAAGTACTGCAATTGCGAGCGGAACGGAAATCGGAAGTGATAAAAATCCGAGTATCGTCAACCAGACAACGGTGAATTTTCCTTTAACACCTTTGGATTCCTTTACTTTCTCGGCGTGCTTCTGTGTGCACTGATCGATTATCTCTCTGGATACATCCTTGGGTGTTCCGAGTTTTGAGATAACATCGTCATCTTCACCAAGTCCCATATCTTCTATATATTCTTCATAGTAACCAAGCGCGTCTTCCCTGTCCTCTTTGGGAATATAAAGCAGGCGCTTTTCCAGTTCCTTGAGAAACTCTTTCTTATTCATTTTCTCCTCCCTCTTCGATAACGCTTTCCGTAACATTCGTTAATGCGGTCTGCCCGGCCGGTTCGTCGGTCCCGTTAATAAGTCCGGTGATCCTGTCTTTATAATCATTCCATTCTTTTTCATAGAATCCCAGGATGTTTCTTCCTGAATCGGTTATTGCATAATATCTTCTGTTTCTGCCCTGATAGGGTGCATCATATGTTGTAAGGTATCCGGATTTTTGCAGTCTCCTTAAGACCGGATAAAGCGTTGACTCCGAAATATCAACAACCTGTCGTGCTTTTTGAGTAAGTGTATATCCGTATGAATCTTCTTTGCGGACTATTCCAAGCACACATGCATCAAGAAGCGGTGCCGTTAATTGATATGTCATATATAAATGCTCCTTTCTTTTTGGTTATACAATATTATATGGCATATAATATTATTTCTGTCAACACTATTTTTCATTTTTAATCTGATTTTAATGCAAAGCCGTAAAACTCATGTTTTACGGCTTTGCTTTATCTTAAGGAATCTATGAAGCTTTCGTAATGATCTATGAATTCTATATACTTTTCATCGATCAGTGAGTAGTTTTCCTCCTTTACGGCAAATTCCATACGTTTTGCCTCTTCACTTAATGTAAGAGCTCCTATCGTTCCCATGACACCTTTTATCGAATGGGCTTCAATCCTCAACGTTTCATAATCCGACGAAGATAAGGCTCTTCTCATGTTTTCAGTTCTTTCCGGGGTGTGCTCGATGATATCTACTATGATCTTTTCAAGTACGTTCTCCATGTTTGCACAATGCTTCATGGCAACCGGGTAGTCGATCATCCCGGTACTTTCAAGTTTCTTTCTGAATTCACTGTGGGGCTCTTCCTTGGGTTCGCTGACTATCTGTCCGTTATTGAACTCACCGTAAAATGCATCGTCTTCTTCATCATCAAGTGAGATTATCTTATCCTCGCTTAAATATTGTCTGACGGCATTTTCAAGCGTTTCATAATCAATGGGCTTTGTAAGGTACTCTGCAAATCCTGTGTCCAGATAAGTCTTTCTCATTCCGGCGACCGCATTAGCCGTAAGTACAATGGCTGTTGTTTCCTTATTGAGCGAATCCTCCTCCTGCCTAATATGCGATAAGGTTTCTATACCGTCCATACCGGGCATCATATGATCAAGTAAAATAAGGTCGTAGACCTTTAACTTGCATTTTTCAACGGCATCTTTTCCGTTGGTGCAAAGATCGAGCATGACATGCGTTTCTTTAAGAAACTGATCCACTATGTTAAGGTTCATGTCATTATCGTCCACAGCAAGTATCCTCGCTGCAGGTGCGGCAAATCTTGTGACATGCTTTTTGTTCTCCTTACCGTTATCGGTATCGTTCATATCTAGTTTGACAGGAGTTTTATCAAGCACGGTCTGCGGTATCATGACGGTAAACACTGACCATTTACCGTACTCGGATTCCACATTGATGGTACCTTTCATAACATCTAAGATACTTTTAACTATTGCAAGTCCCAGTCCCGTACCTTCAACGTTCATGTTCCGTACCATATCAACTCTCTGGAAAGCATCAAAAAGTGCTTCTCTGTCATCGGGATTTATTCCTCTTCCGGTATCTGCAACTTCGAATTTCAGGTTATATGTATCTTCTCCCGTATATTCACCCGACACCTTAAGATATACATAGCCCTTATCGGTATATTTAACCGCATTAGAAAGAAGGTTTATCAATATCTGTTTGATCCTGACTTCGTCTGACAAAAGTCCGTCAGGAACGTTTTCAAATATCTCGGTCCTTAGTTCTATTCCCTTATTGGCTGCCCGTTCATCGATCATCGATACCACGTCTTTAAGCAGCACGGATAAAGAGTACTCTTCTTCCATGATATCGAGCTTTCCGGACTCGATCTTTGAAAAATCAAGCACATCGTTAACAAGCGAAAGCAGGATCTTTCCGGAACGCTGTACGTCTTTTGCATATTTATCGATATTACCTTCTTTGTTTTCCCTCAATATCATCTCGTTCATACCGAGAATACTGTTAATGGGAGTCCTTATCTCATGGGACATGCTGGCAAGGAACCTTGTTTTAGCATCGGATATCTCGATCGCTTTTTCCTTTTCAAAGTCAGATCTCCTTAATTCTTCCGTCTGCTGGAACACAACGAGCATGAGCATGATGATAAGTCCGGAAAGGACAAATACACCGTCGTTGCCTATGTGCATAACGGTCACGTTCAAAAGTTCCGTAAGCGAAAGGAGCATAAAAGCAAGGATGCCCACAGCTGTGAATTCGTATTCGGCAGTAAAGCCTCTTTTATGATCAATAAAAAGAACTACAAATTCGCTCAGGATAACAAGACCCAATACTATATCAAAGTAGTACATTGATTTGGGGAAAGCCAGGATCTTACTGTAATGAAGTACTGTCCAAAGCACAAAATTCACAAATGCTATAACAAGGTGCGTCTCATAAAATTTAGTATATCTTCCTTTTTGCAGAAAATTCATGTAAATGATGTACGGAACAGGCATTATAAGACTCAACAGGAAAGAAAGCGTGCCATCAAAATGGTAATGCCCGAACATCAATGGATAAAAATAAGAATCCGAAACAAGCCATGCTGCAGAGCAAAATACACCCACAGCCGCATAAGTCATTCCGATCTTTCTTTTGAGGAATATCCTCAAAGTCAGTCCGGCAACGATTATAACCAAAGAAGCAAAAAGCAGCATCAGATATATAAGGAAAGTCGGTCCGTACTTTCTGAAAAACAGTTTATAAAGCGAAAACAGCGTTCCTACATGAAAATCGGGTATCGCCCTTTGATCTATATCACTTTCATGCAGATAAACAGATATTTCTTTTCCTTTATCGGATCTTTGAAGTGGCACAAAAAAATAAAAGCCTTTGACCAGTCCTCCGTGAACCTGGACATCTTCCTTTGAATTGAAGCTTGCACGCAATTCTCCGTCAATATAAACATCAGTATCCCTCATTATGATAAAGGAAATATATCTGCCGGATTTTAAGTTTACAGGAAGACGGTTTTTAAGATAATAAGCGGATTTTATGCCGGAAACATCGGGATGATTTGCTTTTTCATAAAGAACCTCTCCGTTTTGGTCGGTAACGGTCCAGTCCTTCAACAGATAAACATTTGAAGTGTCTACATAGTAACGTTCAGTTACCATAGCCTTTTCAATATAATTTCCTATAATGAATAAACCCAACAGGATAAAAAGCCATTTGAAAAAATTTTCTATATTGAAATGGCGCTTTTTGTTTGTATCTTCGTTCATTGTATACCCCTTTTTCTCTTGCTACATTGTACCAAAAAGACTTCACTTTTACCATAATATGGTGCATAATAGAAACGTTTTGAGGAAAAGGAATGAACGATAACAAAAAGGCATTTTTACAAGGAATTCGGGACGGCATTCCAATAGGATTAGGATATTTTGCTGTGGCATTTTCTCTTGGCATCATGGCCAAAAAGTGTTCGCTGACTCCCATACAGGGTTTTATCGGTTCTCTGTTTACAAGAGCATCGGCAGGTGAATACGGAGTGTACACTATGGTTCTCCAGGATGCCTCATACCTTAGCATTGTCCTTATGAGTCTTGTTACCAATTTAAGATATCTTTTGATGAGCACTGCACTCACTCAGAAATTCGACCCCAAGGAATCACTTATAATGAGGGTGCTTACAGGCTCCTGCGTAACGGATGAAATTTTCGGTATTTCCATTGCCTATAAAGGATATTTAAATCCCAGGTACCCATTCGGAGCAACGGCAGTTGCGGCTCCGCTATGGGCACTTGGAACAATGACGGGAATAATTGCAGGTTCAATCCTTCCTTCAAGAGCGGTTTCAGCCCTAAGTGTAGCGCTTTACGGAATGTTCCTTGCCATCATCATACCACCCTCTAAAAAAGACAAAGCTATAATGATATTTGTTATCATAAGCTTTGCCTTAAGTTATATTGTCAGAAACCTTGAAATTATTAAAGAAATCGGTATAAGCTCCGGAACGATCACTATAGTTCTTACAGTACTGATCTCCGCAGCTGCCGCTTTGATAAAGCCGGTTAAGGAAAACACCGCCGAAACGGAATAAAAATGAAACATTCAACCTGGATCTACATACTCATTATGATCCTTACGACCAATCTCATACGTGTGATACCGCTAACTTTGATACGCAAGGAGATCAAGAACCCTTTCATAAAGAGTTTTCTTTATTATGTTCCTTACGTCACTTTGGCAGTGATGACTTTCCCTGCTATAATTGAAGCTACCAATTCTCCTATCTCAGGATGCGTAGCTCTTGTCCTTGGCATTATCGCAGCATGGGCAGGCCTCGGCCTTTTCCCCGTATCTGTGATCTGCTGTCTAATCGTATTTGTTCTTGAATTATTCCTGTAATAATCTTTTAAGCTCTTGTCTAATTAAGTGGATTTCTGTAGAACTCTATAAATTCGGTATATCCTTCCTTTGTAAGCTGCTCCTTCTGGAACTTCTTATTCTTATTCATCTTAACGACGAGAACCTTTTGTCCGTTACTTCTAAGAGCAGACGCCTCTTTAAGTGCTTCGGTCAAGCGTTCCGAACTCATTCCCTTTTCAATCAAAAATACAGTCTTTTTTTCTTCACCGGGTACCTTAAAGCCTGATTCCATCAAAAGAAGTATTATTCTTTCGAATCCTATTGAAAATCCGCATGCAGGAACATCGTTTCCGGTGAACTTTCCGACCATAAGATCGTATCTTCCGCCACCGCCGCAGCTTCCTCCGAATTCGGGCATGGCTATCTCGAATATCGTTCCCGTATAATATGACATTCCTCTTACCAATGTAGGATCGAATACAAGCTCAAAGTCAGCCTCTTTGGCAGCATTGACCGCATCCATTATCTCGGTCAGATTGTTCTTTACTTCTTCGGAAAGGAAATCCTTTAATGTTGAAGACAGATATTCAACAGCTCCTCTTCCGTCATTTTTATATGATTCAAGTTCCTTAAACAAAGAAAGGTACTTATCTATACATTCCTTAGAATATCCGTTCTCGGAAAGCTCTGCGGTAACTCCGTCAAGACCGATCTTATCCATCTTATCAAGAGTGATAAAGACGTTGTCATAGTCTTCTTCTTTAAAGCCTGCATAAGCAGCCATGGACTTGAGCATCCTTCTGTCATTAAGCCTTATTTCAAAATTCTTAAAGCCAAGCTTTCCTATAGTAGCCGTCGTTGCCAGTATAAGCTCGATCTCGGCAAGGTTTGTGCTTTCACCAAGTATGTCTATATCGCACTGCATAAACTGGCGGTAACGTCCTCTCTGAGGTCTGTCTGCACGCCAAACGTTTCCCATCTGTAAAGCCTTGAATGGATTGGGCAGTTCATTTGCGTGATTGGAAAAATATCTTACCAAAGGAACAGTAAGATCGTATCTTAAGCCTCCGTCAACGAGGTCAGCTTCTTCCTTTGCTTCTGAAAGATTCAGCTTTTCGCCTCTTTTAAGGATCTTGAAGATCAGCTTTTCGTTATCTCCGCCCTGCTTGTTTGTTAGGTTTTCGATATTTTCCACACAGGGAGTTTCGATCCTTGTGAATCCGAATCTTGAATAAGTTTCAGTTATTACCGAGATTACATAGTCCCTGATGACCATTTCATCGGGCATGATATCTTTCATTCCTGTTACGGTTTTTTTAGTTAAAGCCATATTATTCTCCTTATAAACAAAGGGATTTCTGCTACGAAATCCCCTTTAAAATCTGCATTATTTACGTGTAGATGATCATCCGCGGGGATGAGCCTTTGCATACACTTCCTTAATATGGGAATGATTCATATGCGCATAGATCTGTGTTGTTGAAATATCCGAATGCCCAAGCATTTCCTGAACGCTGCGAAGATCTGCACCGTTCTCGACCAGATGGGCAGCAAAGGAATGCCTCAGTGTATGAGGTGTTATATCAGCAACAATACCGGCTTTCTTCGCATAGAATTTAATAAGCTTCCAAAAGCCCTGTCTCGACATGGGCTGTCCGGAACAGTTTGCAAACAGGTACTCTGAATTGGGATCAGCTACCATCGCATTCCTTGTTCCCTGGAGATATCTGGTCAATGCCTTTTTTGCTTCGTTACCGAAAGGAATGACTCTTTCCTTGTTGGCATCGCGGCAAACGATATAACCCATATTGAGATTGACATCTTCGGTCTTTAATGTGATAAGTTCGGTAACTCTTATACCTGTAGCATATAAAAGCTCAAGCATAGCCTTATCACGGATATCTTTTGAAGAATCTCCGTGGGGCTGTTCAAGCAAACGAACAACTTCATCCATCGATAATATCTCGGGTAACTTCTTTTCGATCTTGGGAGCATGAAGTGCCGTAGCTGCATCTTCGTCCACAAGACCTTCTTTCACAAGATAGTGATAGAACGCTTTGAGCGAAGCAATATTACGGGAAACGGTTGCAGCTGAGAATTTATTCTTCTCAAGATACATAACATATCCCGTAAGATTAGTAGACGTTACTTTCTTTATATCATCTATACCCTGGTCTTTGAGGTAAGAAATTACCTTATTAAGATCTCTTCTGTACGACAGCTCTGTGTTCTGTGACATCTTTTTTACATTATGTAAATATGTCATAAAGCTGTTGATCAATTCTTCCATTCGAAAACTCCCGAATACCGATTAACGTTTACATAAACGCCGTGCGAAGTTTATTATAAACAGAAAAACAGCAAATTGCAAACGCAAATTTCGCCCATTTTTCAAGGGTTTCGGTCGTTTTTTTAATAAAATACCACATATCGCAAATCATAAAAGTTATGACTACTATATGTGGTAAAAAATCCGAAAAAAATCTTTAAAAAATAACGTGTGATTGTTTACATAATAGGGTGTTTTATTTGTTTATATATTTCTCCTTATAAGCGAGTATTGCACAGATCGTTTTGGAATCCTGGATCTCACATGCGTATATCCTTCTGATCAGTTCATCTATCTCGTATGCCTGATATTCAACATACTCATCATCATCAAGGTCCTGTTCTCCGGGCTTAAGATTATGAGCAACATAGATATCGATCTTTTCGTTGCAAAAGGCAACCGTGGTCTTAATGCTCAAAAGAAGCTCAAGATCATCGGAAGAAAATCCTGTCTCTTCCCTGAGCTCTCTTTTTGCCGCTTCAATAGTAGGTTCCTTACGCGTTTTCAATCCGCCGGCTGGAATCTCAAGGGTATTACGATCGAGCGCATTTCGAAACTGCTGGACCATTATTATGCGGCCGTCATCAAGTACGGGTACAACAGCGGCTGCGCCTTTATGATCTATAAGATCCCATTCCGATGTCGTTCCGTCGGGAAGCTGCATCGTATCTTTGTAGTAATCGATAATAGATCCTTTAGCTACCAGTTTTCTGTCAATCCTTTTGATCTGTTCCATATTTCCCCTTATCACTTAGTTTCCAAAAGACAGTTAACCGAAGCAAGCTTTACGCAAAGGACAAATATGTCAAGTGCTTTGGCAAGCTCTTCAATAGGTGGGAATGTCGGTGCGATCCTTATATTTGAATCATCAGGGTCCTTTTTGTAAGGATAAGTAGCTCCGGCACCCGTAAGGGTAACTCCGGCTTCCTTACACATTCCGACAATCTTCTTTGCACATCCGTTAAGAGAGTTAAAAGAAACAAAATATCCGCCGTTCGGTTTGGTCCATCTTCCTATGCCAAGTCCTTCAAGTTCCATTGTAAGAACTTTGTCAACGAGTTCAAATTTAGGTCTTATTATCTCGGCATGCTTTCTCATGTGAGCATGCATTCCTTCGATATTCTTAAAATACCTGACATGTCTTAACTGATTAAGCTTATCATGTCCTATCGTCTGGATCGTTATGATGCTTTTAACATAATCAAGATTCTTCTTTGATGCGCCGAGTGCCGCAATACCAGAACCCGGGAAGGTAACCTTGGATGTAGAGCAGAATTTAAATACCATATCGGGATTTCCTGCCTTCTTGCATTCATCAAGGATCTCAAGGAGCTTTTCTTCCTTTCCGTTATAAAGGTGATGGATAGTGTAAGCATTATCCCAATAGATCCTGAAATCTTCGGCAGCCGGCTTTAAAGCGGCAAATCTCTTTACTACTTCATCTGAATAGGTAACACCTGAAGGATTGGAATACTTGGGAACACACCAGATACCCTTTACGGCAGGATCATTGTTTACGTACTTTTCAACAAGGTCCATATCCGGGCCGTCATCATTTAAAGGAATGTTTATCATCTCTATGCCGAACTGCTCGGTTATGGCAAAATGACGGTCATAACCGGGGACCGGACAAAGGAACTTAACCTTATCAAGCTTGCACCAGGGTGTTGAACCGCAAACACCGAGGATCATGGATCTGCAAACCGTATCGTACATGACATTAAGTGAAGAATTACCGAATACTATAACTTCTTCATCCGATATCTCCATCATATCCGCCATAAGTTTTCTGGCTTCATGAATTCCTACAAGTTCACCGTAGTTTCTGCAGTCTATACCCGCTTCGGAAATAAAATCCGATTCGGGATGTAATGTATCAAAAAAGTCAGCCTCCATGTCAAGCTGCTTAGCAGAAGGAAGACCTCTTGCCATGTTTAGTTTCAAACCTTTTGAACAGGCATCCTCATATTCTTTGTTGAGGTCCTTCTGAAGCGAAAGCAGTTCTTCTTTAGACATTTCAGCGTATTTTTTCATGTGATTCTCCATTTCGTAAAACCCTGTATAATTGTATACAATCCACAACGTTTATATATTAGCCCAAATCAAAAAAATTATCAAGAGCCGACTTTACATACTTAAAGACAAAAAAGAAGACTTGGATAAATCCAAGTCTTCCGATTGATTAAGAATTACTCGTTCGTTATTTAGCATAATCCACAACGCGCGATTCCCTGATGACATTTACCTTGACCTGTCCGGGATATTCCATTTCGGATTCTATCTTCTTTGAAATATCTCTGGCCATGATCACCATGTCGGTATCGGAAACCTGCTCGGGAACAACCATAACACGAATCTCTCTACCTGCCTGAATAGCAAAAGATTTGTCGACACCCTTAAATTCATTAGCGATGTCTTCCAACTGCTTAAGTCTTGTTGTGTAAGTTTCAAGTGTTTCGCGTCTCGCACCGGGTCTAGCAGCAGATATGGCATCTGCAGCCTGTACGATGACTGCGATAAGAGACTGAGGCTCAACGTCGCCATGATGAGCTTCAACTGCATTGATAACTGTCGCAGATTCTTTGTATTTACGACACAGCTCTGCACCCAACTGGATGTGTGAGCCTTCCATTTCGTGGTCTACAGCCTTTCCTATATCGTGAAGGAGACCGGCTCTTTTAGCCACACGCACATCGAGACCAAGCTCTGCAGCAAGCAGTCCCGACAACTGAGCAACTTCGATCGAATGCTTCAACACATTCTGTCCGTAACTCGTTCTGAATTTCATCTTTCCGAGAAGTCTTACAAGTTCGGGATGGATACCATGAACACCAACTTCAAGCGTTGCTGCTTCACCTTCCTCCTTGATCATTGTTTCAACTTCTTTTTGCGCTTTCTCTACCATTTCCTCAATGCGGGCGGGATGTATTCTTCCGTCGACAATGAGTTTTTCAAGCGCAATTCTGGCAACTTCCCTTCTTACGGGATCAAAGCCTGACAATACGACTGCTTCAGGAGTATCATCAATGATAAGATCAACACCTGTCATCGTTTCAAGAGTTCTGATATTACGTCCCTCTCTACCGATTATCCTTCCCTTCATTTCATCATTGGGAAGCTGTACAACAGAAATGGTTGTCTCAGATACATGATCTGCAGCACACTTCTGAATAGCGGTAACGATGTACTCCTTGGCCTTTTTGTCAGCCTCTTCTTTGGCGCGATTCTCCATTTCCTTGATCATCACGGCCGTTTCATGTTTCACTTCGTCTTCAACAATTCTTAATAAGTACTCTTTTGCCTGTTCGGAGGTTAAACCTGAGATTCGCTCTAACTCGTGCAATCTTTGTTCGTTGAGTCTCTCAACTTCCTGCTTGACCTTATTGATCTCGGCCTCTCTGGCAGCAAGGTGAGCCTCTTTCTTTTCGATCGCTTCGGCTTTCTTGTCGACGTTCTCTTCTTTCTGCTGAACTCTGCGCTCGAATCTCTGCGCCTCGGCACGACGCTCCTTGATCTCTTTATCAAGGTCGTTCTTTGCCCTGATGGATTCTTCCTTTACTTCAAGTAAAGACTCTCTCTTTTTTGCTTCAGCAGTCTTAAGAGCTTCATCGATGATCTCACGTGCTTTATCCTCAGCGTTTCCGACCTTCTTTAAGCCGACCTTCTTCTGATAAGCAGAAGCTATAGCCCAGGATATGGGTGCACATACGACCAACGTAGCCACGATCGCTATTACGATCTGCATCTTAAGAGCACCTCCTATTAAGTTTTCATTGTACTTTGGAAATACAAAAAAGCTATGTATTTCGCCATCTATCATAGAATGCAAGAAACATACTAAGCAAACTACAACAGATAATATTATAGTTGTATGGCTTTGTTATGTCAAGTTGATATATTTCCCGATAAGGGATGGATCAAAGCCTTTCCTGTATAGAGAAGCTGACAGTTTTGCCTTTTCTTCATACGACAATTGATTGTCATAAAAACCCTTTTTCGTAAGGAATTTCTTAATCTGTTCTTCTTCCGCTTCCTTCATCTCCCCTTCAGGCTCTTCATCCAGAGCTTCCATGATGATGCTCTTTGGAACGCCTTTAAGTAAAAGATCGTTTATGATCTTTTTACGGTTCTTTCGTGATCTGTATGTATAAATATATTGGGAAGCGTATTTCCTGTCATCCAGGTATCCGTAAGATGACACATAACCTATGGCAATATCGATTATGAACTCGGGATAACCACCGTCTGATAATTTATCACGCAGCCCCTTAACTGTATAAGGACGCAGTTTTAGAAGGTTCATCGCACGGAGCTTCGCTCTTTTGGGAAGAACCTTTTCCACTATCTCCGTATAATGATCTTCTTTGATCTCATTATCTACACGAATATCATAAGAAGAAAGCTCCCCTTTGTATAAAACAAAGGAGAGCCCGTTTTCCAGTGTGATCTTAAACCTCTTCTTTGACAGTTCCTGTATCGACCTGACTATCATCATTTGAAGCACCATCCAATCCGTAGAAAGCCCTGACTTTAGCGTTGATCTCATCAAATACAGCAGGATTTTCTTCAAGATAAAGCTTGGTATTTTCTCTGCCCTGTCCGATCTTGTTTCCGTTATAGGCATACCATGCACCCGATTTATTGATGATCTCGGCTTCGGCCGCCAGATCTACCAGGTCACCCGATAAAGAGATACCTTTGCCGAAGATGATATCGAATTCCGCCTCTTTAAAGGGAGGAGCGATCTTGTTCTTAACGACCTTAACTCTGGTCCTGTTTCCTATAGCCTCTCCCTGAAGCTTTAATGTTTCGATCCTTCGAACATCAAGTCTGACTGAAGAATAGAACTTAAGTGCACGTCCGCCGGTTGTTGTTTCGGGATTTCCGAACATAACGCCGACCTTTTCACGAAGCTGGTTGATAAAGACTACGCTGCAGTTTGATTTTGAAATAACTGCCGTGAGTTTACGAAGGGCCTGGGACATCAATCTGGCCTGTAATCCAACATGGGAATCACCCATATCTCCGTCTATCTCGGCCTTGGGAACAAGGGCTGCAACCGAATCGACAACCACTATATCCATGGCACCTGATCTTACCATGGTCTCTGTTATTTCGAGTGCCTGTTCACCGTTATCAGGCTGTGATATATAAAGGTTATCAACATCAACTCCGATATTTCTGGCATATACAGGATCAAGAGCATGCTCGGCATCTATGAATCCTGCGATACCGCCTCTTTTTTGAACTTCGGCGATCATATGAAGAGTAACGGTCGTCTTTCCGGAAGATTCGGGTCCGTATATCTCTATAATCCTTCCCTTGGGGATTCCTCCAAGTCCAAGTGCTATATCAAGGCTTAACGATCCGGTAGGAATGGTCTCGACATTTATCGAGCTCGCGGGATCACCGAGTTTCATTACGGCTCCTTTACCGAATTGCTTTTCAATCTGTCCTATAGCCGCATCAAGTGCTTTGATCTTGTCATCTCTTTCCATAAAATAAATTCTCCTTTAATGGGAACATTTGTTCTGATATTTACAAAAATAAAACAAATGTTCGATTTTGTCAACAATTAATTTTCTTATGATCAGACAATAACACATAAAAAGTCCTTTTATGTGTACTTTACAGACCATCTTTAAAAAGTTTACGAGATTCTCAGGCTGAAAAGCCCCGCGAATTTATCCGACATCTACAGAGTAACACAATGATCATGAATTCTCAATAAGTTTCGGATCAAGATACTTCCAGAGCACGGCATTAAGCTCATCCTGCTTTACCGGTTTGAACACGGCATCTGCAAATCCGTAACTTATGTACTCTTCCATTGCACCCTTTATCGCATTGGCCGTCAGAACGATCTCGGTCGTATCCCTGTTAAGGCCATCCTGCTGTTTTATGATGGCCTCATGTGTCTCGATACCGTCCATCTCAGGCATGAGATGATCCATAAAGATTAGATCATATTTATTGCTCTTTGTCATCTCAAGTGCGTCGCGACCCGACAAAACACCGTCAACTTTTATTGCGGTATCCTTAATAAGACCCGCAAACACCTTAAGATTCATGTTATTATCATCAACGACCAGAACACGTGCACCGGGCGCGAATACAAGTCTCTTCCTTCCTTCTTCTTTCTTTTCAAACGCTTCCGACCCGAACTGGCCTACAGGAGTTGCATCGGTCATTGTCTGGCGAAGTGAAAAGCTGAACTGGCTTCCGAGTCCGTAAACGGAATCCACCATTAGTTTTGATCCCATGAGCGTAAGGAGCTGTACTACGATATTGATACCTAGTCCGGTACCTTCGACATTACGGTTCCTCTTTTCTTCGATCCTTTCAAATACATCATAAAGCTTTCCGATATCTTCTTCCTTTATACCGATACCGGTATCTTTTACAACGAACTTTAACAAAGCCGAACTTCTTCCTTTTCCTTCAAGGGTTACTTTTAAAGTGACCGTTCCGGAATCAGTGTACTTAACAGCGTTAGAAAGGAGATTAGTCAGTACCTGCTTTATCCTTACATCATCTCCATACATAACGGAAGGGATGTTCTCATCTATATCGAATATGAGCTTGAGATTTCTTTCCTTGGCTTTAAAGGAAAACAGCGTATATTCTTCGTTTATCATATCCCTGAAGGAATAATCGGTCTCGACAAGCTCGAGCTTTCCGCTTTCGATCTTTGAAAAATCAAGTATGTCATTAATGATGTTAAGGAGATTTTCCGAAGCCCTTTTTGCATCATTTGCATACTCAACGATCGTCTGCTGGGTAGACTCTTTTGAAATCATTTCATTCAAACCGACTATCGCATTCATGGGAGTTCTTATCTCGTGCGACATACGTGCAAGGAAACTGCTCTTTGACTGGTTAGCCTTTACCGCAGCCTCTCTTGCTTCTTCAGCCTGTTTCTGTGCGGTCTGTGCGATCTTTCTTGCTTCCTGTGACTCATTATAAGCAGCCTCAGCGGCAATTCTGGAACTGTCTGCCTCGGTCCTTAATCTTTCGGATAATTCTTTTGCTTTTAACGCTTCGGTCTTGGCATCTTCCTGCTCTTCCAGAACATTCATCAGCATTTTGTAATCCGGAGTTTCTAATGATGTGAGCATGAAAAGAAGTGAAAGTGCCGTACCGAATACGGTAAAGAGAGTTCCGTCTCCCCAAATGAACTGTATTACCGCAAAGAAAGACACGATACCTACAAGCACCAGAATGGAAACAAACTGTCTTCTGGTATAAGACTCTTTATTCATGATCAGCGTGACCAAAATGAGAATGAAAGTTCCCGATGTGATAACGTAGACAAACGGAGCAAGAGGTCCTCTTTGATACTGACCGCTTTCATCGATCCTTATAAGGACATCCGAAAAGATATCAACTATACCGAGTACAATAAGCAGACACATCAGCCCCGCGGCCATGATATCGAAAACGTTCCTCTCCTCTTTGCCTTCTCCTTTTTGGTAAGATCGCACGTATTTATATGCAAGGAATGTACAAAGTGCGGTTGATGAAAGGAAAAGAAGATAGAATATCTTGTCAAAATAAGCAGGGAAAAATTCGGGGAATGTTTCACTGAGTACTACAAGGATATCACAAACGCCCATGAAGAAACCGCCTACCAGAAAATTGTAAAAATGTCTGGCTGAAGTATCGTTCTGGTTGTATATCCTCATGGATGCCAGAAATACCATCACATATATAAACAGACCCGCTATATCAAAATCAATGTTATGAATAAGATCAAACACTTCAATTATCCTTTATAACGTCTTTGTTTTTTAAAATGTAATCAAACAATGAAACTATTGTAAGAACGATCGCTATCCAAAGAACAATCATGGTTACTATGTTCAAAACTTCGATATTTAAAATTAGCAGACATACGGCGATCATCTGGAAAGTAGTCTTAAACTTTCCCCAGTAGCTTGCGGCGATCACCACGCCCTTGTCGGCAGCAACAAGTCTGAATCCGCTTATGACAAACTCTCTTGCAATAATTATTATCACCATCCATGAACGGATCCTACCAAGTTCAATAAGACAGATAAGGGCAGAACATACAAGGAGTTTGTCGGCAAGAGGGTCCATGAACTTGCCGAAATTTGTTACAAGGTTCCTTGCCCTGGCGATCTTTCCGTCAAGGAGATCGGTAAGAGAAGCAACCACAAATATCCCCAATGCAACATAGTCATTTATGGGATTTGGCATTATGTCGGGACTGATATAGGTCATCAGCAGGCATACTACAAAAAACGGGATCAATATCACCCTGAATAATGTAAGTTTGTTAGGAAGGTTCATATTACTAAATACACTCTCCTATAAGATCATATTCGTTAAATCCGATAACACGTACCCTGATATTCATTCCGCTTTGAAGTTCTTTGTCGGAAGATACAAACAAAAGTCCGTCTACATCAGGGGCATCGCGGTAGGTCCTTGCAACATAGATATCATCTTCCCTGATATAGCCTTCTATAAAAGCATCAAGCTCGATCCCGTTCATTGAATCATTATGTTCAAACACAACATCCTGCTGGGCTTCCATGATCTTTTTAAGGCGGTTTCTTTTGGTCCTTTCGGATATCTGTCCGTCAAATCCGGCAGCAACCGTTCCCTCCTGAGGCGAATAAGTAAAACATCCCAGCCTGTCAAAACGCGCTTCTTTAACGATCCTTATGCTTTCAAGATGGTCTTTATTTGTTTCACCCGGAAATCCTGAAATGAGTGTTGTCCTTAAACAGATGTCCGGTATCTCCCTGCGGAGTTTTTGAATCAGTTCAAGTATCTCATCATGGGTAGTTTTTCTTCCCATGAGCTTTAGTATCCTGTCCGATCCCGACTGAACAGGTATATCAAGATAGTTAAGTACCTTCTTTTCGGTCTTTATCACCGAAATGAGCTCATCTGTTATCTCCTCGGGATAACAGTACAAAAGCCTTATCCACTCGATCCCTTCAATTTTGCAGAGCTTTATCAATAATTCGGGAAGCATCTTTTTGCCGTAGATGTCGATACCGTAAAGCGTTGTCTCCTGAGCTACAAGAATAAGTTCCTTAACGCCTTTTCGGGCAAGCTCCACGGCTTCATTAATAAGCTCTTCAATCGGATAGGATCTGTATGGTCCTCTTATCTTTGGAATGATGCAGTAAGTACACTTTTTGTTGCATCCGTCAGCGATCTTTAAATATTCATAATGACCGCCGGTAGTCATGACCCGGCGCTTTGATAAAAACGGCGCTTCATCAAGAGGCCTTAATCGGTCTTCGGAATGATTCTCAAGAACAGATGAAAGAACATCTACGATATCTCCCTGGGAATTTGTTCCTACTATCGCATCAACTTCAGGCAGTTCTTTATGCATCTCATCTTTGTATCTTTGGCTTAAGCATCCGGTTACTATAAGTGCCTTTAATTGCCCCGATAACCTTCTTTTGCCAAGTTCGATGATCGTGTTGATACTCTCTTCTTCGGCATCCGAGATAAAGCAGCACGAATTAACTATCGCTATATCGGCTTCTTCCTCATCATCCGTAAACGTATATCCTTCAGCAGATAAAAGTCCCAGCATCATTTCGGAATCAACCGTATTTTTGTCACATCCTAAGGATACAAACAGTACCTTCATTACTGCTCGATCTCATCCTCTGTAAGGATCTTGATCTTACCCTGGTTAAGTTCCTCAACAGCAACCGAAAGAGGTTTAACTCCTTCTGTTCCGTCTATAAGGGCATCCTCTCCATCAATGAGCTGACGGGCTCTTTTTGAAGTAGCCATAACGATAGAGTAACGGCTGTTAACTACGGGGGGTTCTCCCTCTCCGACATCGCTGTTTACTACTTTCATTAAATCTGAATAAGAAGGGTGTAACATGTTATCTCCTTTCAAAGTGCATTTGCACTACGCATAGATTTTTAAATCTTCGTTTATTTTCTTTAAAAGGTTCGCACTGCAACCCGGTGCATGGTGTGCGGCCTCTATAAGCATATGGAGTTCCCTGACACATTTATCAAGGTCATCGTTAACCAAAAGGTAATCATATCTGTCAACAAAAGCAGATTCCTCATAAGCTCTTTTCATTCTCCTGTTAACGACTTCTTCGGACTCCGTTCCCCTTGACATGAGACGTCTTTTAAGTTCAGCTGCATTGGGCGGTGTTACAAACACCATCACTGCTTCAGGGAATCTGGTCTTTACCTGCATCGCTCCCTGCATTTCTATCTCAAGGATAACGTCCTTACCGCTTGAGATCATCTCATCGACATATTTACGCGGTGTTCCGTAATAGTTTCCGACATAGTTGGCATATTCAACGAGTTCTCCGTTACTTATAGCTTCTTCAAAGCGTTCCTTTGAAACAAAGAAGTATGAAACTCCTTCCACTTCGCCTTCTCTCGGTTCCCTGGTAGTCATAGATATCGAAAGCGCATAATTATCGCACTCTTCAACGATCCTCTTAACTATTGTTCCTTTTCCTGCTCCGGAAAAACCGGAAACGACGATCAAAACACCCTTTTCAGCCATAAGCACCTTCCTAACTACTCTATGTTCTGGATCTGTTCACGCACCTTTTCTATATCCGTCTTTAGTTCTATCGCGTGATTTGATATCTCAAGGTCATTGCATTTTGAAAGAGTGGTGTTTGCTTCCCTGTTCATTTCCTGTGCAAGGAAATCAAGCTTTCTGCCGACCGATCCGCCTTCTATAAGGTTCTGCTTCATCGTCTCTATGTGGGAGCGCAGTCTTACAAGTTCCTCATCTACACAAACCTTGTCGGCAAATATTGCAACTTCCATGACAAGACGTGATTCGTCTACCCTGCCGTCCTCCAAAAGTTCATGAACCTTATCCGCAAGCCTCTGTCTGTATTCTTCAACAATGACGGGAGATCTTTTTTCGATGAAATCAACATTTTCAAGCATCCCGTCAAGCTTCCCTATAAGATCGTTCTTAAGGTTTTCACCTTCTTTTACTCTGGTCTCAATAAAGTTCTCGGACGCGCCTTTTATCGCCTTTTGCAAAAGCGCCCAGAGTGCTTCCTCATCGACGTTCTGTTCTTCCATTGAAAAGACTTCGGGATATCTTGACAGAGTTGAAACTCTGATATCGTCATCCAGTCCGAACTCCTCGGACATACTCTTAAGATACTTAAGATACTCGGCAGCAACATCTTTATTGTACTTAATGACAACGTTGCTCTCGGAAAAATCCTCGTAGGTTATAAAGACATCAACCTTGCCGCGTGAGATATAATTCTTTAATTCGTTTCTGATAGAAGCCTCAAAATAATTGAGTTTCTTGGGCATCTTGATGCTGACATCAAGGTAACGGTGGTTTACGGACTTTAATTCCACGCATATCTTACGCGCGCCCTCTTCGACTTCGACCCTGCCGAAGCCTGTCATGCTCTTTATCATACTGATCCTTTCCGCAAGTCGTCCTAATCTTCAGGCGAATTTTCACGACTTTACATATAGATTTTATTATAGTTTATGAGCGCTTATTTTGCAATGAAATTCATATATGCTATACTTTGCCTATGGCTTTTGACGGAATAACGATTAGAGCTATCGTTTCGGAACTTAATGATCATCTTATTTCGGGCAGGATCTATAAGATCGCCCAGCCTGAAAGCGACGAACTTTTGCTTACCATCAAGAACGGATCTGATACTTTCCGTTTACAGATAAGCGCAAATCCTTCGCTTCCTTTGGTATGCCTTTTTGATGATAACAAGCAAAGCCCCATGACAGCTCCGAATTTCTGTATGCTCCTTCGTAAGCATATACAGAACGGAAGGATCGTTTCGATATCACAGCCCTCTTTGGAAAGGATAATAAGGATAGATATAGAGCACCTTGATGAGATGGGTGACCTTCGTCAAAAAAAGCTCATGATCGAGCTTATGGGCAAACATTCAAACATCATTTTTGTTGATGAAAATAACGTTATCATTGATGCCATAAAGCATATAGGTCCAGGCATAAGTTCGGTCCGTGAGGTGTTGCCCGGCAGGGAATACTTTATACCCGAGTCTTTGAAAAGATCGGATCCTTTAAATACTTCATTTGAAGAATTCTCATTAAAGATAGATCCGCAGAATGCGGAGCCTGCAAAAGAGATTCTTAAAATCTATTGCGGTATCTCTCCTTTTATTGCAGAAAGCATCGTATCTTCGTCGGACTTTATTTCATCTCGTGATATCAAGGCGCTGTATGATGTTTTTAGTGCAGTTATGAAAAAGGTGGCCGAAAATGATTTTGATCCGAAGGTGCTTTACGAAAACGGCATCCCTTTTGAATACAGTTTCGTTCTTCCCGGTTCATGCGGATTCAAAGATTTTAAGGAGTATTCATCCGTAAGTACTCTTCTTATAGACTATTACCGCGATAAGGAAATACGCTCAAGGATACTTCAAAAATCATCCGACTTAAGGAGGATCGTAAGCCAGCTTCTTGAAAAAGAGATAAAAAAATACGATATCCACAAAAAGCAGCTTGAAGATCCGGATAAAAAAGACAGGTTCCGTGTATGGGGCGAACTCCTTAACACATACGGATACAACGCAAAGCCCGGTGACAGATCGATAGAAGTTGAAAACTATTATACGGGAAAGAGTGAAGTTATAACTCTTGATCCCGATCTTAGCGCAACCGATAATGCCAAGAAATACTTTGAACGCTACAACAAGCTCAAAAGGACCGAAGAAGCCGCAAAAACGCTTCTTGATGAAGCAGCAGGCGAGATCGAATATCTTGAGACTATCCAGAATGCCATAGATATAGCCCTTACGGAGGATGATCTTTTACAGATAAAATCGGAGCTTACCGAATGCGGTTATATTAAAAAGCATTCTTCTTCAAAGAAAAAAGAACGCTTCGTTTCAAAGCCCCTTCACTATGTAACAAAAGAGGGCTTTCATATCTATGTCGGCAAAAACAATATCCAGAACGAAGATATAACCTTTAACCTCGCTAACGGTAATGACTGGTGGTTCCATGCCAAAAAGATCCCCGGTTCGCATGTCATAGTAAAAACGGAAGGCAGGGAACTTCCCGACAGCGTATTTGAAGACGCTGCAAGACTTGCGGCACATTATTCAAAAGCTAAAGGTAATTCAAAGATCGAAGTCGATTACGTAAGAAGAAAAGAAGTCAAGCATCCGAACGGTTCAAAACCCGGATTTGTCGTATATTATACCAATTATTCCATGCTTATAGATTCAGATATATCATCACTTACTTTATTAAGTGATAAATAGTCTTACTTTATAAGCCTTAACTTTTTTGCTATCTTAAGCAGCGTCTTTCCTTTCGGAAGAGTCAGAAGCTCATCTTCTCCCAGAACCTGCCATTTTATCGAAAGCACAAAGTATGAGAACACTCCGGTAAAGAGTGCGACCACAAGTGCGATGATATTGATCTTGACTGTAAGATAGAGAACGTAATATATACTTCCCGTAAGCAGTCCCATGACTATCGCACAGATTAAAGGGCGTATGAATGTCTTGTCGGTCTCCTGTACATATCCGAGATATTTCTTAACCGAAAGCCCGTTCAGTATGCAAAGGCAGAGTGAGTAAATGATCGTCACTCCCGCATAAACGTAAATGCAATACTCGGAAGGGACAATACGCATCGCGATCACCATTATCGCTACATGTATCACTATGGATATCGCCGCGTTTATGATCGGCGTACTCATCTTTCCGACAGATTGCAAAACTGCCTGGGTAATTGTCGAAAGGCCGTAGAGCATGACCGTGATTGCAAGGATTATAAGCATATGAGAAGAAAGGTCAAGTGACTCAGGCTGTGGGAATATAAGACGCATTATGGCTTTTGAGAGCACTCCTATTCCCATTGCCGCGGGAATTGAAATATACATAGTGACTCTTGTGGCTTTTGCTATGGTCTCACGGATATTATCGGAATCGTTGCTTGCCGCATGGAATGAAAGCTTTGGGATAAGCGTCGTTGCCATCGCAGATGCCATGGCTATCGGAATGTTTGCGATCTTTGTACCCTTTGCCATTGCGGAAAGATCAAACGCAATGAGCGATTCCCCGACCTGATGGTACCTTAGCATAACGACCTGATACACGGTCTTATCAAGGAAATTATTAAGATTATATACGCCTGTGCTTATGATAAAGGGTGTTACGACCTGCAATATCGTTAGGAAGATCATTCCATAGGACATAACGCTTCCGGTATTATCCGAATCAACACGCCTTTTCACATTATCCCTGTTATAAAAATATATGATGAGGATAAATATAAGCGCTGAAAGGACACCCATTCCGGTTCCTATGGTAGAGCCTGCAGCACCCATCGAAGCCACATATGTTGCTCCCTTACCGGTTGCCGCCTTTACGAGGATGTATGCCATAAGCACGCTGAATCCGGCATTAAAGACCTGTTCTATGACCTGGGAAACAGATGTAGGTACCATGGTGTTCTGAGCCTGGAAAAAGCCCCTGAAGACTCCAAGGATACCGCTGAAAAAGATGGTAGGCGCAAGGATCTTTAAAGGAAGGATAGCGCTTTCAAGCTTTACCAGGATCCCGGCTCCGAAAAACACAAATAAAGATGCGATAATTCCGACCACCGTAACATAAATAAGGGAGCACACAAACACCCTGTAGGCATTTTTGTACTCCTTCCTGGCCAGTCGTTCGGCCATCACCTTTGATACGGCGGAAGGTATCGAATAAGACGAAATAAGAAGCACTATGCTGTAAGCAGCATATGCGCTGTCATAATACCCGAATCCTTCATCCTTTATGATATGAACGAGCGGTGTGTTATATAAAAGACCTATGATGCGGACCACGATACCCGCAGTAGCAAGTATCCCCGCCTGGATCACCAGGTTGTTCTTTCTAGTTTCACTCATCTTTTATATGTTCTTTTAAAGAATCTGCTAATTTCGATACATCGATCGGCTTTGAAAGGAAGCCGTTCATTCCGGCATTTTTAACAACCTCTGTATTGTTTTCAAATACATTTGCGCTCATTGCCAGAATGGGGATCGAATTCTTCTTTGGATCCTCCAGTTTTCTGATCTTTTCCGTAGCCTCAATGCCATCCATCACGGGCATCTGTATGTCCATAAGGACAAGGTCGTATTCACCTTCTCCCGAAGATATGACAGCATCAAGCGCTTCTTTACCGTTTATTGCGGTAACAACATCGTATCCCTGCTCGGAAAGGATCTCATGAGCAAGTTCCCTGTTAAGGTCATTATCCTCAACAAGCAATATCTTTTTCGTTCTGCCCGAAACCTTTACCTCAGCCTTTCCGGCTTCATTGTTATCACCGGATGTTGAAGGCTTTTCGGATAAAGCATCTTTATTGCACTTTCTTAACGGAAGTTCAACAACCACTTCCGTGCCCATCAGATCTTTTGAACTGACTTCTATGGAACCGCCAAGCATATCAACGAGATTTTTAGTTATATGAAGTCCGAGTCCGGAGCCTGAAATACCGTTCTTTTTGGCTTTTTCATCTTTTTCGAAGGGAAGGAACAGCTTCTTTTTAAATTCTTCCGACATTCCGATACCGGAATCGGTGATCTTAAATACATGATTGATGTAATCATTATCATGGCTGTTCTTCTGGCTTACCGTAAGATTGATCCTGCCGCATTCGGGAGTGAACTTTACCGCATTTCCCAAAATGTTATTAAGAATCTCCAATATTGCATGAGCATCACACATGACAGTATTTTCACTTATTCCGGAGCAGTCAGATGTATATATCTGCGAATTAAGCCTTATATCGGGCATGATCCTTTCTTCTACCCGGCTTATTATCTTTCGGATATCATTGGGCTCATCGGTTAAAATGGCGCGACCCGACTCAATCCTACTCACATCAAGGATATTATTAAAAAGATTCAGCAATGATTCCGATGAGATATCGACTTTGCCAAGATACTCCCTGACCTTTTGAGGATCTTCGGAGTTCTTTTTTGCAAGCGATGTAAACCCGATAATGGAATTTAACGGAGTTCTGACGTCATAAGAAATATTTTTGATAAAAAGATCTCTGGCATCCGAGGTAGCATTGGCCATTGATAAGGCTTCCTGAAGTTTTTCCTTTGTATCTTCAAGCTGACTTTGCAGATCTTCATTTTGCTTCGCGCTGTTCCTTTTAATGCAAAAAATAACTGCCAAAGAAGCAACGAGCAATATTGATAAGACAATAACAAGTACTAAAAGCATATATGTTTCCTAAACTTTAATTCACTCTGTATTTTTCCGCATCCTCTACCTGATAAGGTGTAGACGTTGGTGTTGCGGAAGGCGTAGGCGTTACATACCCCGTAGGATAAGGAGTTGCCGTAGGATCCGTTGAAGGTGTTGCATCTACCGGATAAGGAGTTGCCGAAGGAGTCGGCGTTACTCCGTAATTAGTTCCGTAGTACTCGGAAGGCGTTGATAACTGTGCCATTGAATAGTCTCTTTCAAATATGCACGTCATCGCATTATGGGTAAATCTCACATGCGTAACACCGGGATCGACCCACTGGATAAGAAGCTTTTTATCCGCGCTTCTTAACACATATCCCTCGGATTTCATCTTTTCACAGGCCTGATCATAGGTCAGGATGCTGTATCTTGAAAGCCTCTCACAGCATGCGGTTACCATAACCTTACATGTATCACCGGTATAGACAAACCTGCCGAATTCCGGGTAGTCCGTAGTCAGACCTTTATAACTGTAATAGATCTCTCCTGTTTTGTTATGTTTAAATGTATTGCCGTCAGATGATTGTGACCATCCGTTTCCGGCATCATAATAAGTTGTTGCCACATCTAGCACGCTCTTTTTGGGCGTTTGAAGTGTCTGCCCGGGTATATTACTTCCCTTTTTTTGCGAATTAACAATAGCCGCATACTCTTCGGCCTTCTTTTTGGCTTCTTCTGCGGCTTTTTTGTGTCCCTTGGCCGTTTCCTGAACGGCAAGGGCATTATAATAATCAAGAAGCTGTTCTTCTACAGTCTTGCCCTGTGAATTGACAGAAGCGGGCGTGGGCGCAGGTGTCGGCGCCGCAACAGACATGATACCCGTCTGCATCATCGCGAACACCAGAGACAGTATGAGTGCAACTCCTAAAAACTTCTTACCCATAGACCTTATTTTCGCACTAAAAGGCCTTTAAATCAAGTTTATTTCCGTTATCCTTATATCAGATGAGTATCCGTCGTTTAGGATCTTTTCGGAAAGAACCGAAGCGGCATTATCGTATTCTATCTTCTTTAACAGGTAGTGTCCGCTTTCATATGCGTATCCGTCACCCTCGTCATCATAAAGGATGAATCCTCTTTCTCCGTTGCCATAAACATTAACGCTTATATCCTTAGATAATGACGCTGTCGAAAGATCCCTTGAACCGTCACATTTTGCAATGGGAATAAGCGAACCGTCCCTTACAAATACAGGGATAGAATCGATCGGAACTTCCACGGTTATATACTGGCCTCCCGCAAATCTGCAGGATGTAAAATAATCATACCAACATGTTCCCGAAGGAAGATAAACCTTTCTTTTAACCGTATCCTTTCCTTTTTCGATAGGTTCATATACGGGACATACCATGATCTCATGTCCGAACATATACTGGTCAAATATCTGACATGCTTTTTCATCGTGACAAAAATCAACTGCAAGGGGATTCATCAGCGTCTCATCACAGGCATATATCCTTCCGGCATAAGAATAGATGTAGTAAAAAAGCTCATAACGAAGGCGGTTAGCCTTTAAGAGCGAATCATAATAAGACCTGTCCGAATTCTTGCAATGCCAGAGTTCTCTTCTTATGTCGGTACCATGTCCCCTGAATACGGGAAGAAACGCCCCGTACCAGTACCATCTTACAAAAAGCTCCTTATATGCCTCATCGTCAAAGCCCTTATCGTATTCCCCGTTCCAGTACCAGTAATCTCCGTGCTTTATAAAGAACGCACCGATATCAAGTGTCCAGTAAGGCATGCCTGATGCACAGAAATTAAGCCCTGCAGCTATCTGTTTTCTAAGAACCGACCACTTAGCATCTATATCTCCTGACCACATAACCGTACCGAATTTCTGTGAGCCGAGATAAGCGCTCCTTGTAAGGTTTAAAAGTCTCTTGTCCCAAAGAACGGGATCTTTTTTCTTTTCGTTTATTATGTGAGCGTTCTCACTCCTTTGTCCTTCATAAACGCCCAATGCATGGAAATACGCAAAGGTATTTGAGTACTCAACATCCATATGATCTGATGTTTCATTGATGTATTCGGCAAAAAGTCTTGAAGGTTCGGGCCTTTCCGTCATTGTCCAAGAAGGATCCATGGGTTCTGAGTTATCGCACCACCATGCATCAATGCCGTAACGATAAAGTCCTTCATTCGTCTGTTTCCAGTAAAGCGCTCTTGCTTTATCGGAAAAGGCGTTATATACATCCGAGCGGTTAAGGAGCAGGTCGTTCTTTTTAAACTCTTTGTAATTGTCGGTGCATTCGTTCATATTTGGCCATATAGATATCATGAAATGCACATCCATCTCATGAAGCCGTTTAACCATCTCCCTAGGATCCGGAAAACGATCTTTTTCCATGGTCTTTTGACCCCATTGGCCATCCGGCCATGAGCACCAGTCAAGGATAATCGTATCCAGACCTATTCCCTTTTTACGATATTCATTTGCAACTTCAAGTATCTCATCCTGTGTCTCATACCGTTCCTGCGACTGCATGTAACCATATGCCCACTTGGGAAGGATCGCTGCTTTGTCAGTAAGGAAACGGTATGCTTTTTGAGCCGCCGCTATTGATCCGCCGTTTACGAAATAGAAATCGATACACTGGAAAGCAGATGCATAGATATATGAACCTGCATTGGTATCATTAAATATCACCGGACAATGCATGTTAAACAAAAGTCCGTATCCCGATGTTGATACCATATATGGGATGACTATCTGGCGGTTTGCCTGGTTAAGATAAAGCCTTTGCCCTCTTAATGATCCGTAACCGTGTTCAAACTGCCCTAGTCCGTATAACTGCTCATCTGCAAATCTGAACGCACATCTGCACCTGTATGTGTATCTGTCGAATATCTTGGCATTTGATGTTATCTTTTCTTTAACACCGTCAGGCGTCTTTATCTTTTCGACTTTAACTTCACTGTCATCATTTTTGTATAATTCATATCGGTCAAGTGAATAGGGACATTCCCTGTCAGATGACAAAAGTGATCTTCCATCTTTATCAAAAAACTCAAGTGCACAGTTTTCTTTATCTATTTTAAGAACGGTATTGCCTGTATCAAGGCAATAGCCCGCTTCATTATCTTCAACTTTAAAAATATTGTCAGGCTTTATCTCGCCTGCTACTACAAAGCTGTATTTATTTTCGGGTTCCTTTTTCAAACCGCTGTCAAAGTAACGTATATGCAGGATATTATCTGCCACGGCACCGACAAACAGTGTTGCGGCATCACTTATAAAAAGGATCCCTTTATCGGTATTCCTTATACTCTTAATTCTTTTACTTATACCTGAATTTACTTTCAACATATGCTTACCCAATACGTGTCTTAATAAATTGAGGGGAGCATTTCCGCTCCCCTCCGTCAGATCAATGACTGATCACAGTAAAACAAATTATGTTTTATTTATACTTGTTCTTTGCTTCAAGCTCTTTTGTATGCTTTGTTGTATCGAAGTCGCAAAGATCCTTGAATCCGTTACCTTCGAGCTGAGCTGTCATTTCATCCCATGTAGCATCGAATGTAGCATCATCATCAACGAAGATCATTCTCCAAGAGTAGTCACAAACGATCTCGTTACACTGGTTACGGATAACTGCTATGTCAGCTGTATCTGAATCAAGTGATATCGCAACGTTGGGGCTGATAACAAGCTTGTTGTTCTTCTTCATCCACTCAACAGGCTCAGCAGCACCGAACTTCTCCTGCCACTCTTTCTTCATCTGAGTCATAGTAGCTTCTTTCCAAGACTTCCAGTATTCCTTATTGTAAGTTTCACCTGTGTTAGGATTGATTGAGTTAGAGCTTACGATCCACTGGTTGATAGCGTTATTACCATCATTGTATCCTGCTCCGCCGTACTCTTCAGGAACCGGAAGGTTATCCATAAGAGCATTAGTGTTAATAGCAGTGTATGTTCCGTCAGCATTAACTTCATAGTTGAATCCTTCGATACCTGTGTGCTCGAATGTAGCTCCTTCTGGAGATGCGTACCAATCAAGGAATTCCATGATCTTCTGGTACTTAGCATCGTCAACCTGAGATCCTACACCGAATACACGGCCTGATCCGAAATATGCATCAGCGTCACAGTAGTAGTTCTGATCTTCTACAGGAATGAAGATGAAAGCTGTACCATCTTCAAGTCTGTCCTGGCTGTTCCAGAAACCAACCTGCCAGCTGTACCACATAAGGTAAACCTGACCTGCTCCCATCTTAGCGCAAGCAGAGTTCCAATCCTGCGTTCCTGAATCGGGATCAACAAGTCCTCTTCTGTAAGCAGTGTTCAAGAATTTAAGAATCTTGTAGTAAGAAGCGTTCTTGTCTGTAAGAGGAGTAAATGTTCCGTCGGGCTTAAGGATCATAGATCCTCTTAACTTCTCGCCGTACCATGTTGTAAGCTGAACTACATTAGCGATACCGAGCATTCCGTCACCGCCGTCCCAGTCTGCCCAAAGAGAGAAGGGATAGCAGGGATCTCCTGCATCGTTAGTAGGATGAGCCTGCATCATCTGATCAAGTACATCAAGGAGTCCGTCAAGATCCTTGATATCAGGACATCCAAGTTCCTTGTAGAGGTCCCACCTTAAAAGAGGGCTTGAATAGATAACATCCTGTGAATAAGAAGAAGGAGATGTATCCATCATTTCAGTAGGAATACCATAGATCTCACCGGCATTTCCTTCAAGGCCCTGGTTATAAACATCGATCTGCTCCTTAAACTTCATAAGGTTTGGATAGTTGCCAAGGTCAGCACTGATATCCTTGATAAGTCCTGACTTAACGCAATCAGAGAAATCTGTAGCATCCAAAAGAACGATGTCACCAAGGTTTCCTGAGCTTGCTCTTGTCTGGAAGATTGCATCACCTGCTACCTGAGGAGCGATGATGTTGAGATCTACACCAAATCTGTCATTAACTACCTTCTGGAACCAACCTGTCTGCATTCCCTGATAGTTGGCTGCAGCATCATAGATCTCAAATACCATTCCGTCTCCTGTTGAAGCAGCAGCGGTATCGGTTGCACCGGCATCAGATGAACCGGCATCCGAAGTTGTTGCAGCGTCACCTGAGCTGGACGCTGCAGGAGCACTCTGACTTCCACATCCTGCAAGAGAAGCCATTATCATTGCGCCTGCAAGTAATAATGCTGTTACTTTTCTTAACTTCATGTTTCTACCTCCCTATTTTTTTTAACATATAAAGACTTATGTCTTCATAACAGTTATTTAGTAAATAACTGAAGTTAACCTTTTACTGCTCCGATCATGATACCCTTTACGAAGAACCTCTGGAATATCGGGTAAACAAGTATGATTGGGAATACAACGACTATGGTAACGGTCATCCTTATCGAGGTTGCATTTGCCGCATGGGCAAGGCTCGCTGCCATGGATGAAGAGTTTGTCGCGTTGTTTACAAGTGACTTAAGTGAACTTGCCTGGTTTATATAGTTATAAAGCGTAAACTGCAGCGTATATAACTTCTGATCCGTAACAAGGAGCAAAGTATCCTGAAATGAGTTCCACTGTGCAACAGCCGTAAAGATAGCTACCGTAGCAAGAATGGGCTTAATAACGGGAAGGATGATGCTTACAAATGTTCTTAACGTCCCTGCCCCATCGATCTCTGCCGCATCGGTAAGTTCCTTCGGTATCGACTCAACGAATGTTTTACAAAGTACGATATAGAAAGGTGCAACGGCCGTGGGAAGTATATATACCCAGAAATTGTTATATAGTCCCAGGTTTTTCATTGTGATGAACCAGGGGATGATACCTGCATTAAAGTACATCGTGGCAACCACAAATCTGTACCAGATCTTTCTCTTCCACATGGTTTCTCTCGTGAACATGTATCCGAGGAAAGCTGATGTTGCAACCGTAAACAATGTACCTACAACCGTTCTTCTCAAAGACACGCTGAAAGCATCCAGGAGTGCGGGAATGTGTGATACATTAACATAGTTCGTAAGATGAAGTTCCCTGGGCCAGAATGTGATCTTTCCTCTCTGACTCAGTTCGTTTGAACTTATCGTATTGATAAATATGTAATAGAAAGGATATACACAAACAAATGTAAAGAACGTATATATCAAATATGTAAGTACGGAAAGAATCCTGTCTGCCGGGTCGACTCTTCTTCTGGTTCTTTTAACTTTATCGCTCATCAGATGAATCCCTCCCCTCTTGTAAGTTTCGATATACCGTTAGTCACACAAAGCAATATGATGCTGACCACACTCTTTAAAATTCCGATGGCGGTCGATAACGAATATCCTCCGGCACCCATTGCAAGGTTATATACATAAAGGTCCAAAACCTCGATGGTCTGTCTGTTGAAATTGTTCTGGAACACGAAGAACTGCTCCATTCCGTTTGAAAGGAAGTTTGCTATATTGAGGAAAAGCAATACAAAATATGTAGGCAGGATCGAAGGGATCGTTATGTGGAAAATGATCTGTATCCTGTTGGCACCGTCAACCCTTGCTGCTTCATACAGCTCCTCATCGATACCAGATATCGCAGCTATATACATGATCGCTGCCCATCCGGCATTCTTCCATGTAAGCCACAACCACATCTTAAACCAGATATGTTCTGAAGACTGAAGGAACATTATGGGCTTTGAGATGACACCGAGATCGGTAAGAATCGAGTTAACAACACCCGTGCTGTTAAATACGCAGAATGCAATGGAATAAACAAGCACCCAGCTTATGAAATTCGGGAGCGTTGTAGCTGTCTGAACGAATTTCCTGTAGGGCTTGCACTTGATCTCATTAAGAAATACGGCAAAGATCATCGGGAACCACGAAAAGAGCATGCTCAATCCGCTGACTGCGAATGTGTTCATAAGAACCTGACCAAGCTGCTTTCTCTTGATGTCGTTGTCTATCATATATGAGAACCATTTAAAGCCGACAAAGGTTTCCTTTGACAGCGGAAATGGCGGTTTGTAATCAAAGAATGCGTAAACCCATCCGTAAAGCGGATAGTAAGAGAAAATGCCTACGAGAATAAGAAAAGGTACGATATATAGGAACTCCCTATAACCTCTGATCTTCCTTTTGTTCATGTAACCCCCCGAAATGTAACCCGTTTAAGCAAAACATTGGTAAAACGTTTTCCTATGATGACATTATAAAACGTTTTACCAAATTAGGTCAACACGAAATATTGCTCATCTAACAATATTTTTTATCAATTGTTGCTAACTTTGGTAAAACGTTTTACGATCAGAAGCCCAGATTGTCATTTACGAGGATCACATGTATGCGTTCCTGGTGGCGGGAATAGCGTGTGATAAGGATCTGACAGCAAATAGTGTCAGGAGATTTACAGTTCATACAGGTTCCAATTTCGGTACAGGGAGTCGAAAGACCGAATCTTTGAGCGTTGGTCGGAGCTGCTACATTTCTTGCTCTTTTCATGGCAGAATCAACATCAGGGCACACCTTGTTCATACCGACTATAAATATGACCTTCTTAGGCCCCTGTGCTATTGCGGAAACACGGTTTGAATTTCCGTCGATATTAACAAGAATACCGTCATCCGTCATTGCATTTGCACTTGAAAGGAAAAAGTCCGCATCGTATGCTGCCAGCATTGCGGCCCTTTTATCTTCGTATGCATCCCTGTCAATGAATTCGTAATTGCCGCTTTTAAGCTTATCGACAAGTCCGATCTCATGTGCGCTCATTGCTCCGCCCATCGTAACGGATGATCCTTCCGGAATAAGATCAAGGGCAATCTTTAATGCCTCTTCCTTACTTGAAGCATAGTACCCCGTCATGTTCCTTGACTTAAGACCTTTTATGGTCTTTTGCGCAAGAAGTTCGTTTCTTTTTACAGTCATTTCATGCATAATCTGTCCCCCTTATTAAATGCCGAAATAACGTTTCGCATTATAATACGAAATACCCGTTACTATCTTTTTAAGTGCTTCCTCATCGCAGGGGTATTCACCGTTTTCTACCCATTTACCGATAAGGTTGCACATAATGCGCCTGAAATAATCGTGTCTTGTATAAGAAAGAAAAGATCTTGAATCGGTAAGCATCCCGATGAAATTTCCAAGTATTCCGAGACTTGCCAACGATCTCATCTGATCTTCCATTCCGCTTTTTGAATCATTGAACCACCAGGCAGGACCGTGCTGTATCTTGCCAGGAACTTCATCCGACTGGAATGCACCGATAAGCGTATCTATCTGTGCATTATCCGAAGGGTAAAGTGAAAAGATCATGGTCTTTGGCAGTTCATTCGTGCTGTCAAGTTTTGAAAGTAATAACGACAGATTATCCCCGCAGCTGTTCTGGCCGATCACATCATATCCCGTATCGGGGCCAAGCTCTTTAAACTTACGTTCATTGACGTTCCTTAAACACGAGTAGTGAATCTCCATTGCTATGTTAAGTTCACTGTATTTTCTGCCTAGAGCAAGAAGCACCGTGGTCATATAGCCTTCAGCTTCATCCATGCTTATCTTTTCGCCGTTCATTGCCTTGTTAAAGGTCTTATCGCACTCATCAAAAGAGACGATCCTGAACGGAACATAGTCAAGACCATGGTCCGATGCAACGCAGCCACATGATACAAAATATTCAAGTCGATTTATGAGAGCGTCTATGACCTCCGATGTGTTTTCAAGGCTGTCTTTGCCGACACTCTTTGCCAGAAGGGCGATATACTCTTTGAATCCATCCTTATGTATGTTTACAGCCTTATCAGGCCTGAAGGATGGACGTACCAAAAAATCAATGCTCTTATCTTCTGCTATAAGTTTATGATATTTAAGGTCATCTGTCGGGTCATCGGTCGTACCGATATAGGCTACATTGCTTTTCTTTATAAGACCTCTTACCGAAAGATCAGGATCATTTTTTAAAAGTGAATTACATTTTTCGTATATCCTTTCGGCATTTGAAGGATTTAACGGCTCATCGATCCCAAAATACTTCTTCAGTTCAAGATGACACCAGTGGTACATGGGATTTCCGATGGCAAGGCTTAATGCTTCGGCAAACTTTTTGAAACGTAAAAGCTCGTTGCTCCTTCCGGTCACAAGGTCTTCGCTTATGCCGTTTGAACGCATGAGTCTCCATTTATAATGGTCTCCGGCCATGCTCCCGTCATCCTGAGATCCACCAAACCAGATATCCCCGATATTATCAAATCTTTTGTCTTCATATATTTCCTTTGCAGACAAATGGCAATGATAATCTATGATCGGAAGATCTTCGCAAAAGTCGTGGAAAAGATGTTTTGCGGTATCGTTTTCAAGGATAAAATCATCGTCAAGAAACTTTTTCATTATGCTCCCAACCTATCTTTGAACTCTTCCGGATGCATCTCCGCCGGCAAGCTTTTTAACTTCATCGACACTCACTCTGTTAAAGTCACCTTCTATTGAATGCTTAAGCGCTGATGCGGCAACCGCAAATTCGATCGCATCCTGCGTGGAATAGTTATTTAAAAGAGCATAGATGAGTCCGCCTCCGAAGCTGTCTCCTCCACCGACTCTGTCTACTATATGGAGATGATACTGCTTTGAAAAGCAGTAGTCTTTGCCGTCAAAAAGCATTCCCTGCCAGTCATTATCGTTAGCCGATATTGAGGTACGCAGTGTGATCGCAACCTTTTCAAAACCGAATCTGTCTGCAAGTTGCTTGGCTACCGATTTATATCCGTCGGTATTAAGCTTTCCTCCGGTAATATCCGAGCCTTCCGCTTCGATGCCGAATACATCCTTTGCATCTTCTTCGTTTGATATGCAGACATCAACGTATTCACAAAGCTTTGTCATTGCTTCCCTTGCTTCTTCCCTTGTCCAAAGTTTTCCTCTGTAGTTAAGATCACAGCTAATCTTAACGCCCTTTGCCTTTGCGGCCTTACATGCATCAAGACATATTTCAACAAGGTTCTTTCCAAGGGCAGGTGTTATGCCCGTAAAATGGAACCACTTGGCACCTTCAAATATCTTATCCCAGTCAAAATCATCGCGTGAAGCTTCCTGGATTGCTGAATGTGCTCTGTCATATATACATACACTTCCTCTTTGTGAAGCACCTTTTTCAAGATAGTAGATTCCGATCCTGTCGCCCCCGCGTACGATATGGCTTGTGTCAACACCAAACGATCTTAATACGTTGACAGCTCCCTGTCCTATCGCATGCTTGGGAACCTTTGTTACATAAACAGAATCGACACCATAATTTGCAAGCGAAACCGATACGTTGGCTTCACCGCCGCCGAACGTTGCCTGCAGCTGGTCGTCCTGAAAGAATCTGTAATATCCGTTAGGTGCAAGACGGAGCATTATCTCTCCGAAAGTAACAACTTTACCCATTTTTGTTCTCCTATAGATTGTTTTATTTTCTGATAAGATGCAGACAAAAACCGCCGAACTCGCCGTTTAAGTAAATAAACTTGGTTCCCTTTTCGTCCGTTGATCTTGTTGATTCATCGAATGTCACACCGTTCCTTTGAAGGTGATAGATAGCGCGGTCAACATTATTCGTTGCAATGGCGATATGTCCGTTTGTTCCCTTTCCGCCCGGCTTCATGATCTCAAACTCAGTTCCAGCAAATACGCTCTTGTCTCTGGGATCAAGGTCAAGATCGAACATTGCGCAAAGCGTCTTTGCAAGGTTTTCGGCCTCAGGATCGCTAGATGCATTGATACCGATGTGGCGAAGCTCAAATCCCATCATCTTCCTTACGGCAACTTTGCATATGGCTGTTATCTCATCCCACTTTTCATTTTCGATAAGATCCTTTTTGACCATCCACGTTCCGCCGCAGGCAAGTATCTGGTGGAAACTCATATATTTTGAAAGATTATCTGTATTTATTCCTCCCGTTGGCATCCAGTATAGCTTCTTATATGGACCCGCAAGAGCTTTTAACATATCTATTCCGCCGTTTTGTTCGGCAGGGAAAAACTTGACTGCATCAAGTCCCAAAGCCATGGCCTGTTCCATTTCACCTGCTGTTGCGGTTCCGGGAACCATGCATACTCCCTTTGAAAGAACATATTTTGTAACCTCGGGATTAAAGCCCGGGCTGACTATGAAACTGACACCGGCATCAATGGCTCTGTCAGCCTGTTCTTTTGTAAGGACAGTTCCTGCTCCTACTATCATTTCAGGGACTTCCTTTACTATAGCCCTAATAGCATCCTCTGCGGCAGCGGTCCTGAATGTTATTTCCGCAGCCAAAAGTCCTCCCTTGCAAAGAGCCTTTGCAAGCGGAACCGCTTTTGTGGCATCATCTATCGCGATGACAGGCACTATTCCAATGTCATGGATTTTTCTGAGAAGATCGTTCATTTTTTCCTCCTTAAGACATGATGGGTCTTTAAACCCGACAAGAAAATCATACCTTATTTAACAAAAAATATCCATGCCGTAAGCATGGATATTTAGTCACATATGTTTAAGATATATCAGGCAACTAGTTTGGCATCTTTCAGCGTACAGTATGTATATTCGCCTTCCTGATACGTGTCAAACACTCCTATGACGGTAACTATCTCCCCGTCTTCGGGATAGGGTAAGGTTTCATCTTCGCTTAAGATATATTCTATTCCCTGTGCACAGCAGGCTGTTGCATCCTGAATGATACATGCATAATATATCGCACCGGTTTCTTCATCGATATATGTGGATGCGATACCTTCCATCTTTATCACTTTACCGATGTATTCCTCCGGAAGGGAAACAATGTTATAAACCTCCGAATAGACCATCGTGCTTGAAAGAACCGTCAGGTCAACATCAACTCCCGGGGCCGGCGTTGCAACGGGAAGCTCTTCTTCAACAGGATCTTCTTCATAAAGATCTGCGGCAGTAAGAACAATCTCATCCTGTGTGTCATCTTTTACGATCTCGTTAACCGATGAAGGAGATTCAACCTTAACGGCTTCATCCGATGAATTCATTCCTTCATTAAGAACATCTTCAACGCTCTTGGTTGAATTCTTAGTTCTTTTGGAAACATCAGATCCGTTGCCGCATCCCGTTAAAAGTAACGATGCAACCGACAGTATCAATAATCCTCTTTTTAGAGTTTTCATTTAGCCACTGCTCCCACAAGCGCGCATATCGCAAATGCAGCAACATCGACAGCCACTATCGTCGAGCCGACCGGCGTTCCCATAAGGATCGATATCATCATGCCAAGCAATGCGCATGTCACTGAAAATACTGCTGAAAAAACCGTAACCGACTTAAAGCTTTTAAATATCCTCATCGCTGATAAAGCCGGGAATATGACAAGTGCGGAAATAAGCAGTGATCCCACAAGGTTCATCGCAAGTACGATGATGATCGCTATAACAACAGCCACAAGGAGGTTATATCCGTCAGCATTCGTTCCGACCGCACGTGAAAAATTCTCATCAAAAGTCACTGCAAATATCCTGTTGTAAAAAAGAACAAAGATAAAAACAACTGCAACGGAAAGGATTATGCAAAGGTAAACCTCAACCTTTGAAAGCGTGAGGATCGAAGTCGAACCAAACAGGGTGGAACAGACATCTCCCGAAACATTTGCCGAAGTCGAAAAAACATTCATTATAAGATAACCGAACGCAAGTGCCGCAACCGATATCATCGCTATTGCCGCATCACCTTTTATCTTTGTGTTCTGCCCGGTTCTTAAAAGCAACACTGCGCATATAATGGTTACCGGCATTATTATCAGCATGTTGTTTGAAAGATTGAGCACGGTTGCTATAGCCATTGCACCGAAAGCCACGTGTGAAAGACCGTCTCCTATAAACGAAAACCTCTTAAGCACCAGCGTAACGCCAAGCAGTGATGAGCAAAGTGCGATAAGCACTCCGACTATGAGTGCATATCTTACAAACGGATACTGCATATACAAAAAAATCTTATCTAACATATGATCACCTGTCCAAACTATCGCTTACAAAGATACTGCCTTCTTTGCTCTTTAAATATTCATCCTTCGTCCCGAAAAAGATACTGTCACCTATATGAAGGATATGATCTGCATATTTGATCGCAGCATTCACATCATGCGAGATCATGATTATCGTGATCCCCTCTTTATTAAGGTTAAGGATAAGGTCATACATCTGCATGGTCACTTTAGGATCAAGTCCCGAAACGGGTTCATCAAGTACAAGAACTCTTCCGGTCGCACAAAGTGCCCTGGCAAGAAGGACTCTTTGCTGCTGGCCTCCCGAAAGTTCCCTGTAGCACCTGTCCTTAAGGTCATAAATACCCATCTTTTTCATATTTGAACCGGCCAGTTCCCTATCTTCTTGGGAATAGAAAAACCTCCTGTGCCGGGCCTGATTTCCGGATAGTACGATCTCTGCAACCGTTGCAGGAAAATCTCTTTGAACAAGGGTCTGCTGAGGAAGATAGCCTATTTCCTTGTTGGTAAGTCCCTCGAAAAATTCTATGCTGCCGCCAACAGGTGAATTAAGCCCGAGCAAAGTCTTAAGAAGAGTCGATTTGCCCGATCCGTTCTCACCGACTATGCACAGGTACTCACCTGCTTCAACCGAAAAATATAAGTTTTCAACGATTGTGTGTGAATCATATCCAAGTGAAAGATCCACGGCTTTAATAAGCGGCATAATTATTCCTCTTTGATCGATCAATCAATGGCCTTTTTCAAAACTTCAAGATTTGATCTCATGATATCAAGATAGTTTGCACCGTTTTGAACATCCTTTGAAGTCGTGGACTGCATAGAATCCATAACAAGGATCTCCTTATCGGCATTTTGCGTGTTTTCATTTATTGTTTTTGCGATCTTCTGGTCGGAATTTTCTATTGTAAGGATAGTGTCAAGACCGAGTTCATCCTCTTTACCCGCTAGGAAGATCACGGTTTCAAAGCTTGCTTCGGTTTCAGCCGAACATCCGACAAATGCGGCATAGTAGTCAAGCTCATAATCATCCGTCAGATATCTGAAAGGGAATCTGTCTCCGAATAGTACGGTTTTGATCGGACTTCCGGAAACGGCACTTTTGTATTCTTCATCCAATGCTGAAAGCTTTTCTATATACGAAGCGGCATTCTTTTCATATGCTTCGGAATTGGAAGGATCTGCTTCTTTAATTGCATCTTTAATTGCGGAACATAGTTTGGAAGCATTTCTTAATGAAAGCCAAACGTGCTCATCGTATTCAACTTCCTCTTCTTCCTCTTCTTCTCCTTTTTCTCCCTCTTCCTCTTCTTCACCTTCCATACCTTCAACAAGTTCTTCTTCTTTTACATCTTCTCCAAGAATCTCAAGAAGATCTATCACTTTCATGTCCTCATTCTTTGCCTGTGTAAGTGCATCTTCCACCCACTCATCCGATTCTCCGCCGACATAGATGAACACATCGCAATCGGAGATCTTCATTATATCTTCTGCCGTGGGTTGAAAGCTGTGAAGATCGACTCCGTTATCAAGGAGCATCGTAACATCCGCATCCTTTGCGTTTTCGCCGAGGATATTCATCACCCAGTCATACTCGGGGAAGATTGTCGTTACTATTTTAAGTCCGTTTGCCTGTTCGCTTTTATTATTTCCGGAGCAGGCACATAAAGTACATGATAATAAAACCGTGATTATCATCACGATAAGAGCTTTTTTCATTATTGGGGGTCTCCTTAGGTTTATTTTCGGATGAGTACGACCTTGTCGTTGCAATCCTCACACAGACCATAGAAAACCGTACGCATCGGATCAAGTTCAAAACCGTGTCCGGAATGAAGGTGATCCTTGATACCGAGAAGCTCTTCACAATGCATATGGATCAGTTTCCCACACTTTTCACATTTGGCATGGAAACATGTATCCTCCTCATTATGAACTCCCTCTCCCACATACTCAAAGCAGGCAGGCGAGTTGGGATCGACGATGTACTTGTTGATGATCCCTTCTTCAACAAGTGCATCAAGCTGCCTGTATACCGTCGACTGGCCTATCGAAGATCCCTGCTCCTTAAAATAGTTGCAGACATCTCCCGCGGTTATGTGTTTCCCTTTGTTGGAAGAGAAAAAATCGATCAGCATTGACCTTTGCTTTGTTTTGTACTTGGATCTGGTTGTTTTGGATTCCATAAATACTCTCCGGGTCCTCAATTTGAGAACCATTCCCAATTATGAAACAGCACGCTGAATATGTCAAGTGAATTTGGGAAATATTCTCAAATTCATATCGGCATGCGAAAATCATGTATTTGCGGCTATCGTTTCTGCTATTAATCCTTTTACTCTCTCAGCAATTTCCGATGTGGAAAGAGATCCGTATTCCTCATAGGGAATAGGCTTCAGAAAATAGACTTTGGTAGTTACCCTCTTGAGACTGTTATATTCAAAGGGCTTGTAAGAGTCGATAAGCGCAACCGGAACGATAGGCTGCTTTGACCACAGAGCGGCTTTGAATGCACCTGGCATAAACTCCTGAAGGTTATTTCCGTTATGATCGTATCCACCCTCAGGAAAAAGGATATATCTTCCTCCTGCTTTAACTCTGTCAGCCAGGGTCTTTATCGAACGCACCTGGTTTTTCATATCGGTTTTATCAAGCCTTATGCCGTCTATAACATCCGTAAATTCCGTGGTAAGGATCATTCGTGACCTGATATCGTCTATAACTATCGAACAGGGTGCATCGTGAGAATTGATTATTCCAATGGCATCATATTTACCCTGATGATTTGGGTACATGATATAACCTCCCTCTTTGGGCAGGTTTTCAATCCCGAAAGCTTCGGTCCTTATATTGCCGCCGCGCCTTACACAACGGGCCATTCCGCGTGCTACACCGTATCTGCATTCATCTGTGTAGCGTTCGGGATGGCGCATCATGATCCTTATCTTTACGATATAGTAGATTATGAGCGGAATTTGTGTGATTATATCGAAATAAAAACGGAGCATGTTCTAAAAAGTCCTCGATGACGGATCCAGTCCGATCGATCTTTTAAAGCTTACCTTTTCCTCATACATGGCTTTATCGGCACGCTTGAAGACCTGCTCAACGTCAATGTCTCCGTCTTCATCCTCAGCCATGCCGGAAGCTGCAGAATACCTGAGCCAGGGATCCCGATCCTTGTTGTTTTATGAATCGGTAAAAGACCTGCGTATCGTATCAAGTCTCTCGTACCTGTTATCAAAATCTTCGCCCGTGAGGATGGCTACAAATTCATCTCCGGCCACCCTAAATACGGGAGAATGCTTATAAATCTGGCATACGACCTTGCAGCACCCCTTAAGGTATTCGTCTCCTGATGCATGACCGAATTTATCATTAACATCCTTAAGGAAATTAACATCGACCATGACGATCGCAAATTTATATCCGGGCCTTCCTATATCTGCTTTCATCTCATCGGACTTTTTGACATAGGCCATCTTGCTTCCGACACAGGTTAACGGATCACGATAGGCTTCCTTGCTTATCTGTCCGATCTGTCTTGCCTTTCTTTTGGCATCGGATTCCGCCTTTTCCTTTTCTTTCTGGATGGCGGTTATATCATTGAGATGATCAATGATCCTTATCTGCATGGATCTTATCTCATTATAAATATCTTCGATCTCATCGTTACTTTGAATATTAAGATCGATAACTCCCGATTACGGGAGCATAAGAAGAACAAAGCCATCCCCAATCACCGTTTGAAATGGTGGGTGGCACTTCACTTGACGCGTCGATCCCCAAAAGCTCCTCTTCGCGTTCTTCGTAATAGCCGGTCTGATAAAGCGGAACATCATCTGCATCGATAAGATACATATCGTAGCGTTCTTCTTTGCCACCCCATACGATAATATAAAGATATTTTACGTTCTGGATATTTCCGAGATAATCTCTCAGTCTTTGACGTTCTTTTCATAGCCGTCCCAAAGACCTTTTTCTTTGAGATATTCTTCAATAACGGCCTCATTATCTTCCTCTTCGGCTTTATCCCTGAGTGCCTGGAACTCTTCGGATTCAACAACAGCCTTTAATTCCCGAAGATAGCCGGCATCAACCAAAGAGGCATTATTTCTTGCTGTATCAAGTGAGAGACTCTTGAAATAATCATCGATCCTGTTGGCACTTATGAGATAGGAAATGACTGCGACTACGACTGCCGCAAGAAATACCGTCATTCCGACAAAATGATATATCTTATTCCCGATTGAAAGCCCTTTTCTCTTTTCCATTCAGAACCTGAATCAACACAAATTTGTATTATGCAGTTATTATACCATAAAACAGTTACGGTAAAAACTTGCCCGAAGCAAGATAAAGGTCATACCACTCTTTATGTGTAAGATCTACCTTTGACGCATCGGCAATCTCCTTAAGATGTTCGGGATTCATCGTACCTGCTATGGCCTGCATTTTGGCAGGATGCCTTAATATCCATGCTATGGCTATCGCAGGCTTTGCAACACCGTACTTGTCAGCAAGCTTTGATAACTCTTCGTTCAATTCGGGATAATCGGGATGATCTATAAAGCATCCCTTGAACATTCCGATCTGAAGAGGCGACCATGCCTGTATCGTAATATCATTCAATCTGCAATAATCAAGGATACCGTTATCTCTGTCTATTGAGCGGTCCGTTGTGAGATTATTTAAATACATCGCACTGTCAATAAGCTGTGTCTGGTCAAGAGAAAACTGCAGCTGATTAAACACGAGCGGCTGCTTAACATACTTTTTTAACAGCATAAGCTCACCCGGAGTTACGTTGCTCACACCAAAATGTATAACCTTTCCTTCTTTGTGAAGTATGTCAAAAGCCTCTGCAACTTCCTCGGGATCAAATATAAGGTCCGGACGGTGTAAAAGCAAAGCATCGATATGATCCGTCTTTAATCTTGAAAGAGTTCCGTCTACACTTTCAAGAATATCTTCGCAGCTCCAGTCAAATTCGTTTCTGTCAAAATGAAGTCCGCATTTGCTCTGAATGAAAATATCTTCTCTTTTGATTCCGGTTTTGGGAAGTGCATCACCAAAACGTGTCTCTGCTTCACCGTCTCCGTAGCAGGTCGCATGATCAAAAAAGTTGATCCCCATTTCATAGGCGCTCTTTATCATGTTTGCGGCATCGTCAGTGTTAAGCGCCGGCATTCTCATACATCCGAGGATTATCCTCGATACGTTCTTGGGCCCGTTTACAACATCAAGCATTTTCATTTTCATTCCCCCCTGAATAAAGTGCTCTGTATTCGCCCGGTGCCATTCCTTTTTCATTCCTGAACACCCTGTTAAAACTGGGTATGCTCTGGAAACCGGAAAGCATGGCTATCTCGGTCAGTGTTCTGTCATCAAGTGCCAGAAGTTCAATGGCTTTTTCAAGCCTTATCATGTTAATCCACTTATTGTAATTCATGCCCGTGACACTCTTAAATATCCTCGAAAAATAATCCTTACTTATACCGGCCATCTTTGCAACGGTTCCCTGCGAAAGATCGTCGGCAGTAAGGTTGTTTTTAATATAGTCCGTAACCGACATCATACGGCGCATGATATCATCAGAATACCCTCCGTTTGACTCAGCACTCAGCTCCGGTGCAAATTCTCTCCTGTGTTTATCAAGCGTCAGCATGAATTCCATAAGGAGCATGCAGCACTTAAGTTCACGATCCGCACTGTCGGAAAAGAAAATATCCTTCATCTTGTAGGTCAGCAGCCCCAATTTTGAAGTGAGTTCCGGATGCGCGTTTATACATATGACATGAAGGTTTCTGTAAAAATGCATTATCCTTCTCAAATCAAAAAGTGAATTTATAAATGCGTTGCTGAACTGGATGACCAGGGACTCTTCCCTGTCGGCATCGATTATCGCATGCATTTCCATCGGCCATATGAGAACTATATCGCCGGGAACCAGTTCGTAAACATCCTGATTGACCTTGTATATATTGGTATCCCCGGGCCCGACCAAAAGTATCTCGCCGTATGAATGCCAATGCTGCTTATAACTTCTTTCCTTATAACCTGTTGAAAGGTTAAAAGCACTTATGCTGTCAAAATCATATATCTCGTACTGACTGTAATCCATATACTCTCCTGATGATCATATTATGTATCAATAGTAACCTATTTCCTTAAGCACACTGTCAATGAGTTCGGCATTCATTATCGAAAACTCCGGTGTGATATGCGGCTTTTGTCCGTTAAGGATGCATTCTCCAAGCTGTGTGACCTCAAGTGAATAGTTCTGAGGAACAAACACCTTTCTTACTTCGTTTCCCTTATCATTGGTGACCGTATACGATACCTCACCTTCCTGATTGTAATAAACATCGGATTTAATGAAACCTTTGCTTCCATGGATATAAAGCCTGTCAAATCTTGCGTTGGTATTTTTGCCAAGGTTCATTCCAACGTTGAAAGAAGCTCTTATCCCGTTCTTTAGCTTCATAATGGCGGCAGTCAGGTAATCAACACCAAGATCCGTAAATTCCGCAACAGCCTTCACGGTTTCGGGTTCCGAATCCGCAAGCGTAAGGATCATTGTAGTGCAATAACAGCCAAGGTCATACATGGCTCCGCCTCCCTGCTCCTTATGAAGTCTGAAGTCTTCTTTATATCCCTGTGTTACAAAAGCAGATTCGATATAATCAACATCTCCTATCACACCTGAGGATATATCCTTTTTAAGACTCTCAACATAAGGACTGTGGAGATAAGCATATGCCTCCATAAGGAAAACACCGTTTGCTTTTGCAGTGTCGTACATCCGTCTTGCCTCATCGGCATTAAGAGCAAGCGGCTTTTCGCAAAGAACATGCTTGCCGTGGCACAAGGCTTCGTTTACCCACTTTAAATGAATATCATTAGGAAGCGGAATATAAACTGCCTGTACATCAGGATCGTTTATCAGTTCATCATATGATCCGTATGCTTTTTCAAAACCGAATTCATCCTTAAAAGCGTTTGCTTTTTCAATAGACCTTCCGGCAATAGCATAAAGTTCACAGTTATCCGCGATCTTCATGCCGGGGATCGTACATCCCTTTGCAATATTCGCCGTTCCCAAAACTCCCCATTTTACTTTTTCCATGTAACCTCCTTACTCTGATCAAGACGGTATGTGAAGCACCGAATCATTTATTTCCGTAACATTTTTAAATCCTGTCGAACTCATGATGAACCTTAATTCATTGCCGACTTTATTTAAGAACTCCTCAGTCCCCTTTACTCCGCCGTTTTCAAGACTTGGAAGCATCGATCTTCCGACTGCCGCGGCATCGGCGCCAAGTGCAAGAGCTTTAAATACATCGGCTCCTGAATCTATGCTGCAATCAACGATGATCTTAACATCACGACCCTTTAAAGCCTCCCGTATCTTTGGAAGTATCTTAAGAGGCGGAACCGCATAAGGAAGTCTTCCGTGATGATGGCTTACTATTATTGCTTTGGCTCCTATGTTGGCACACTTAATCGCATCGGAAACGCTTAACACGCCCTTTATAACAAACGGGAGTTTAGTGGAAGATACGTAATCGTTAAGCATCTCACTGGTCTGTCCTGCCATATCCTCCCCGACCACAACATCATATCCGTTCTCGCCAAAGATATGATCGATATCCATCCCGACACCGAACGCTCCGACCTCCTCGGAAAAGCTTATCTGGTCCCTTATCTTTCCGATGTCTGCATATGGTTTTATTATCCTTACCGTCTTTGCACCTGTATCGGCGATCTTTTTAAAAAGATCATTTTCCATCATTCCGCAAAAGTTCAAAATGTTGCAGTTTTTGGCGGCAATTGAATATTCTTCAAGTCCCGTGAGTTCTCTGCCGATATAATTACCAAGATGCGAAAAAGCCGGAGTCATAACAGGACTGTCAAACTCTTCACCGAGGAATGATGTTTTGATATCTGCTTTTACGGAATCTATAAGCCTCTCTTCTATAAGGATCGAATCCATGAATCTTGCCGTGATCTCATTTGCGTCAGATGATCTTGTATAAGCCATTCAGTTCCTCCTTTAAATATCCCATGTATTTGATGTATTCCTCATCGGAATTAAGATGTTCGAGTATGACCGGCATGTTTGAATCTATTTCGTTCATCTTTTCAACGTAATACCTTAAAGGAAACTCTCCGCAGCCCGGAGCACATTCTTCAAGCTGTATGGTGTATTTGCGGTTAAAATGAATATCCTTTATATGGCAGCTTCTTATCTGCGTGCCAAGCATATCTTTACAGTCATCAATGAATGCTTCGGGATCGAAATATCTTTCCACGGAATTTATCATATTGATGATGTCCATATGTACGGCAAACCTGTCCCTGTCAACGGCTTCTATAAGTTTAACGTACTCAAGAGGTCCGGTCGGGATCATCCACGGCATGGGTTCAAGCGTAAAATACGTTTCCTTAACATTGGCACGGTCTATTATTTCCCGCACCATCGAAACCGTCTTTTCCCACGCATCCTTGGAAAAGTTTTCCCGATATCCTCCGTCCCAAACCGGTCCACATGCACCCGCAACATTGACTGCACATCGCGCACCGATAAAGTCAGCCATACGCAGCTGCTCTACGCAGTAATCCATGTTCTTTTTTCGCTCATCGGGATCGGAAGATAAAGCATTCTTCCATATTCCGACTTCCGCTATCATAAGTCCCGCTTTTCTTGCCGCTTCCTTATAAGCGATTATCTTCTGTTCGGGTTCTAAGCTTGAAACCGGAAACACAACGGCGCTGCATCCGAGCTTTACCTGGTTTTCGGCCCATTCTTCGGGTGTATCATGTTTTAAAGGTGATGAAGTTCCTAATCTCATATTCTTCCTTCCTTTATCATAACATTTGTCTGACGATCATAAAAACATTTAATCGAATTTGATATCTCACTCACTACTTATTATCCGACATCCCATATATCAAATTTTGTTCCGTAAATATCAGTTTTTGACAATAAATCCGTAAATGACCGTTTCGATATATAAAAATCAAAAACTGATAAGAACAAGTTAAAAAATTAAGAAGAACATATACCCTTATCGTACTATTCTCATCACAGACAAAAAACAAACGCCGCATGCCGGCATAACACAGGAGGATACAAAATGACATTGTTTGCAAAGAAAGAAAAGATCATTCTGAATTCAGAACAGCAAAAAGATGATTTCGTTGAAAAACTGAACAGCGCTAACATAAGTTACGATATCAAGGAACTCAATGAAAGCGTATTTAGCGGAAAGACAACTTATATCGTTAAGCTAAGCGCCAAAGATCTTAAAAAGGTTGTGTGAGGGGTTAAAATATGAGAAGCCGGGCAGGTCACAGATCTGTCCGGCTTCTTCTTTATCATGAAATATTTATTTATGAGGCTACGTGATGAGGAAGCTTTGTCATTGCCGTAAACGCAACGATAACACCCAGCGCACAGATCACGCTTCCAACAAGGAGCATTGTCGTTATATTGGAATGATCAAGTATCACTCCGCTTATAAGATTTGAAAACACCCCTCCTATCGTTATCGCGCTCGTGATAAAGGCCTGCCCCTTAACCTGATCGAGTTCTTCCATGGTATTACTTACATAATAAGCTCCGGCAGGAATAAATACGGCGTATGCAAATAACTGGAATGACTGGCTCAAATACATGACCGGCATTGTCTTTGCAAAAACGAGTATCAGTATCTTTATAAAGAAAGCTACTCCGGATATCAAAAGCAGTTTGTCCGCTTTTATCTTTTTAAGTACAAAACCGATAAGAGCCATAACAGGGAGTTCCAATATGGCCTGCAGAAAATTAGCATATCCAAGTTCCGATTCGGCTCCGCCAAGGTAACGGATTATCTGGATCATAAAATCATTGATCATGTTATGTGCAAAGAAAAAGCATATTGTTCCCACAAGGAAAAGCGAAAATGCCGGATATGTTTTAATGAAATCCTTAAATCCGTTGTGGGCAATTCCGGAAGACTCAACAACCTTTTTTTCGTCATTTCCCAACCCTTTGGGCTTTTTGAAAGTAAAAATGATAAGTGCGGATATTATCATTGTTATGATATTTACCCAAAGAAGTAATGTGACACCGTTTTTTTCTACTGCCCGACCTATGAACATTGAAGTTACGGCAAAACTGGCCGAGCCAAGTCCCCTTGCAAGACCGTAGAATATCCCGCAGCCTGCTTTTTGAAATTCAAAACAAAGTGCCGTCATTACCGGCTGATACGCAAACTGTATCATGTAGATAAGCGCATAGATTATGAATATGGCTGCTTTAACACCCGGAAGAACGAGCAATAAGGCCGAACCTGAAAGTATCACGATAACCGAAGCAAGAATGAATCTGCGGTTTGTCAAAGGACCGGGTTTGTCGATGATCCCTGCGATCACCGGCTGAAGGATCGCAGATACAATGTTTGCAACAGCAAGCAAAATACCCACTTCAGTGTTATTATAGCCATTTGACAAAAGATACACCGCCGCATAAGCATGCACGGTACAAAACGCCGCAAAATACGACGCGTTTAATAATGTATATCTTATCGTCCAGTTTAAAGAATTTGATTTAGAATTCTTTTTTTCCATGATCTTAGATTATCATTAAAAAGGCACAATTCCCACCCCTTTTTCCGCCGGTGCCCCTGTGTGAATGAAAAAGATCTTTATTACAGTTTGTGCAAAGGTCAGGCATGACTATATTAGATGGCTTTACACCGCTTTCTTCAAAAAGCAGTCTGTTTGCCATTGCAAGATCAAGAAGGTACTTATCCGGCTTCATAGGAACTTTTTGGCACATCCTTTCAACCTGATCCTGTCTGTAGTTCTTTTTAAATTCATCTATGACATCATAGCTCACCTCATAGCAGTCACTGCATATACTGGGGCCTATACAACAGACTAGATCAGCCGGATCTGTACCAAATTCCTTATTCATGAGTTCTATGGTATTTCGTCCTATTTTTGCTACTGTTCCACGCCATCCGGAATGGGAAAGGCCAATACATTTTCTAACGGGATCCACAAAATAAAGCGGAACGCAGTCCGCATAAGATCCAACAAGGCAAACCCCAGGCTCATCAGTCACAAGACCGTCTATGTTTTCATAATCCCGATCGAGCAATATCCCCATACCGCATTTTGATGAATCAACACGAATGACATTGCTTGTATGTGTCTGCGCGGATAAAACCATCTGTTCCGTTCTGACACCTATCGCTTCGCCGAAAATCCTGTAGTTTTCTCTAACGATTTCCGGATCATCCCCTACATTGAAGTTAAGGTTCATCTTCGCATACTGATCCGTGCTCACTCCGCCTTCTCTGGTTGAAAAAGCATTTATGAGCCAGGGAAATTCATTAAGCTTAATATACTCTATATAAGCAACTTCTCCGGATCTTTTCAGGATTGTAGTATCATCAATGTATCGCTTTTTCATGCTTAACCCTGATTTTTCAGTTTACTCACCATGTTTGCCATAGCAAGAAAGTTTTCCGCTTTTACTATGGCTATACCCTGGCCTTCATCCCCCAGAACTACAAGCTGGTCTCCTGCCGATATTTCAAAAACCTTTCTTGCCTTCGCAGGAATTACGATCTGCCCTTTATCGCCAACGGTCACAAGGCCGAAAAGGTGCTTTCCCTTTGGCGGAACAATAAAGCCCAGATCCTCATCCTGCTCATAATTTGCAAGGTCATCCAACGACACTCCGAAGATATCGGCAAGCTGCTTGCATTTATCAAGATCGGGAATTGATTCACCGGATTCCCATTTGGCCACAGACTGCCTGGAGACACCGACCTTTTCGGCTATGTCTTCCTGGGTGAGCTTATTTATTTTTCTCATATGAACAAGATTGTCACAGAACATTTACTTCTCCTTATTCTTCTTATCCTTCTTAATACCAAGTACTGCCCATCTGAAAAACGGAATCCTTGAAATTACGGCATATAATCCGTAACCGAATACAAACGCTGCCAAAAGGCTCAAAAGATAGCAGGCAGGTGCCGGTAATAGTTTCGGTTTTGCAAAACACAAAGCGACTGTCGATATTCCAAGATAGTGGAATACATAAAGCCCGAAACTGTGACCGGACATCCACTTTGTAAAATTATTCGAAAAATCACCGAAACTGGCCATCCCTGAAAGCAATGCCAACGAGCCGACATATGCGTCTATCGCAAACAGTATGCTCCTGTTTATCGGATTTTCCGCAAAGTTGTTTCCAAAATATGTGACGGTAAAAAGGATGCATACAACTATAGCTGCCGCAATAAGAATTACGGATCTGTTCTTTAACCTTTCAATGACTTCATCATTTGAAAAGACAAAATAACCCAGGATAAAAAATACGAAATAAAAAGCAAATCGGTATACGGAGATCATCGGAGCGTTTAAGATCTGTGAAGCGCCCCAGATGGGCAAAGCAAACAATGCAATAAGCCAAAGCGGAGTCTTTGCTCCCATCTTGGAAAGTCTTCCTTTTTCGATCTTTCTTATAAGAACAAGTACCACACTGTATAACCAAAGCAGATGAACATACCAGAGTACTCCGCTTCCGGTTGCTACCATTATCATGTATATTACGAATTTCGGAACTCCCGCTGCAGATAAACCTTCAATGCCTCCTCCAAGTGACATGCTGACATATCCCTGTATAAAATGGAAAACCAAAAGGCCGATTGTGGAAGGGACCAACAGCTTTTGTGTTCTTGATCTTAAAAACTCTTTATCCGTTTTCAGATCAAGTGACAGTTTGGCACTTATTCCCGAAACCACAAACAGAACCGGCATAAACCAGGGGTAGACCAGATACTGGAAAATGTCATAGTACTGCACCTGAAGATCAGTGATTTTTCCAAGGCCGCCGGGCACTCCTTCTGCATTATACATGTAAAATACGTGATAGATAACGACTATCACAACGGTAATCCAGCGAATGTTGTCCAAATAGTGTTTTCTCATACATATCCCACCTTTGCAATTAATTTTAACATAATTATATTTCCGATAAAAGTGGGAGTCTATCAATCAAAGTTAACATTTAGAGAGAGCTAATGTATGAATTAGTTGCGTTCAATGTGATGTGAAAGCTCTTTCGTAAAAGTCGCCTGCTTCTTCAAACGCTCCGTGTCCAAGGCCCTCATATATGTAAAGCTTACTGCCCGCTATGTTCTTATGAAGCAAAGCTGCGGCATCATTTCCGACGGTTTTGTCATCACTTCCGGCTATGATATAAGTCGGAGCAGATATACGCGAAAGATCATTTATCACGTCAAACTCCAGTATTGCCCTTGCGTTTTTTAAGAATCTGTCATAGTTTTTCGGCTTGGTAAATCTGGCAAGCAGAGGAAATAGTTTCCTGTTTTTTAAAAGATACTTATCTGAATACATCTTTTCTGCCGTATCCACCATTAATCTTACGTGGTCATTTTCCAGAGCCATTTTTATCCATCCTGATACGGCATCCTTAACCACCTCATTTGCGTTGGGGGCTGTAACAGCAAGTATCAGTCTTTCGACAATTTCAGGATGATATATGGCTATACACTGGGCAATCATACCACCCTGTGAAACGCCAAGGACAGCAGTTTTTGTAATCCCGAGTTTATTTAAAACCTCTACCTGATCATCAGCCATATTCTTTATTGAGTAGCCTTGAGGCATGTTGTTTTTACGGCTGAACATATATATGGTATAGTCCTTCATAAACTTTTTGTAAGGCGTTGATAACAACAGCGCCTTCCCTTTAACTGTCGATAGTCCGTCGGAAAGACCGGGAAGTACTACCATATTTTTGCTGCCCGTTCCGAATGATACGTAATACATCGTTGTATCACCTATATCAATGCATCCGTTTCTTATCTTTTTTCCCATATCTATCTCCTTTTTACTATGTTCAAAATCCGTTCTTTAACACCTTGAGGTGGTTTCTAAGCTGCTTTATATACTCTTTTTTTATCTTCCTGATATCGATATCTTTTCCGGTCAGACCTTTAAGAAAGCTTTCATTAAATCCTGAAAGGACCCATCTTAGAATTTCCCTGATTTCCTTTCCTGAACTTTTGAATGCGGACATATCAACATCTTTAAGAAGCTGTTCATATATATCAGTGTTAGTATCTTTGAACCTCTCCCTTATCTTTTTACCTATTTGATTGTTGCCCTCAGATGCAACTCCTATAAGGAATCTGCCCATCGTGGGATTTTCAACATACCACGAGATCTCTGTGACCGAGTATTCCAATACTCTTTCAAAAAGATCTTTCGGTAGGTTTTTTACATCGGATGAAGTTTCCATAGCCATCCTTAAAGATACTTTCTCAATGAGGTAAAAATACAGTTCCTCTTTATTATTAAAATATTTAAAAAGGCTTCCTTTACTGATGCCGCATTCCTTTACTATCCTATTAGTGGAGCTGTTCTCATATCCGTAAAGAGCAAACTCCTTTATCGCGGCATCAGTGATACTTTCCTGCTTATTTGTATCAAGTTCCAAAAATACTTTATTTGGCATGGCCATCTCCTTGCGTATTCTTCTTTACTGTCTTTATCATCCATTTGGCGGCGGATTTGGTGACCAGTTGGTCACTTGAAAGTCTGAAATAAAGTGACCACCAGGTCACTTTATTTATCTTACGCTACATTTGATCTGATGTCAACTCTGTCATTTACCTCCCGTCATTGGGGAGTCATTGTGGAGTCATTGGGGAGTCATTGGGGACGGTTCTCTTTGACTTCCATATCATTGCAGGCGGCCCTTGTTTCGTAAATTGTCTTCCAACCGAATTTTTTAAGATCCACGCGGCCCTCCTTAACTTCAACGCCCTCTTCCATGAGGCGCTCACCCTGCTTCCAGGCTCCGCCGAAAACATATTCACCCGCCAGCTCACCTTTGGCATTTACTACCCTGTGACAAGGGATCGTAAGTGGATCAGGGTTCTTGTGGAGCGCATTACCGACCGCCCTGGCCATCTTCCTGTCTCCTGCTTCCTCAGCTACATCCGCGTATGTTGCTACGCATCCTTTCGGAATCTTTTTAACCGCCTCATATATCCTTTTGGTCGGGCTGTCCGCTATCAGATCATAGCTTTCCGCGATCATCATCTTGATGTCTTTATCGGGGATCGTACCGTCCAGGATTATCGTATTCCAATGTTCCTTATTCTGATGGTATCCCGGGATGACAGACTTATGGATGTCCCTCCAAAAAAATGCTTTCTCCGGGTCGACCTTTACATTCAGGTTGATATATCCGTCCCTCTCATAAGTCCACAAAAATGCCTTCTTATTGGCCTTATACCGAACCAGCTGCCAGTTCGGATCATGGAAGGGCGTATCGATATATGTATCTGCAAAAGACAGTCCGTATTTAAGTGCTTGTTCTCTTGTTATGATCATCTTTATTTCTTTTTTCTTTTCAGTACTTCAATCACATTATCAAGATCGCTCTTTCCCATCCAAACGCAAAAAGCGGATAAAAGAAGGAACCCAAGGCTTGCAAAGTGCCTTGTAGGATTCTTTAAATATTCTTTCCATTCTCCGTTTTTCTTTTTGTAAACCTTGACCTTTGTTGTACTTACATCATTATTCGTCGAAACGGAAAGGGAATAGGTCTTACCATCTATTACATACTCATATTTTGCTGAAACAGATGTTTTCTTTACTCCGTTTTCGTCTTCTTTATAGTTCTCGATTTCATACGAATCCACAAGATGTGCATCGACTGTCTGCTTTTCCTTTGCAATAGCATAGCCAAGAAAATCTGACCAGAGGATTACAAACATGACAATACCGACTAAAAAACCGGCTCCCCAGATATATATAAGACCTTTGGCTTTATCAAGATCTTCATTTTTATACTCACGTAACTGATTTTGTTCTTCTTCCCCGCAAATCACTTCTTCAATCTCTGAAACGGTAAGCTTTTTCTTAAAGTCGTAACCTGCTTTGGTATACTTATCATAGCACTTTCCGCAGATTGCTCCGTCTTTTACCACGTATGAACCTGCTCTTTTCCCGCATATACTGCATTTATCTGCCATGATCTACCTCCGAATATAAATATCGTCTTATCTTATATAAACTTCTTAATAAAATTCATTCCAACACAGGCTTACAGATAGGCAATCCCCGTATGCATACTCCGATCTTGAATTTTCTCGCAGAATTATTCTTTTCCCAGAAAACAACAGTATAACTAATCGCAAATTGAATTTATTTAATTCCCTTCCTTAGCGCATTTCTGACTGCATCTTTTATAACTTCACTGGACATCGTTGCACCGGAAACAGCGTCAACCTCAGTATCATTATTCGTGATCATATCATTAACTATAACATCAGCGGGGTGCCCTTTACCACACTCATGTTTAAGAATTTCAATATTCCTTATAACTCCGCCTGACACCGTTACACTGACCTCCACCTTAACAAGATCCGTTTCACTGTGACCGGTATATACTCCGTCAGAAACATGACTCAGATTGATCCGGGATCGGTCAAAGGCATTTACCTGGCCTGTCATCCTGTTACCGGCTATCAGGATTCCGAACACCGTCACTGCCAGGAATATAAGCAATAAAATAATTACGATTTTGATAAGTTTTTTCATTGTACTGATCTCCAAGATACGAAACTATAAACTTTCTTCATCCGATTGAAAATGATGCGGCCGACCAAATATGTGATGTGTTACCTGCTCACATTATGTAATGTATTACCTATTTAAATTATGTAATATGTTACATATTTTGTCAACTCATATTTGTTCAGAAATTAAAATGCGGCAGAGATTTCTCTCCGCCGCCATAGATTTCTACTCAGATAAAGATTCGTCCTTATATGTAAGAACAGAATTCAAACTGTCCTTAGAAGTCAGCAATTAATTATCAAAGCTCGCATTCCACTAAACTCCTTTTGTGTATCATCCTGTATCATATTCTGGGATAATAGACATTGCTATACTTCACACAGATCATGATAAAGCGACTTTGCAAATTTCCTTAATTCAATCTGGTCAATACTGTTTGAGAAGTTTAAGGGATGTAAGAAGATTACACAAAAACCCGTAGTTCTTGGAATCTGTATATTGAGAGTTCTCGAAGAGAAGGACATTCATCTTATCTATCAAAAGAGCCCGGTCCTCCTCGTCCCATTCTTTATATAGGTCTCTGAACCGACTTCGAGGGATCATTTTCCTTGGTATATATTTCTTGTTCATAATCTCACCATTTTCCGATACACGTGATCATTTCTGTATCACTGCGATCACGCAGGGCATTCTTCCGTCACAACATGGTATTCTACTTTATCGTATCTCATATGTCAGGTTTTTTCATTTTTAGGAATTCGTCCATATTATTACTTCAGGTAATCAATTATCCCCTGGATGATCGCCGGATCCGGATATCCTTTACCGTCTTTACCTTTCATACCGTAAAGCCTTACCAAGTAACTTCCAAGATAACGCTCCACTGTTCAGCCCCAAAAATCAGAATTAATCTAAATAATAAAATTAACGATAGCGTATATTATATGACACATCGAAAAGACTCCGGCAAAAAAAGCAGCAATCATATTCCTTCTTTTATACGAATATATCAAAAATGCCGCACAGGGAAATACAGTCAGACCTATCAAAACCGCCGTATGGGTATTTCCCTGATAGTAACAAAGCCAGCATATATAGTAAAGGACGACACATGCCATCACTGTGATGATCGTTCCTATTACTTTTGATTCCGTATTATTCCTTTTAATTACGAGGCAAAGACTCGCCACCATCAACACCTGACAGATAGAAGCAATACTATCTATTGTGCCTGTTACAAACTCTGTCCGAAGGACATCATTAGGAGCCGGGACAACAAACCAGATGAAGTTTGGTATCATTATGACCAGAAAAAGGATAAGGCCTATCCAGTCAAAGCCGATTCTATAGTTTTTCAGCATTCAAACATCTCCACAAATTCCGATTTGTTTACCATTTATACTGCAAATTCAATGTATATAGTCATCCGAAATCTCGGCAAATGTACGTATACCCTTTATATAATCATGATAAGCATTCTCAGGATCTTTGCTGTGAAAAATCCTGCAAAGACCGCACATATCGCAATCCGCGATACATGGGTACCTGTTCTTTATGAATGCCCTGCGCTCTTCTTCAGAGGACAATTCGATCAGCGGTGCATTTATCATGGCATCACCTCACACAAGCAGGGGCATCATGATCGTCATAGAAATATCGATTATGATCCCGATCTTCTTTTTCAAACAAATCACTCCTCTAATATCCCAGTCCCGTCACCCATTCGCTGACTTTTTTCCTAACGCTGTCCTGATCATTCTGACAGTCGCTTCCTCTTATCGCAAGTCCGTCTATAACCGCCGCATACGGACAGGCTGAAGAAAGCTTCTTATCAAAGCCCGACAGACCCGATCCTTCATGTGTGGAAAAAGGGATCAAAGTTTTACCTGACAGACCTTCTGCGTTATTCTCAAAGAATGTGTACATGATCATTGGCCAGTCGCCCCACCAGACAGGCGCGCCTATAAATATGGTGGAATACTGTAACAGATCCGGTACATCTTTCGCATATGCAGGTCTGGCATTATCGTTCTGTTCCTGTTTTGCTACATCTGTCAGTTCAGAATACGTCATTGGATAGTGATCTTCTTCTGGGATTACTTCAAACAGATCTGCTCCTGTCTCCTCGGAGATCATCTCGGCCACTATAGAAGTGTTTCCTTTGTCAATGACGCCTACGGTATACTGCTCGCCGGTCCGTGAAAAATAAACCACCAAAATATCGCTGCCTTCAATTCCCGATTCCGGCTCCACCGTTTGGTCCTCAGTTTGGGCAGCTTCCCCTGTTGTCAAAACTTCAGCTTTATCTGCTTTCGCACTTTGTTCATTCGTGATCGTACTGTTTTGCGTTGCAGTATTTTCTATACTTTTATCTGTGCTTCCACATCCGCCAAGACCTATTACCATAAATGCTATAAGAAGCAGACTTAGAATTCTCATTTTTGTCTTCACTGAACATCACCTCAACTTTTCAAAGCTATCCGTCACTTCATTTTTTCATCTTCACTCACTTGTTTACAAGAATCCATAACCCGTCAGACTTTTCGTAATGGTGAGTCCCTTTCATGCGATACGTTCCTCTTGATCCATATGCATTGGCATTTAAGACTGAAGTATATGTGATCAGTGCCTTGTCTCCATCAACTTTAATGACCGGATTATCGATGCCTATAGTAAAATATCTTAGATTTCCG
>JAILCX010000023.1 GCA_024690205.1 Lachnospiraceae bacterium | reverse complement strand
AAGATAAAATCTATCGGTTACAAGTACTCAACAAGAGCAGCCATGACGGTTTCAATTTCCGACATGACGGTTCCTGCCGACAAGCCCAAGCTCCTTGAAGAAGCCCAGGCTACGGTTGACCAGATCGCTATGAAGTATAGGCGTGGACTCATGACCGAAGAAGAAAGATACCGTGCAGTAGTTGAAACTTGGAACGATACCGATAAGAAGCTTTCAGACAAGCTGATCGAAGGTCTTGATAAGTATAACAATATATTCATGATGGCCGATTCCGGTGCCCGTGGTTCAACACAGCAGATCAAGCAGCTGGCCGGAATGAGAGGATTGATGGCTGATACAACCGGTAGGACCATCGAACTTCCCATCAAGTCAAACTTCCGTGAAGGACTTGACGTTTTGGAATACTTCATGTCAGCGCACGGTGCTCGTAAGGGACTTTCAGATACGGCTCTTCGTACCGCCGACTCAGGATACCTTACACGTCGAATGGTCGATGTATCACAGGAACTTATCATCCGTGAGACAGACTGTATGGAAGGAACCGGAAAGATCCCCGGAATGGAGGTCGGAGGTTTCTACGACGGAAAAGAAACTATCGAAAGCCTAAAGGACAGAATACTCGGTCGTTACGCTTGTGAAGATATCAAGGACAAGAAGGGTGATGTGATCGTTAAGGCTAACCACATGATCAATCCCGGACGTGCCGCAAGAATAATCGACAGCATGGATGTTGATGAGAACGGTCACGTATCGGGAACGGTAAAGATCCGTACGATCCTTACCTGCCGTTCAAAGGATGGTATCTGTGCCAAGTGTTACGGAGCCAATATGGCAACCGGTGAAGCAGTTCAGGTCGGTGAGGCTGTCGGAATCATCGCAGCACAGTCTATCGGTGAGCCCGGTACACAGCTTACGATGAGAACGTTCCATACGGGCGGTGTTGCCGGTGACGATATCACTCAGGGTCTTCCCAGAGTTGAAGAGCTTTTCGAAGCACGTAAGCCCAAGGGACTTGCCATCATCTCGGAATTTGAAGGTGTTGCAAGCATCTCTGATACAAAGAAAAAGCGTGAAGTTATAGTAAGTAACGAAGAAACCGGAGAGACAAAGGCATACCTTATTCCTTTCGGTTCACGTATAAAGAGCAATATCGACGGAAAGCACATCGGTGCAGGTGATGAACTTACCGAAGGTTCGATAAACCCTCATGATCTGCTCAAGATCAAGGGCAAGAGCGCCGTTCAGGATTACATGCTCCGCGAGGTACAGAGAGTTTACCGCATGCAGGGTGTTGATATCGCTGACAAGCATATCGAAGTGATCGTACGTCAGATGCTTAAGAAAGTAAGGATAGAGGAAAGCGGAGATACTGAATATCTTCCCGGAACGCTGGTTGATGTTCTTGAGTTTGAAGATCTTAACGAAGAACTTGAAAATGCAGGAAAGACACCCGCAACAGGAAGCCAGATCATCCTCGGTATCACAAAGGCTGCTCTTGCTACCAACTCATTCCTTTCAGCCGCTTCATTCCAGGAGACCACAAAGGTTCTTACGGAAGCAGCTATAAAGGGTAAGGTCGATCCTCTTATCGGACTTAAGGAAAATGTTATCATCGGTAAGCTGATCCCCGCAGGTACGGGTATGAAGCGTTATAGGAACACAATCCTCAACACTGACTATATGTTAAAGAAGAACCTCAAGGTTGACGAAGAAGTTGCCATGCAGGTTGAAGAAGGTGTACAGGACATTGACGATGAGGCAGTTGAAGTGGCAGTAGCAGAAGAGGAATAAATCCGATATTCTGCAGACCATATTAAATGAATGACTAAAGGCCCGGGAATTCTCGGGCCTTTGTTGTGCAAAAACCCGAAAAATAAAGAAAATTGTTGACACGGATGTTACGGAAACCTATAATAAATAGGCACGCGCGAAAATGCGCGATGTTTTAGTGCGCGAAAAAACGCGTAAGATCAAACTTTTTATGCAAGGAGGTGAAACAGAATGCCAACATTTAACCAGTTAGTCAGAAAAGGTCGTCAGACATCAGTTAAGAAGTCTACCGCTCCTGCTCTTCAGAAGGGATGGAACTCTCTTCACAAGAAGGCAACCGATACTTCTTCTCCTCAGAAAAGAGGCGTATGTACTGCTGTTAAGACTGCAACACCTAAGAAGCCTAACTCAGCTTTAAGAAAGATCGCCAGAGTACGTCTTTCTAACGGTATCGAGGTTACAAGCTATATCCCCGGTGAAGGTCACAACCTTCAGGAGCACAGCGTTGTACTGATCCGTGGCGGCAGAGTTAAGGATCTTCCCGGTACAAGATATCACATCATTCGTGGTACCCTTGATACTGCAGGAGTTGCCAACAGAAAACAGGCCCGCTCTAAGTACGGCGCTAAGAGACCTAAGGCAGGTAAATAATTAGGTCTGCATTTGGATTCACAAGTATTTAATTAGTGTTGGTATATCTGTTTTAAACATAGCCGCACGTACACAAGTTAGATGCACAATGTGAGTACCGATGAATTAATTTTCAATAATTAAGGAGGGAAGAATCGTGCCACGTAAAGGACATATTCAGAAAAGAGACGTATTGGCAGATCCCATCTACAATGACAAGACTGTCACCAAGCTTATCAACAACATCATGCTTGATGGTAAGAAGGGTGTAGCTTCAAAGATTGTATACGGTGCATTTGCCAATGTAGAAGAGAAGTCAGGCAAGCCTGCACTCGAAGTCTTCCAGGAGGCAATGGCTAACATCATGCCCCTTTTGGAAGTAAAGGCAAGACGTATCGGTGGTGCTACATATCAGGTTCCCATCGAAGTTCGTCCTGACCGTCGTCAGGCTCTGGCACTTCGCTGGCTTACAATGTTCTCACGCAAGAGATCTGAAAAGACAATGCAGGAGAGATTGGCCAACGAGATTCTTGACGCTGCAAACAACACAGGTGCAGCTGTTAAGAGAAAAGAAGACATGCATAAGATGGCTGAAGCCAATAAGGCTTTCTCGCACTACAGATTCTAATAAAAAGAGGGAGAGAAAATGGCTGGAAGAGAATATCCATTGGATAGAACCAGGAATATCGGTATCATGGCTCATATCGATGCAGGTAAGACTACAACGACTGAGCGTATACTGTATTACACCGGTGTAAACCATAAGATCGGTGAAACTCATGACGGTACTGCAACCATGGACTGGATGGAGCAGGAACAGGAAAGAGGTATCACCATTACTTCTGCTGCTACAACCTGCCACTGGACTTTGCAGAAAGAGAATAAGCCCGCTCCCGGTGCGCTGGAGCATCGTATCAACATTATCGATACTCCCGGCCACGTTGACTTCACGGTCGAGGTTGAACGTTCACTTCGTGTCCTCGACGGAGCTGTCGGTGTATTCTGTGCAAAGGGTGGTGTTGAGCCTCAGTCAGAGAACGTTTGGCGTCAGGCTGACACCTACAACGTACCCCGTATGGCATTCATCAACAAGATGGACATCCTGGGTGCAAATTTCTATGGCGCAGTAGATCAGATTAAGAACCGTTTGGGAAAGAATGCTATCTGCATTCAGCTTCCTATCGGAAAAGAAGACGAGTTCAAGGGATTGATAGATCTTTTTGAAATGCAGGCTTACATCTATAACGATGATAAGGGCGAGGACATTTCAATCGTTCCCATTCCCGATGATATGAAGGACGATGCTGAACTTTATCACACAGAGCTCGTTGAAAAGATATGCGATCTTGATGAAGATCTCATGATGAAATATCTTGAGGGCGAAGAGCCTTCTATAGATGAGTTAAAGAAGGTATTAAGAAAGGCTACCTGTTCCTGTGAAGCAGTTCCAGTTTGCTGCGGTACAGCTTACAGAAACAAGGGAGTTCAGAAGCTTCTTGATGCCGTTATCGAATTCATGCCTTCACCTTTGGACATCCCTGCTATTAAGGGTGTTGATATGGAAGGAAATGAGATCGAGCGTCACTCATCTGATGAAGAGCCTTTTGCTGCTCTTGCATTCAAGATCATGACAGACCCCTTCGTAGGAAAGCTTGCTTTCTTCAGGGTTTATTCAGGAACATTGAACTCAGGTTCATATGTTCTTAACGCAACTAAGGAAAAGAAAGAGCGTGTAGGACGTATCCTTCAGATGCACGCTAATAAAAGAGAAGAGCTTGACAAGGTTTATTCGGGAGATATCGCGGCTGCAGTAGGATTTAAGCTTACTTCAACCGGTGATACCATCTGTGATGAGCAGCACCCCGTTATCCTTGAGTCTATGGAGTTCCCCGAGCCCGTTATCGAGCTTGCTATCGAGCCCAAGACCAAGGCAGGACAGGGTAAACTTGGTGAATCCCTTGCAAAGCTTGCTGAAGAAGATCCCACATTCCGTGCTCATACCGATCCGGAGACCGGACAGACGATCATCGCCGGAATGGGAGAGCTGCATCTTGAGATCATCGTAGACAGACTTCTCCGTGAATTTAAGGTTGAAGCTAATGTCGGTGCTCCCCAGGTTGCTTATAAAGAGACATTTACAAAGACTGTTGAAGTTGATTCCAAGTACGCTAAGCAGTCCGGCGGACGTGGACAGTACGGACACTGTAAAGTTAAGTTCGAGCCCATGGATGCTAACGGAGAAGAACTGTTCAAGTTCGAGTCTACCGTTGTTGGCGGTGCTATTCCTAAGGAATACATCCCCGCTGTTGGAGAAGGTATCGAAGAGGCCGCTCAGTGCGGTATCCTCGGAGGATTTCCCGTGCTCGGTGTTCATGCAACCGTATATGACGGTTCTTACCATGAAGTCGACTCTTCTGAAATGGCATTCCACATTGCCGGTTCAATGGCATTTAAGGAAGCTATGCAGAAGGCCGATCCCATCCTTCTTGAGCCTATCATGAAGGTCGAGGTTACAATGCCTGAGGAATACATGGGAGACGTTATCGGAGACATTAACTCACGTCGTGGACGTATCGAAGGAATGGATGATCTGGGCGGCGGAAAGATCGTACGCGGATTCGTTCCACTTTCAGAGATGTTCGGTTATTCTACGGACCTCCGTTCAAGAACACAGGGTCGTGGTAACTACTCAATGTTCTTTGAAAAGTACGAGCCCGTACCTAAGAACGTAGCCGAAAAAGTCCTCGCTTCCAAGTCGAAATAATGTCTTGAAAACATAGGGATATTTTAATATAATCAAGATTAGGCTGATTATTTGAAAACACTTTAAATTTTCTTAAGGAGGAGATTTTAAAATGGCTAAAGCTAAATTTGACAGAACTAAAACACACTGTAACATTGGTACCATCGGTCACGTTGACCATGGTAAGACAACTTTAACAGCTGCCATCACAAAGGTTTTGGCAGAAAGAGTTGCCGGAAACGAAGCTACAGATTTTGAGAATATCGATAAGGCTCCCGAAGAGAGAGAACGTGGTATCACAATTTCTACAGCTCACGTTGAGTACAGCACAGACAAGAGACACTACGCACACGTTGACTGCCCTGGCCATGCCGACTACGTTAAGAACATGATCACAGGTGCTGCTCAGATGGACGGTGCTATCCTCGTTGTTGCTGCTACTGACGGTGTTATGGCTCAGACAAAGGAGCACATCCTTCTTTCACGTCAGGTTGGTGTTCCTTACATCGTAGTATTCCTTAACAAGTGTGATATGGTTGACGATGAAGAGCTTATCGAGCTCGTTGAGATGGAAGTAACCGAGCAGCTTGAGGAGTACGGATTCAAAGATTGTCCTATCATCAAGGGTTCCGCTTTAAAGGCTCTTGAAGATCCTAACGGAGAGTGGGGCGACAAGATCATGGAACTCATGGATACAGTTGATTCATACATTCCTGATCCTACTCGTGACACAGATAAGCCTTTCCTTATGCCTGTCGAGGACGTATTCACGATCACAGGACGTGGTACAGTTGCTACAGGTAGAGTTGAGCGTGGTACACTCCACCTTAACGAGGAAGTTGAAATCGTTGGTATCAAAGAAGAAGTTAAGAAGACAGTTGTTACCGGTATCGAAATGTTCCGTAAGCTCCTTGACGAAGCTCAGGCAGGTGATAACATCGGAGCTCTTCTCCGTGGTATCCAGAGAACTGAAATCGAAAGAGGACAGGTTCTTGCTAAGCCCGGTACAGTTACATGCCACACAAAGTTCACAGCTCAGGTTTATGTACTGACAAAGGATGAAGGTGGACGTCATACTCCTTTCTTCAACAACTATCGTCCTCAGTTCTACTTCAGAACAACAGACGTTACAGGTGTCTGCAACCTTCCCGCTGGTGTAGAGATGTGCATGCCTGGTGATAACGTTGAGATGACAATCGAGCTCATCCATCCTATCGCTATGGAGCAGGGTCTTACATTCGCTATCAGAGAAGGTGGACGTACAGTAGGTTCAGGAAGAGTTGCTACCATCATCGAGTAATTCTCGCGCTAGCTTTAAGTAGAGCGCAAGATATACAACAAAGAACAGCCCCGCGTGCTTGCACGTAAGGGGCTGTTTTTTGTTGTATGCCGCGGCATTGTACGAATGTCGCGGCCGAGGAAATGCGAAGCATTTTCGAGGTTGCGCGCGTTCGCCTTCCGAGAGTTTTCTCGGGAGCCTTTTTTGCGATCAAAAACACAGTCGAAAACTGAGCCAGAAATGCAGACTGTTGATCATCCTGGGAAGATCGCAACTTCAAAGCATTATGAGAAAAAGGTGAATCGATATACATATAGGCGTTGTATCTGTGGTGAAAAGTAGTATAATAAAAAGTAATACAATTCTGTGACTGACATATTGGGGAAGATATTATTACAGAGAACCAGGAGGTTATAAAATGGCTAAGGCAAAAACAAAGAGTTCTGCAAAACTCGACATGAGAATGACGCTCATATTGTATGCGCTCATTCCTCTTATCTGCTCATCTGTCATTCTGAGCATAGTTTTGATAAGTAAGAGTACTTCGGAACTTAACAACTCAACCAGTAATTCTTTACTTGCTATCATTGAAGGAACAGGAGAATCATTTGATGCTTTTGTAGACAGCAATGAGAGGACACTTCAGGCATTTGCTTCTGCACCGGTTGTTACCGATGTACTTAAGAATCCCAATGATACTGCTTTGAAAGCAAAGGCCGAGCAGTACACGCTGGATTTCTTCGGAAAACTGGAAGGATGGGAAGGACTTTATTTAGCTGATTGGGGAACTACCGTAATCGCTCATCCGAATGAAGCTGTGGTCGGTGTTACCTTAAGAGAAGGCGACGGTCTTACATCATTGCAGGATAGTATGCTTGCAGCAGATGGAACATATAATACCGGAATAATCACTTCACCCGCTTCAGGAAAACTCGTTATGTCACTTTATGTTCCAGTGATCGTAGATGGAAAGCCTCTTGGCTTTGTCGGCGGCGGTGTTTACGTTAATGACATGGCATCTAAGGTTTCCGATGTATCGGGATTGAAGCTTTCAAGTGCTTACATATATTTTGTAGATAATGTAGGAACTATGCTTTATCATCCGGATGAGTCCAAGATAGGCAATCCTGTTGAAAATGCTGCAGTTAAGGGCCTTGTTGCAAGGCTGGCTGCAGGTGAGCATCCCGCACCCGATTGTATTACATATGAATACAAAGGAGCCGATAAGTTTGCAGCATACTATGTTGGTAAAAATGACCATTATATAGCTGTACTTACCGCTGATTCCGGTGATGTCCTTTCGGGAATCAATTCAACCAAGAAGACAACAATAATCATCTGTCTTATATGCATAATAGCATTTGCAACTCTTGCTGTATTTATAGCAAGAATAATCTCTAAACCGCTTACCACCGTTGCCAATACTATCGTTAAGCTCGGAACCGGTGATGTAACGGTAGATTGTAATGCACACTCTATCATCAAAGAAACTGTCAGCATAATCGATGCATTCAAGTCACTTCGCGGTGCACTTACATCATCAATGAAGGCAGTTAAGGATTCAGCGTTTGTCCTTTCGGATGCGATCGTTAATGTAGACGGAATGACAGGTAACAACGTCGAATCAGTATCACAGATCAACATTGCTATAGGTGAAGTTGCATCTACATCACAGTCGGTTGCTGAAAATGCCCAGACAATGGCAGAAAAAGCCGTTGAGCTCGGAGACGATATTGAATTCCTTAACGATAATGTTAAGAGACTTTATGAAGAATCACAGACTATCAAGCAGGCTAACAACGAAGCTACGGCATGCATGAGATCCGTTTACTCAGGTGCTAAGGAATCCGTTGAAGCAATGCAGGATATCACAGACAAGATTTCCGAGACCAACTCAGCAATAAGCGATATCGGATCTGCATTGCAGTCTATCGAGTCCATCGCTACACAGACCAACCTCCTTTCACTCAACGCTTCAATCGAGGCAGCACGTGCCGGTGAAGCAGGAAGAGGATTTGCAGTCGTTGCCGATGAGATCAGATCACTTGCCGATTCTTCTGCACAGTCTGCTAAGGAGATCAAGCAGATCATTGAGAATATCATAGTTCTTTCTAACGGAACAGTTGAGATAAGTAACAGAGTCTTCGAAGTTGTCAATAAAGAAAGAACAGATATTGAACAGGCTCAGGAAAAGTTCAATATGTTGTCTGAATCCGTTGAGGCATCTATCAACGATATCGATTCAATAAAGAACCTGACAGGTCAGCTTGACAAGGTTAAGGAAGAGCTTACAAATACAACTACAGAGCTCGGTGCCATATCAGAAGAGCTCGGAGCTTCAGCAGAAGAAGTTGCTGCTTCCTGCCAGACTGTTACGGATGCTTGTACTGATACACAGACATCTACGGTTAAGATGCGTGAGATCAATGAGGATATGAGCAACGCAATAGATTACTTCAAACTTGCCGACTAAATATCAGCATTAAGAATCATTAAGGAGAACCTTTCGGGGTTCTCCTTTTTTGTTGCAACTTCACCCGTTTGGCGGATTGACTTGAAAATTTGAGTTATCCATAATAGTTGGTGTAATCATAAAAATATACCTGTAGGGAGGATAAAATGCTTAAAAGAATTCTGGTTTTAATGATGATCCTCGTGCTTTCATTGGGACTTGCAGCCTGCTGAAAGGATGATGATGACAAAGACACATCGTCAAAGACCGAAAAGAGCAAGGACGATGACGAGGATGAAGAAGATAAAGGCGGTGAAGGCTACTATATAGCCGTTGCTTGTGAAAAGGACGGCGATGACGGAGCTGCAGATATCAAGTCCATGAAAGATATCAAGATGGGAATTTTCCTCGTCCTTGAAAAAGACGGAACAGGCTTGCTTGATGTCTATGTCCAAAAATACGACCTTACGTATGACAAGAAGACTGCGAACATCGAAGTGGAAGGGGATGAATTCGAGGTTCCTTTAAAATGGAAAAAGAACCAGTATGTCCTTGAGGACTTTATGGATTCAACGATGAAGTTTGAACGTGCTAACAAATCCGAAAAGAAGGAATACAAGAACGGCGAGTGGAATGAAAGTTTTGAGCTTGACGGACCCGGAACCGAAGATGTAGATAACGGTGACTATAACTGGAGCAGCCTTGATAACATGAAGGGCGATCTGGATGATGTTGAGGCTGCAGATGCAATGTATTCAGATCAGGATTATTGCACAGAGGGTGTCATTACGGAGATCTGTACCGATGAAGGTTTGGAAGGCGTAAAGATCGCTCTTTCCAAAAAAAGATGCGGATAACTTCTTTTTGCATTTCTATATATACGAAGATAAAATACTTGAAAAAGCCCAGGAGATAGGTGTAGGAAACGAAGCCAAGGTTTGGTTCCACGTAAACGGAGTTAATGACTGGAACGGATACGATTGCTCTATCGTAGCACTTGATGAACCTGGCAGCGATTTCCCCGGAGGAGGTTCGGGTTCCGGATCAGATGAAGATGACTGGGATGATATCGGATCAACAAGCTTCATCCTGCATCGGTGTGTACTATGACCTGGCATGGACCGACGGAACGATCGTAGTTGATAACGAAGGTGAAACGGAAGAAATGGTATATACATTAAGCTAATCAAAAGGCGAAACCTATATAACGATAGCCGATTCTCAAAACGGGATTGCAATGACATTTGAGTGGAACGGATATGCCGAACGCTGATAAAGATCTGATATAAAAAAACAACACAGTGACAGGAGTAAGAATCATGGGGTCATTTGATTTTTTGAAGAAAAAAACAGTGCCTGTTGAAGATATTAACGAAGCTTTAAAGAATAAGCCTGAAGGAGTACTTATACTTGATGTTAGAGATACTCCCTTATACGGTAAGGGACATATTGAGGGCAGCTTTTCGCTTCCGGTATTTATTGTAGGACAGTGGTCGAACTACCTTCCCGAAGATAAGGAAACACCGATCTATGTTGTCGGAAAGGATGACGAGGAAGCTACAAGAGCCGCAGGCTACCTTACCGACAGGAAATTCTTGGCGTTTACGAATGTAAAGAATCTGGGCGGAATCGGTGCCTACAAGGGAGAACTTCAGGCCGGACTTAAGGTGAAGGAACCCGAGGTATAGAATAATTCAAAAATTATATTCATTACGTGTGCGGCATGGTAAGATAAACTTATCATGCTGCATTAAGTAATGGAGGAAAAGAAATATGGATAGCACTTACATCAATAAATTCACGGAAACGGTTTTTCTTGCAAGAAGAAAGATAAAAATGATAATCGGCGGAGTAGGTGCCATATTCTTTTGCGTGGGACTCATTCCCGGCGTGATGAGTACTACCGATTATGAATCTCCGGGTTCACTTGTAGCCTTAAGCGGTGTCATGGTGGCTGTTTTCGGACTTATATTTTACAGTGGATATAAACTCGGTAAGGATGTTGAACTTGCATACAGATACAGCCTTGTCTTTGCGGGAGACAAAAACGGAGTGGTCACATATTCAGAGCTTGCAAAAGCGATGAACCTTACCGAATCAGATATAGCAAAGCAGCTTGACCGCCTTTTCAAAAAGAGGCTCTTTAAAGACTGCACACTTGAATTAAAAGGTGCTCCTTGCGTAAAGCTTTATTCCACCACTGAAGAATCGGGTAAAGACGGATTTGTGACGATAAAATGTCCTCACTGCGACGGAACCGCAACCTTAAGAGTCGGAACCACCGGCAGATGTGAATATTGCGGAGGCGCAATCAAGGCTTAAGATGTTCGGAAAGCACCGGTTTAAAACCGAAAATACAATCTTGTATCTGGCTATTATATATGCTTGCGCTATAATAGCCAGGTTTTTAATGGTCCCTATTCGCCCAATCATCTGAGTTTATTTTTTTGCTGTCTGGCGGTTATGGTATGGATGGTTGCCATACGGGAAAGATTCATTGTCCCCGATATCAGGAGACTGTTTTATGCCATAGCGATCCATCTTTTATTCTTGCATTTTGAGCAGGTTATAAAATACAGCATTTTTACCGATAATGTAACGATAAGCAGATATTGCTGGTATTCTTATTACATCCCACTTACTCTTATTCCTTATCTATCACTTGTCATTTCGTTAAAAGTAGACAGGCCGGTAAAAAGGATGTCGCCGTTTGTCCTTTTTAGCGGAGTTTTTACCGTAGTACAGATCATATTACTGATGACGAACGATCTTAACGGATTGACGTTCAGGTTTAAAGACGGAGATCTTACCAACCTGAATGACTATTCCCGTGGGGTCCTTTTTTTATAAATATTGCGTGGGGCTATCTTATGATGGCTGCATCATACTTTATCTGTCTTACAAAGAGCTACAAAAGGATAAAGAAAAAGTATTTGATCGTAGCCGTTGCTTTCACTGTCATCTTTTTTGCCCTGTATATCATATTCTATGTAAATCCGTCTGATAATCTTAAGATATTCGGAATACTGTTCCTTACGGTTCCGATGCTCTTTAATATTTCGGGGATTGCGGCCTAGCTTTGCGATCATGAAAAAAAACGGCTTTAAGATCCGAAAAAGCAAGACCGCTTCCCGAGGAAGTCAGGAAAACAACGGATGAAGTTATAAACATCGGTAACAGCAAATACAATTCAAGGAAAATATCCGGAGGTTTTATTTACTGGGAAGAAGATGTATCCAAAATAAATGCGATAAACAGCGAACTTAGGGAAACGGGTGAGAGACTGAGCGATGAGAATGCGCTTTTGATGGAAGAAGCAACGATCAAAAAAGAAAGCGCGAAGTTTAATGAGGTAAACAGGATATATGACGATATCGCCTCAAGTTTAAAAGGAAAACTCAAAAATATCGAGAAGATCATAAACGAGGCCGAAAACACGGATTCGCCGACGTTGAAAAAAGATCTTTTGCGTGCATGCGTGATGGGTGCATATTTAAAAAGATATTCAAACATGACATTGTTATCAAAAACGACCGAAGTCGGTTCGGATCTTATTCCCGCAGGAGAACTTCAGCTTGCCATAAGAGAATCGCTTGAATATCTTTGCCTTGGAGGAGGGAAACTGGCCAAAGTCTTTTTGTCATGCGAAGGAGAAAGACTGAAGGTAAGTACTGGGCTTAAGCTATATGAGATATTTGAATGTTTCGTCGAAGAACTGGTAATGTCTGACTGTACATTGATGGCAGATATAAACAAAGATGCAAGTGGAAACATAATCCTGAAACTCAATGTCGGAATTGATGACGGGGATGATAAAGAAGCGTTTACCGAAGCCTGTGCCCGGATCAAAGTTGAATACGGAATGAGCGTGGAGTTCGGAGACGAAGATTCCGACAAGGTTTACATAACTATTTTAGGGGGAGGGGAAGTGACGCATGAGTACAATAATGACAATGCAGATCGTATGTACCGCCCTTGTTCTGCTTCTTTTCTACATGATGTATCTTACGGCCTATGCGCTTAGAAACACGGGGAGGAAGGGTATAATAGCCGCATCGGCGGTGATCCTTTTGCTTGTATTTGCTTACCTCCAGATCTGTATGGCGAGTCTTCTTACCAATATCGATGAAGGATACAGTTCATTAAGACCGATCCCGGGATTTGATGAGATACCGGGGATCATTCTATATTCCGTTTTTGTTATCCTTGTCATCATAGTGATCATATTGGGAGATCTTATTTACGGGTGGAACGAGATACATATAACGCCGTATTCGGTTAAAGAAGCACTGGATATACTTCCGGACGGCCTTTTGTATTACAATGAAGACGGAATAATAAAGTTCATGAATTCCGCGATGAGAAAGATAACTTTTTCGTTAACGGGAGCACTTATACTTAACGGGGAGGACATATTTGAGGTTATCAAAGACGGAATGCTCCGTGACGGTGTCCGGATCGAATCCGGAGAAAAGCCTGTCATAAGGTTAACGGACGGCAGGGTGTTGAGCTTTGAAAGACACAAAAAGATACTTAACGGAAAACCGATATTTGAGGTGATCTGTTTTGACAATACCGCTTTATATGACCTTCGCGAAAGATTAACGGAGAATAAAAACAGGCTTTCGGAACAAAAAGAAAGGCTGACGACGCTCGGACGTTCGATCACCGAGATGATCATAGAAAGGGAGATGCTTGATGCAAAAGTAAGGATCCATGATGACCTCGGAAAAGGACTTACTGCAACAAGATAATTTATAGAGCAGGGAAAAGGAACAAAAGAAGAGATAATAGACTGTGGAAGACCAATTTAAGACTGCTTGAAAACGCGGAAAAACCCAGAGTAAGGGATGAGTATGAAACCGTGTTTAAAGCCTCAGGAGATGTTGGAGTGAGCATTTCCTTAAAAGGAAGCCTCCCTGTTGAAGAAGAAAATAAAAGAGTGATAGCTGCCGCAATAAGGGAAAGCGTTACCAATACTTTTAGGCATGCAAAGGGAAATTCGGTTTATATCGATTCAATGGCTGACAAGACCGAATATACCGTAGTGATCAGAAATGACGGTGAAGCACCTAAAGGAAAGATCGTCGAAAAGGGCGGATTACTTAACTTAAGAAAACTTGTTGAGCGCACCGGAGGCTGCATGGAGATAAAAAGCAGCCCGCAGTATGAACTTCGGATAAAACTTTTCGGGATGGGGTAGAGCATGAAAAAACCGTACAAAGTAATGGTAGTGGAGGATCAGTCATTAACAAGGGAATTCTTTTCCATGATGATCGAAAGATCTGAAGATTATGAACTTCTTTACAGCGTATCAAGCGCATCGGTTGCCATGATGTATTGTGACAGATACGCAATGGACCTTATCATAATGGATGTTGTCATGTTCGACGGTTCAAACGGACTTGACGAAGCCGAAAGGATAAAGCGTTCACATCCGGAGGTCAAAATAATAATCGTAACGTCAATGCCCGAGGTGTCTTTCCTTAATAGGACAAGCAGCATAGGCGTTGAGGGCTTCTGGTACAAGGAAGGACAAAGCAATCAGGATGATATCCTTAAGGTTATGGATCTTGTCATGTAGGGGAATAAGGTATATCCGTCCGAGTCCCCGGTGACGATGCTCGGCAACTGCAAGAGCACGGACTTTACGGAGCTTGCGATAAAAGCAAGAGTGAGCGGGATGGTCGTTAATTGTGAATAAACTTGAAAAATACCGCTGATTGGAGTATTGTCAATTGGCGGTATTTTTTTGCAAAAAAGAGGTTGACATTATTACAACACTAGTGTACTATCCATATAGTACAGTAATGTTTGCGATACGGAAAGAAATAAAATGGACGAATTGATACAAATCCGGGATATGTGTAAGATCTACAATCCCGGCGAAAACGAAGTTAGGGCTTTGGACCACGTAAGCCTTGATATCAACAGAAAAGAGTTTGTGGCAATAATCGGTCACTCCGGTTCGGGAAAATCAACTCTCATGAACATGCTGGGATGTCTTGATGTACCGACGAGCGGAACTTATATCCTTGACGGCAAAGATGTTTCGACACTTACTGATGATGAGCAGTCGGATATAAGGAACAAGGAGATCGGTTTCATCTTCCAGGGATTTAACCTTATCGCAAATCTCACGGCACTTGAAAATGTAGAGCTTCCTCTAATATACAGAGGTGTTCCGCTTAAGGAAAGAAGAGAGCTTTCAGCAAAGGCACTTGAAATCGTGGGACTTGCTAACAGAGCTGACCACAGACCATCGGAGATGTCGGGAGGCCAGCAGCAAAGAGTTGCGATAGCAAGGGCGATAGCTCAGGCTCCGCCGATAATACTGGCAGATGAGCCTACCGGAAACCTGGATTCAACATCCACAAAGGAGATAATGGGAATACTCAGGAAACTTCATGATGAAGGCAGAACGGTAATCCTTATCACACATGATAACGAGATAGCAGCCAGCGCAAAGAGGATAATAAGGATCCTTGACGGCAAGATCGTAGAAGACAGAATTAACGAAGAAGTTTAAAGAGGAGTTTTATGATGAGCACCGAAAACGAAACGGTTCTGACAAAAGAAGAAGATATCACCACTCAAATAAATGATATTGATACTTCTTCAAAGAAAAAGACCAGAGAAAAGAAGAAAAAGGATAAGAAGGAAAATAAAAAGCGTAAGGGCCTTAAATGGATCATCATAGGCGGCATAGTTCTTGTCCTGGTTATTTACCTCATCGTATCTTCGATAATAGCAAAGAGCCAGCCGATGGTCGTTTTTTATACGAATCCTCGCAAGGATGCGATAAAACAGACGGCCGATATGAGCGGAACGTTAAAATCTCTTGATAAAAAGACATATTATTCCCTCATAGACGGAAACATAAAGGAAGTTGATATCGCTGTCGGTGATTCCGTTAAAAGAGGTGACGTGCTCTTTGAGTATGATGAGGAAAAACTTGAAAAGAGTGTAACCTATGCCGAACTTAAAAAGGATGCGGCGGAGGGAAACTATGATAACTCTATCCAGACAAGCAACAAAACGGGAGCCAAGCTTTCGGAGGCACTTACAAACCTTTCGATCCTTGATGAGCAGGTTGAATTTGCCCAGAATTATGTTGATGATCTTCAAAAGAAGATAGATGACAAAAAGGCTGCACTTAGCTATGAAGGAGCAATGCTCCAGGTATCATTGCTTGATTATCCGATGGGTTCTGATGAACATACCGAGCTTCAAAAGCGTATCCAGGAAAACGGATATGAGCAGCAGTATAATTCGCAGATCCGCGAGTGGCAGGAAGAGCTGACGGAAGCAACAAGGATATTAAACGATCTTAAGACACATCAGTCTGAGATGAAGAGTCAAAAAAACGGTGCGCAGGATGCAGCAATGACAAGCGGAGCAAGGGCAGAGCTTGAAGCCAACCACGAAAGTACAGTTATGGAACTTGAGGAAAACCTTAATAATCTTAACGAGGTCCAGGGTGGTGTGACCGCAGAGTTTGACGGAGTTATCACCAAGCTTACAGTCAACCCCGGAAGCAATATAGCAAAGGGTGCAGAGATCCTTACACTTGAAAGTATTGAGGATGTTGTTGTCGAGATCAAACTGACAAAATACGATCTTGAAAACGTAAGCATCGGTCAAAAGGCAACAATAACCGTAAACGGACATAATTATGACGGATCTTTATCGCATATAAACAAGATGGCTGAGCAGAACAACAGTGGATCGACCGTTGTCGGCGCACAGATCAGCATTGAAAATCCCGATGAAAATCTGGTACTCGGACTTGATGCTAAGGCCAGTATCCTTATCGGAGAAAAGAATGAGACCATGGTAGTTCCCAATGAAGTTGTGAACTACGACCTTGAGGGAGCATTTGTTTATATCGTAAGCGACGGAGCGGTAACAAAAAGACACGTTGAGATAGGTCTTACAAACGATATGGATGCTGAGATTATCTCAGGTCTTGCCATTGATGACCAGATCATAAAGGAACTCCCCATGGGAGTTGAGGAAGGCACGCCGGTAACAGCGATACCCGCCACGTAATTGTAAAGAAGGTTTTCATGGGACAGATAATCGAGTATATAAAAATCGCTATAATGAACATCAGGCATAACAGGGGACGTTCGGCTCTTACCATGCTTGGAATTATCATAGGTATCACTTCAGTCATAATGGTCATTTCGATAGGTAACGGAATGAGTGCTTCCGTAAACAGTGAGCTTGACGGATTGGCCGGAGGACAGATCGTATTTTACGTGGATCAGACTCGTAAAGATACATATGTTACCATGGACTGGTCTGATATCGACGCCATTAAGGAACAGGTAGATCACATCTTGGGAGCTTCTCCGCAGATGACTACCTGGGGAACATGTACTGCACCGAAGGTCAGCATGGATCTTCTCCTTAACGGAGGAACACCTGATTATTACTATAATTCCAAGGAAGACATGCTTCACGGAAGATACTTTAATCAGAGTGATTACGATGCAGGATCGGCAGTATGCGTGCTGACCGATACATCAGCAAGGATGATGTTCGGAACCGATGAAGTCGTAGGTCTTGAGTTTGAGGCTTCCGTGTGGGGAATATCGCAGAACCTTAAGATCATAGGTGTCAGAAAAGACGCAAACTCTTCACTTATAAGCATGTTGCAGGGATCTTCCGACTACATAAGTGTTGATGTTCCGCTTTCGTTTATGGCTACCAAATACGGATTCTACATAGATGATATCAGTCAGTTCTATATTTATTCGGAAGGTGCCGAATATTCAAATGAAGTAGCGGCAAAGGCAAAGAAGATCCTTGAATCAAGGCATCATTGTCAGGGCGAGAATCAGATAATGATGCAGAGCTTTGCCGATGTTTCGGGAGAATTTGAAAGCATAATGAGTATCATCACACTGTTTGTGTCATTTGTAGCCGCAATATCGCTCCTTGTCGGAGGAATAGGAGTTATGAACATAATGCTTGTGTCGGTTACGGAAAGAACTCGCGAGATAGGAATAAGAAAATCCCTTGGTGCGCGTACAAACTCCATCATGTGGCAGTTTTTGTCTGAGGCGGGAATCATAACATTGATAGGAGGTATCATAGGAATAATCCTCGGAGTGCTAGGAGCCGTTGCCGTGTGTGCGGCGCTTGGAATGAAGGCTTCAGTAAGCCCTGTAACAGTCATAGTTGCAACGGCATTTTCGTGTGCAGTAGGTATATTCTTCGGAATTTACCCTGCAAAGAAGGCTGCAAAATTAAGTCCGATCGAGGCACTGCGGCATGAATGATGCTCAAAGAGCTTTTTAAAGCGATAATAATAACAAATTATGATAAGTATTCCACCCGTTAAAATTGTTGAAGCGGGTGGAATATTTTTATATAATAGTGCTCAATCTCTATAGAGTTGGGGTTATCCCGGATATATAATAGGGACACTTTAGCTGATGATTTAAGGTTTGCTGCTCCACCTTTAAAACGGGGCAGGGAAAGGGAAACATGAAATATCCTAAGACTAGATTTGCATGGCTTTGGGATAACATGCGGGGACACCGCATTATTTTTATCCTTGCCGTGATAGGCACAATCGTATATAGTTCGATGCAGCTTATCGTGCCGTATTTTTCAGGCAGGATAGTTGACGGATTTCTGACGGCAAACGCCCCCTATACAATTTCCGAAAACAGGGACATTTTCTTTTCCATGCTGATATCAATGGTAGTGCTCACCCTGATAAGAGTGATCGTTGTCTATCTTGACTGCATGGGGTATGAAAGAGCTTCGCAGTCCGTACTGTCGAACATCAGAAACTATCTTTATAACAAGATCCAGCGTCAGGATATGACTTTTTACGGGACATACAGAACCGGTGACCTTATGACGAGGATGACGGGTGACCTTGATGCCGTAAGACACAATATAGCATGGGTTGTCAGGGCGGTCATTGAATCGTTCACGCTCTTTGGGGCATGTGCGGTTTATTTTGTCATAATGGATGTTCGTCTGGCTCTTTCGATACTGCTTATCGCACCGTTTATACTGATACTCATAATCATATTCAAAAAGAAAGTCGCGCCTTTCCATGCGGCGCTGCGTGAAAAGTTTGCGCATATGAACACGGATGCCCAGGAGAACATTTCCGGAAACAGAGTGGTGAAGGCTTTTGCGGCTGAAGAACATGAGATCGAAAAATTCGATGAGGTCAATTCCGATTACAGAAAGACCAACATGGAAACCAACATGATCTGGCTTAAGTTCTTCCCTTATGTTGAAACCTGTGCAAATATTCTGCCCGTTGTGCTTTTGCTCGTCGGGGGACTCTTTATCATAAACGGATCACTTACGATGGGAGAGTATGTTTCGTTCTCCGGTCTTATGTGGGCTGTAGCGGTGCCCATGAGACTTCTTGGAAACATAATGAATGAATTCCAGCGATTTGCCGCAGCATCGGACAAGGTTATGGAGATATATTATTCCGAACCCGTGATAAAGGACCTTCCGGACGTTATTGACCATCCCGGAAGATTTAAGGGGAAGATTGAGTTTGAACATGTGTCGTTCAGGTATTTTGACGGATATGTAAACGTACTCAATGATATCTCGTTTGTTGCCGAACCCGGACAGACGATCGCTATCATGGGTGAGACCGGCTGTGGAAAGACCAGCCTTATTTCAATGATACCGCGCTTTTATGAGCCGACGGGAGGACATATCCTCATCGATGATGTTGATATAAGGAAGTATAAACTTTCCGACTTAAGAAGAAATATCGGACTTGCCACACAGGATGTCCTTTTGTACTCGGATTCCATAGAAGGTAATATCTCTTACGGCGTGGCTCATATGAGTCTTGAGGAGATAATTAAATTTGCAAAATACTCTGCAGCATCTGACTTTATCTCAAAGATGCCGGAAGGATATGACACGATAATCGGTGAAAGGGGAGTTGGCTTATCCGGTGGCCAGAAACAGAGGATATCTCTTGCAAGGGCCCTGGCCGTTGAGCCTTCAATACTCATACTTGACGATACGACTTCGGCCGTTGATATGGAGACCGAAAAAGAGATACAGCATTCGCTGAGAAACCTTGATTTTGAATGTACAAAGATAATAATCGCGCAGAGGATCTCGACCACGAGATTCGCCGACAGGATACTCGTTTTAAAGAACGGAAGTATCATCGAAGACGGAACGCACGATGAACTCATAAAGATGAAGGGCTACTATTATGAACTGGTATGCCTGCAGACAGGGGAGGTGATCTGATGGCTGAAAAGAATACCTACCGCAGGGACGAAAACCTCGAGGAACCTTTTGATATAAAACACCTTTTAAGGGCTTCTTCATACATAAAAAAATACTCGGGAAAGATGATGGTTGCCTTTTTGTTCAGTGCAATAGGCGGAGCCACGGCGCTTTTCGGACCGGTCATCACACAGAAGGCACTTGATGAAGTAATACCATCGAAGGACATCAGGATGCTGCTTGTTTTGTGCGCTTTCCTTGTAGGAGTTTATGTCATAAGTGTCATTTTTACGACGATAAGACAAAAGCTCATGATAAAGGTCTCTCAGAACATCATTTACGATATCAGAAAAGACCTTTTTGCGCATCTGCAAAAGCTCTCGTTCCAGTATTTTGATGACAGACCGCACGGAAAGATCCTTATCAGGGTCGTAAACTACGTTAATTCCGTTTCGGATATGCTCTCAAACGGTCTTATCAATATAATACTTGAGGTTTTAAACCTGATTTTCATCATAATCTTCATGTTCTCCGTTGATGTACAGCTTTCATTGGTCGTTCTTTGCGGAGTGCCGGTGCTTGCCGTGTTCATGCTGTGGATGAAAAACTGCCAAAGGAAAGCATGGCAGGCAGTGTCAAACAAAAGCTCAAACCTTAATGCCTATCTTCAGGAGAACATAGTAGGCGCCAAGGTCACGCAGATGTTTGCAAGGGAAGAGGAAAATGCAAAGATCTACTACGACCTCACGGAGGATTGCAGAAAGACCTGGATGACGGCCGTCAGATATTCAAACCTTGTCTGGCCCGGTATCGATACGATAGCGGTAATCATCAGAGCTGCGATATTCGTTGCGGGACTTATCATCTTCGGAACGGGCAACAAGACTGTCGGAACCATAGTAGCCATCTCAAGTTATGCTGCACGCTTCTGGCAGCCAATAATGAACCTTGGTAATATATTTAACAACTTCATCAACAACATCGCATACCTCGAGCGTATATTCGAGACCATGGACGAAGAAGTGACCGTAGATGATGTACCTGATGCAGTGACGCTTCCTCCGATAAAAGGAAAGGTCACGTTTGAGAATGTTTCGTTCTCTTACGAAAAAGATAAAGAGGTACTTCATAATGTCTCATTTGATGTGGAAGCCGGGCAGAGCATAGCGCTTGTCGGACCCACCGGAGCAGGAAAGAGTACGATAGTCAATCTCGTTTCAAGGTTTTATAACCTTGACAGCGGACGAGTTCTTATCGACGGACAGGACATTTCAAAAGTCACTCTTAAGTCCTTAAGGTCACAGATGGGTATCATGCTTCAGGATCCGTTCATCTTCTCGGGAACCATTGAGGATAATATAAGATATGGAAAGCTTGATGCTACAAAAGAAGAGATAGTAAATGCCGCAAAACTTGTATGTGCGGATGATTTCATAAAGACACTCACCGACGGATACGAAAGCGAGGTAAGAGAAAGAGGTTCGCTCCTTTCACAGGGACAAAAGCAGCTTGTTTCGTTTGCAAGAACGCTTATTTCGGACCCCAGGATCCTTGTGCTTGACGAGGCGACATCAAGCATAGACGTCCAGACGGAAAAAGCCCTGCAGAAGGGACTTGATATGATGCTTAAGGGCAGGACGTCCTTTATCATCGCTCACAGACTTTCGACCATCAGGAACTGCGACCGCATAATGTATATAGATGACGGCGGTATTCTGGAAGCCGGAACGCATGATGAACTCATGGCAGCAAAGGGAGCATATTACCGTCTGTACACATCACAGCTTGATGATATCAAGGCTTCGTAATTGTGGTATAATACGATGAGGTGGGATCTAAAAACAAACGATCTTACATGAAAGGAGACAATATGGAAACAGGAGTAATTGTTTTGATCGCATTTCTGGTGCTTCTGCTCATTTTACTTATCAGATGCATCAGCATAGTTCCGCAGGCAAGCGCATGGGTAATCGAATGCTTCGGAAAATACTCTGCCACATGGGGAGCAGGGCTGAACTTCAGGATACCTATAATATACAGGATAGCTAAGAAGGTTTCATTAAAGGAGCAGGTTGCAGACTTTGAGCCCCAGCCCGTTATCACAAAGGATAACGTTACAATGATGGTGGATTCGGTGGTTTTCTTCTCCGTGTTTGATGCAAAGCTTTTCACATACGGTGTTGAGCGTCCCATTGCAGCCATAGAGAACCTTTCAGCTACGACCCTTCGTAACATAATAGGTTCGATGACACTTGATGAAACACTTACTTCAAGAGACAGCATAAACGGTCAGATTACAAGCATCCTTGATGAAGCTACCGATAAGTGGGGAATCAAAGTAAGCCGTGTCGAAGTCAAGAATATCCAGCCTCCCGCAACAATTAGGGAAGCGATGGAAAAGCAGATGAGAGCCGAAAGAGAAAAGAGAGAAAAGATCCTTACTGCGGAAGGTGAAAAGCAGTCAGCGATCACTCTTGCGGAAGGTGAAAAGGAAGCGGCGATCCTTAAGGCTGAAGCGGTCAAGGAAAAGACGATCCGCGAGGCACAGGGTGAAGCTGAAGCACTTCTTGCCGTACAGAAGGCAAGAGCCGAGAGTATCAGGCTCATAAATGAAGCAAATCCTTCAAAGGAATATCTTACGATCAAATCGCTTGAAGCAGCTGAGAATATGGCTAACGGACAGGCAACAAAGATCGTGGTTCCTTCGGATATAGCAAATCTTGCAGGAACGGTCGCTGCCATAACAGAGACTGTAAAGAAGTAAGAAGGTACCCCTATGGAATTTTTTGCCATAATATGGTTGGCTATCATCATTGCGATCATCGCACGTGTGATAAAAAGAGATCAGGTAACAAGGGCCTACGGCAAGTCTGATACGGGAGCAACCGGGTCTGCGTTAAAGCCGCATCCATCGGTCAGTGCATATAAAGGCGGTTCACAGGGAATGATGAAGCCTCCCTCGGGCGGAGCAACAAGCGTGTACCAGGGTGGAATATCAAGAAGTTCATTCCGCGCGGAAAAAGCCACGCATACACTCATGGAAAACAGAAACAATGACTGGCTTGCAGAAGAACTTCGTGATGAACAAAGAGCTCTTTACCGTACAAATATAATGTTCGGACAGCAGATGGAGCACCGTCAGGTCTGTGATGCAAAGATGTTAAAGGAATTTCATCTTGAACATTGCAGTGCAGGCGGGGCCGATACCGGACAGATGAAGTGATGATCATGAATGAAATAGCTAAAAACCTTAAATCAGTTAATGAAAAAATAAAAGCGGCCTGCGATAAAGCGGGCCGCGATTTTGCGGATGTAACACTTGTGGCCGTGAGCAAGACCAAACCCAATGAAATGCTGATGGAGGCATATGAGGAGGGGGTCAGGGACTTTGGTGAAAATCATGTCCAGGAGCTTGTCGGCAAGATGAATACGCTGCCAACGGACATAAGATGGCATATGATAGGACATCTTCAGACGAACAAAGTCAAATATATCGTCGGAAGAGTATATATGATCCACAGCGTGGACACCCTTAAGCTTGCAAAAGAGATAAGCAAGGAAGCCCAAAAGAAGGGTGTTACAGTGCCTGTTACCGTGGAGGTCAATATAGCCGGTGAGGAGAGCAAGTTCGGAGGAACGCTTTCAGATGGAGAAGAACTGGTAAAAGAGGTGTCAAAACTTCCGGGTATTGAGGTTAAAGGTCTTATGTGCGTGGCGCCTTATACGGAAAACCCTGAGGATAACAGAGGATACTTTAAATCTTTAAAGGCAATGGCTGACAAACTGTCTTTAAAGGAATTATCGATGGGAATGAGCGGAGACTATGAGGTTGCTGTTGAAGAAGGAGCAACGCTGGTCAGGGTCGGATCATCGATATTCGGGGCAAGAAATTATAATTGACGAAAGCCACCTATCACCTATTGACAAGGTAGGTAATAGGTGGTTATATTATATAAAATTGTGTATAACAAGGAGGAGACTACTATGTCAAAAATAGTATCGGTGCAGGATATTTCCTGCTATGGACAGTGCTCACTTACGGTAGCGCTTCCGCTTTTATCCGCATACGGAATAGAGACGGCTATACTGCCTTCTGCCATCTTAAGTACCCATACGGGAGGATTTACGGGCTTTACGGTACATGATCTTACTGAGGAAATGCCCAAGATCATAAAACACTGGGAAGATGAGAAAATAAAGTTCGACGCCATATATACGGGTTATATCGGAGATATTCGTCAGTTTGACATGGTTAAGGATATGCAAAAGAGACTCCTTAATGAAAAGGGACTCCTTATCGTGGATCCTGCGATGGCTGACTACGGAAAGCTCTACGTTGCACTTAACGAAGATATAGTAAAGGGAATGAGATCCATAACAATGTCAGCGGATATCGTCCTTCCGAATCTTACGGAAGCCGCATTCCTTTTGGATATTCCTTATAATGAGAATCCAAACGAAGAAGAAGTAGATAAGATCCTTAAGGGACTTACCAATATGGGACCCGAGATCGCGATCCTTACGGGTGTTTCATACGAGCCCGGAAAGATAGGTGCAGTTGCTTATAACAAGACCACTGGAGAGACCACATCTTACTTTACAACAAAGATCGAACGAAATTATCACGGAACGGGAGATCTTTTCTCAAGTGTTATCATAGCAAACCTTGTAAACGGAAAACCGCTTCAGTTTGCACTTGAAGATGCATGCGAGTTCATCGTTAAATGTATCAAACAGACACTTCCGGATGAGACTCACGGATACGGAGTCAAGTTTGAAGAAGTTCTTGCAAAGCGCTGATATGTGTCCCGGCTGCAAGGCCGGGACTTTTTATACCCTTTGACAGTATACTCCCAAAGGAGTACAATATATTAAACAATAAGGAGTATATATGGGCGAACTCTTCATATTTCATGGATCCGAAAATATAGTAGAAAAACCGATATTTGGAAAAGGCCGGAAAGACAACGACTACGGGCAGGGATTTTACTGCACCGAAAACATAAATATGGCCAGAGAGTGGGCAGTTGATGAGAACCGTGACGGATATGTCAATAAATACAGTCTGGATACATCTTCTTTGAAGATATTAAACTTAAACTCTGATGAACACTGTGTTTTGCATTGGATCACAATACTGCTTCAAAACCGGAGATTCGAGCTTGATACTCCGTTATCCAGAGAGGCATACAGATATCTTAATGAAAATTTTTCTTTGAACCTTAAGGATGTGGATGTCATTAAAGGATTCAGGGCTGATGACAGTTACTTTTCATATGCCGATGATTTTGTAAACGGTATCATCTCAATAAGCCAGTTGTCATCTGCGATGCACCTTGGAGAACTCGGGGAACAGATCTTCATAAGGAGCAAAAAAGCGTTTGATAAGCTTCGGTTTATCGGCAGCGAACCCGTACAGTCTTTTGAGTGGTATGAAAGAAAATCTGACCGTGACAGGAGAGCGCGTGAAGCATATCGGAGTCTTAACAGGAATGATTATATTCACGGTGAACTGTATATGGTCAGAATAATAGACGAGGAGGTGAAAGCCGGTGATCCGCGCCTACAGTGAACTTTATCTTAATGATGCACGCAAGAGACTGGCTAACAGCTTTGATTATGCTGTATACACTTTGGGATATCCGCTTGAAGACTATCATCAGATGTTTATAAAGTCCGGATATGCCGGCAGGTTCGGAAGGGGAAATGCCCGGGTTATTTCAGGGGTTTCCGGAATAGAACTTACGCTCAGGGTGATAGAAGCATGTACAGGAAAATATGATCCCCGGGAAAGGGTCTATAATAACGGGAAGAGCCCTGAGTACTGGGTTGGCTGGGCATTGGGATTTTACCAGTGGTACAGTGCATGTTCTTTTGAAACTCTTCAAAAGGAAGTTCCCATATCCTCGATGCTATTAATGTACGATAAATACCACGAAATGGATATCATGCATTTTGTAGACAGAGTCAATCAGATCCGCCAGCAGAACCGTGCTTATACATATTTACGTATGTTCAGGGAAAAGAGCGGACTGAGCCAGAGCGAACTGGCCAAACTTACGGATATACCGGTCAGAACCATACAGCAGTATGAACAGAGGCAAAAATCGATCAATCATGCAAGGGCAGAATATGTTATCGCTCTGGCAAAAGCCTTAAATGTGCAGCCGGTTGAACTTATGGAAATAGAAAACCCGACATGATATTGGGCACTGGACGAATTTATTATATAATTATCATATGCGGGTATATTTTTATGATGATCTCGATCTTAAAAAGATAGTGAACTCCGGACAGTGCTTCAGAGCCTGCGAGGTTAGTGAAGGACAGTTCCGGTTTATTACCGGAAAGAATATCCTGTATATTACTAAAAGTTCCGAGCCGGCGCGGGGCAAGACCGGTGATCTGAAGGATGAATATGAAGTATCCTGCACCAAGAAGGAATGGGAAGGTATCTGGAAGCATTACTTTGACAGTGATACCGATTACCGTATGATAAGGGCCGGTATCCCCGCTGAAGACAGATTCTTAAGCAAATGTGCGGATGAAGGATGCGGGATAAGAATATTGAACCAGGATAAATGGGAGATGTTGATATCCTTCATAATCTCTCAAAGAAAGAGCATCCCCGCGATAAGAAGTTGCATTGAAAAGCTGTGTGCAAGGTTCGGAGATGAAACTGGAGATGAAGCCATTCATGCGTTTCCGACTCCGGGATCACTTCTTAAAGCATCGAACCAAAAACTTGATGAGTGCGGACTCGGTTACAGGACGCCTTATATTGTAGATGCAGCAAAAAGAGTATCTTCCGGAAGCTTGGATCTTGAGGCCATTGATGTTCTGTCAGATGAAGAACTCTTTGATACGCTTAAGACCGTAAAGGGAGTTGGGGATAAGGTTGCAAACTGTGTCATGCTCTTTGGATATCACAGGGTTAAAAGAGCACCTGTTGATACCTGGATAAACAAAGTCATAGACCAAAAATATAACGGGAAAAACCCGTTCGGAGATTATGGTGAATATGCCGGAATCATGCAGCAGTATATGTTTTACGGAGCTTCGGCACTCAAGTTGTTAAAATAATGGATAAAGGTATGGAAAAGATAAAAAAGCGTGTTTTTGACATCATTCAGATAGGGAACAGGTCGGATGTTCCAAGCAGGGTGTTTGACTATTTTATTGTTGCGGTCATAATCGTCAATCTGGCTGTTACGATGATGCTCACGTTTTCGGAGCTTGACCCGTATAAGGGATTGCTTGAAACGATCGAACTTATAACTATCATAATATTTACGATCGAATATATCTTAAGGCTTTGGACCGCGGGTTACCTGTATCCTTCAAAGACTGCACCGGCAGCAGTTGCTGCATTTATCTTTTCATTTTACGGACTTATAGATCTTCTGACATTTTTTCCATACTACCTTCCGTTCTTTTTCCCGGCAGGAGTCGTTGCATTCAGGATGCTAAGGGTTGTCAGGATATTCAGATTGTTCAAGATAAATGCCCAATACGATGCCTTTAATGTCATCATGGATGTCATAAATGAAAAAAAGGACCAGCTGATATCTTCAATGGTCCTTATCTTAATCTTTATAATGGCTTCATCACTTTGCATGTATTCGTTTGAACATGATGTTCAGCCGGAATCGTTCAAAAATGCTTTTTCCGGAATGTGGTGGGCGGTATCGGCGCTTTTAACGGTCGGATACGGAGACATTTACCCCGTGACTTTCTGGGGACAGTTCTTTGCGATAGTGATAGCTTTTTTGGGAGTCGGATTAGTGGCTATCCCGACCGGTATCATAAGTGCCGGATTCAT
>JAILCX010000079.1 GCA_024690205.1 Lachnospiraceae bacterium | reverse complement strand
ATTCTTTCATCCATATGAAATACCCCTCCGCTTTTATACCGTAACCACTGTTCCTTTGAAAGGACCTTTTACGGCGTTTATGATGCTGTTTTCTTCTCCGAGTAAAAATACCCTCATCGGCACCTTGTTGTCTCTTGCAAGGATTGATGCCGTCATATCTACTACCTGAAGGTTTCCTGCTATAACATCATCTATTGATATCTCGTCATACTTTTTAGCCGCAGGATTCATCTTGGGATCACTGTCATATACTCCGTCTATTGACTTTGCAAGAAGGATAGCTTCCGCATCCATCTCAACTGCTCTTAATACAACGCCGGTATCCGTTGAGAAATAAGGATGTCCGGTTCCGCCTGCAAAAAATACGACCATACCCTTTTTAAAGTATTTATTTGCTCTGTCTTTTGAAAAGAGCTTTGTAAACGATCCGCATTCAAAAGGTGTAAGCACTGCGGTCATCAACCCCGTACTTCTGAAGATCTCTGATACATAGATGCAGTTCATTACCGTTGCAAGCATTCCGATCTGATCGGCCTTTGTTCTGTCGATATTCTCGGATGTTCTGCCTCTCCAGAAATTTCCGCCGCCGGTAACAATGCCTATCTCGTAGCCTTCATCCGCAAGCTGCTTTACCTGACGTGCCACCTTTAAGATGGTCTCATCATCAAAACCTGTGTGTTTTTCGCCTGCAAGCGCCTCGCCGCTTAGTTTTAAGATTATTCTTTTCATATTGTTCTTCCTTAAGTCGTCGCATGGCCACCTCGTCTCCGCTTCGCTGCGCCTCGGTGATGCGTTCCGCATAATACGTCTTCATCCACATTTCAGGACGTATGCAAGCATCCGCCTGAACTGTGTCCGAATCCGTGCCATGCTCCTTTATTTCATCTTTTTCAATTCTTCAAAGAAGCTTGTAGGATTAACCTCAGCGTAGCACTGAGAGCACATACCTTCGATAACAGCACCATTGTTTATCTGTACTGACTTTGACTTTATATTACCCATTACGATAGCTGAAGCATCCAGGATAACCGGTCCTTTTACATCGATATCACCTTTAATGGCGCCTGCAATGACCGCGCTTGTAGCACTGATGTTACCGATGATGACCGATGACTGTCCGACCTTGATCGCTCCGAGTGATTTTACGTCTCCGGTGATCTTGGCGTTTTCTGCAAAGATCTCAGCTGCCGACGAATCACCCTGAATCGAACCTGTAATGTTGAGCTTCCCTAATGCTTCCACATTACCAACAATGCTTCCTCTTATCTCAAGCGATCCCTCTGTAGCCATGTTACCGTTGATGATCATCGAATCCATGATAACGGATACTTCATCCTGAGCCACTCTGTTTAAATTAACGGCAGGTGCAGGAGCAGGGGTCGGAATGAATACCGGCACCGGTTCGGGAGCGGGAGCACTTACGGGCTCTTCGTTGAATGAAGGCTCGGAAGCAGCTGTAATATCCTCTTCAACCTTGGTCTCGGCTTCCATTTCACCAAAGTCTATATCAATTTCCTTGTTCTCATCTATCTGTGCAGATTCCGATGAATCAAAAAGAGCGTCAAGGTCAGCCCCAAGTTCATCGAGCTCTGCATCCGTAATCTCTTCCGTTCTTTCTTCCAAAGATTCTCCTTCAGGCTTAAGTTCATTGACCGCCTGTGATAAATCTTCCTTTAAGTCTGAGAAAAAACCCATTTTACTTATCCTCCGTTAGTTATTATTTGTATTTTGAGCCGGTACATGCTGTACCGGAATTGTGTCATCGCTGATCGGCAATATCACTGTATCTTCCATTTCAAGAAGCTGCGGGATCAGAATGTCCAGTGCTTCAACCGTTGATTTCTTTTCCGTAAGGTCATGCATCAAAACGACACACTCGTCATATTTTGATATACCTCGCATACAGTTATAAACTATCGTGTCTTTCGAAGGGGGCACATCGACCGCATCGCCCGATACTACGTTCCAGTCAAAATACACCATGTCCTGTGAATTAAGATAATCGATAAGATCGCTTACGGGAACGGAGCCTACCGTATTGGAACTTCCTCCCGGAAACCGGTAAAACCTCGGCCATACTCCGGTGGTTTCATAGACGAGTTCCTGTAAAGTTCTTATGTCATTTGCAAAGGAATCAAGCGACTTGTATATCTCGTTATATTTATGCGAATAGGAATGGATCCCTATGGTATGTCCTTCGTCAACTATCCTTTTATAAAGTCTTAAGGAATCTTCATCCTCTTTTCCGACTACAAAAAACGTGGCTTTTACACCGTATTTGTCAAGCAGATCAAGGATAGCATCGGTATTGGCGCTTGGTCCGTCATCAAAAGTCAGGTATATCTGCTTTTTACCATCGGATGGATCTTCTGTGTCTTCTTTTCCCTTACCGGATCCGGAAACGCTTATATCCGATACACTGTAAACACCCGATGTTTCATCGTAAACCGGCTCGTCTGCCGTCTTTGAGTTCTCATGCGATGAAACTTCTTTTCTGAGGCCCGAATTCTTAACACCAAGAAAAATACATATTATGACTAAAACCGGGATGACAAGAACAGCCGATAAGATCAATATTCTTTTATAATCCCAATTCATTTTATCATAACCTTATCATTTTTTGTACTTTTTCATTTCATCATTTGCAGCAACTCTTTTCCTATTTTTATCATAGCCATATGCACCTGCACCTGCTGCTACGGCTGCTGCCAAAAGCCAAGACCAGCTCATGCTCGGGTCGAGTTCATACGGGTTGTCAGCAAGAGGTACTTCATTGTTTAGAACTTTAACCAATGTACCTGCAGGTTGATTACCGGGCTGTGCGGCATTTGCAACGGATTTATTTGCATCAGATACTGCGGCATTTGCACCGGATGTATCTGCAGCTGCTACGGATGTGTCTCCTGACACGGCGCCTTCTGCCTCCGTCGGTCTTACTCCAAGAACGCCACTTGGTCTGGATACTGATCCTGCGCTTGTTCGATCCCCCGCCGGGGCATCTAAAGAAGGCACCGGAGTCAGAGTTAAAGTCCCGGAAGACACTGCTACATTCTGGGGGTCAGTAACATAGATCGGACCTGCATCTTTCCCTTCATCAGTTTCGGGGTTGGACTTCACTGTCTTAAGATTTTCGAGCAAAACCCTGAGTGCCTCACGGAATTCCGCATTAGAAAGATTGACGATAATATACTGTCCATTGTTGATAAATCCGAAAAATCCGCCGTGTGTATACATCGCCTCTATCATCCCAAGCGACAGGTCCGGGTCAGCGCCAAGATTGACTACTCCCACAGGGCCCACCCCTTCAAGCGTAAAATAGAGTGTGCTGTTTGCCATATTTTCTTTCGAAGCAAAGACTGCAGCAAGATGTACATCTAAGTTAAACACAGCTGCCTTATGCGTATCACTCTTGAGCATTTTCTGGAAATCCGATACCGCAGAATCAACTGCAGGTACACTGTCTCCTGACTCATTATTCGGTTCCTCATAATACTGTGTTGATTCAGGTTCGTATTCAAAAATCTCAGGAGCAGCCGGCTGAACCGGAGCTGTGGCACCATCATGCAGTGAACCTATTTCTTCATAAACTCCAGGGGCGCTTTCCTGAGAATAGTTAACAGTCGCTTCAGGAGCCGTTCCGGCGTTATAATCAATTTCTCCCTCTCCATTTACCGTTCCGCTCTGAGCATTGACATCCACTTTATGGGGATTATTGACAGTTCCGAAATTCGTTCTGACATCTCCGCCCGTATCCTGTTCATCGAAATTCCCGACGTTTCCGGATGTATGATTTGTAATAATGCCTTCGGCAACATCTGTGGTAACAGGATTATCAGCATTATTTTCGATAACGTTACCGAAATTGTGTTCAATAGTTCCGTTATTATCATTCACCGTTCCTACATTATTGCTTATCGTTCCGTTGTTTACATTAACGGTACCCCAGTTATTGGCCATCTCATCCCCTGCATTGATCACATCAACAGTGGAACCTGCAGGATTATCAGGTATAACATCCGCAAATGCCTGCAGCGGCATTGTAAATGATCCCAACATGGAACCAAAGACCATGTCGGCTGCGATTGTCATTGCTATCAATCGTTTTGAAAGTTTCATAACCAATCACCTCACACACAAAAAACAACACTGATATAATACCATATCAGTGCCATTTTTTACAGTATGAAACGCATTTTAGCAGACCGGAAATAATATCCGTCATATATCGTCAGCACAGGGCACAGCCCAATGCTTCTTCGATATCTTCCTTCATATCAAGCACTGCCTGACGGGATGCATCGGCATAGCCTTCTTCGCCGTATGAAGCATATTTTTCATTCTGATAAGCAGCGATTATGCCGCGTGAAGAATTGATGATCGCTCCAAGTCCGTCATCATTAAAGAAATGCGTAAGATCCTTGCCCTTACCGCCCTGAGCTCCATATCCGGGAACGAGGATAAAGCTCTTTGGCATGACCTTTCTTAATATTTTCCCCATCTCGGGGTAAGTTGCACCTACAACTGCTCCGACATAGCTGTAGGTATCGCCCATGCATTCAGCTGCCCATTTATCGACCTGCTCTCCTACGATCTCATAAAGAGGTCTGTTCCCTGCATCGGATATCTGTTTGTCCTGAAATTCCCCTGAAGAGGGGTTTGATGTCTTAACAAGAACAAATATACCTTTCTTTTCTTCCTTGCAAACCTTAATGAATGGATTGATGCCGTCTGAGCCAAGGTAGGGATTGACAGTCGCAAAGTCCTCATCAAATCCATAATATTCCTTCGATCCTACTTTAACCTTACCAAGGTGCCCAGCCGCATAAGCCTCGGAAGTGGAGCCTATATCGCCTCTCTTTATATCGCCTATTACAACAAGGTCCTTGCTCTTGCAGTAATCAACAGTCTTTTTAAATGCAATAAGTCCGGGAATACCGAACTGCTCATACATGGCAATCTGAGGCTTTACGGCGGGAACAAGATCGCAAACGGCATCAACTATGCCTTTGTTGTATTGGAATATCGCTTCGCCCGCTCCGTCAAGAGTCTCTCCGAATTCGGCAAAAGCTTTTTCTTTGATGTACGAAGGAACGAATTTCATCATGGGATCAAGACCTACAACTATGGGCGCTCCCGTTTTTCTGATCTTTTCAACAAGTTTGTTTATCATGTCTTTCCCTTTCTCATAAATGAATAGTAACTGATTTCATAAAGAAAGCCCCGCTCGAAGCGGGGCCTTAACTTTGATTTTAAACCGAAACTTTTTCGGAAGTTGCTTCTTCAAATTCCGCCAGGCTATCCACAAACGCCTTGATCCTCGAAGCATTGACGAACTTCTTGACCTGATCGTTGGATACGATCACCAATGTAGGTGCCTGCATTATGCCGTACTTCTGTGCAAGTTCGGGATTTTCCTCAGCATCTATCAGGATATAGTTGATATCCTTAAGATATTCCTTAGCCAGTTTGCAGTTAGGACACGTCTTTGTGGTAAAGAGGTAAATAATGCTCTCAGGCTTTTCAACGGTAACTTCAGCTACGGGAGCTTCGAAGTTTGAAAGCGTCACGACCGATGATACGGGGCGCTTTAAAACAGAGCCTGCTATATCATAAGTCTTTCTGTTAGCGTATTCCTGAAGCTTTCCGTCATTCCAGTTGGCAACCGGTCTGTAATATCCTGTGATCCTGCTGTAAACTTCGGTTGTCTTTCCGCACTTCGGACAGTTATGTACTTCACCCGTAAGGTATCCGTGTTCCTTACATATAGAGTATGTAGGAGAAAGCGTATAGTACGGAAGCTTGTAGTTTTCGGCGATCGTTCTTATAAGGTCGGCAGCTGCCTTCCAGTCGGGAAGCTTTTCACCCAGGAATGCATGGAATACAGTTCCTGACGTATAAAGCGTCTGAAGATCGTCCTGAATATCAAGTGCATCAAAGATATCAGCCGTGTAATCAACGGGCAGATGAGATGAATTCGTGTAGTAAGGTGTGTCTCCCATCTTTCCTGCTGTCTTTATAGCAGGCCATCTCTTCTTGTCATGCTTTGCAAGTCTGTATGTTGTAGACTCGGCAGGTGTTGCTTCAAGGTTATAGAGGTCACCGTACATCTCCTGATAATCGGAAAGACGTTCTCTCATATGATTAAGGACTTTCTTTGCAAAATCCTGTGTCTTTTTATTTGTAAGATCCGCACGGAGCCAGTTGGCATTAAGTCCTACCTCGTTCATTCCGATAAGGCCTATCGTGCTGAAATGTGAATCAAACGATCCGAGATATCTCTTTGTATAAGGGTAAAGCCCTTCATCAAGAAGCTTTGTGATAACCTGACGCTTCATCTTGAGCGATCTTGCAGCTATATCCATAAGTTTGTTAAGGCGCTTGAAGAAATCGTCTTCGTTTGAAGCAAGATAAGCGATCCTCGGAAGATTTATAGTTACAACTCCGACAGATCCCGTGCTTTCACCCGAGCCGAAGTAACCACCTGACTTTTTACGAAGTTCACGAAGGTCAAGTCTTAAGCGGCAGCACATCGAACGGACATCCGAAGGCTCCATGTCGGAATTAACGTAGTTACTGAAATAGGGAGTTCCATACTTGGCGGTCATCTCAAACAGAAGTCTGTTGTTCTCGGTGTCTGACCAGTCGAAATCTCTGGTTATGGAATAAGTGGGAATGGGATACTGGAAGCCTCTTCCGTTTGCATCGCCTTCGATCATAGTCTCGATGAAGGCTTTGTTTATCATATCCATTTCCTTCTTGCAGTCTTTGTACTTGAAATCCTGCTCAACACCGCCTACTATAGCCGGAAGCTCCGCAAGGTCATTGGGAACCGTCCAGTCGAGAGTGATGTTACTGAAAGGTGCCTGTGTACCCCATCTGGAAGGAGTATTAACACCATATATAAATGCTTCTATGCACTTTTTAACTTCGGAATAAGAAAGATTATCGATCTTTACAAAAGGTGCAAGGTAGGTGTCAAATGAGCTGAAAGCCTGAGCTCCTGCCCATTCGTTCTGCATGATACCAAGGAAGTTGACCATCTGGTTGCAAAGAACCGAAAGATGTGATGCGGGTGCGGATGTGATCTTTCCGGTGATACCGCCGAGACCTTCCTGTATAAGCTGCTTTAATGACCAACCTGCACAGTATCCTGTAAGCATTGAAAGATCGTGAATATGGATATCCGCATTCCTGTGCGCTTCGGCTATCTCTTCATCATAGATCTCCGAAAGCCAGTAGTTTGCGGTTACTGCTCCTGAGTTTGAAAGAATGAGTCCGCCGACTGAATATGTGACGGTAGAATTTTCCTTAACACGCCAGTCCTCAATCTTAACGTAGCTGTTAACGACGTCCTTGTAATCAAGGATTGTAGACTTCATTGTGCGCATCTTTTCGCGCTGTTTGCGGTAGAGGATAAATGCTTTTGCTGCCTCGGTATAACCTGCCTGCTCAAGAACTTTTTCGACACTGTCCTGAATATCCTCGACATGGATACCGTTGTCCTTGACTTTACTCTGGAAATCTGCAGTCACTCTAAGTGAGAGAAGGTCTACTACGTCATTGTTGTACTGAACATCCGTAGCGTTAAATGCCTTCATTATCGCATCGGATATTTTGGTTAACGTAAAATCTGCTACTTCTCCCTCTCTTTTAATTACCTGGAACACAAATGAATCCTCCCACACAAGTTTGGTAAAATGCGGTAAGCCTGAAAATTACTGAATTGTTAGTATTTAACACCGCATATAAGAAGAATATCATTGAAGTTTTTGAATGTCAACACAAAAACACAATATATTGTGTTAACATAATCAGATAGACATAATATCTTGTGGAATTTTATGTAAATCAAAAATGCGTGAAACTCCCTGAATAACAATAAAAAACAGGGGCGTCGTCATTTTGCCCCTGTTATTATGCCCAAATTACCGCTTGGATTTTTGTGAATATTTACCCCACGTTATCTGGTTTTCAAAAACATGTATTCTGTCTGGGCATTTTCGTCATCCGGATAGCTTTTTACATAAGTTTCCATCAGTGATTTTGCCCTGTCAAACTGCCCGAGATGCTCATAGCAGACTATCTCGTTAAACTTCAATGTCTGGAGCATGTTGTTGTTGGGGATCGCTATCGCCTCTTCAAAGGCTACAAGAGCGCCCTCATAGTCGCTCATCGACATCTTACATAGTCCCATCTCATTAAGTATCTCGGGTGAAGGCTCTGCTGAATTGGCATAAGAGCTGAACACGCTGACCGCATAGTTATTATCACCGAGCATCTCATATGTCTTTCCGAGCATGAGAACAGCCTCATAGCCCTCTTCTTCCCTTGCTTTTTCAAGATAGGTCTTGGCAGACTCATAATCTTCAAGATAGTAACTTATCTGGCCTTTTTCGTAGTTACTCATCTTCTTAGTGCCGTTGTCTATCGCACTCTTTAAGTATTCCTGCCCCTTTTCCTTGTATCCGTTTGTGGCAAGGATCGTATAGATATTGATGATTCTGTCATAATTGTCGGGCTCTATTGCAATTACCTGGTTAAAGCTTGATAAAGCCTCATCCAGCATGCCCTTTTCGGCATAAAGAACACCTCTTAAATATACGGCATCAACCTCACCCGGCTTAAGTGAAAGGATCGTATCATATATGTTTACGGCTTCGTCAGTGTTTCCGCTTTTAAAATATGCAAGAGCAAGGTAATAGTTGATATCATAATCCATGGACTCAACTATTCCCGATGAAAGCGAAAGGGCATCGGTAAGAGCGCTTATCGCTTCTTCGTATCTTCCCTCTCCTATGTAGGCGATCCCTTTGCCTCTTAATATCTCGCGTTCATCTCCGCCCTTTTCAAGCGCTTCATCAAACGTGGCAAGAGCACCTTCATAATCAAGGTTTGCAATAAGGGCAAAAGCCTCATCGGTCTTTTCAGTTGAAGATCCGATCTTGCATCCCGTAAGCAGGGATGTTGCAAGAACGGATGCGGTTAACATAATTGTTCTTATGTTAACTATTCTTTTTCCCGAACAAAAACTCATCTATCTTCTTAACCCCTTGGGATAGTGATTCTTCATGATCCCGTCGCTTTGTTTCCCCCAGGAAAGCGAATATCCTCCCGTAAGTATCAGGTGATATCCTTTATTTTCATCCGATGGAAACGTATTTCCTTTTATATACGAACGGGCCGTATCTATATCGATATCGGTGAAATTATAAACATCTTCTTTTTTCAGAAAATGGGAAAAAGCAAATGAAGGTTCAAACCTGTTCTTTTTAAGTGTACCCAAATGAAGGCCGGGGCGCAATACCTTTAATCCCTTAAGATCAGGTGCATCCTCCCTTAAAGCATAAAGTTCACTGCCAAACAGGGTGTATATCGTTTCCGCATCCTTAAAAAGATTTCTTGTATCTGCCTTAAGGTTTTCTTTTTGGAAATCAAAAAAATCACCGATATTCTTTTGGCTTATTCCCTTTACGGTCTTTATCTTCTTTACGGAGTCCTGCCCTATAGTCTTTTTTATAAGAGCATAAAAATGTCCTTCACCCTTTATCTTATGAGGCCAGGCCTTGTCCATGAGCAAAAGCTCAAATCCCGGATTATCTTTTATAAATCCTTCTATGCACTCCTCGTCTTCTTCGGGAGCAAATGTACATGTCGAATAAACCAAAAGTCCTCCGGGCTTCAAGGTAAGTGAAGCATGATAAAGGATATCGCCTGATCTTTCGGCGCACATCCTTACATTTTGGACGCTCCACATTTCCACGGCCTCGGGATTTTTCCTGAACATCCCCTCTCCCGAGCACGGCGAGTCAACAAGAACCCTGTCAAAGAATTCGGGAAATCTTTCTGATATCAAAGACGGTTCATGACTTATTACAAGGGCATTTGCAACGCCCATTCTCTCGATATTCTCCGAAAGGACTGCTGCCCTTTGGGAATTTATCTCATTACATACCAAAAGCCCTTTGTTTTCAAGCTTTGACGCTATCTGTGTGCTCTTTCCGCCAGGGGATGCACACATATCAAGAACTTTATGCCCCGGTTTTACATCAAGTTTTTCAACCGGTATCATGGCAGAAGGTTCCTGAATGTAATATGCACCTGCAGCATGGAACGGATGTGTTCCTATCTCGGGCTCCAAAAAATAAAAGCCTTCTTTGCACCAGGGTACATTATCCTTTTGCGAAAGGCCCCACGGCTGGGTATTTAAGAAATAATCAATAGAGCCTTTAAGGGTATTGACCCTCAAGGCTCTATTACCTTCCGACTCATAGCATTTTATGAAATCCGAATATTCGTCTTTCAGAATGTTCCGGATCCTTTCAGTAAAATCCTGAGGCAGATTCATTATTTTTTGATAAGCTTTACAATGGCTATCACGATGCATGCGCCGATAACCGCACTTATTATGCTTCCGATTATGTTGCTTACGGAAAAACCGAAAAGACCAAGAACAAGTCTTCCAACAACTCCTCCGACAATACCCAAAATGATATTGAGCAAAAGCGATCCTGAAGTCTTCATGATAAGTGATGCTATATAGCCGGCTACGGCTCCTATAACGAGTGCTATCAAGATATCAACAAGCATGATCCATCCTCCCTTAACGATTATTCCGGTTTTACCCAAATCAAAGTTTATCACATTTTGCGTTTTATTGCATTATGACCTTTTTTAATTTAAGATAATGACATAAACGTAGGGAAGGAGGTTTCACATGGATACAACTAAAGACAATCCTCTTGAAGATGAGTCATTAAGCTATCCCGTTCATGTTTATTTCATAGAGCTTTCAAAGCAGTATATGAAGAACGTACAGTGGAACTGGCATCCCGAAATGGAAGTCATCATAGTAAACCACGGAGAGATACTGTTCAAGACACGTGATAAGCAGATCACCGTGAGCGCGGGCATGGGTATAGTCATAAACGCTAATACCCTTCATACCATCGTGCCTGCAAGTGAAGACGCCAACTGCAGTATGTACTCCACGGTCTTTCACCCCGCTTTTGTTTTCGGATACGGCGACACGTATTTCCATGAAAAGTACTTCAGCCCCGTTATATCTTCGTCCAAATTCCAGTTCCTGGAGCTGTCGGAAGAAAATCCCGAAGAAAACAAGATGCTCGAGTGCATAAATAACGTTATTGCCGCAAACCTCATAAAGAGTTTCGGCTACGAACTTACCACAAAGTCACTCCTTTGTGAGTTCTGGCTTTCGCTCATAAAAAGGGTCGCACCCGATGAGCCTGTAAAAAAGACGACTCCTGTTGCCTCAAATGACGAGATACGTACCAAGGAAATGATCCTTTATATAGAAAATCACTATGCCGAAAAGATCACTCTCGATGACCTTGCGGCAACCGTCCATATATCAAGATCAGAGTGCTGCCGCTGCTTTAAGCGTTCACTTAACCTTACTCCCATTGAATACCTTATGAAATACAGGATATTCCAGGCTGCTTCGTTTATCCAGAAAAAGGACAAACGTGCCGCTTCTTTTTCCGAGCTTGCATTTAACGTCGGATTCAACAATGCCAGTTACTTTAATAAGGTCTTTCGCCAGTATCTCGGATATACTCCGAGCGAATATCGCAAAAAGGTAAATTCAGATCCGAACTTCGATCTTTTCAGCACGATATCAATCTAGTCCCGCATCATAAGCGCTGCACGCATTTACCACTTCTTCCAAAAGGTCCGCCGTCTTTAAAAGCGACTTTGATCCCGTCGCAAGTCCCCCTAAGTAAAGCTTTATCCTCTCTTCTTTTATGAGAACGTTATCAAGATAAAACGAAAGCTCATAAGCGCTGCTTTCAAGAGTATGTGACGCGTCTTCAAGATCTTTTGCGATCTTTTTTAATTCATCGCTCTTTTTCCCAAGTTTCCCGTAATCGACATAAATACTGTCCGCATCCGAAAAGGAATGACCGTAATATCCGCCATCCTGTGTCATGGAGTAAAACTTCTTTCCGGCTTTTGTGTTATACATCCTGCCGATGATCACTCCGACTCCGTCTTTGCCAAGATGCTTAAGATCCGAAAGTGATGCCTTTTGACCGTTAAGGCCTGTTTTGATGCCTCCGAAAGCTACCTCCGGGATCTGCATTGCGCCGGAGGCACAGCCCTTTAACGCATCCTCAGGAAGGTTCATGACTTCATCCGATACGCCTCCGATAAAGTCTCCGACCGGTCCTCTTTTAAATACATAGGGATTCTTGCGTCCGTTGTATGTTATTACGGTTTTGCCCGCTTCATGCCCAACCGTGGCAAACATCCTTGTAATATCATGGTAGCCGGCAAAATCCGCTTTCGCCGTGCCCGTTTTTACGTAAAGCACATGTGCAGCCGGTATGATAGAGCATCCAAGGACCGATACATAGTCGTTTTCGCCGTTTATCCCGTATAACTTTCCGGTCCTTTTAACGTATTCTTCGCTCCCGAGTCTGTCCTTCCAGCTTTTTACCGCCTTTTTGGACTGACCCTGTCCGTCTATCGAATAGCATCTGTCAATCCTGTCCGAATACCTTGATTCCATCGTCACAAACTGCGCTTTGTTCGCACCCTTTGAATGTCCGGACACTACGAGTCTTTCATCTCCGTCAAGTCCCATCCTGTTTACAACGGTCTCAAAATAATCGACCGCTTCCATCTGTTGCTCGGTCCTTGCTTTTGAAAGTCCCTCGCCGTTATCCATCCACTCCCCGTCATATGTTCCCCTGTATACGACATATACCCTGCTGCCGTCGGATGAACTGAACGTAACGGCATTTGTTCCTTCGTTATATCCCATGTTTCCCGACTGGCATCCTATGATAAGGTCGCCTGTTTCAGGATTTTTGACGGCTTCTTTAAGTATCGAGTATTGCGGAGCATATGTCCCGTTAACATCCGTGTGCAGGGGCATTTCTTCTACTATCTCCCTGAGGGTCTGCCCGTCGTTTGCATCATCATAATCGACATACATATAGGTGTTTAACACCATTGATATTTCCTGCTCCGATATAGGTCCGTCCATATCCTACCTTCATCAGACAACGACATTTCCGCCCAGGCTTGAACCCGTGACCGTATTTGAGCTTTCGGCATTGGAATATGTAAGTGCCATCTGCATAAGATCCGACGAATGCTCGGTCACCATGCGGTATAACTTTTCCATGTCGGACTGGAGCATGTTGAACTTTGAATTATATGTATCCTGTGCCTCACCTATCCATATACCTTTTAATGAGTTTATGAGGTTTATCATCTCCTCCGTGTGCGCCCTCATCCTTTGGGCCGTTGCTCCGAACTGTTCGGATGAAGACATGAGCTTTTCAGGTGTTACTTTTAAGATTCCTTCCATTTGGTATTTCTCCTTTCACTTAATAGCTTCTGCACGATGCAAGCTCGGCGTTTTGCGCCTCGGCTTCTTCGTATCTTTGGGCGATCACGTAAAGTGCCTCAACGTACTGCCTTATAAGGTCGATAAAAACGTTCATCTGCTCCTTATCGGACATAAAAGCACCGTGGAAGATCCTTTTCGTCTCACCTTCCCACATACCGACCAAAGCCCCTTCCTCATTTTCAAGTTCGTTCTTTTGCGCTTCAAACTGCATGTTAAGTCCCAGCAGTTCTTCTGCTTTGCTTCTTAGAACCTGTGATGTTACTTCAAATAGTGCCATACGTTTTCTCCTTTCTTAGTAGCTTCTGTTTATGGCAAGTCCCCGGCCGAACAATTCGGCATCAAAGACCGTAACAGCTTCTTTTTCGATCTCATCAACGATGAGCGTTATCGCATTTTCTATCTCCGAGAGCATATTTACTATCTGCTGCATCTTAAGGCAGTATTCCTTTCCGTTAACGTCATCCCACATCTTCGATATCTGCCCCAGGCCTTCGGCAAGGTCTTCGTTTATCATCGTATTGAGCACCGTTAAGGTGCGGTCCATCGTCTCTTTGGCTTTTTTAAGATTGTCAAAGTTAACCTCTATTGATGGAATCAGGCTCATCAATATTCCTCCTTTCCGTGATCTCGTATTCACCGGCTATGGCTTCAAGTTTTTCGGTGTGTTTCCGGAGTCTTTTTATACTTTCTTTGGATCTTTCGATCTCATCGTTTGTCTCATTTATAAGATTCTCAAGGTTTGCAGCATATATAACGAGCAAAAACGAATTACAGACTTTTGATAATTCCTGAAGGAGGTTCTCTGCCTCGATGCATCTTGATAAAAGATATTCTTTTGTTTCCTTTATCTTTTCAGTTATTACTTTTATACTGGACACTTTGACTCCCATTCTTTATCCGATCATCCCCGATATGACAGTCTTAAGCGAAGATAAACCTTCTGCCGTCTCCTCGATCTTTCCTATCTTTTCATATAGGACATGCAGATTCTCAAAAAGTAAGACCATCTCATCCTCAAATCCTTCAACCCATAAGTTTTTTGCTTCGCCCTTCCAGTCTGTAAGCATCGATTCTTTATCGCAGTCCATACACCCCAAAAGATCAGTAAGCCTGGTAAAGACTTCAGAACATTCATCTTTTTTATCTTCAAATGATGCGCCGTCCAAAAAAAGAACGTTATTCAAACAAGCACCATCCTTTCGCCGTTTGTTATGCCCTGTGCCTTAAAGCTTTGATCATTCTTTACGAATTCGGCTTTGTTTATCGAAAAGAGCATGGAGTCCCTTCTGCCAAAAGATACGTTCCTTATGCTTTCTATGATCCTTTTAAGCTTAAAGACAAACTCCTCCAGAAATACCGATTCGTCGGTTTCAACATCAAATGCCTCATCAAGAGGCGGAACCAGAACATCAATCATAATCATCTTCATCATCCTCCCTGTTTTCAAAAGGAAGCTGCAAAACCAGGGTCCTTTGCCTTCCTTCCAATCTCATAAATCCCGTCATGTCGTTTGAAACCGAACCAAGCTCCTTAAAAGAAAGATCCGAAAGATTGAGCACGGTCTGTTGGGAAGCATTACTTCCGACATATATCCCCTGCCTCCTTTGAATGATCTGTTTTAATGCCTTTGCCCTTTCGGGGTCGCTTACGGGATTATTATTTTCATATATGAAAAACACGTACTTATCCTTCATCCGGCATGCATCCGGGAGCTCTGATATATCCTTTGCAAACACGCAATCATCAACCATCCCGGGATAAAGATTTTCCACAAAGCTTTTAAGCATCTCTAAAACAAATCTGTTAACACCCGGTTTGGGGCCAAGGATAAAAAAGGACGTTGGATCAGTAATATCTATCCCCCTTACAAAACCCGATCGCCTTGAATAGCCAAGGGGAAGAATCCTCTTTACTTTAGAAGGAACAAAGTCCCTGAGTAATGATCCCGGTGACGGCTTTTGGGGAATAACAGGAAAACTGTCCGGTTTTTTTTGCTTAATTACCGGCTTTTCGGCATCCGGCAAAAGCGCCTGGAACTCAAACACTTCGTTATCGATGACACACAATCCCCTTCCCGGCTTTCCTTTTTCCGGAACAAAGGGAAGTCTGTAAAATCTAAGCATGTCTCCGTATCCGAACCTATCGTTCATCTCGAGCGAAAGTGTTGTTTTTATCTTTGAAAAGATCTTTGACGGAAAATCCGAGGTCTGTCCTCCCGAAATGATAAAAAAGATATTGCAACCTATACCGTCGCTTATCATCCTCATAAGTAGTTCAGTCTGCTCATCACTTATGTTTTTAAGCAGGTAGGCAATGTCATCTATGAAAACAAATAAAGGAGTATCCCTCTTAACAAAGCAGCGCTTAAGATGGTAAAAGAAAACATCACATCCTTCTTTTGAAGATAGATATCCCTTAAAACCGGACAGAAGATCCTCATCATCCGCCCATGAACCTGCCATGTCGATTAATATTGATTCTATGTTATGTAAACCTTTTGCCAAGAGTTTAAGCAATGTCGATTTGCCTGATGCAGGGCCGCCTGCTATCGCAAGATGTCCGTACTTATAAGGATCATATAAAAGTGCTCCGCGCCTTTGTCTGGAAGGATCATCGTATATCCCGAAAAGCACTCCGTTTTCGGGCTCTTCATCCATGACCTCCCTGACGGTATCCGATCCTTCGTATATGGTCTTGGGAAGTTCATCTATCCAAAGTGAAGGGGCCTTTTCGTATCCTTCCACAACGGCAGATGAGATGATAAGATCCTTAAGAGATTCAAGGTAAGTAGGCCCCTCTTTTTTTCCTTCATCAGCTCCGATCCGCTTTCCCGATCTTCCGACTATGTAAACATTGTTTTTATCTTCTCCGGGATCATAGATATCTCCGAGATATCCTGTCTGGAAACATCTGAAATACTCATCAAGGCCTATCTGCAGATAGCATTGGCCCGATCTTTTAAGATAAGCCGCATCAGGTTTTTTAAGCATGTCCATACTGTCCTGCTTATCCTGGACCTTAAGGCACAGCTTAAATCTTGAATTTGACCATATCTTTTCATCAACGACTCCGGAAGGCTTTTGAGTTGCAAGGATAAGGTGTATCCCAAGGGATCTTCCGACTGCGCTAAGCGAAATGATCTCCTGCATGAACTCGGGCTCTTCCTTCCTCATTTGTGCAAACTCATCAATTATTAAAAAAAGATGCGGAAGCGGTTCACGGTCATTGTTCTTTCGTCTTTGCCTGTTATATTCGTCTATATGATTTACTTTGTATTTTGAAAAAAGGATCTGACGCTGTTCGTTTTCGGAGCGGATCGCGCTTAGTGCTCTTTTGATCATTGAGCCTGAAAGGTTTGAGATGACTCCGGCGCAGTGCGGAAGCTCCCTTAACGAATCTCCGGTCCCTCCGCCTTTATAATCGATCAAAAAGAAATTAACCTCCGTAGGTGAATACGAAAGACAAAGCGAAATAAGATATGACTGTATAAGTTCGCTTTTCCCGGATCCCGTTGTTCCCGCGATAAGTCCGTGCGGACCGTGAAATCTCTCGTGAACATCAAGGTAGACTTTTTCATTCCTGTTTCCTATACCTATGGGTACTTTAAGCCTCTCTTCGGGAAAGTTTTTATTCCACATCAGCGCAACATCTATATCTTCAAGACGCTTTACATCATAAAGCTTTGTAAAGCTTACTTTCTGCGGTATTTCCTCCGAAACAAAGCCTTCCTCAAAGTTCTTTGCAAAAAGGTCTGAAAAATATTCCCTGCATTTTCCCATTTCAGGCGGCACATCCGGGATCGCCCTTAGGAAGCTTTCCTCTTCCCTCTTTTTTATCTTTATGGATCTTATGCCTTTTTCCGGAAGGATTATGATGTTGCTGCACTTTGAAGGAAGCGACTCTTCGCTTTCACAAAATAGGACGATTGAAAGATTGCTCTTATCTTTTTCAAGGAACAGCGCCTCTTCAAGCGTTTCACCTTTAATAAGTGACATATCAAGGATAAAGACTATGAACCTTACATCTTTTGAGATAAGCTGTTCTCCCAGATAAGGAAGCACATCGAGGCTGTCTTGGGGATTCCCCGCGATTGCACGTATCCTTGTTCCTTCCATAAAAAAATGAGGCATTAGTTTTACGGTCTCATATAGTCTTTGCTGCGGCTTTTTGTTTTCATCAAAGAAAAGGACGGTTTTAACATTGCTTTTTTGATACTGTGCTGAGATCTTTACCAAAAGATCCAGGAAAAATCCGTAATTTGCTTCTTCATCCGCCTTTCCGATCACTCCGGTTATCTGCCCGCACTTCAGATCCATCCCAACAGGGACATCATTAAGCATGCCGTATCTTTCAACTATATCCCGGGCCTTTATACTTTCTTCGGACTCAAACATCTCCTTGCGGTTATTTGAGATCTTAAGTTGCATCTGAAAAGGCGACCGTCCGATACCAAGCCTTATAAAGTCACGATCCGGAGCATAAAGGTATCTTTCGGAAAAGATGCCGTCATTTACCGTATCCGCCGATGACGGGTATCTTTCGAACATGTACTTTTTGTTTTCATTGGTGCATTCTTCAAGATGTTCGTTTACCTCACCAAGGTACCGCTCATATTCTTTTTTTCTTTCGGATTCCTTTCGGATGCCGTACTTTTTCCTGTATCTGTGCGAAAGAAAACCCCAGAGCATTCCGGATAAGGCGCTTGAAAGCGCGGTTATCATTCCGAAGTACATAAAGGAATGGGTATTGCCGTTATATATCCTCGATCCGAAAAGAGCCATCACGGCTACCGGAATGAGCATGGTGCTCATCGGGCCGATGGTCAAAAGAACGGGCTGCTCATCTTTATCTGACGGTATATCGGGCACAATGATCTCAAATTCTTCAGTATGGAGCATTTTCCCTCCTTTTTGAGACTCTCATGTCCCCGTATAAACACTGGATGATCAGATATTCCCCAAGGTTGATGATATAAAGCCCCTCTATCCTCAGTTCACATCCGTAGCCTATCTTTACAGGCTCAAGCTGCCTTTTATCACGGCTTTTAAAGCACATGTAAAAAAGATCATCTCCCTCGTGATACAGAACACCGTGCTGTATTGCGATCTTATCTTCGTATGAATAATAAATGTCGCTTTTATACTGGCTTCCGATGGTCAGTTTTTGGTCCTTGCGAACAAAAATACACTCGCAGGGATAAAGTAAAGTACGTTCCAGTTTCTTTACCTGCCGTTTCCGTCTGCCTATTTAAAAAATGGAATCTTACCCGATACGGGTTTTGAAAAACCTTTGGTGATATTCACCAAAAAATCGTTTGATTTAATGGAATATTAACACCATTTTTGTGCAATGTCAATAAAAACATGTAAAATAAAACGACCTCATTTAAGAGGCCGTTTTATCATTCGTCATCTGTTTCTTCATTCAACACTCAGAAAAACGTGTCGTAAAGACTGCCCGTTACGCTGGCTGTGTTGAATGAGCCCGTCCTTTGATAGGTACTGGCTTTGATACCCTCGTAGTTCGCCTGGTAATCAACCAATGTTGCCTGTGAGGATACTGAGTACCCATAGGAACCTGCTCCGCTAAAGAGACTCTTTACGGAACCTAAATCTGCCTTCTTGAAGGTTTCCTCATCAAGCTTCAATGTGCCGTCGTCGTTAAGCTTTATTCCGATGTCATTAAGACTCTTTTCGTTGCTCAGCGACAGGTTATCCATCGAAACTATCTTCTTTGTGATAGATGATGTTCCCGAGTCAAGTCCGTCCTTTACAAGTGAATTGTAATCACTAACAAAGTCCTTTACCAACTTTAAGGTCTCATCCTGATCTTCAAACTTGGCCGTTGTAAGCTTGTCTGCGCTTTCTTTGAGTTCCTTGGCTGACTTTCTTGTTTCGGTAAGCTTAGAAACATCTTCTTTTGCAGCAGTGTTGGCCTTCTTTGAAGATACAACCGAAGACAGTTGCGAAGAATTGCCATCCTTGGCATAGTAAGCCTTCATAAGTTTGCCGTAGCTTCCGTTCTTTATGGAAGCATAGTCCGATATGAAGTTTAGATTTGAAGTTCCGGAACCAAGGCTCTGAAACATAGCCGAATAATCAGTTTTAGGCTGGATGTTTATACCCATGTTTCCTTCCTTTCCGGGCAGCGCGACATCCTGTCATAAGCCCATAGTTAAATTATATCTTATCATATTTATCGGCATTTTTAAAGTGTTTTTGAATATCAGAACTTAGCTCCTGCACTCTTTTTAAAGAACGTATCGATCTTCTCAAGAAGGTCTTTCTTTTCGATCGTCTTTAAAAGATAGTCAACCGGCTTTAAGTTTATTGCCGTTGCGACGTTTTCTTTCTCCGCATGTCCTGTAAGGAACATTACGGGAATAGAGTCTGTTTCAGCATCGTTTTTTAACATTTCAAGAACCTGTGGACCGTTGGCTACCGGCATCTCGTAATCAAGAAGCACAAGATCTGCCTTGTTTCGGGCAAGGTAACTTATCGCCTGTACTCCGCTTGAAGCCATTCCGACGTGATATTTGTCCTTAAGCCATTCATAGATCATCCTCATGTAAGTAATATCATCATCAACGATGAGGACGCTCTTTTTGGCGTTTTCTCCCGTGTTCTCTTCAAGATATTTTTTGATGCAGGAAAGGAGCTTATCCATATCAAGGGGTCTTTCGAACCAATCAAGCACCAGAAACTCGGGAAGGAGTTTCATGATCTCTCCCTGCTCGTCTTTATCCCCGATTATGATGATCTTTCGATCGAGGTCACCCGCCATATCCTTAAGATATACGATGGCGTCGGCATACTCCTCCATCTCCTCGGTCATGAATAGGACAAAGAGTTCGGCATGTTCCCTGAACTGTTCAAGCTCCTTTATCTTTGCTCCTGATAAGACGGCATGAGTGCCCATGGATTTAAGTTTGCCCAAGAGTCCCTTTGCAAGGAAACTCTCCTGCGGACTTATTATGACTGTAAGGTTAGCCATTTCATTATCCATCATTTTCCTCCCTTAATGTTTCGGTTATTCCGTCCCAATCAAGATTGAGCAGGAGACTTCCGATCTTTTCTATCTTTTGTCTGTCTGCAGAACGAAGCTTGTATCCTTTAAGGCTGTTAAGAAGATCATCCATCATTCCGTAATCCATTGCCGATGCGATCTCTTCCATCGTCTGATAGGCTTCTTTTAGCATATCGCGCGAGATCTTCTGCAGTTCTTCTTCCGGTCCGTCAAGTCCTTTAAGATTTGCATCGAGCTCATCATATCTTCTTAAAAGCTCATCCGTGTTTTCCTTTATAAAGTCTATATTACCTTCTTTTCCGGCATCTTCAAGTTTCTTTGCAAGTTCCGAAAGCTGCCCCGCCCCGATTATCCTTGCAGAACTCTTTAAAGCGTGAACTTTTATGGTGTAATTGCTCCAATCTCCGGAATCATATAGTTCCCTGATCTCGGCCGATTTGGCACCTGCCGTCTGATGGAATACCGTAACAACGGACATGAATCCATCGCCCGATCCGCAGTTTTTTATGCCCTCCTCGAGATCAAGGTCAGGAATCTCATGAAGGAATGCAGGGATCGTGTTTTCTTCATGATTACTCTCCAATGCTCTTTTATCAAGATCCCAAAGTTTTGAATAGCCCTTCCAGATGAGCTCTGCTGTAGCATTTTCGTTCATCCTGTACTCTGGGTCTTCATCTATCATCTGAAGCATTGCCTTAGCAGGAAGGGGATCGAACCTGCTTCCGATGCAACGCTCTATCTCATCACGGACTTCTTTTTGGGTTTTGGGATTTGAGTAGGTACGTGTGCTCGTCATTGCATCATAGCAATCGGCAACACATACGATCCTTGCGTTTTCAGGTATCTCCTCACCTGATAATCCATCGGGATAACCCTTTCCGTCAAACCTTTCATGATGTGACCTTGCTCCGTCTGCAAGTTCCGGCATCATGGATATTTCTTTTAGTATCTCATAGCCCTTAAGCGTATGTTCCTTTATCTCGGCAAATTCATCTTCGGTAAGTTTTGAATCCTTTGTGATTATATCCTCATGTATCCCGATCTTTCCTATGTCGTGAAGCAGACCGATCTCATAGATCTTCTCCTGTTCATCCGGACTTTTTCCGAGTCTTCTTGCTATCTCGGCGGCATATGCAGCCACTCGTCTTGAATGACCGTTCGTGTAATGGTCTTTCGTATCGACTGCCTTTGCAAGCGAAAGCATCATCTCTCTTGTTATCGCTCTTGCCTTACCTGACTGGTTTTCAACTTCCTTTTCGATAGACTGCTTGTAATGATCAAGATCTATTATCCTTCTTACCCTCTCAAGTAAAACCTCAGGGATGATCGGCTTTCTCACAAAGTCGGAAGCTCCGTTTAAGAATCCCGTGCTTTCAAGTTTGATATCATCATCACCCGTAAGGAGCATGATCGGGATCTCGGATGTTTCATCGATCTTTTTAAGCTCCGACATCACTTCAAATCCGTTCATGTCGGGCAGATTGACATCAAGCAGTATGAGATCGGGTATGATCTTGCCTGCGATCTTTATGGCTTCCTGGCCGCGTATTGCCTTTATGACTTCATATTCCTTCTTAAGGATCTCTTCTGCCTGAGCGGTAAGTGTCTCATCATCGTCAACAACAAGAACTTTATTTCCGACAAGTGTGTCATTTTCACTCTCATCGTCGGCGCTTTGTATTTTGTCTTCCGGAAGGTATTTTCTAAGCATCCTTTCAAGTCTTTCACCGTCTATGGGCTTTGAAAGATAATCGGAAAAGCCTGCTTCCATATACATTTCTCTGGCGCCCGATACAGCATTTGCAGTAAGTGCAACGAAGATCGTATCTTTAAGTTTTTCGTTTTCCTTAAGGTTTTTTAAAGTTTCTATTCCGTCCATGTCAGGCATCATGTGATCAATGAACATAACGTCATAATCCTTAAGCTTGGCCTGGGCTATAGCCTCTCTTCCTGAAAGAACCGTATCTATCTGTATCTTTGTCTTCTTTAAAAGGCTCTTAATTACGGCAAGGTTCATCTCCGTATCATCAACGACCATTATGCGGGCATCCGGAGCATGGAAAAGTTCATGATATCCGCTTCCTTTTGCGTTCTCCGCAGAGAATCTTTCGGCATAATTTCCGATGGGTTCGCTTGTCATCTTCCTTTGCTTTATCGTAAAGGAGAATACGGAACCTTCACCGTATTTACTTGAAACTTCAAGTTTACTGCCCATAAGGTCAAGGAACTGCTTGGTGATACTCATGCCAAGACCTGTTCCCTCAATGGAGCGGTTTCTCTTTTCTTCTATTCGGGTAAAAGGTGAAAAGAGTTTTTCGATATCCTCTTCCTTCATTCCGATACCGGTATCCGTTACCTTAAATGTCAGATAGATATCCTGCTCCTTTCCCTCTTCAAAATCAACGCTGAAATCTACTGAACCTTTTTCGGTGTATTTGACGGCATTTGTAAGTACGTTCATCGCGCACTGCTTTATCCTTATCTCATCTCCAAGGAGCAGGTGCGGTGTCTGTTCATTTATGCTCACGTTAAATGAAAGTCCCTTTTTAACGGCACGGGGCATGATCATATTTACAAGGTCGTTTATCATGGAACCCAGTTCGTATTGAGTGGGGATGATCTCGATCTTTCCTTCTTCGACCTTTGAAAAATCAAGGATATCGTTGATAAGTGAAAGCAGTGTGCGGCTGGCGCTCATGATATCACGCGCATAAGAAAGCGTTTCCTTTTCACGGCTCTCACGGAGGATCATCTCGTCCATTCCGATGACCGCGTTAATGGGCGTCCTTATCTCATGAGACATGTTTGCAAGGAAGGAAGACTTGGCCTGGTTTGCCTGGTCAGCAATTTCCTTTTGCTCTTTTAATTCATCCATCATGATGAAGTGTTCCGTATCGTCCGCCAGTACAAAAAGTTCGCCTGCCACTGTTCCCTTTTGGAATAGAGTGTTGACCTCAGGTGAGAATATCCTGTCATTTATCTTAAGCTCATCTTTATTCTTTATGGCCGAACGAACCTTTGAAACAACTACGTCGGGCTTTATTGCTAGTTCCGGGAAAAGTGCTTTTGCCGGATAGTTAAAATATGTTACGGTGCCGTAATTATCAACAACTATGATGGCTTCCGACAGCTCATCCACAAGGAATTCCTTTGCTATCTGCTGGGTGTCAAGAAGATTACACTTGAATATCGCATAGAGCATGTAAAGCATTCCTAAGAAGTAGCCTATGGATGTGCAGTCGTACTCGCGAAATTCCCAAACCTTGAATATATAAAGGCCGAAGAATATTCCTTCATGAAGATACGATAGGCATACAAAAATGAAACGTTTCTTAACGATCTTATTTCTGGCCCTTATCGTACAACGTATAAGATTAAACATACCGATGAAGAAATAGACAGCCACCATGGACATAAAGATATTATGTACGATACCGCTTTCCTTAATGAGAGTCGGGAATCCGTCCTGTATCGCAAAGGTAGCGTTTCTGTAATAGAGCTCGTGCGCTCTTGATGTGAAGGCGACAAAATATATTCCGAAATGGATGGCCGTAAGCACATTTCTAAGGCTTCTTGGCACGGTCACCTTACAAAGTTCCATAAGGAAAAGGAACAACGCCAGAGGAATGATGACTCTTCCCAGATACGAAAGCTTCAACGCATTATAATAAGATGTTTCATCAAAGGACTGCATCTGGATGAGATATCCGACATTGCTCACAAAGGTTGCAAGGCAGCTTAAAAACAGGTATGAGTGAAGCCTGCTGTTCCACCTTTTAAATACGATGATGGTCTCAAACAGTATTCCTACCGTTGCTATGAATTGTGTGGTCAGAAAAAAAGAGTACATATTCCGTTGCCTCTTGACATAAAAAGTATCGTTACGTAAAATTATCTTTGTTGTTTTGCAGAAATGGCGGAATTGGCAGACGCGCACGGTTCAGGTCCGTGTGGTAGCAATACCATGAGGGTTCAAGTCCCTTTTTCTGCACCTATTTTTATGGCATTTCATAATTTGTTATGGAATGCCATTTTTCATTGAAAAATCAACGTTTTTGAACACTCACTTATTATATAGCGTTATATCATTTATTGTCAAAAAACACCCCAAAAAGGGGTGTTGGTAGAATAAATGGTAGTATAAATCTTTCGACTTAAGATCCTTGCTATGTCTTTGCCGGCGCTTGGTTTTTCTGCTACTACTAAGATCATTTCTTCCTCCTTTTTGGCAATAAAAAAGCTTCTCCGAAGAGAAGCTTTACTGCTAGCTTATTTGTTTATTATACTGTAATACTTTTCTTTTCATTTACCATTTTGGGGAAGTTTGCAATCTTTTCGGTTACGGAAGGCTTTTCATCTTTAAGAGAAGTCCCAAGACTTCTCTTTGAAAATTGTTATTTGGTAATATTCCGGGTTATAGTGCTATTGTCGCCACTATGACATTAATCGTTCCATGCAAAAACCAGCTTGGAATAATGCTCCCACCAAAATTTTTTTCGTTCATCCATCCCTGGAACCACCCAAAAGTACCGGGAAGTATAGTCATTACTATAGTCACAGGTATATTGTGAGTTGCTAAACCAAAAGGAATTCCGTGCATCATGCCAAACAGGATCGCCTGTATGATATTGCCGGTGATGAACCCAAATTTTTCTCCAAAACGTTTTAACAAAAACCCCCTAAAGACTATTTCTTCGGATAATCCGGTACGGATATAGCCATATGCCAGCACAGCAGGAAATGCAGCAAATCCTTTGCCGGCAAAGTCACTGCCTGCGGTGGTCACCCCTTCAGGAAGAAAACGAATTGCAAATGACGTTAAACCTATATATAATCCCGTAGCAATAAGGATTGCACATGCTGTTCCCCACCATTTCCCTTCATGCTTGATCTTTTTAATTCCTATCCACTTTAAAAAAGTTCTGTTTTCTCCTGGCAAATATCAGCCAAAAGATCAGGGGAATCAAAGAAAATAGCAATACCTGTACTAATGTGCCAACGA
>JAILCX010000053.1 GCA_024690205.1 Lachnospiraceae bacterium | reverse complement strand
GCGCGACCTTCGCCGCCTTCGTCTTCCCGGTTTACCGACAGTAGTATTTCTTCCATGGATTTCTTGCCGAAGAATTCATATGCTTCACCGATCGGGCCGTAGAATGCAAGTCTTCCGGTAAGGGAAGCATCCTTGGCAAGAACGATAACATCATCAAAAAGATCTATAACACGATCGGGAGTATGTGTTATTACGATCACGATCTTATCTTCATTGGCAATTTGTCTGAGAGTTTCAAACAGATTTCTGGCAACGACTCCGTCCAGACCCGAATCCGGCTCATCAAGAATGAAGAGGGTAGGGTCGCAAATAAGCTCAAGAGCAATGGACAGGCGCTTACGCTGGCCTCCTGAGAGCTTTCCGACCTGGCTCTTTCTTACCGACATAAGTCCGAGTTTATCCATGACTTTATTGATAAGTTCTTTCTTTTCCTTACGGCCGACATGCGTAGGAAGACGCAGTGTTGCTGCATCATATAGTGTCATGGCTACAGTATCGTTTTGCCTCATCAGATCGCTTTGCGGTACGAAACCAAGATCGTATTTCATGCTTTCGTAATTATTATATAGATTGGCTCCATGCAGGATTATCTCGGCATTTGCCTTTTCATAACCTGTTACGGCATTGAGAAATGTTGTTTTGCCGGCTCCGGAACCGCCCAGGAGAAGCACCATATGACCTGTAGGAATAGACATATGTATATCCTTAAGAAGATAAAACTTCTTGCCGAAGTTCATCGTTGTTCTGTCGGTAAGATTGATCGTAAGACCGTTTTGGATCGCCTCAACGGTTGCTCCGCTTATCTTTGCTGCCTTTTCATAGTCGGTATCGATATATGTCCTGTGATTGGGCATATAATCCCTGGAAAATCCCCATATGAATGACGTTACCGAAGGGAAAAAGAGCCAGAGAAAAGTCCATTTGCGCTTTTTCTCAAAAACATCACATAAAGCCATGAAGATCCTTATACTGAATAATAACTGGGCAAGAATGACAGAAAAATAAACAATGGTCAGAAGTTTATATATTGCCGTTTCCGGAAGAAAGATCCTCTGGATCAAAAGCACCAGATATTTGGATAACGCGATCATGAAATAGGTTCTGCCGTCTTCCTCGCGCTCGGCCATGATAGCAAGATGATACTCCGAAAGTCCGGGAATAAACGCGTAGATCCCTTTTATCTTGTCTTTGCGAAACAGTGCACAGCAGCCGATCCCTGAGAATAACCAGCTTAGCAGTGTGATCCCGTTCATATCGAATATACCCTTAAATTCCATAAGCACTCCTTTACTTCAGATTTAATTTTATCATTTATTGCTATTTCTTTAAAAGGGGTATTTGTAGTAAAATATAAACAGCCGGGGAGTGTGACATAAGTGTGACAAATATTGTGCTAAAATCATCATATACAAAATATGGCACCCCCTTACGGGAAAGGAGATCCGATATGAGTATGATAAACAATGAAAAGCTTCAGAAACTTGATGATGCAGCTCTTGATCAGGTAAATGGCGGAATGATAATGTTAAATGATAAGCTGCTTGATTCCAGAGTGGATGAGATGAATGTGGACAAGAAAAAAGCAGGTATGTTAAATGCAGATCAGAATGATGCCGCAAAGACCGTTAAAAATCGTCCGGTTATCATGCAGGGATAGAAAAGACGCTACTGTTAGTAGCGCCCGTTCTTCTTGTATTTATGTTCTTCATATATAACTATGCCGGACATCAGGGTTGCGGCTGATACAACCGCTATCCAGAGGGTGATGTTGAAGTCAGATCCTTCGGGAGCAGAAGCAAGAGGTATTTCGTTGTCTGCAATGATCTTACCTTCAGTATCTGTTCTGGTTTCAAAATCGACCTTTGCGATATTCATTACAGATGATACATGTGTTGCGGCATTTGTTTTGACGGGGGTAAGGGCGGCAGCAGTAAAGGCTGCGATCACGATTGCTGTTATTGTAAGTGCGTGTGCTAATACCTTTTTGTTCATTTCAGGTTCCTCCGTTTAATTATTTTCTTCATCTTTACAATAATTAAATCGGAGAGTAAGAAAGAATACTTTATACCCTAAAAGTAATTTTCATAATATTATGTGACAATGTGACCGTATAATAAGGGGACAAAATATGAGTGCAGATGATTTTAAACTCGAAGCAGATAATCTGAAGATGGTTACCGGCGGTACAAATAATCTCAACGAAAAAGAAAATTTTAAGGAAGGTGAAGGCATTAAAGTCTCATGCAAAATATGCGGTGAAGTGTTTAAAGTTCCTTTCGGAACAAAGACGGCTTTTTGTCCTGTATGCGGTAAACCGATAGAAATTAAATCATAAACAGGAGGAGAGAAGAATAATGGAAAAGTTAAAAGATGATGAATTAAACAAAGTATCCGGAGGCGCAGGCACACCTGTAAATAAAACAGGATCAGCGGTTGATCCTGCCAACTGTCTCGGTACAAAAGTAATGAAATGCGATAAATGCGACGCTGACAGGAAATTCTATCTGTTTACAGGCGGCAGATGCGTATGCTCGGAATGCGGTAATGAAATATTTAAGTAGTAACTGTGCAGGTATAGGAAGATCGATAATATGAACGAAATAGACAGTAAAAAGCTTAATGAAGAAGAACTTAAAAATGTAACCGGCGGGACTAAAACTATTGAAATAGGTAAAAGCGGAAATGCCGCAGTAGACTTTTCAGCATGGGATTGGATCAAGTCCGGCGATTCTATTGACCTTGATCTCAATTCTCTTATCACAAGAAAATCACATCGCAGTTAGAATCAAATATAAGGGAGACTATAATTATGAAGAGTAAAATTGTAATGACGCTTGTAATGTCTTCATGCTTTATAGCACTTTCGGGATGTAATAAGAGTGCAAAAGAAGCACCTGCCGCACCCCCTGAGGAAGATATTTATCCTTATGAAGAGGATGAGTTCATTGATTATGAAGAAGATGAATATTATCCCGAGGATGAGTATTACGAGGATGAGGATACGCCGGTTGAGGAGGCAAAAGAGCCTCAGGATTACTCCGTGGCTGCAGGCGTATGGTATACGGACGGATATGATGAAGAAAATGACTGGGCATCCAGTTATAAGATAGAGCTTTCCGACGACGGTAAAGCATCCTGTACCGGTTGGAGAAACAAGGATACGGGAACATATAAGATCACCGGAGCCGACAAGGTCCTTATAAAGTTTGATAAGTGCGAGATGGATTCACCCGGTGAAGGATTTGCTCCGGTTGAAGGTTTTACATATACGATTGAGATGAGTCTTAAGGGAGATGATGCACAGATAAAGATCGATGCTCCCGATGTTATAAGTAATCTTTCGGATGGAAACGTGCACAGAAAATCTGAAAGTGCTAAAGCAGAAGAAGGAGACGAGTGGGAAGCTGTTGAGATAGCTGACGGAGAATATATTACCGATGAGAAATACAAGGGTGATATTTCCGCAGACGGAGCAACACTTACTATAGAAACCGCACTTTCACATTATGATAAGGATTGGAAGGTTGTACGTGATTACGATAAGAGAACTTATGTATTTACAACTTCCAAGAAATGCAAATGTGTGATCTATCAGGAGGAAAAGGAAGAATATCCCGTTGCCAAACAGATTAAGTTCATAAATGAATTCCTTGAGGGTAACAGCGGATTGCCGATTACCTTAAAGATCAAAAACAACGAACTTGTTGAGATCGGATTCAGTTCATAGATCATAATCAGAATAATAAGAAAGGCCGCATAGCAGCGGCTTTTTTTTATATTTTAGGGTGTTTGGTTGAGTGAAATAGTCAACGCGACCACTTTACCATTATATCACGATTTTTCTCTAAAGCGACTCAATCCGAGCCGTTTTTTGATTTCCAGAATGCCCTAAAACAGAGGAAAGCAAGAATTCGGTATAAAAATGACTGCA
>JAILCX010000007.1 GCA_024690205.1 Lachnospiraceae bacterium | reverse complement strand
ACTGTTGCGGGCGACCGGACTTTGCGGACACTTAAAAGGCGAAGAATCGCTTACCGGAAACAGGAATCTTTTCGGATGCTTTTCGGATCTTGAAATCATAGGATATGCCGGGATAATTCTTTATTATCTGATGCTCCTTATAAAGAATGATCCCAAGATACTCTTGCCAAGCGTGACCGTCATTTTGATGGCATATGCTTTTTTATACGTCTTTACTTTCCCCAAATACAATGCGGGTAATATAATGATGAGCTTTTTCTGTATCGTTTACGGACCGGTGATGCTTTCGTTCATCTACCTTACGAGGCAGGCACCTTTCGGGCAGTATCTTGTCTGGATGATATTTGTCTGCTCATGGGTCTGTGATACATGCGCGTATTGCGTCGGAATGCTTTTTGGAAAGCATCCGCTTGCTCCCGTATTAAGCCCCAAAAAGTCTGTAGAGGGTGCAATAGGCGGGATCTTAGGCTCAGCGATAGTCGGATTTTTGATCTCATATTTTCTTTTTGAAAAGAACATCGATGTTTCGGGAATGAGATGGGTGACGGTGCTAATTGCATCACTTGGCGCGATCCTTTCCCAGGTCGGTGATCTTACCGCATCAGCGATAAAGAGAAACTTTAATATAAAGGACTACGGAAGGATAATCCCCGGACACGGCGGGATAATGGACAGATTCGATTCCGTTATCTTCACGGCTCCGATGATCTATTTCCTTACGCTGCTTTTGGTACACGGCAGGCTTTAGAACATGAAAAAGATAGCAATCCTGGGGTCGACAGGTTCAATAGGAACACAGACACTTGAAATAGTAAGGGACAACCCGGACCTTAAGGTTACGGGACTTTGCGCAGGCAAAAACGTTGATCTTCTTGAAAAACAGGTAAGAGAGTTTATGCCGGAACTGGCCGTGATGGGCGATGAAAAATGCGCAGAGGATCTTAAGCATAGGATAAGCGACCTTCCCGTTAAAGTATTAAGCGGGATGGACGGAATGATAGAGCTTGCAACCATGCAAAGCTCAGACATGCTACTTACCGCTATAGTCGGGATGATAGGCATACGTCCCACGATCGCCGCGATAAACGCAGGGAAAGATATAGCTCTTGCAAACAAAGAAACTCTGGTATGTGCAGGGCATATAATAATCCCTCTTGCAAAGGAAAAAAATGTCGGGATCTATCCCGTTGATTCGGAGCATTCCGCTATATTCCAGTCAATGCACGGTGAGAACAAAGAAAGGATAAACAAGATCCTTCTTACCGCATCGGGCGGCCCTTTCAGGGGTATGAAAAGGGATGAGCTTAAGGACAAGACCAGATTCGATGCCTTAAAGCACCCCAACTGGAATATGGGAAACAAGATAACCATTGACTCCGCTACGCTTGTTAACAAGGGTCTCGAGGTCATGGAAGCAGGCTGGCTCTTTGGTGTTCCAAGGGAAAAGATTGAGGTCGTTATCCATCCGCAGAGCATCATACATTCGATGGTCGAATACGTTGACGGCGGTATAATGGCACAGCTTGGAATGCCGGACATGAAACTGCCTATCCAGTACGCGATCTTTTATCCGGACAGGCGCCCTTTAAAAGGCAAAAAAGTCGATTTCTTTGATCTTAAGAGTATCAGCTTTGAAGAGCCCGACATTGAGACTTTTTCCGGTCTTAAAATGGCTTATGAGGCCATGGATAAGGGCGGAAGCATGCCGACGGTATTTAATGCGGCTAACGAAAAAGCAGTTGCGCTTTTTCTTAATGACAGGATACGTTTTCTTGAAATATATGATATCATCCGGGATGCGATGGACGCACACAGCGTCATTTCAAACCCGTCTGTAGATGATATCCTTCAAAGTGAACAGGAAGTATATGAAAGGATAAGAGCCGGTTGGGGAGATATCTGACCCGGCTTACACGGATAATTGGCTGTTTCGATAATCTTATTTGTCATAATCTTTAGTCTGATAGTCGTATCACATGAATTCGGACATTACATAATCGGAAAAAGGAACGGGATACATGCCCGTGAGTTTTTCGTTGGACTCGGTCCCAGGTTGCTTAAAAAGACGATAGACGGAACCGAGTTTTCGTTGCGCCTTTTGCCTTTTGGCGGAGCATGCGTTTTTGAAGGGCTTGATGAACTTGAAGAAAATGCAGAGCCTTCTGAGCATTCTTTCCTTAACGCATCCGTTTGGGCCAGATTTGCAACGACGCTGGCAGGCCCCATATTTAACGTGATCCTTGCCTATATCATGGGCGTTATACTTGCATCCGTATCAGGGGTAGTCATTCCCGAGATCCAGACAGTCATTGAGGATTCGGGAGCGGAGGAAGCAGGACTTCTCCCGGGGGATGTTATCGTAAAGATAAATTCAAAGAGCGTACATCTTTCCGATGAGGTTTCGTTTTCTTCGTTTTATTCGGACGGTTCTCCGATGCAGGTGACGGTTCTTCGAAACGGAGAAAAGCTGAAGTTCACCGTGACTCCAAAGTACAGTGAAGAAGACCAAAGATATTATATAGGCATTACGAACGGTAAATACATTGAGTGTAAGGGATTTACCGCTTTAAAATACGGATTCTACAACGTGCAGTATATATTGAGGGCAACCGTTGAAAGCTTAAGGCTTTTATTCGGAGGAAGGCTTTCGAAGGATGATGTCTCAGGTCCGGTCGGTATCGTCAAAGCTGTGGATGACAGCTACGATTTTTATAAACCGTACGGAGTAATGGCGGTGATCATGTCGATGGTTGACATAACAATGCTACTATCTGCCAACCTTGCTGTCATGAACCTTTTACCTCTTCCGGCTCTGGATGGTGGAAAGCTCATTTTCCTCATCATAGAAGCGATAAGGAGAAAACCGCTGCCTCCCGAAAAAGAAGGTTATGTAAACCTTGCCGGAATGGCATTTTTGCTTGTAATAGTGGTGTTTGTCTTCTTTAATGACATTACCAAGTTCTTCAGATAAAGAGATTTTTTGTGCAATGTTACCAAATTTTTTTTTGGTTAAATTGCCGATAGAATATAAAACCGGTGCGGCTGTATAATGTTCACATCTTGGAACGTGCAGACGCACTTTCTTTTTGTATCGGTTCGATACATATTTCCATTTTCTGTTTATAGATATCGGATAGGAGGATTATTTGTATTTTAGTGCAGGTGCGTATTGGGATGTAGGCACCAGAAATATCAATGAAGATTCCGTTCTGTTGCAGATCGTTGATCTAAAGAGGAAAAGTCTTGCTATTGCAGCAGTCGCAGACGGGATAGGAGGGCTTGGCGAAGGACATGTAGCCTCAGGTTACCTTCTTGAAAGATTAAACGAAGCATTTTACTCGGATATCATTCCTTTGGCTGAAAGAAACAAAGGACCGGTCTATTTAAAAAGAAGCATGCTCCGGACTTTTTATCTTATTACGGACTCACTAAGAAGATACGGAGATTCAAAGGACATAAAGCTTGGTACTACTTTGACATGCATGCTCTTTTACGGTAATAGATACCTTCTATTTCATATAGGTGACAGCAGGGCCTACAGGATAAGGAACGGGAACTTTTTTAGTCTCAGTACGGATCATATAAAGGAAAAAGGTGAATTGAGCAGATGTCTTGGAAGCTTCCCTTATATGGAAATGGAATATGTAAGCGGAAAGATCCGAAACAACATGGGATTCCTTATATGCTCCGACGGTTTTTATTCGCTTATGGATAAAGGATCGTATCTGCTGGACCCCACATACATGCAAAGCGACCAAGAAATCGAAAGAAACCTTATGAAGATGGGAAAGATCATAAGAAACCGGGGTCAAAAGGATAATGCGTCAGCGGTTTACATAACAATACAGAAGAAAAGGAAGGAGTGATCGCATGGATATCATATTTGACAGGTATGAAGTCATAAAGGAGATAGGCCGGGGTTCGTTTTCGGAGGTATATCTTGTCAGGGACGTGCATCTATCCCGCCTCATGGCACTTAAAAAGATGAAAGCTCCGGTCGAAACAAACGTTGAACTTGAGACATTAAAAGCACTTTCAAACGAGGCCCTTCCGGTCGTATATGATTACAGGCAGGATGAAGGATATGATTATCTTTTCATGGAATACATAGAGGGCGTAACTTTAAGGGAATATATAAAGAACAACAAAAGGACCGATCATAAAAAGGTCCTTAATACAGCAAAGAACATAGCCCTGGTATTAAGATACCTTCACAGGCAAAAACCGCCCGTGATATACAGAGACTTAAAGCCTGAAAACATAATGATAAAACCCGACGGCAGTATTAAACTCATCGACTTTGGCGGTGTTTTAAGAAGGAGCAGATCTCTTGATGAAAGTAAGGGAAACTACGGAACAAAGGGGTACGGAGCACCCGAGCTTTTCAGGGGCAAAAAACCCGAGGTATCAGCAGATGTATATAGCCTTGGAGCAATCATGCATGAGATGATATCGGGGATCGACCCAAACAAACCTCCTTATCTTCGAAGACCGTTAAGGAAGATAGATAAGGCGATCCCGCAGGGGGTTGAATACATCGTAAACAAATGTCTTGAATCAGATGAAAGAAGGAGGTATCAGACCATGGATGATCTTATTAAGGATCTGGATAACTATAAAAGATTAAGGGTTAAGGACTATCTTTTTGCCGTTAAAAAGACTATCGTGCTCGGTCTTTATGCAGCGGCCGTATTATGCGCGCTCATACCTCTTATAAGAGGTGTTGATCAAAATGATATTCCTTTTCCCTATCTTATAAAGCCATTATTTTTTATGGCCGCAGCCATATTATCCAATATCCTCCTTTTTAAAAAGATATCGTTATCTTCGGGTGTCAGATGCATCCAAAAAGATATCTTCCTTACCGAAAAAGGCTATATGGGGCTTATGGGTGTTACGTTTTTTGCTCTCGGATGCTTAAGTATGCTGCTCTTCGGACCGTTAATGCCGGGCAGGGCTTATGCAATGGAACAGGGAGAGGAGATGTGGGTCAACATATGTAACAGCAAAGAGAGGAACGTGCTTTTCAGGAATGATGATGAGATGATGATCGAAGATAAGGTAAGACTTGAGATACCAAAAGATGATGTCCCGGAGGATTCGCTCTCCATACAGGTCGTTGCAACATCCGATACCGGAAAGCGTTATGTATCAAGGAAATTCAGAGTCAGAAAGTAGGATATCTAATTATCATCCGATGTGGTATCATGTCATATATACGTGATCATCACATCGGAGATTTTTATGCACAGAGATACCACCAAAACAGTTAAGATAGGTGACAGGGTAATAGGCGGAGGAAATCCCATTCTTATCCAGTCGATGACTAATACAAGAACGCAGGATGCGGATGCAACGATCGATCAGATCCTTAAGCTTGAAAGCGCGGGATGCGAGATCATAAGATGCACTGTTCCCGATATGGAAGCTGCCAAAGCTCTTTCAAAGATAAAGGAAAACATCCATATACCGCTTGTGGCAGACATTCATTTTGATCACAAGATGGCGCTTGCCGCGATGGAATACGGGGCAGATAAGATAAGGATAAATCCCGGAAACATCGGGGGCGAAGATCGTTTAAAAGAAGTCGTCCGTGCTGCAAAAGCAAAGGATATTCCGATAAGGGTCGGAGTTAATTCGGGTTCTCTGGAAAAAGAGATCGTTGCAAGGTACGGCAAAGTTACGGCCGAAGGGATAGTTGAAAGCGCCCTTGATAAGGTAAGGATGATCGAAGAATGTGACTACGACAACATAGTCATATCCATAAAGTCATCAGATGTCATGATGTGCGTAAAATCGCACGAGCTCCTGTCAGACCAGACGTCTTATCCTTTACATGTCGGTATCACTGAATCGGGAACGGTTTTTTCGGGAAATATCAAATCTTCGATTGGCCTTGGACTTATACTTAACAAGGGGATAGGAGATACGATAAGGGTATCGCTTACCGGAGATCCCATAAACGAGATAAAAAGCGCAAAGATCATATTAAGAACGCTGGGCTTAAGAAAGGGCGGAATAGAGGTTGTCTCATGCCCTACATGCGGAAGAACGAGCATAGATCTTATAGGCCTTGCAAACAAAGTTGAAGATATGGTTCAGGGCTATGATCTTGATATCAAGGTTGCGGTCATGGGCTGCGCGGTAAACGGACCCGGCGAGGCCAAAGAGGCTGATATCGGTATCGCAGGCGGAAAAGGAGAAGGACTCCTTATAAAAAAAGGACAGATCATCAAAAAGGTCCCGGAAAATGAGCTTTTATCGGTGCTCAAAGAAGAACTTGATAATTGGGATAAAAAGAACTAACGACTCAGATGGAAAAGCAGTTTTTAGAAGTTTTTAAAACACTCGATCTAGATAAAAGAAATAAAGAGATATTCAGCGGTGTTACGGTTGACAGAGTCTGCGCTACGAAAAGCGGAGACTCTGTTCGTGTTTACATAACTTCCGACCACATCATTCCCAAAGCTTCCATATACAAAGTCGAAAAGACCTTAAGAAAGTGCCTTTTTACAAAGGGCGCCGGAAAAGTAAGGATCTATGAAAAATTTATTTTGTCGGATCTTTATACTCCCCAGATGCTCTATAAGGAGTACAGGGATTCAATAATCCTTGAGATGGATAAATACAGTGTTATCTACAAGGCACTCCTTGAAAACTCGGAGATCACTTTCCCCGAGCCTGACCGGATGCTTATTGAAGTGTCTGATGCCGGATTTTTTGAGACGAAAAAAGACGAGCTTGAAAGGATCCTATTAAAGATCTTCGAGGAAAGATGCAACTTAAGGGTTGATATCGAATTTGAATTTGACAGGATAGAAAAGAGCGAAACCGACGAATTTGAGACTCCCGAATATATAATCGCCGAGCATCAAAAGCTGACCGGAGAGAGTTTGGAGGATAAAGAAGCTATTCCGGAAGATGAAGATGATGATGCTGAAGTTACAGCTGATAAAGATGCATCTCCTGAAAATATGCCGAATGATAACAAAGCAGATGAAGCGCCGAAACTCACGCTAAAAAGCAGATTCAAGGGAAAGAAAAAAGAACCCGAAAAGAAATTCGAAAAGCCTCAAAACCCGGATGTCCTTTACGGAAGGGATTTTGCGGATGATGAAGTCACATATTTAAATACAGTTATCAAAGATACGAATGAAGATATCATTATAAACGGACAGATCATCGCTATGGACGATGTCAGAGCCTTAAAGGACGGACAAAGGAGTATCTTATCTTTCCATGTGTCCGATTTTACGGATACCATTAAATTCAAGCTTTTCGTGCCAAACGAAGATGTCCAGGATATGCTCGACCGTTTTCCGCTAAAGAGCTTTGTAAAGATAAAGGCACCCATTTCATTTGATAAATATGATGATGAATTAACGATAGGAAGAATATGGGGTATCAAAAAGAGCTCGGACTTCCGCGTTAAGAAAAAGGATGAATCCGAGGAAAAGAGAGTCGAACTCCACTGCCATACCAAGATGTCCGACATGGACGGAGTATCTGAAGCCGCTGATATCGTTAAGACCGCATACTCATGGGGACATCCTGCGATAGCAATAACGGATCACGGTGTGGTTCATGCTTTCCCCGAGGCCTATCATACATGGTGTGATCTTTGGAAAAAAGAAAAAGAAAAGAAAAAAGAAGAGGGACAGGAAGCTGACCCTCAGAAGTTCTTTAAGATCATATACGGCTGTGAGGGCTACCTTGTCAACGACCTTGACAGAACGATAAATAACGACAAAGGGCAGGGATTTGATGATGACTTTGTTGTATTTGATATTGAGACAACGGGTTTTTCTCCCGAAAAAAACAGGATAATAGAAATCGGTGCAGTTAAGATAAGCAAAGGAAAGATCATTGACAGATTCTCAACTTTTGTTAATCCTCATGTTCCGATACCTTACAGGATAATACAACTTACTTCGATAAAAGATTCAATGGTTAAGGATGCTCCCGATATCGAGGAGGTCCTTCCGGATTTTGTTTCATTTTGCAAAGATACGATACTTGTTGCGCATAATGCAAAGTTCGATACCGGATTTATAAATGCAAATTCACGAAAATTAGGTATCGATTTTGAATATACGAGCGTAGATACGGTCGGCATATCGAGGATACTTTTCCCGGATCTTAAAAACCACAGGCTTGAAACTGTCTGCAAAAAGTTAGGTGTCGTCCTTGATAACCATCATAGGGCAGTTGATGATGCCGAAGCTACGGCGCACTGCTTTTTAAAGATGGCTTCAGCGCTTAAGGAACGCGGTATGGAATCTTTGTCCCAAATTAACGAAGTCGGTAATCTTAATCCCGCGATCATAAAGCAGCTCCATCCGTTCCATATAATCATTCTTGCAAAGAATAATACCGGAAGAGAAAACCTCTATCGCCTCGTTTCGTCTTCTTTTATAGATTTCTATAATAAACGACCGCTGATTCCCAAGAGCCTCCTTGCCAAAAACCGTGAAGGCCTTATCATAGGAAGCGCCTGCGAGCAGGGTGAACTGTACAGGGCTCTGCTTGATGAAGCATCCGTCGATACCATTGCGGGTATAGTCGATTTTTATGATTATCTGGAGATTCAGCCAATAGGTAATAACCGGTTCATGATAAAGAGCGATAAGCTTCCAAACATAACCGGAGTGGAAGATATACAGGAGATAAACAGGCAGATCGTAAGGCTTGGAGAAGATGCAGGAAAACCTGTCGTCGGGACCTGTGATGTTCATTTTCTGAATCCGGAAGATGAAGTATACCGCCGTATAATCATGGCAGGAAAAGGCTTTGATGACGCGGATGAGCAGGCCCCCTTATTCTTAAGGACAACCGAGGAGATGCTATCTGAGTTTGATTATCTGGGACCTAAAAAAGCAAGGGAGATAGTCATTACCAACACGCAGAAGATAGCTGACATGATAGATGTCATAAGCCCGGTCCGCCCTGATAAATGTCCGCCTGTCATTCCCAATTCAGATGAAACCTTAAGAAGGATCTGCTATGACAGGGCGCATGAGCTGTACGGTGATAACTTGCCGGAGATAGTTGAAAACCGTCTTAAAAGAGAACTTGATTCGATCATAGGAAACGGCTATGCCGTGATGTATATAATAGCACAGAAACTCGTATGGAAATCAGTTGAGGACGGATATCTGGTCGGATCAAGAGGATCAGTCGGATCGTCCCTGGCCGCATTCATGGCCGGAATTACTGAAGTTAATTCACTATCCGCCCACTACAGATGCCCGAAATGCCGCTATGTGGATTTTGATTCGGATGTTGTAAAAGCGAACGTCGGAAACGCAGGCTGTGACCTTCCCGACGCGGTATGTCCCGTATGCGGAGAGCCGCTTATAAAGGACGGATTCGATATTCCGTTTGAAACGTTCCTCGGATTTGAAGGCAATAAAGAGCCTGATATCGACCTTAATTTCTCATCTGAATATCAGTCAAAAGCTCATAAATATACGGAAGTTATATTCGGTGCAGGGCAAACCTTCAGAGCCGGAACCGTAACTGGTCTTGCAGACAAGACGGCCTTTGGCTACGTTAAGAATTATTATAAAGATCATGATATAGACAAGCGCCGGTGTGAGATAGAAAGAGTGGCCAGCGGCTGCATGGGAGTCAGACAGGGAACCGGTCAGCACCCTGGCGGAATAATAGTCCTTCCGAACGGTGAGGATATCAATTCATTTACCCCGATCCAGCATCCGCCCAAGGATGATACGATAATAACCACGCATTTTGATTATCACTCCATAGATCATAACCTTTTGAAACTTGATATCCTGGGACACGATGATCCAACCATGATAAGGATGCTTCAGGACCTTACCGGCGTGGATCCCACCGAGATACCGCTTGATGATAAAAAGGTTATGTCACTTTTTCAAAATACCGAAGCACTCGGGATAAAGCCCGAAGACATAGGCGGTATACAGACAGGATCACTGGGACTTCCCGAGTTTGGAACTACATTTGTAATAGACATGCTTCTGACCACAAAACCTCAGACGCTTTCTGACCTTATCCGTATTTCGGGACTTGGCCACGGAACCGGTGTCTGGCAGGAGAATGCCGAGAACATCATTAAAGAAGGCAAAGCGGATCTTGCGCATTGTATATGCTGTCGTGATGACATCATGATATATCTGATAAGTAAGGGCATCGAACCATCCAAGTCCTTTAAGATAATGGAAAGCGTACGTAAAGGACAGGTTGCAAAGCACAAGTGTGCCGACTGGGATGACTGGAAAAAGGATATGATAGACCACGGTGTTCCGGACTGGTATATCGAATCATGTGAAAAGATTCAATACATGTTTCCCAAAGCACATGCCGCTGCGTATGTTATGATGGGCTGGAGAGTAGGATATTTCAAGATAAATTATCCCCTGGCATATTATGCCGCATTTTTTTCTATAAGAGCAAAAGCATTTGATTACGAAAAAATGTGCCAGGGACCTGAAGTGGTCCGCGGCAATATTGAAATGCTTGAAGAACAGCAGGAAAAAGAGAAACTGTCAGCTACCGATAAAGCGCTCCTTCGTGATCTTAATATGGTTCGTGAGATGTATGCCAGAGGCTATGAGTTCATGCCTATAGACATATATCGTGCTTCTGCCGATTCGTTCCAGATAATAGACGGAAAGATCATGCCCTCGTTCATGTCGATTGCAGGTGTTGCCGAATCT
>JAILCX010000065.1 GCA_024690205.1 Lachnospiraceae bacterium | reverse complement strand
TTTAAGAGAAAATCTCCTGCGGTAAAATCCCACGGAATCCTCGTACAGATCATCAGCCTGACCTATGAGCCAATCGTGGGGCAGATTGACCCGGGAAAAACTCATCATTGATGGATCATCATTTTCGTGTCCTGCAGGCTGCTTTGAAAACTCCCATCCGTCATTAAACAATGTCTTCACTATGTCTGTACCTCCGTAGCATATATGTTGTTATAAATCAGTAAATAAAAGAAAGAAAACTCAGGATATGAGTATAGTACAAAATTCCGCCTGAAGAAAGCAGTCATATCTGTTCTTTTTAATATTCCGGTTATATTTTCAAAATATATTGGTTCATGTTAGAATCAGACGAGATGGAAAATTACTTCCGTTTTTTATAAAATAGTATTGAACTACGATAAAAGTCGAGAACAACCAAATGAAAAGAATCAGAACTAAAGTATTAAGCATGTTAGGCTTCATGTTTGCCATCAGTTTAAGCGGTTTGCTGTTTTTGGCTTCATCAGTTGATTCTTACGCTGGTAACGAAACGATAAGCAGTGATATAACAGCATCGGAATTAACTGATCCACAAGGCCTGAATATGGGACCCGATGATATACTTACTGTCGATAATCCCGGTCATACAGTCACAATTACGATTGATGTACCGTTGACTCTTAAACGGATTAAGACAGAATATAATGATACTTCATTGATAATACTGGGAACAAATGATAATTCAATATTAACGGTTAATCCTGATACATATGCACTTTATGCTTATCGGGATCTAACTATTAGAAACTGCCAAGTAAATGCTACCACCACCACTGGCGATCATGGATGTATATACTCCTCGTTAGGAAAGATTTCTATTGAAAACAGTACTGTGTCTGCTACCGTAAACAACAATTCTCCTATTGTTTACGGTCTATGTTCCGTTAATGATGATATAGATATAATAAATTCGGTAATAGAGATCAGCGCAGGAGGGTATGGGATAAAGACTTTTGAAGGATTAAATATTTCCGGTATTGATTCAAGGATTACAATAAATACTATTGCTAACAATGCCATTTGGTCCGTAGGCTCCATAAATATAGGACAGGGATTGGGAATAACTGAACCTCAAGGTGGGATAATTGGACCAGAATCAAACGGCTACACTATTTTTCATTCAGACGGAACTACGGTTGCTACAAGTGTTACGATACAAAGAATCAGCTCCGGCAACAACCACACGAACACATCTGAGTTCCGGTTGCCGCCTCACGTGCATTCATACAGATGGGAAGTAGTCCAAAGCCCTACAGCAGAATCAGACGGGTTAGAGGCATATATTTGTCCAGAATGTGGTGATGTAAAAGAAAAAAGTACATTGCCTGCAATTTCGGTATTTGATGAAGAAGTGATAGCAAAGATAAAGAACGCACCCTTAGGCGGAACTGTTAAGATCGAAACCACCCGTTGGAATTCACTTGGCAGAAGTATAAGGGAAGCATTAGCTGCAAGACCTGATGTAACGCTGAACGTTTCATTCCTGTCTGAAGGTTATAAGGGTATACCCTTAAAGGTAACACTTCCTGCGGGAACTGATATCGTAGGATTATTTGATGAAAACGGCTACCTGGGTCTTTGCAGAGCCGGAAGTACGTTAGGGTATGATGATAATTAAACTATGAAGCAATATGATTTTTACGGCTGGAAAACAGCGAATATAAAAGATGAAAGAGGTCTTGATATACGGGACTACTATGATATCTTAAGTGATCTTTGGAGCCTTGATACATGTGCGCCCAGGCTTCGCGAGGGTTGGAGTGAAGATAATAAGACTCTCGGCCAGTGTTCAATAACGGCATTCCTTATACAGGATATATTCGGCGGTAAGGTATACGGCATTCCAAGAAGCGGTGGAAATTATCATTGCTTTAACGAAGTAGACGGATGTGTATTTGACCTTACGAGCGAGCAGTTTAAAGACGAAAAACTTGATTACTCTGATCGTACGGAACAGTTTCGCGAGGTTCATTTTCAAAAAGAAGAGAAAAGAAAACGTTACGAGCTCTTAAAGAAAAGGTTATCTGACGCTTTATCTTTGTACACTCACTGACCTACATCAGCCGCTTGTAAATATCCAGCATACTTTCAATCTGATACTGTAAAAGCCATGCCGCATTGTTATATTCCGGTGTGGCTTTAATTGTTTTTATAAGGGCAGGATAGTATTCCTCCGTTTCCTTGATCATGCGGTAGATGCGTTCGCGGCTAAGCCCCCATGACATGGTGGTCAGATTATTGCATCTGTCCATGCATTTGATCAAAGACGCTTTGGGCTCTGAAAGGATTGCGTTGTAGTAATCTGACATAACCTTATCGCGGTCTCTATCTGTCGTCTTTGGGTGAGAAAGCAGCACAACGATCTTTTTGGTCTCGTCGTTTACAGGTAGATCTTCAGCTGTTTTGCCGCAGTCTTCTATAACATCATGGAGAAGGCAGGCGGCAATGACCTCATCTTCGATAATGTCCATGGAAAGCGCGTGACAGGCAAGGTTGAGCGGGTGATAGATATAGGGCACCTCGGATTTTTTGCGTTGCTGTCCCTTATGCACTTCGACAGCAAAATCAACAGCTTTAAGTGTGTTGCGCAGTTTAAAGTTTTTTGCCGTGGTCTTTACAAACGTTTTCATGTGCTCCCAGTTATAGATGGCTTCTTTGGTCTTGAAGGTTTTGTTCTTTTCCTCGGCAATCGCAGATACTGAGACATCAAAGAACTCAGCCAGACGGATCAGTTTATCGGTATCCGGCTTATACTCTTCGCGTTCCCAGGAAGAAACGGCCTGAAAAGTTATACCCAGGGCCTCTGCGACCTGTTCCTGTGTGAGATTTCTTTCTTCTCTAAGGTTCTTGATGTTTGTTCCAATGCCCATATGCATTACCTCCTTACGAACCTATCATAACTAAAGCCTCACTTTAATTGTAGCCAGAAGTACTTGAACTTTCAAGAAAATGCTCAAGCCATGCTTGAAAGTAAGATGCACGATCATTACTCTAATGCGGTATCCTTGTATTAGTGCCGGTTCAATGCTACTGTTATGTTATAGGAAAGGAGCATATCTGCATGACTGATAACATCGAAGTGTTTAAGCAAAACAGCATCAGGATAAAGGACAAGGCAGGATCGATATACATTGATCCTTTTAAGATGGACGAAGAGCCTGAGGATGCGGCATTTATCTTTATAACACATCCTCATTACGATCATTTTTCGCCAGAGGATATTAAGAAAGTTGCACGTCCTGACACGATCCTTGTCGTTCCCGAAAAGATGGCTGACAAAGCAAAGGAAGTTGAAAAGTTTGTCAAAAAGATAGAGACCGTATCGCCCGGTATCAGCAGGGAAATCGATGGATTAAGTTTTGAAACCGTACCGGCATATAACAAAATGAAACCTTTTCATCCAAAGAACGCCGAGTGGGTTGGTTATATTTTAAATATAGACGGAAACAGAATTTATGCAGCGGGAGATACCGATGCAGTTAAGGAAGTCCGTGCTGTCAAATGCGATGTGGCGCTTGTCCCGATAGGCGGATTTTATACCATTGATGCCCCAAAAGCAGCTGAGCTTATAAATGAGATCTCGCCGAAGGTTGCAATCCCGGTCCACTATGGTGAAATTATTGGTAAACCGGAGGATGGCAAAGTTTTTGCGGATAACGTTAAGCCGCCCATTGAAGTAGAGTTTAAGATCCGGCTTTCGTGATACCCGGATGTGGTCGGAACATGTTGGCGGATTGACCATATACGGAAAGGGCTTTGGAAACTATAATCAGGGTATAGATGTAAAGGTGGCTTACAGTCCTGTTGAAGACTAAACCAATGCCTGATAACGGTTTGCGAAGGGGTTAACCATGGAAGTGTTTTTGGGGGAATACGGGTTACTTTTTGAAAACGGCGGCGTTTGTATAGAAAAATGTGATAAAGAGCTCTATTACAACAAACGTCCCATTTATGCTTTTATAAAGACATCAATGGCCGTTACGGAGTTTTTCGATACGGCATATAGTGAAATTAAAACTGACGCCGACAGTGTTTTTTGCTGCGGCGTTTTAACAACGCCCAACGGGTCCGAACTTGAATTTCAAGACAGGTATGAAGTAAAGGACAACGGCGTTGTCATCTCAAGAGAAATAAAGATCTTAAAAAAGGCAAAAGACGATCTTGGATTTGCCTCAAAGATATCATTTGTTCTAAAGGATGCGGATAAGGTCCGCGACCTTCATTGCTTTGCTCCTGCCAACTGGTATAGGGATAACGAATATGCAAGGCCCTACGTCATAGGCTATGATCCCGATTGCGAATATCATTTAAGAAAAGAAACGGCAATGACATTGCCTTTATTTGCCGCACAAACTAAATCAGGCGGCGAGACGATAATGTTTTCGCGTAACAGATCCGATGTAAAACTTCCCGGACGCAGAGTGTATCATTTCACGCAGGTTATAGATGAAGAGTGTAATGTCGGATCTATCGGTCTTTCAAAGCCCGAGAACAAAACGCTTAATTATCTGTATTACGGGTTCCCCGTAAGGAAGGAAACGGGAGCGGTAAGTGACGGATTGAGCATAGATTACGTTTATCCTGCGACCGACGGTTAGGTTGGAGACAGGCAGCAGGTATATAACGTTGATTACATGATGAAGACAAAGTCTCTTAACAGGGTGCTCCATCCGCTCAAAGAAGGGCTTGAAGATCACTATGAGGTAAGGCTGGACCTCGGGTCGTTTTATGATTACTATGCAATGATGAGGTGGGCATGGAGGAGCACATATAAAAGGCTTCGAGACGATCTTTTTGATGTGGATCAGGATCTTCAATACCACAACAATATCAACGCAATGAAAGAACTGTGCAGGGATTACGGCGAATGGTCATACGATAACGTTTACCGGAACATGGAATACAGGGGCTCAACCTGCGACAATGCGGATGTTACCGATAACGAATCGGGGATATACGCGATCTTCGGATTCCTTGCGCTTTATGATCTTACCGGTGAAGAAAGATGGCTTGAAGCATTGATCGGGGCAGCGGACTACACCGAGACATGGACGTATTCGTGGACTTTCCCTGTATTTTGTGACAATGCCTACAGCCCGCTTTCAAAAAGATCCATAAGCGGTCAAAGCCCGGTTACGATAGGCACCGGCGGAGGAGATATGTATATGGCTGCTTGTGCATATGTTTACTACAGGATATACCTTATTACAGGCGACGATCATTACAGGGATTATGCGGAATTCATACACAACAATTCGCGAAATGCAAACGATGTATACGGTGAATTCGGATATGCGATCAAAGGCCTTTCGTGGGAAGGCGGGGATTTTGCGGACCAGAAGTTAAACACGCTCCACCGCTGGCTTCCTTGGGTTACGTATGTCGAGCTTGATCCGACATCTCGTTTACTTGATACTTTCGGTGCTTACGACATCAAAGGATGCGAGGAACTTTCACCGGAAGAAAGAAAAGAAAGAAACCGTATCTACGAACATTATGTATAAAACGAAAGGTTTTGGGGAAAGATGAAAGAGGGGAAAACCAGATCAGTCGTAACTTTGACACTTAAGATGATCGTTTTGACTGCAGTCATCATCGGTGTTGTTACAAGTTCCATGGCGTCTGCGGAAGTCTTTATGAGCGGACGTACCGTCTTTATGTATTTCACGATACAGTCAAATATCCTTATCGGACTTATCAGTCTTGCCGGAGCGATCTTTTTGATAAAAGGATATCAACCCGGGGTGGTATTGCAGCATATCTTTTTTGTCGGTACTGTCGCGATAACGTTAACGGGTGTGGTCTTTTCCTTTATCCTTGCGCCCACATTGGGCGATAAAGCATGGACTCTTCAGAATATCCTGACTCATGTTGTAGTACCGCTCGGTGCCATCATTGACTTTTTTATTATGGGCGTCGACATAAAGATCCCCAAAAGATCGGTGCTTTATGTGGTCATACCTCCGATAGCTTACGCCGTGTATGCGGTCATAGGCTTTATAAAAGGATGGGAGTTCTCACCCGGAAAGAACTATCCGTATTTCTTTTTAAACTGGGCAAGTCAGGCCGGTGCTTTCGGCTTTTGTGACGAGCTTCCGTTCATGGGATGTGCCTGGTGGATCCTTACGATACTTATCATTTTGATTGCGATCGGATATCTGTACCTTCGGATCGTTGATATCATCAAGAAAAGACAGCAAAAATAGACACGCATAATGTTATTTATGCTATAATATATGATGGTTTTTTCCGTAAAGGAGAAAGGGATCATCGCTAATGAACCACTCATATAAAGATGATAAAGCCGGACTTATCATGGCTATCTCGATATTTATCGGGATCCTTGTAAATGTTCTGCTTTACTTTATTTCATATCGGGGCGGTTTACCGACATTCTTTGATACCATAGGGACCATTGTCATCGCAGTAATGGGAGGCATGTTCCCCGGAATCCTTACGGCCTTACTTACGAACCTCGTCTGTACCTTCTTTAATGACCAGGCATATTTCTTTGCGTTTATAAACATTCTTGTTGGTGTTGCCGCAACCACTTTCTCAAGAAGAGGATTATTCAAAAAAGCATCAAAGATCGTTCTGTTCATCATCATGGTAGGTGTTATGTGCGGAACGCTTTCTTCCGTTGTCCAGCAGGTTCTTTACGGAAGACCTCAAAATGATCTTATCGCTTCTATGACCGATGCCGTTGTATCCGCATCGGGCGTTTTGTCTTTTGTGGCATTCCTTTTTATCAACATAGTTTTGAATATTCTGGATAAAGGCATAACTACCCTGATCGCCTGTATCATAATGCGCCTTTTCCCCAAATCCCTTTCTGAACTTATAGGACGAAGGGTACTCATGCAGCGTCCCCTTACCGAAGAGTATCGAAAGTCCATAAGGGAATGGAGTAAAGGTGTTAAGCTTTCCGTAAGATTAAGAACGGCCCTTGCCATGGTTGGAACATCCATATTGCTTGTTTTGTCCGTTGGCGGTGTCTGTATCAAGCTTTACTTTGATAACGTTAAGGAAGAAAGACTTGTTGAAGCACAAAATGCTGCACGATTGGCTTCCGAGATCATAGATCCCGACATGGTAGATGATTACATGCTCTACGGAACGGAAGCTCCGGGGTATACGGAAACCGCCCAGATGATACAGAACATCTGGGCCAGCTATCCCAATGTGCTTTATCTTTATGTGGTACATCCCGAGGAGGATTGCTACAGATATATCTTCGATGCGGACGGTTATGAAGGTTCTCCCGAATCATATGACCCCGGCGAACTCGTTCCCTACGAAGAAGGAGACTTACAGATAGTTCCCGCCATGCTTGCGGGAGAAGATGTTGAGCCCATTGAGACCAATGATTCATGGGGCTGGCTCATAACAGTGGGATCCGCATTAAGGGACGATAACGGAAATACCCTCTGTTATGTATTTTCCGATGTTTCCATTGAGGTCCTTGGGCAGTTTCTTCGTGAATTCATATACAAGAACTTATTTATCATATCCGGTATCATTATCGTTGTTATTGCCTTTGCTTTCTGGATCACCGGAGTTTATACCGCTTATCCCATATCAAGCATGGCATATTGTCTTGACCATTTTTCAAGTGCCGATGAGGACCAGTCAAAACTTGATGACAACCTAAGGTCCATAAGGTCTCTTGATATTCAGACCGAAGATGAGACCCAGATGCTTTATGAAGCCATATGCCGTCTTACCATGGACCAGACGGAGCAGATGCGAAGGGTAAGGCGTCTTTCCGAATCCACAGCCCGCATGCAGGACGGACTAATCGTTACCATGGCTGACATGGTCGAGTCCCGTGACTCCGATACCGGAGCTCATGTCCAAAAGACCGCAGCCTATGTAAAGATTATAGTCGAAGGCTTAAAGAGAAAAGGCTACTACCTTGATAAGGTTGATGACAAGTTTATTTCAGATGTTGTTCGAAGCGCCCCGCTTCACGATGTTGGAAAGATCAATATTTCAGACCAGGTTCTTAATAAACCCGGCAAGTTAACACCCGAAGAGTTTGAGATCATGAAGACTCATACCACGGCAGGCAAGAAGATCCTTGAAAATGCCATAAGCTCCGTACAGGGTGAAAACTATCTTAAAGAAGCAAGGAACATGGCGGCATATCACCACGAGCGCTGGGACGGCAAAGGCTATCCCGAGGGATTACATGGTGAAGTTATTCCTTTGTCCGCACGTATCATGGCAGTTGCCGATGTGTTTGATGCACTCACTTCTCCGCGTGTTTATAAGCCTGCATTTTCAATGGAAGAATCCATTGAGATGATAAAGGAAGGTGCCGGGACCCAGTTTGATCCCAAGTGCGTCGAAGTGTTCTTTGAATCGCTTAATGACATAAAGATCATTTTAAAGAAATATAATCAGAACGGTTGACGGAGGCTCGTCTTTGGTGCTTGGACGGAAGATAAAAACTGCATTATCCGTTGCATTTACGATATGCTTCATTTCGGGTGTGCTCTTTGGACATACCCTGGATGTTCTTGCAGCAGACGGTGTATCTTCAACTGAAGAAGGATCAGGTACCACAGGTGGAGGATATGCAGCGACCGGTCAGATAGAGGGAGTCGGATATGCTGATATCTTGTATGATGCAACGAACGGACTTCCTACTTCCGATGCAAATTTCATTCTTTCCGATTCAAACGGATACATATGGATAGGCGGATACGCCGGTGTCATGAAATATGACGGACGAACCTTTGAAAGACTGGATGCCGAAGGCTCTTTAACAAGCGGCAGGGTAATGATTGAGGATGGATCAAGGATCTGGGTCGGCACCAACGATAACGGAGTCGTTGTAATAGACGGTGACAAAAGAAGGAGATATAACTACGAGGTAGGGCTTTCTTCTGCTTCAATACGTTCTCTTGCTAAAGACGATCAGGGAAGAGTATTTATCGGAACCGCAAACGGACTTGCCTATGTGGACAATGTCATGCAGATGCATGTTATAAACGATCCAAGGTTTGAGAATAAGACCGTTTCAAGGTTAACATCCGATCCCAACGGAGTGATATACGGCGCCACAAGCGACGGCGTGATATTCTCCATTGTATCGGGAGAGGTTTCTGAGTACATAGATGATACACGTAATGAACACCACAAGGTAAAGACCATATTTGCAGATCCCGTAAATCAGGGATACGTCTACATCGGAACCGATGCGGATGTGTATTACGGACGCTTCGGCGAAAGACTCGATAAGATGGCAAGGACCCATGTTGAGGGCTCTGAGGAGATCTACTGGATAACCTATGAGTGCGGAAGAATATGGATCGTCTCAGACGAAGGTGTTTATTATCTTGATGATTTTAAGAGGCTTACCAAAGTAGAGATACCTTCTCTTACAAGCGCACCCGAGATGTTAACAAGCGACTATCAGGGGAATATCTGGATCGCTTCCTCAAGACAGGGCGTGGTTAAGATCGCTGCCAACAACTATCTTGACCTCACGGCAGCTTCGGGAGTTGATGCGGGAGTTGTGAATTCCACCTGCCTTTGTAACGGCAATCTTTATATAGGTGCCGACCGCGGACTTTTCATTCTCGATAAAAACAATAAGCCCGTAAATAACGAGCTTACCCATATATTGGACGGAACAAGGATAAGATGTTTAACCTCCGATAAGGAAAACAATCTTTGGATATCTGCCTTTACGAATGATATTGGATTACTGTGCGTGCATCCTGACGGCACCATAGATTCCTTCACCACCGAAAACGGTATGCCCACAAACCAGATCCGTTGTACGGTCATCGGAAAATACGGCAACGTCCTTGTGGGAACACACGACGGAATAAGCATCATCAAAGACGGAGTTGTCGAAAGAACATACGGCTACAAAGACGGTCTTGGAAATACCGTTATCTTGACTCTTGCAGAAGATGATGAAGGAACCATATATGCAGGTACCGACGGAGACGGCATGTATGCCATAAATGGAGATGAGATTACTCACATAACAAGGGATAACGGACTTACAAGTGATGTAATCTTAAGGATCAAAGAGGATAAAAAGCTGGGATGCTTCTGGCTCATTACCTCAAACTCTATAGAGCACATGAAAAACGGGATCATAACCAATATCAATGCTTTCCCTTATAACAATAACTACGATATCTTTACGGACCATAACGGCAACAGATGGATAACCTCATCCCGTGGTATATATTGCGTACGTTCCGAAGATATCTTTATGGACAATGTTAAGGATTATAAGCTGTTCACTTTGGCAAACGGCTTATCCGGAGCGCTTACTGTTAATGCATTTTCGGAGCTTGACGATAGGGGCAACCTTTACCTTTGTACAAGGAACGGAGTTAACAAGGTAAATATCGATAACTACTATGAGGAAAATACTCATGTAAAGATAGACTTAGGATCCGTTTATTCAAATAACAAACTTATAACACCTGACGAAAACGGGACATTTAATATCCCTGCAGGTAAGGGAAGGATCGTTGTTAATCCCGCGATCCATGATTATTCCCTTTCTGACCCGCTTATACATGCATATCTTGAAGGAGTTAAGGATTCGGAGATTACATCGGAGCTTAGCAAGCTTTCTTCTCTTGAGTTCATGGGTCTTGGATACGGCAATTATATCCTTCATGTTCAGATCCTGGATAATGCGGGCAAAAAGGTACTGCAGGATGAGTCATTTAAGATAGTCAAAGCTCCTCAGGTCATGGAACTTCTTATCGTAAGGATACTTGCCGTATTTGGTGCCCTTATACTCCTTGCCCTTATCGTATGGCGTTTCATGAGCGGATCTTTGCTTAAAAAACAGTACTATGAGATAAGACAGGCAAGAGATGAAGCGGAAAGAGCAAATTCCGCAAAGTCAAGATTCCTTGCAAATATGTCCCATGAGATACGTACTCCCATTAATACCATCATGGGTATGAACGAGATGGTCCTAAGAGAGGATGCCACCGGAGTTCCCAAAAGCTACTTCATGTCCATGGTGAATTATTCCCTTGATATAAGGAACGCATCCGAGACGCTCCTTGGATTGATAAATGACCTTCTTGATATGTCAAAGGTTGAATCCGGCAAGATGAATGTGGTCGAGCAGGAATACGACGTTCAGGAACTCTTAATATCCATCGTTTCCATGATCAGGGTAAGGAGTACCGAAAAAGAACTTTCATTTGATATTGATGTGGACAGGATTCTGCCCTGCAGGCTATACGGTGATGCCGGCAAGATAAAGCAGATAGTCCTTAACCTTTTGACAAATGCGGTTAAATACACTGAAGTCGGCGGCTTTGTCCTTTCCGTTACCATGACGGGAAGAGACGGGGATATGTGCGACCTTAAGTTCTCTGTTAAGGATACCGGAATGGGTATCAAAGAAGAGGATATGGACAAGCTCTTTACCGCATATGAAAGACTGGATGAGGAAAAGAACAGCGCCATCCAGGGAACGGGATTGGGACTTGATATTTCAAGAAGATTTGCCGAGCTTATGGGCGGTTCTTTGACATGCTCAAGTGTTTACGGAGAAGGATCGGAATTCGTTCTTAGCATAAAGCAAAAGATCGTTAACGATACTCCTTTGGGAGAGTTTATAGAGCATGAAGATCATGGCGCAAAAGGACCTTACGTTCCGCAGTTTGTAGCTCCCGATGCCGACATCCTTGTTGTTGATGATAATCCCATGAACCTTAATGTCATCAAGGGCCTTTTAAAAGCCACAAAGGTATTCGTGACCACCGCTTCAAACGGTGAGGATTGTATCGAAAAGATAAAGAACAGTAAATTCAACGTGGTGTTCCTTGATCATCTCATGCCCGGCATGGACGGTGTCGAGACTGTAGCTAAGATCCGTGAGTTTAATAAGGATATCCCCGTATATGCCCTTACCGCCAATTCAACGGCCGGCGAGGAATTCTACGTTTCAAAAGGCTTTAACGGTTACCTTACAAAGCCCATAGAAAGCGATGTCCTTGAAAGGACCATCATGAAACATCTGACGGATAAGATGATGGAAAAACCCATGGCTATGGAAAAGGCAGCTGATTTTGAGTCCATCCCCGATGAGATGAAGTGGATCTACGATGTTAAGGAGATAACGGTCGAAGACGGAATTAAGAATTCCGGCGGTATAACAAACTATATCACCTCCCTTAACATGTTCTATGACACCATTGATGATAATCTTAAGGTCATTAAAGAAGCTTACGAACAAAACGACATAAAGCTTTACACCATAAAGGTACATGCCTTTAAGACCTCCGCAAGGATAATCGGTGCAAATGAACTTTCAAAACTCTGTGAACAGCTTGAGGAAGCCGGAAACCATGATGAGCAGAAGTTCATAGATGAGAACCAGACAAAACTTGTTGATACTTATGAGTCGTTGAAAGAAAAGTTTTCACCCCTTAAAAAGGCCGAAGAAGAGAATAAAGAACCCATCACCGATGACATGTTAAAAGATGCTTATCTTTCATTGCGTGAGACCATATCAGCCATGGATTATGATGCCTGTGAGCTTATAATGACAGGACTTTCTGCATACGCCCTTCCCGATAAGGACGAAAAGCAGATGAACGAGATCAACAAAAAATTCAAGGCCCTTGACTGGGAGACTCTGGAGACTTTGATCGGAGAATACACGGATGGTATTTGATCTAATAAGAACCCATCAATTAAATATCATGCTGGCCCTTTGTGCCATAGCTCTGGCCGTAGCTTTGCTGCTCCTTATAACAAAGTTCGTTTCACAAAGAAGGAAATGGATCCTTATCGTCATGGAATTAACTGCCATGTTCCTTCTTTGGTTTGACAGGATGGCTTATATCTATTCGGGAGATGTTTCTCCAAAGGGTGCCTTTAACGTAAGGCTTTCAAACTTCATGGTCTTTGTCCTTACAGTCACCATGGTGTTTGAGTTTAACAAGTACATCCTTGATCTTTTCCTTGGAAACGGCATAACCGATAAGGGTCCTTTAAGGTTAAAGATATGCGGCTTTGTTTCGCTCATCGACATACCTATTGCTGCAATATTTAGTTTGACCGGCGTATATTTTTATATAGATGAAGCAAGTAAATATCACAGGGGACCGGGATTTATGATAGCCTATATAGTTCCCGTTATCATTCCCCTTGTTCAGCTTAGCGTTATTTTACAGTTCAGGAAAAGGATAAGCCGTTTTATTAGGCTCTCTCTTGAAATTTATATCCTTTTCCCTATTATTGCGGCCATAATCCAGGTCTTTGCCTACGGCCTTTCTCTGGTCAATATGGCAATGGTCATTGCCTTTGTCCTTATGTACGTCTTTACCTATCTTGATATAAACGATGAGGTTGAGCGCGTCCATGCCCTTGAGATGGAAGGAATAAAGGAAGAGCAAAACAGTGTCATCCGTCTTTTTGATCAGACTGCAAATCTCTTTGTTAAGGCCGTTGAAAGAAGAGATGAGTTTTCAAAAGGCAGAGCTTTAAGGATCGCGAATATTGCCAAAAAGATCGCGATCGAAAAAGGCATGAACGAAATAGAGTGCGAGGATGTATATTATTCGGCTCTTCTTCACGATGTGGGTGTTATTACTTTCCCCGATGAAATGGTGGGTAAAGAAGAGGACCTTACGGATAAAGAAAAGGATCTCATCATAAAAAGGCCTCAGATAAGCGCCGAGATGCTTTCCGATATCACGGAATATCCCCAGCTTAGTGACATTGCAAAACATGTAAACGAAAACTATAACGGAACAGGTTATCCCGACGGATTAAAGGGTGAGGAGATACCTCTTATTTCAAGGATAATCTGTGTTGCAAGAGCCTATGATGACATGATGAGTCCACACAGGACGGCCAATTCTTATCCTACCGCCATCGTAAGAGAAGAACTTGTTAAAAACGCCGGTACTTTGTATGATCCGGAGATCGCCGATATCATGGTCAAGCTCATGGATTCCCTTACAAACAGCAATTCCATGGAAGTTGATTATTCCTGCGAGGAAGAAATAAAGTGCGGTGATTACATGGATAATGTAACCACCGGTGTGGAGATAACCGACAGGATAAAGAAGATAAGTTTCAAATGCGAAAGATTGCAGGATGTAGAGGAAATATTCAGCTACCCTTCCATCGTGGTATTCGATGCCTTTGACAGAAAAGTCCATTTGGATAAAAAAACAATAAATACACTTAAATTCCTTAACTATGCAGAGATGTGGTTTGACGGTCACAGTGTTTTGGTTAATGCAAAGAACATGAAGGTTGAAACCGGGGATCCCGTGGAAATGCCTGAGGGTGAGTATGTGATCTTTGCTTCTCATTTTGAAGATCACATGAAGATAAGGATGGAGAGCAGCATATCTTCCGTTGATGCCATAATCGCCCTTCCCGATAAGACAAAGTCGGCTTATATAGGTATTACGGGTGAAAACTGCCATATCCTCAATATCAAAGTAGAGGAAACCGGAGAGCAGGTACATAAAGGGGATATACCCCGTATTGCCGAAGAAACAAGTTATATTGAACGTATGGAATCGGATATCCCGAATGTTCAGGTTGACCGCTGGAGGTCCGAAGCCTCTCTTGGAATACCCGTAAGGGACAGAGTCAGGATCGACTTCCACAGCATGAGCCTTCCTTCTGCCAACATGGTTTGGCATTGTCCTTACATAGTTCTTTTCCACTCCAATGACGGAAAGGTAAAGGGTGAGGATTACAGAGAATATGGCATGATAAAGACAAACGGCGAAAGTGATATCGAAAATGAGTATTCAAAAAACCGTTTCATCTTAAAGAAAAGCGACCTTTTCCCCGGCTGGGGCAAATGGCAGGAAGCAAACAGAGCCGGAATGGAGTTTAAGGTCGAAGTCAGGAAACGTGGCAACAGAGTATCGATCGTCACCGAAAAGATGGGAATATACATTGAAAACATCACGACCGTGCCTGATGAGAATGAAGATCTTTATGTGGCGATAACGGGTGATCAGGTAGCGATAACGGATATAAGAGTAAGATAACAGATCATGTAAGGAATGATACATGAAGAAAAAGATAGCGGTATGTGCCAACGGGTGGAATTACGATTCTCTCCTTGAGGCAATAAACGGAATAAAGGAATATGCATCAAAGGAAGACTTTGACGTCTTTGTTTTCTTAAGCTTTGCTTCATACAGTGAGCATGTGACACTGATGCAGGGTGAGCTTAACATCTACGAGCTCATGGATCCCGAGGATTATGACGGAGTTATAGTCCTTTCGACCGCACTTAACTCCGTTGAAACGGCCATCGCTGTCTGCAACAGGGTAAAGGATAAAGGAGTACCCGTTGTCAGCATAGGGATGGAGATGGATGGGATACATTCCGTATGTGGGAGCAATGAAGAAGGTATGAAGGAGCTGGTCGAACACCTTATTGTAAATCACGGCGTAAAAAAGGCATTCTTCATAGGCGGAACTCCCGATCATGTGGACAGCATCGAAAGACTGCGCGTGACACGCGAAACATTTGAAGCTCACGGACTGTCATTTACGGATGATGATTTCGGATACGGTAAATGGACTAACAGATATACTGCGCTGCTGATAGACAGGATAGTTGAATCGGGCAAGCTCCCCGATGCGATAATATGTGCAAATGACATAATGGCGATGGCTGCGTGTTCCCAGCTTGAAACGCATGGAATACTCTCCCCTCAGGACATTATCGTTACGGGCTTTGACAACAGTCGCGAAGGAAAGATTTTCTATCCTGCGCTTTCATCGGTCGGACAGAATTTCAAAAAGATAGCCTATAAGGCATGCGAGATCATATTTGATGAGATAAAAACAGGAAACAAAACCAAAAAGGCTCTCGTAAGTTCAAGCTTTAACTGCGGTGAAAGCTGCGGATGCAAAGGAGATGAGGACTTCGAGGGAGCAAGGATACTTTATTGCAGACATGCTTTTAAGCGCCATTCGGATGCCAGCCTTCTTGAGCAGAACGAAAGAGTGATGAGGCAGTATCTTACGGATATGCCAAATTACGATGTCCTTAAGGAAACACTCTGCGATCATTATTCAAGGAACCACCAGTTTGAGGGTGATGGTTTTTACATCTGCGTTAACGAGGAATTCTTCGCCGACGTTATGGTCAGCGAAGAGGAATTATGGAAAAAAGGTGATGCATGCGGTATCGAGGAAGTCGTTACGCTAAAGAACGGAAAGATAGTAAGCGGACTTGAGGTCAATAAACACAGGATCGTTCCGGGATACGTCAAAAACAAAGGTGAACAGCACGTTTATTTCTTCATGCCGATGCATATCTTCGAAAACAACTACGGATATGTGGTGCTTACGGATTTCCCTTATCTTATCACTCAGGAAATGCTTTATCCCTATATGGAAAAACTCCAGCAGTCCATCCGTACGATGAGGATAAACTTAAGGCTTAAGATGCTCTATGACCGCGACCAGATGACCGGACTGTATAACAGGTTCGGTTATGAAGGAAAGGCCCTTCCATTATATGAAGAGAGTCTTTCGCGTAATTCAAAGGTCATGGTAATGTTCGTTGATATTAACTACATGAAACGCATTAACGACAAGTTCGGCCATCTCCACGGTGATAATGCGATACTGACCGTGGTCTCTGCAATAAATGCAAATATTGAAAGCGATGCAATAGCCGTGCGCTTCGGAGGGGATGAGTTCCTCATAATAGCTCCCGACTGCGACGAGCAAAAGGCAGCGGATACAAAGAGCTCGATCCTTGCATATCTTCAAAAGGTAAACGAAAATAAGAAAAATCCATATGAGATATCCGTCAGCATAGGATATGTCGTAACGAAGCCCCAATCAAGGCCGGATACATCCCTTCAGGAATACATCAGAGAAGCTGATAATAACATGTACGAGATCAAAAAAGAGCTCCACATGAAACTCGACCGAAGAAAAAGCCGATAATACATATAAATAAGAAGTTATATAATCTTGAAAAAAGCCCCGGAGTATGGTTTAATGTTCGTTGATACAAAAAAACCGTATAAACGGGGCTTTTGTATGTTGTAAGAGAGGAGAACATTTATGAAAAAAAAGATTTTATCACTTGCACTTGCTGCAGTCCTAACTGCCGGCATGCTTTCAGGTTGCGGAAATTCATCCGCTGCTTCCACAAATGAGAGTAATTCAAATGCTAGCACAGAAACTTCCGCTGAAGACGGAAAGACCTACAACGTCGGCATCTGCCAGCTTGTTCAGCACGAAGCACTTGATGCTGCTACAAACGGATTTAAAGATGCACTTACGGAAAAACTGGGTGACAAGGTAACTTTTGATGAGCAGAATGCTTCAGGTGATTCGGCTACATGTGCTACGATCGCCAACCAGTTCGTATCATCAAACGTGGATCTTATACTTGCCAATGCTACGGCACCTTTACAGGCAGCTGCTGCAGCTACAAACGAGATCCCGATCCTCGGAACATCGGTTACCGACTATGCTACGGCTCTCCAGATCGACAACTGGTCAGGAAAGACAGGCATCAACGTTTCGGGCACTTCGGATCTTGCTCCTTTGGCAGATCAGGCGGCTTTACTTAAAGAGCTCTTCCCTGATGCAAAGAACGTAGGACTTCTTTACTGCTCAGGCGAACCCAACTCGGTTTATCAGATAAATGTTGTTAACGAAGAGCTTACAAAGCTTGGTTATACTTGCGAAGAGTTTGCTTTTGCGGACTCTAACGATATAGCTTCTGTCTGCACGAATGCCGTTTCAAAGGTAGATGTTCTTTACATCCCCACTGATAATACAGCCGCTTCCGCTACAGAGGTCATCAACAATATCTGTGCACCTGCAAACATCCCAGTAGTAACCGGAGAAGAGGGAATCTGTGCAGGATGCGGAGTTGCTACTCTTTCAATAAGCTACTATGATCTCGGATACCAGACAGGTCTTATGGCTTATGAAGTACTTGTTAACGGTGCTGATGTATCAACTATGGATGTTAAATATGCACCCAATGTAACAAAGAAGTATGTTGCTTCAAGATGTGAAGCATTGAATATCACAGTTCCCGAGGGTTACGAAGCCATCGAGGAATAGTCGGAGGATCCGTCATTGGATATTTTGAATCTCATTACCGCTCTGCCCGGTGCGGCAGCGCAGGGACTTATATGGGGAATAATGGCGATAGGTGTGTATATCACCTATAAACTGCTGGATCTGGCAGATCTTACCGTGGACGGTACGATGTGTACGGGAGGGGCTGTCTGCATCATGATGATGTTAAAAGGGTACCCTGTCGGTATTTCACTTTTAGTTGCCTTCCTGGCCGGAGTTCTTGCAGGACTGGTTACGGGAGTGCTTCATACGACACTCGGCATACCGGCGATACTTGCCGGTATCCTGTCGCAGCTTGGCCTTTATTCCATAAATCTCAGAATAATGGATAACAAAGCCAATCAGGCGATCAACGTTGATAAGTATGACCTTCTCATATCGTTAAGATATATAAAGAACGTCCCGGTATACAAAAACACGATCCTTATCGTAGCCGTATTGCTCCTTATCCTTATAACGATACTTTACTGGTTCTTCGGAACGGAAATAGGATCAGCGATAAGAGCTACCGGTTCAAATCCCAATATGTCAAGAGCTCAGGGAATAAATACCGACGTTACAAAGATCCTGGGACTTATGCTCAGCAACGGCATTGTTGCATTTGCAAGCGGACTTTATGCCCAATACCAGGGCTTTGCCGATATCAACGCGGGACGTGGCGCAATCGTTATTGGACTTGCCGCAGTGATCATCGCCGAAGTTATATTCGGAAAGATCCAGAGCAATTTCGCATTCAAGCTCATGTTCGTAGCTCTTGGCGGAGTGATCTATTATCTTGTATTACAGGTTGTTTTGTGGCTTGGTCTTAACGCTAACGATCTTAAGCTCATATCTGCGGTGATCGTTGCGGTATTCCTGGCTATCCCCCATCTTAACGCGAAAAGGAAAGGGGGTGCTCCGAATGCTTGAACTTAAGGATCTGCACAAAACATTCAATCCCGATACCGTAAATGAAAAGGTTGCCCTTGACGGGATAAACCTTCACCTTTTGCCCGGTGACTTTGTAACAGTCATCGGAGGTAACGGTGCCGGCAAATCGACAATGTTAAACGCTATAGCCGGCACATGGTTTGTGGACAGCGGAAATATCATAATCGACGGACAGGACGTTACCAAACTTGCCGAGTATAAAAGAGCAAGCTTTCTTGGAAGGGTTTTCCAGGATCCCATGACGGGTACTGCAGCAGGAATGCAGATAGAAGAAAACCTGGCTCTTGCCCAGAGAAGAGGAAAGATAAGAGGCTTAAGGATCGGTATAACATCAGCAGAGCGTGATGAATATCGTGAAAAGCTAAAGATACTTGAACTTGGTCTTGAAGACAGGCTTACTGCCAAAGTAGGTCTTTTGTCGGGAGGTCAGAGACAGGCGCTCACGCTTTTGATGGCTACATTGAAAAAGCCCAAGATACTGCTTCTTGACGAGCATACGGCAGCCCTTGATCCTAAGACCGCCGCAAAGGTGCTTGAAGCTACCGAGAGGATAGTTCAAAAAGACCAGCTTACGACCGTCATGATCACACACAATATGAAAGATGCGATTGCACACGGAAACAGGCTTATCATGATGCATGAGGGACACATCATATACGACGTAAAAGGGGAAGAAAAGAAAGGACTTCACGTCAAGGATCTTCTTGCTAAATTCGAAGAAGTCAGCGGCGGAGAATTCGCCAATGACCGTATGATGTTGAACTGATATAGTTAAGGATCTTTTGATCCGGGAGGAGAAAATTATGAAAAGAACAAAGAGCTTTATCGCCCTTGCATTATCAGCGGCGATGACAATGGTTTTTGCACTTACCGGATGCGGTGTGCAAAATGCCGAAGCACCCGTACAGAGTGCACCCGAAACCAATGTAGAAGAAGCTGAAAGCACCAGTGCTGAAACAGAAAATACCGATACCGAAAAGAAAGTCTACAAAGTAGGTATCTGTAACTACGTTGATGATGCTTCATTAAACCAGATAGTAGAGAACATCGAAGCAGGTCTTAAGGAAGCAGGAGATAAGTACGGCGTTGAATTTGCCGTATCTTTGGATAACTGTAACGCTGATGCGGCAGTTATGAACCAGATCATCTCTAACTTCGAGGCTGACCAGGTTGACCTCATGGTAGGTGTTGCAACACCCGTTGCAATGGCTATGCAGGCAGCAACAGAGGAAAACGGTATTCCCGTAGTATTCGCAGCTGTATCTGACCCCTTGGGGACAGGCCTTGTTGAGTCTATGGATGCTCCCGGATCAAACGTTACCGGAACAAGTGATGCTCTTGATACAGCAGCTATCATGAACCTTATCACGGCAGTTAACCCTGATATCAAAAAGGTCGGTCTTCTTTATGACCTCGGTCAGGATGCTTCTACAGCAGCTATTGCTTCCGCAAAAGAGTATCTTGACGGTAAGGGAATCGAATACGTAGAACACACGGGAACAACAAACGACGAAGTTCTTCTTGCAGCTCAGGCGATGGTAGCTGACGGAGTTGAGGCAGTATTTACTCCTACCGATAACACCATAATGACTGCAGAGCTTTCAATTTATGAAACACTTGCCGAAGCAGGAATCCCTCACTACACGGGAGCCGATTCATTTGCCCTTAACGGAGCTTTCTTAGGTTACGGCGTTGACTATGCAAACCTCGGTCTTGAAACAGCTGATATGATTGCAGAACTGCTCGTTAACGGCTCGGATCCTGCAAGCACTGCCGTAAGGACATTTGACAACGGAACTGCAACGGTTAATACTGAAACATGTGAAGCAATAGGTCTTGATTTTGAGACTGTAAAGAGTGCTATCACACCTTTCTGCACAAAGGTTCAGGAGATCACAACTGCTGAAAGTTTTGAATGATTTAAAAGAGGATAGTTAATTGTCTATCGCACTTACACTCGGGCAGACTGCCCTTGAATTAGGATTGATATGCTCACTTACGGTGCTTGCACTGTTTCTGAGTTATTCCATGCTTAATGTATGCGACCTTTCCACGGATGGCTGCTTTACTTTGGGAGCCGCCGTGGGAGCAGTTGTCGCAATTTCAGGTCATCCCTATCTTTCGATATTTGCGGCCATGGCTGCAGGTATGTGCTCGGGCTTTATTACGGCCCTTTTGCAGACGAGGATGGGTATCGACAGCTTATTAGCCGGTATTATAGTCAATACCGGCCTTTATTCCGTTAATATAGCCATTATGGGCGGATCTTCACTTCTTAACATGAATAAGACGGAAACCGTCTTTACAAAGATGAAATCGCTCCTTAAGGGTGTATCGTTAACGGATTACAGCATTCTATTCGTTTCCCTTATCGCGGTAACTCTCATCGTGGTTTTTCTTACGGCATTTTTAAATACGAGGCTCGGTAAAGCGATAAGAGCAACGGGAAACAATCCCGACATGGTAAAATCTTCATCGATCGACCCTGCATTTACAACGACTGTAGGACTTTGCGTATCAAACGCATTTACCGGTCTTTCAGGCTGCCTTCTTGCACAGTCGCAAAAATCCGTAGATATAAACATAGGAACCGGTATGCTGACTGTTGCCCTTGCATCGCTTCTTATTGGTGGAGCAGTCCTTGGAAAGGGCTCGATTCTTTTAAGAGCTGTAGGAGTCGTTCTGGGTGCGATCATCTTCAGGCTTGTATATACGATAGCATTAAGATTCCACATGCCGGCTTTCATGTTAAAGCTTGTGTCATCAATAATCGTTATACTTGCGATTTCGATCCCTTATCTTAAGAAACAGTGGCCTACGATAAAGCGGTACATGGACGCCAAAAGATTAAAGAAAACGGAGGAGAAGGATGCTTAATATAGTTAATATCTCCAAAACCTTTCATCCCGGTACCGTTAATGAAAAAAAAGCCATTTCAAACCTTTCTTTGCACTTAAAGCCCGGCGATTTTGCAACCGTCATCGGTTCTAACGGGGCAGGCAAATCGACCCTGTTTAATGCCATATGTGGAGATTTCCTTACTGACAGCGGCGTTATAGAGCTTGGAGGAAAGGATATTTCTTTACAGCCCCAGCATGTCAGGGCCAGACAGATAGGAAGGCTCTACCAGGACCCCATGCGCGGAAGCGCACCCGGTATGACCATCGAAGAAAACCTTGCTCTTGCTGCAGGTACGGGCGGGTGGCTGTCGCACATGACATCCAAAGACAGAAAGAAGTTCAGGGAACAGCTTTCAAGACTTGAGATAGGTCTTGAGGACCGTATGACCAATCCCGTGGGACTTTTATCCGGAGGCCAAAGACAGGCGCTTACACTTTTGATGGCTACCATAAATCCGCCAAAGCTCCTTTTGCTTGACGAGCATACGGCGGCACTAGACCCTGCAACAGCCCAAAAGGTATTAAAGATTACAAATGAGATAGTATCCGAAAACAGGATAACGACGCTCATGGTAACCCATAACATGCAGAATGCACTCGATATGGGTAACCGTACCATAATGATGGATGACGGACGTATCGTTTATGATGTTGAGGGTAAAGAGCGCGAAAACTTAAGCGTTGAGAATCTCATGGAGCGGTTTAAGATAAACGCGGGTAAAAAACTCGATAACGACAGAATACTTCTTTCAGTAGAGAACTGATCATTTCGGAGTCTTTGAATGAACGACTCTGTTCTTTCCGTTTGATTTTCCGTAATACAAATTTTCATCGGCCAGCGAGATAACTTTTTCAATGTTGAAGCCGTGCACATACTGATGAACACCAAAGGTCATGGTGACACCAAGTTCTATGGTACCGTTTGGTTTTTGAACATCTACGGAAACCTGGGATACGGCATACCTTACAGCCTCAATGATGGGAATGGTATCTATCTCAGGTTTATTTATGAGGATAAGGAATTCTTCACCGCCCCATCTGCAAAGCGTTGCGTCCTCGGGGAGGTTTTCTTTCATCGTCTTTGAAACAAGCATAAGGATCTCATCACCGACGTTATGTCCGTGTATATCGTTTACCATCTTGAAGTTATCGATATCGCCTATGGTTACGGTGAAAAGATCGCCGGTCTTTTTGACCCTTGATACAGCTTCGTCAAGGAAGCCGTCCATCTTACGGCGGTTATAGAGCTTAGTAAGAGGATCGATGGATGAAATATCGGCAAGCGCGATATTCTGCTTTTCGAGTTCTTTTTCCTTTTTGCCTATATCAAGAGAGAAGAATATAGCAAATGTAAATACCGATAAGAACGTTACGGCAACGTTGAAATTATAAGCTATAGTAATATAAACCTGGGATACATTCCGGGGATATACGGGACCCAGATGATCGCACATCTGCTTGGTAATAATGAAAAACACAAGTGTAAGCGCCGTAAAGAGTGTCGGAAGCGTAAGATTGTGCTTTTTGTTGGATGTTGAGGTATAGCAGACAAAGAAAGAAACGGATCCCAAAGCGACCATATAAAGCCCGAATCCGAACTGCCATCCGCAAAGAAGCGAAATACCTGCAGAGAAGATCAGTATTTCAATGAAAGCACCAAAAAATATACCAAAGTAATCATTGGTATTTCTCATAGCGGCAGCTGCTGTAAAATAATAAATTGCTGAAAAGATATTATATACAGCGATAATACCGTATCCGATCAAAAAGAAATATATTACGAGTAAAATATGGATCAATCCCAAAGCAAAGTAGATGACCTTATACTTCTGCTCTTCACTCGGGAAATAATTACCCGTCCACATATCTTTGAGAATTTGAAATTTGTTTTTAGGCGTATCCGACAAAACTAATTCCCCGTAGACGCATACTAGTACCTAAGTACCGAATATATTATACTATAATCAGATCATATCTGCAAGAGTTCTGGCCAATCCGTCGTGATCATTATCACCGTCCGAAATCGTGGTTGAAGCGTTTTTTGCAAGATTGGATGCGTTGTCCATGGCAATGGCAACATCAGTTGCTTCGAGCATTGATACATCGTTATCTTCATCACCTGCTGAGACGGAGATGAGGTTGGGAATATCAAGCAGTTTACATAACTCGTGAACTGCAGCTCCTTTTCCGGAAGAAGAGGGAATTACCTCAAGGTATTTATCGCTTGAGAACATCATGGTGATGCCGTGTTCTTTACAATATCCCGAAAGCGAATCGATGAATTCCTGAAGTCTTGATCTTCCGTTAAGATCTATGCAAAGACATTTGCAGGGGCCTTCGGTTAAAGGTTCGGTGATATCTCCGCTTATCATAACGGGCGTTTTGATAACGCGTGTATAGAATTCCAGCTCCGGAGTTTCGGCAGGTGCGATGATATGTGTGTCCGAATATGTCTGTATATAGATCCCGGCTTCGGTTGCCTTGTCTCTTATATAGCGGACATCTTCAATATTGAGAGGATTCTTATAAAGGCACTTATTTGTTCTGCACTCCCTTATCTCGCCGCCGTTATATCCTATGACAAATACGTTATCAAGACTGTCAAGACCTATATGATGGTATACGTCTTTGACGGAATTTATATCGCGGCCGGAGCTTAATGCTATATAATGACCGGCTTTGGTCCATTCCTTTAAGACACTGAAAGTATATTCCGAAATGTTCTTATTTGAATCAAGCAGTGTTCCGTCAAGATCGGTAAAGAGGATCTTGGGGAGACGGAAATCGGATGCTTTTGGAGATAATAAGTTATATATTGATTTAATATTATCAAGATGTTCGCTTGGCATGAACATCTTTCCGGTCCCGATGCCTATCTCTATATGTGCCTTGTTCTGTCCGTGGAAATCAGATCCGCCGCTTATGGCAAGGTCATATTTTTGAGCAAGAGCCCTTATGTCCCGTTCATCAGACGGATCATAGGTTCCGTAGATCGCTTCGATACCGCAAAGCCCGCTTGCTTTAAGACGTGCGGTAAGTTCATCAAGACGCGACTTAGACATTCCCGCAAGGACGGGGTGGGCAAAGACAGGAAAACCGCCGCTTTTTCTAATTATCTCAACGGCTCTCATCGGAGTTATCTTTCTTCTTTTTACAAAGCAGGGCTTATCGTCGCCAAGGTATCTGTCAAAACCTTCCTTGACGGAAGATACATACCCCTTTTTCATAAGGAGCTTGGCATAATGGGCTCTTGTGATAACGCTGTTTCCAAACTCTTCGTTAAGTTCTTCAAGAGTTACAGGCATTCCCTTTTGGACAAGTAGTTTACATAACTGTTCGTTCCGCTTTTGTCTGTTTATCACAAAATGAGCGAGCCTGCTTTTTAAATAATCACTGTTATGATCTATATAAAGGCCGACTATATGGATCTCTTTTCCTTCATAGGCACTTGAAAGCTCGATACCCGGGATGAGTTCAAAGTCGATCCCGTTTGCTCTAAGTTCTTCGGCCTTTTTTAAAGCTTCATCAAGCCCGGATACGGTATCATGGTCAGTTAAAGCTATTGCTAAAAGCCCTTTGGAAGCGGCATATTCCACAAGTTCCGAAGGACTTAAAGTTCCGTCTGATGCAGTTGAATGTGTATGAAGGTCTACGGTCTTCATTAATCCTCGTCATCTTCCGTCTTGGTATAGATTGTTCTCTTACGGGCCATCTCGTCGGATGCAAGATACTCGTCGTAAGTAGTGATCTTGTCGATCATACCGCCGTCGGGAAGAAATTCGATGATCCTGTTAGCCGTTGTTTCCACACACTGATGGTCACGGCATGAAAAGAGGATGACACCGGGGAATTTGATCATTCCCGTGTTAAGGGAAGATATCGCTTCCATATCAAGGTGGTTCGTGGGCTCGTCGAATATCAGGCAGTTGGCACCGGAGATCATCATCTTAGAAAGAAGACAACGGACTTTTTCTCCTCCGGATAATACCTTTACTTTTTTAACTCCGTCATCACCTGCAAAGAGCATTCTTCCTAGGAAGCCTCTTACATAGGTTATATCCTTGACGGGAGAGTAGCCTGTGAGCCAGTCGGTTATCGTGTAATCGTTATCGAATTCTTTGCCGGAATCCTTGGGGAAGTAGGCAAGAGAAGTCGTAACACCCCACTTATATGTTCCTTCGTCGGGCTCAAGTTCGCCGGCAAGGATCTTAAAGAGGGTTGACTTTGCCTGCTCGTTTCCGCCGACAAAAGCTATCTTGTCATCATGCCCTACGTTAAATGAGACATGATCGAGTATCTTA
>JAILCX010000057.1 GCA_024690205.1 Lachnospiraceae bacterium | reverse complement strand
GGCTGTCCGGTACCCAAGATAGTGAATAACGGTGAAGGCAGTGCCCTTATGAAGGATCCGAAGCTTGTACGCGAGATCATAACAAAGACTGCCAAAGCCATAAAAAAGCCGCTCACGGTAAAGATAAGAAAAGGCTTTGACCATGAGCATGTGAATGCTGTTGAAATAGCAAAAATAGCGGAAGATTCAGGAGCTGCGGCCATAACAGTTCATGGAAGAACGAGGCAGCAGTACTATGAAGGAAAAGCCGATTGGGAGATAATCGCCCAAGTAAAAGAGGCTGTTTCTATACCCGTTATAGGAAACGGGGATATCACGGACGGACCTTCTGCCAAAAAGATGCTTGAAGAAACGGGTGTTGACGGTTTCATGATAGGACGCGCCGCAAGAGGAAACCCGTGGATATTTAAAGAGATCCCCTACTATCTTGAAAACGGTGTCCCTATGGAAAGGCCGGGCCTCAAGGAGCTTATATCCGTAATAAAAGAACATGCCGGAATGCTCGTTAAAGTAAAGGGAGAGTATATCGCAGTCAGGGAAATGAGAAGACACGTCGGATATTATACGGCGGGACTTCAAAATTCGGCGGCCATGAGAAGGGATGTAAATCTTATCGAGACCTACGAGGAACTCCTTAAATTCCTTGACAATATAGGGGAGAATGGGTACACTAGTAACGGCCGTTAGGCCTATTATAAGAAAGAAGGGTACAAAGATGCAGCAGGAACAAAAAAATATCATTACCTACAAAGGTCTTCAGGAATACGAAGACGAACTTCATGAGCTTAAAGTAATAAGACGTCGTGAGGTTGCTCAAAAGATCAAGGAGGCCAGGGAACAGGGTGACCTTTCCGAAAATGCCGAGTACGATGCAGCAATGGACGAGCAGCGCGACATCGAAGCAAGGATCGAGCAGATCGAAAAGATCCTTAAGAATGTCGAGGTTGTAGACGAGGATGAGATCGACACAACAGTAGTAAGTGTCGGATGCCGCGTAAAGATCCGCGATATCGAGATGAAGGAAGATCTTGAGTACAAGGTCGTTGGTTCGACCGAGGCAAATTCCCTTAAGGGAAAGATCTCAAACGAATCTCCCGTTGGAAGAGCTCTCCTCGGAAAGAAAGTAAAAGATACAGTTTCAGTAGAAACTCCTGCAGGCGTCATTAAATATAAAGTTTTGGAAATCCAGAAAGCAAACTAGTTTTTATGTCAGAAAATACAAAGAACGAAAAGCAGAACAATCAAAATAACGGTAAGCAGGAGCAGGTTCAGGATATCAACCAGCTTCTTAAAGTACGCCGTGAAAAGCTTAAGAATCTCCAGGATGCGGGCAAGGATCCTTTTGTGATCACCAAGTACAACCAGACCCATCATTCAACCGATGCAAAGGAAGAGTACACCGCTCTTGAGGAAAAGCTCCTTGCAGGAAGGGCCGAGATCAATACCGACGGTATGGATGAGGAAGCTGCAAAGGAAGCAAAGAAGAACGACTACAACGAAAAGCGCGCCATCATGGATGCAAACCCCATCCATGTAAGTATCGCCGGACGTATGATGTCAAAGCGTGTCATGGGTAAGGCTTCCTTCTGTAACGTTCAGGATAAGCCCGGAAACATCCAGGTATATGTTGCCCGTGATGCGATAGGTGAAGAATCATATTCGGATTTTAAGAAATACGATGTCGGTGATATCGTTGGTATCGAGGGATATGTTTTCCGCACTATGATGGGAGAGATCTCAATCCACGCCGAAAAGATAACCCTTCTTAGCAAGTCCCTTCAGATACTTCCCGAGAAATATCACGGACTCACGAACACGGATATCAGATATCGTCAAAGATATGTTGACCTCATCATGAATGAGGAAGCAAAAGATACATTTATCAAAAGATCAAAGATCATCAGCTCAATCCGCCGTTATCTTGACGATCAGGGATTCATGGAGGTTGAAACTCCGATGCTTGTTGCTAATCCCGGCGGAGCTGCTGCTAGACCTTTCGAGACACACTTTAATGCACTCGATGAAGATCTCAAGCTTCGCATCTCACTTGAGCTTTACTTAAAGAGACTTATAGTCGGAGGACTTGAGAGAGTATACGAGATCGGAAGAGTATTCCGTAATGAAGGCCTTGACACCAGACATAACCCTGAGTTCACTCTTATGGAGCTTTACCAGGCATATACCGACTATTACGGAATGATGGATCTTACGGAAAACATGTTCCGTCATGTGGCTAAGGAAGTACTGGGTACGACCACCTTTAAGTACGGTGATATTGAACTTGATTTCGGAAAGCCTTTTGAAAGATTGACGATGACCGAAGCTGTTAAAAAGTATTCAGGTATCGACTTTGATGATCCTGCCCAGGTTCCTGATACAGAAGCCGCTAAGAAGCTTGCAAAGGAACATCATATCGAGTTCGAAGACTTCCACACCAAGGGTCATATCCTCAATCTCTTCTTTGAAGAGTTCTGTGAGGATAAGATGGTTCAGCCTACATTTATCATGGATCACCCGATAGAAATATCGCCTTTGACTAAGAAAAAACCCGATGATCCTTCAAAGGTAGAGCGCTTTGAGCTTTTCATAAACGGATGGGAAATGTGTAATGCTTATTCAGAGCTTAATGATCCGATCGATCAAAGAGAGCGTTTCGCTCTGCAGGATGCCAATGCGGCAGCAGGCGATGAAGAAGCCGAGCACACCGATGAGGACTTCCTTAATGCCCTTGAGGTCGGCATGGCCCCTACCGGAGGTATCGGCTACGGAATAGACAGACTTACGATGCTGCTTACAAACAGCCCCGCGATAAGGGATGTATTGTTGTTCCCGACGCTTAAAACCTTAAGCTGAGAAAATGGTGTAAAAGCAAGGTACTGATAGGTGTTGGAGAGACGAAACCACACCCAATATACACCTAGTTATTGAAAAATGACAGAAAGTTGACTAAAACCAGTGAATCAATCACTGGTTTTTTTGTATATGGAGGGTGTTACTCATAGTTCGTTGACTTATAAGTAACGCAAAAGATAATTGAAGAAGGAGGATAAAGAATTAAAAGGCTTCGTAATGAGCAAGAACTGAGCCAAGAAAAACTAGCGCTCAAAGCCGAAATTGATCGAACATGTTTGGCGGGAGTAGAAAAAGGAAAGAGGCGAGTAAATGAGGATAGTAAAAAAGATAGTTATATTTTTATTCATAATAGTTCTGACCATATTAAGCCGGCTGATTAATGTGATCATCAAGGCGGAGTGCTGGGTTGAAGGAGTAGGGTTCCTATTCCTGGCAATCCTTGCCATACTGGCAGTCGTAAAGCAACAGTGGCTTCAGGTTAGTGTTTTTGCGGGTTTAGCAAGTCTGGGAATAATCTTTCTTATCCTGTCTGCAAACATACTGGTTTGGATAGAAAGAGGACTGGAAAGGCTGAAATAGAGGTGTTTGGATGCTTGATAAATGGCACCCAATAATATATAATGATGAAAACATTAACTTACAGTTTTATCGATTAAGGTGGACTATGAATAATATAAAACTAATCCCATTAAAGGATAGTGACAGAGAACAATTTATATTGGACAATCAGGAAGCGTTTAACTTTGGGGCGCTTGAAGAGTTTGGGTGCAGGGATGATCACTTCGAAGAAGATGAGCAGATTATTTCACGTAAGACGATAGAAAAGTCTATAGATACCGGTGAGGCATATCGTATCATGCTGGATGGCAGACCTGTTGGGGGTGTGATCATTACTGTGGACGGTAAAAAAGGAAATCTTGATATTCTCTTTACTTCGCCGAAGGAGCACAGCAAAGGCATAGGTTATGCTGCGTGGTGTGAGGTTGAGAGGCTTCACCCGGAGGTGAAGGTGTGGGAGACCGTTACTCCATACTTCGAACAGAGAAATATCCATTTCTACGTAAACAGATGCGGA
>JAILCX010000034.1 GCA_024690205.1 Lachnospiraceae bacterium | reverse complement strand
AAGTAGCGAATGACATTTTCCTGATTTCTCCAGGCAACTATCATATCGGTATCTTCATATGTAATTGAGCGAAGGTAAACCCTCTCGCCTTCGATCCTTATTTTTTCCATCTTTTAATTCTTTTTCAATAACTGATATTTTAATTCCGCAAGTTCCCAATCTACTTCATTATCGATATCCTGAACTTCCATTTCGCTTAATTCCATAGGAATGATATTTCCAAGCAGAAGATCTTTATTCTTTATAAAAGCTTCTGTCCTGAACATATAGAACTGTCCCGCATCATGATAATGCTTTTGAAGATCCTGCGAGCGCGAGTCAAGATACTCGGGATATTTAAAGATCAGCCTTTCATTTTCTATAACGAGAGCTCTCTGCGGGGGATAGGAAAAAGCGACAACGGGAACCAGCGTATCAGCATCGGATCCGTTAAGCGTTTCGAATGCTTCCTTAAGTCTTGTTCCGTTAAGGAAAGGAGCTGTCGGATAAATGCAGCATGCCATCTCGTATTTTTCACCGCGCTTTTCGTACTCATCAAGAACTTCGATAAGTACGTCGGTCGTTGTGGCATGATCATCCGATGTCTTTTCACTCCGCATAAAAGGAACATCAGCTCCATACTTTTTTGCTATGTCGGAAATCTTTTCATCATCGGTTGAAACCATGACAGTATCAAAGATCCCCGAATCAAGAGCAGCCTTTATCGAATAAGCCAGCATCGGTTGTCCGCAGAATTCCTTTATGTTCTTTCCCGGTATTCTTTTACTTCCGCCACGTGCGGTGATTATCGCGATCGTTCTCATTATTTGATCAAACCTGCCATCATCTTAATGATAGCTTCTTTGTTTGCAAAATTCTCAGCCACTACAAGTGAGGCATCTATCTCTATCCCGAATTCTTCTTCAAGTGCGGCAACGATATCTATGACTTCAAACGAATCAACGGTTCCGTCTTCCATCATGGTGTTTCCTTCGTACTTGAGCACATCGGGGTTTATCTCTTCTATGATCTTAAGTATCCGCTCTTCCATAGATCCTTCTTCCTTATCTATTATTATATCCTACAGATATTCCTTCAGCTTGACCCTGTCGATCTTTCCGTTGGCATTGATCGGCATTGTCTCCATAAATATCACTTTATTCGGGAACATGTATTCCGGAACAAGTTTTGATATACGCTCATTAATGTAAGCCTTATCAAGATCAACGTCAAGAAAGAGCACGATCTTTTGCCTTGCCTCGTCATAAAGACAGCAGCACAAAGTAACTTCCTCAAGAGAAGAAACAGCCGTCTCTATCTCACCAAGCTCAATCCTGTGACCCATATGCTTTATCTGGAAATCTTTTCGTGAAAGATAGATTATTTCATGTCTTTCATTATATTTAACAAGGTCTCCCGTTCTGTATATCGTTTCGGGAACATACGGATTAAGTGGATTTTGAACAAATGCATCCCTGGTCTTTTCGGGGTTATTGTAATATCCCATGGAAAGAGATGTTCCGCGTACGCAAAGTTCTCCTACTTCTTCGGGTTTGGTCACCAGCTCGTCTTTGTCATTTAAAATGAGTATATCCGTATTGGCCATTTCTATGCCTATCGGCAATGGTTCCTCATCAGCAAATTCACGATCTACTATATAGTATGTGCACGCATCGGTAATTTCCGTCGGGCCGTAAAGATTGGCATAAAGAACATCCGGAAGAAAGCTTCTCCAGATATTAAGCTGCTTATTCGGCATCACCTCACCGCAGAATAAAACTCTTTTTAATGTTCCGGTAAGATCCACATTCCTGAAAGCCTTTAGCTTTGCAACAACGATAAGAGCTGAAGGAACCCAGAATATGGTGTTGATCCTGTTTTCCTTTATGTATTCAAGCAAAGGTACCGGCTGCGAGAAAAGTTCTCTCGGGATAATGTAACATGTGGCGCCTGTCTTAATGGTGCTGTATATATCAAGGATTGAATTATCAAAATAAAAGGGAGCCTGGTTTCCGAAACTGTCCTCATATGTTATATCAAACGTTCCCGTTACCCAATCCATGTAATCGATAACAGCTCTGTGGTTTATCGTTACTCCTTTGGGAACTCCGGTCGATCCCGATGTAAAAAGGACATATAAAAGATCGGTATCGATTCCGTTGCTCCTTTGATCAAAGATAAGGTCCGTATCGATCTTTTCGAATCCGCTCTCTTCATATATCCCATCATCTATAAGCAGGTATTCCCCGCTGTACTCAAACTCTTCAAATCCGCTCTTTAATTCTTTTGTAGTTATTACAATTGCAGGATCAAGAACGGAAAGGATCTTGTTTACTCTGGCTGCAGGCATTTCCACGTCTATCGGTGAGTAAAAATTTACACTGTATGCCGCGCCCATAAAGCAGGTTAAAACATCTGCTCCCTTTTCAAGATATACAACAACAGGCCTTTTAAAGATCTCTTTTTTAACAAGCTGTTCGGCTATCCTTAGCGCACCGGTCCTTAGCATATTAAAAGTGACCGTCTTTTTGTGATCTACAAAGGCTGCTTTGCTGCCATGTTCTTTTGCGGTATCATCAAGATAATATGTTATGTTTGATCTCATATGTTCTCCGTCAGTATTCCAGTTTGTTTACGTCTATCCCGGCTGCAACGTATCCGTTTTTGCCTTCAACATCCACTATGAATTTGCCCTCGTTATTATTTAAATCATCCACAAAGAAATCCGTAACTTCATGAAGCAAGATAGATGAGCAGCGAAGAGCATCTTCATACATATACTCTTTCATTATCCCTTTTTTTAAAAGAGTCTGTCTTCTCCATCCTTCATCCGTATTGGTATTTTCAACACGAAGGTTTAAAGGTCTTACATACATGCTGTATGTCCGGTCCGTGGTGTTTCCGTCCTTATCGGTGTATCTTCCCGAAAACTCTTTTTCATATCTGTATATCACGTGAGCTACTGCTTCTGCATGATGCATCTGCGTACATGCATCGGCTACCGTGTTTCCGATTGTAAGCTGCTTTGCATTGTTTTTATAAAGATAATCAAACGGAGTATCTTTTCCGAACGCACACTTGTTATCCATTGAAGAAAGCGCCGATGCATCCTTACCCCATACCATCCACGAATACAAAGGATGAGCAGTCCTTACAAAATCATCTCTTTTAAGTGCGACGTTACCCAGTGCACCGACCTTTGAGGGGGTGGTTCTTATGTCAAAATCCGTCCCGTGACAAAAATCCCAGTTAAACATCCTTATCATCACGGTTCCTTCTTCGGAAACCAGTTCCTTTAAGGCGTCTATGAGTTTTTCGGGATCAAAATCCATCTTTCTTTTTCGGCAGAACATCATGATGCTGACCATATCAGATGCCACATCGATGATGTCTCCTTTATTTATCCCTACGTTAGAGATCAGTTTTTTATAATCAAGTTCCATTTTGTTTCCATCCGTTCAGGCTTCATCAAGCAATCCGTTGTCTAAAAGCTCTTCTATTATCTCTTCTATCTGCTCTATTGGAACATTTATCCTTTCAGCAAGATCTTCAACACTGTTTTTTCCGTCACAGTAGGCTATCACATCTCTTTGAACCATGATCTTATCATATATGCCTTTTCTTGAGATCGTCGAATAGAGGCCTCTTTTCCCAAGCTGTGGTTCACCAAGCACGTTCATCCTGTAGTAGCTGCTGTTTTCAAAAGTATCGATCACTTTTTTCATGACATCAAAACTGCCCTGGAATCCCGAAGGAGATACAAAATCCATATTATCATCGGATGTATGATATTCGGGAAATAGTCCAAACTTCGACCTGCAAAAGCAGACAACGGGAAGCTCAACTCCCGGAGCATTATACTGTCTTTCGTCTGATCCCCGCTCACTGAAATCATATATCGTTGTGTTTTCTCTGCCTGTTAATGCCTTCTTAAGGACCCTGTCGGCTACCGTATCTGCATAGCGCGACTCCACCATGGAATATGCTTTGTCATCACCCACGCACGAAAGTACAAATCCGGCCTTCATCTTTTCTTTAAGATGTTCAAGATTTCCTTCCATGCTGAGATATGTTATCGCACCGATCGTCTCCGGATTAAAAGCAAATCTGTAAGTATACTTTCGATCCTTCAATGATGAGACATAGTTTATGAGTTCGCATGCAAGAGCAGGACCGGAGCATTCATTATCCGCCATGGACGGATGACAGAAATATGTTGAAAAGAATATCTCCTTATCAAGTCTGCCGGGGATGACCACATCTGCTATCGTAAGACTTCCGTCTTTGAGCTCGCTGTCTATATACATGTGATAGCGCCCCTCAGGAAGTGACCGAAGCATGTTATCACTCATGCAAAATCCGAATCTTTCTTTGTAATACGATGTGACATAAGGTATTACATCGGGCTGTCCGGGTTCCGTATATATATGTTCTTTTAATTCTTCTAGGCTTACCCATTCATCAACGGGTGTCGAGTATCCGAGAACGTGAAGGTTGTTTTCGGAGGCATCTATTATCTTTTCGCCCTTTTCATTTTCAATATAGGCTTCCCTGATGACCCACTCTTTGGGGATCACCCAGTCAAACACCTCAGTACCTGTAGGGATCTCATACCGATTAAGCTTGGGTACCATCGCACTTTCCAGATCATCAAGTGTTTTTCTGACACCTGCTCCTGTCAGTGAACGGAAATATGGAAATAACTTTCCGGCAAGATCATACATCCTCCTGCCGGCATTTTCGGTATCGTACATAAAAGCCTCTTTCAGATCACTTCGTTCTGTCTGTGTATGGCGGGATCTTCGTATCTGTCCATAAAATCCGCGCCGAGGAAGATCCTCTCATCGGCAAAGCCTATCGCATCGACCACCGTGAGTATCGAAACGACTCTGTCCACTTTAAACTCGGGAATCTCATTAAGGATCTCCATGGGAAACCTTCCCTTTATTATGATACAATCCCTGAATTCGTTTTTATAGTCGACCACGTCTCTTGGATGTGGCTTTATCATAACTGATGCGTCTTTTGCATATTCGTTTATGATATCCCGCATCATCTTTTTTCTGGTCTCATAATCACATACGGGATCTGAAAGGATCATAACCTTCTTTTTGCCGGGTTCTATATTTCTTAACTGACCAAGCAATGTTTCAGGATCATCCATGAAGATATCCATCAGATAGTGCCTGTCTTTATCCGGTATCCCTTTAAAGAGTTTTTCCCTTGGAGCTTCAACGTAATTCGGAAGCTTGTACTTAAGCGCCGAAATATCGTTTACCTCCATATCGATACAGTATTTGGAATAACCGTTCTCGATAAATATGAGGTTTAATTTGGCCATGAATGCCTTAAGTTTAAAATGGCCTCTGTTTCCGTACCTAGCATCGTCGCAGTACTTTATGGTATCAAGCCCATCTTCGACCGCATGGTAACGTATCTTTTTATAATTCAGGTAATAACCGATAGGATCGGAATCACAAAAAACATAGATGTCTTTGTACTCTTTAAAATCTACAGGGATGTTTTCTTCCTGTGCTTTACCAAGCAGCTTGGTATATCTGATCCTCTGGAGCAGGTTAAGAAATGTGTTTCCCTTGTCAGCATGATACTTCATCACTTCCGGAAAACATATATCTTCCTTCTCATCAAACATCAGCACATCTTCGAAAAGACCGCTTTTTAACGCCTTTTCACGTAATGAACCAAAGTCGTTTGACATGGTGCTTAATACAAGAGTTGCCTTGCCTCTTTGGGATTCAGGCAGATTGAGCTCTTTTACCGTGGCTATATATGCATGATAAAAAGTGTGGCAGACATAGATCCTGTCTTTCATGATCATTTCCCTGTTAAGCGTTTTCTTGCGTTACGATATCCCCAAAGAAGCTTGTAGTAGATAATAAATCCAAGCGGTGATCTCATCGCCATTTTTATAAGGCGCTTTTCTTCCTCCGGAGTTTTTTCCACGTAGTATCCGTTGTTTTCAAAATCGGGAAAAGCGGCTTTTAATCCGTCGCACATTTCCTTAATAAATGAAGTCCTTACCGGCCTGACACACGGCATATAGGTAAAGATCGTGTTTATAAAATAAAGCAGCGTGAATTTATATTCTATTTCCTTTCGGAATTCCTCAAAGTATCCGTGCTTTTTTGCTTCTTCAAGCATGATAAGGCCGGAATCCATTCTGTCGCGGCATCTTCTTTCCGAAAAAGAATGAACCGTTGAGGTGTCATGCTGATAATAGTAATACAGCGGCTCTTTTACATACTCGAACCGGTCTGAAAGTAAAAGATACGAGTTACCGAGTGCATTATCTTCGTAAAATATATCTTCGGGGAAAAACAACTCATTATCGATTATCGTCTTACGTCTGAATATCTTGACGCAAAGGCTTCCACCGTCCATGATAAGGCTTGCTTTTTTATCATGATCGAGAACACCCGTCTGGTCATCACGGCTGTTTGGTATTATCTCATCTCCGACGGTATAGGTATGTTCATATACAAAGCTGTAATCGCAGCCGACAACATCTGCACCTGTCTGTTGCGCTCTTTTTATTAGCTTTTCGTACATGTCAGGGCTTATCCAGTCATCTGCATCAATAAACCCGATCCAGTCACCGGAAGCTTTCTTAAGCCCGATATTCTTTGCACCGCCCTGATGGTGATTGACATCACTGTGAAGTGCCTTGATCCTTCCGGGATTTTTGGATTCATACTCCTTAAGGATCCTTAGCGAATCGTCGGTCGAGCAGTCATCAACGGCTATTATCTCATAATCATCTATCGTCTGGTTCAGCAGTGAATCCAGACAGAAAGACAGTTTATTATCGGATGCCATGTTATATACGGGTACTATAATGCTAAGTATCATCTGGATAATACTCCACTTTCGCCGACTGTCTTCGGCATGTCTGCCAGAATATATCTGTCTTCGTTATACTCAAAGAATAATGCTTCGTTTATCTGTCCTTCTTCGGTATATGTTGCAAAGCAGATATCATTAAACCCATCTCCGGAAAAGTCTGCGGAAACAGTCCTGAAATCCATATCCTGTACATCTTCGGATAGTGTCAGAACTTCTCCGTTTCCAAAAAGCAGGTAGACTCCGGTTTTTGTGCCTTCATCTTCGGTAACGATCTTGTCTCTGTACACCCTGTCGAGAATTCCGTCTCCATCATAATCTCTCATCGGATTATCCTCGGCAAATGAAGGATGCTTGTCGGTATAACCCGTATAATCAAGTTCGTAATCTCCATCTACTTTTTCCGGAGTTACGATAAAAGTCTGTCTGATATCTTCCGTAACTACTCCGATATAGAAGTTGAATGCCGAAGGTGCATTTTCTTCGCTTGCTTCTTCATCTGAATAATAATTTATTATGTCTTTGTATATGATCGAAGGATCATCCGTCAGATAGGCATACTCCGCATATCCTGCTTCTGCCTGATAGCATTCAACATTCAGATATTTGGCAAACCACTCCGTATAACCGGATTCTCCGTCCTCACTGTCGATCGAACGGTCCTCAACTATATGATATATCGATCCGTCATATTCGATATAGTAGTAGTAGGGAACCATATTGGTATCGAACTGGACCATTACCACGTTTCCGGGATGTCCTATCTTGCTGCCTGCAACAAAACGGTCCCACACATCCGCACCGAACAAAGGAAAGCCGAAGCTGATCGAAAAAATATCTCTTCTGGCTATCGCATCGTCGTAATCAGCGGGATATTCTTTCAAAAGGTCAACGACCTCTGATAACGGAGTAAGTTCATACTTAGTGTCGGCAAGCTGTTCCATCACCGACTCAAGTCCTTCGACATTTGAGTGGGAATACTTATTGTAAAAACTGACACAGTTTGCTTCCACTGTGTCCTTAAGATTCCCTAACTTATTTCCGATCGAAATGCGTTTTATGCCTTTACCTGCCATGATCGCTGCCGTCAAAAAAACTGCTGCCGCGACCACGCAAATGATCGACAGTTTTTTATTTTTTATAAGCATCGACTGCAGTTTCATATAAATCATTGCCCTCGGGATCGATCACAACGATCGCGGGCAGGTCCCTGACCTCAAGTTTTCTAACCGCCTCGGTTCCGAGATCTTCATACGCTATCACTTCTGAAGACACTATGGCCTTTGACAGTAAAGCCCCGGCACCGCCTATGGCCGCAAAATACACCGCTTTGTTTTCGACAACGGCTTTTTTGACTTCTGCTGACCTTTTTCCTTTTCCGATCATACCTTTAAGTCCCATGGACAGGAGTCTTGGAGTGTATTTATCCATGCGGCTTGATGTTGTAGGACCTGCCGACCCTATAACACACGATGGTCTTGCAGGGCTAGGTCCCAGATAGTAGATCATATTATTCCTTACGTCAAAAGGAAGCTCTTTGTTTGAATCAAGAGCTTCTTCCATCCTTTTATGAGCTGCATCTCTGGCTGTATAAACCGTTCCGGAAATATAAACCATATCTCCCGCATGCAGCTTTTTTATCTCCTCTTCTTTAAGCGGAGCACTGATATGTATGTCCATTTAAATCACCCGTGTGGAATGTCTGTTTACATGACAGCATATATTTACGGCAACCGGAAGTCCGGCTATGTGGGTCGGATAAGTTTCTATATTAACCGCCAGAGCAGTTATCCTTCCTCCCAATCCGGCTGGGCCGATCCCTGTATTATTAATCATCTCAAGGATCTCCGTTTCCAGTTTAGCTATGTGTTCAAGCTTGGAATGTTCGTTTACAGGTCTTGTCAAAGCTTTCTTTGCGATCTCGGCGCACTTTTCAAACGTACCGCCGATGCCGACTCCCACCACCATGGGAGGACATGCGTTCGGTCCCGCATCTGACACAGCCCGGACCACGGCGTTTTTAACACCTTCGATCCCTTCGGCCGGCTTTAACATAAATATACGGCTCATGTTTTCCGAGCCGAAACCTTTGGGCGCTATCGTAAGCTTTATCGAATCTCCCGGAACGATGTCATAATGAATGACTGCCGGAGTATTATCTTTGGTATTTTCTCTTAATAAAGGGTCACCGACTACGGACTTTCTTAAATATCCTTCTTCATATCCTTTCCTGACTCCTTCATTTATGGCATCGGATAAGGATCCGCCCTCAACATGCACATCCTGACCCACCTCGACAAAAAACACCGCCATTCCGGTATCCTGACAGATCGGAATCATCTCGGAAGATGCTATATCAAGATTTTCTTTCAGCTGTCCCAGTATCTTCTTTCCCAGTTCCGATTCCTCGTTCTCTTTGGCGTTAACAAGAGCACTTTTCATGTCATCGGATAAAAAATGGGCCGCTTCTATGCACATATCACGAACAGCATTTGTAATATCTGTGGAAAGTACGGTTCTCATCAGGTTGTGATCTTTTCCTTTATACTGTTCTGTTCTTCGGGAGTAAGCTTAAGCGGCGTATAAGCAAAGAACTTCTGACCGCCATTGTAACGGGGTACAAGGTGCATATGGAAATGCTTTACCGTCTGGTCTGCTGCCTCTCCGTTATTCTGGCAGATGTTAAATCCGTCACATCTGAGTTTTTCGGTAATGACACCCATCAGTTTCTTTGCCAGCTTAAATGCTTCCGCAGCCTTATCCTCGGGAAGTTCATAAAGATCATCATAGTGATCCTTGGGAAGTATGAGCGCATGGCCTTTGGATACCGGGCCTGCATCCAGTATTACCTTAAAAGCGTCATCCTCATATATGGTGTACGAAGGGATCTCCCCTTTTATGATCTTGCAGAAAATACAATCATCCTTATACATACTGATCTCCCTCCATAAAAGTGAACAACTGGTCAAGTGCTCTTAGGATCTTGAAATCTCCCTTGATCTTTATAAGTCCGCCCATAAATGCTCTTTGGAATGTCATCCTTGCATAAACAATGTCATCCATCGTATCTTTGGGTATCGTTATCTCAACATCACATTCTTCAACATTGCCGTATCTGTATTCAGCTGAAGGGCCGTTAACTTCAATGATGAGAGGCTTTTTCTTGCCATCTATTATCATTTTGTATACGGCATTTATTCCGGGAACCGGAGTGAAGTGATCCTTGAATTCCTTTATGTACTCTTCCTTGACTTCATTGGAGTTATCGTCTGCTCCCATCATGAACTTGTATAAAGCCGTAAGATCCTGAAGATCTTCTTTTTGCTGGGTAACATACGCATCATCTGAAGCATACATTGAAAGCTGCTCGGATTCCTGAGGGGTAAGATCTATGTTCTTTGTAAGCGAAACCATCTTCTTAACGGCCTGGTTGCTCGCAGGGAGACTTTCAAGCTTCTGATTGATGGTCCTGTACATGTTCTCGGCTTTCTTTTCGATGATATTGTTGTAGTTTTCACTTCTTTCAAAAACCGATGAATCAGCAATATATCCGCAGATACCGCTGCAGGGAAGCCCGCCGAGGATCTCCCAGGCAACGCTAAGATCAAGCTTTCCTTCTCTTTCACCGTAAGTCGTAGACATTACGATGGGGCACATATATATCTTGGATATCTTTTCCTTGTCACCGTAAAGCCAGCAGGCATCAAGGAACTGCGTCATGTATCCGCCTATTCCGTGCCATTCCACTGTCGTGGCAAGTATTATTCCGTCTGTACTCTTAAGGGATTGGGGAAGTGTCGTGATGCTGTTCTTCTGTTCGTAAAGGTTGAATCTTTCAACCTCAACGTGAAGTTCTTCAAGCACCGACTGCATCTTGTTTATGACAAACAAAGTCGGGTCATCAATAAGCCCTCTTCCGCCATAGTAAATGTTGATCTTCATAGGAATCTGCCTTTCTTAAAGCACCATTCCTAGTATAAACTTTTATCCATCATCTGTAAATGAATTTAAGTTTGCCGAAGCCTATCTCATCGCCCGGTTCTATGACTACCTGCTCGTTCGGAGAAAGCCTTACCCCGTTCTTGTACGAACCGTTTGTGGAGTTAAGATCAAGCAGAAAGAACCTGCTGCCGTTTCTTAACAGTTTTGCATGAAGTCTTGAGATGCTCTCATCGTTAAGGATTATATCTGCAGCACCCCGCATTTTCCCTATGGTTACCGGGACGGATGAAAGATCTATATGTGTTTTGTTTCCCCTTCCCGTTCCGTACAGTTTATGTTCCGAATTCTCGACCCATGGGATAAACACCGTCGCATTATCGCCGGTATCGTCTGCTTTCGTTTCCTCATATGTTTCCTCATAATACTCTTCAAAAAGTTCATCCTCGTCCTTTTCCTTTTCGCTTTTAAAAAAGAACCCGCGAAGAAGCTCAAAGAAACTTTTTCTTTCCCGTTTTTTCTTCGTCTTTTCCTCGTATTCTTTTTCCCATTCGTCATACCGATCCTTTTCAGGAACAGAGACCGGAACTTCCGGAGACACCGGATATTCAGCATCATGAACGATATTTTCAATATCCCCATTATCCGGATGATCAGCTTTATTATCTTCATACTGCTCCCTGAACCAGGTCAGTACTTCATCAAAAGCATAAAATGAACGTTTACTCATATCCGACATCTGATAAACCGCTTCAACCGCCTGAAAATCATCGTTATCAAGATGTTCTATCAGAAACTCAAAAAGCTTTTCAGGATTTCCGCTGTCCTCATCCTTATAGTAGATAAACGAATAATCTTTTGTCTCGATATCATAAAAAATGTACTCGGGATCAAATATCAGTCCGTCATCGTACATGAGATATTTCTCCATCCTGGAGCACACGCTTATGATCGACAAAAAGAGGGTCCTTACTGTTTCAAAATCTATGAGTTCTTCGGACATAACACTCTTTAATACGTGTTTCGAGGTCACGTCGTAATAAAGGAATCCCTCTCCGTTGACCATCCTGTCCTCACAGGATATAAGTCCGTCTATCCGGTTTTTTGTGATCATCTTTATCTCGTAATCCTGTCCGATGACTCTGTCATCACGTATCACCAGATAATTGTGTTTAAAATCTCTTATGTAACTGCCTGTCATCAGTTTCTTAACCCCCTGATCTTTGATACCGGATCGATCCCGTGACACTCGGTCATGTTATCATTTCTTCCAATTATGCTTCCTGCATATGTCCTTATAAAAACATCCTGTCCATATGAATCGCATTCATTTCTTTCCACCGGAAAAGAAGGATAGCTGTCCTTTATCCTGTAAAGCCTGTCAAGTGCGTATCCACTCCTGTCAAAACCCGAAATGTCATAATATATAACCTCACCGTATTTTTCGGCGCTCATGGAAAACGATGCTGCTCTCATTCCTATCACATAATTGTTTTGAGCCGTCAGGCATCTGTTAAGCAGCAATAACGAAGCTGAGATGATCAGATAATAGACCAGAACGATCATCGGAAACAGAAAGCTCCCCTCAAGGCTCAAATATGCCTTATATTTTTTATCCATAAATAATGCTCACCACCAGACCTGCCATCAGAAACGGAATAAAAGGAATATTATCCTGCCTCTTTTTCTTTAGAATTTTTGTTACTGCCACATATATGACCGATGATGCAAAAGACATAAGGATTCCAGCAAAAACCGCAATATATGTACTTTTATACCCGGCCCATAATCCAAGCCCTACCGTAGTTAATCCGTCACCGTACCCTATCTTTTCCCCGCTTATGGAGCCCAGGATCAAAAGGAACATACCCGGTAATACCGAGCGGAAGATCTCACTTAGATCTCTTACAAGGCACGAGATCACCAATCCCGAAATGATAAAGAGAAACACCATCCACTTTTTTATGCTCTTGTGTAAGATGTCCTCAATGCTTAACACGGTCATCCCGAAAAGACTAGCCGCATTTAGAACAAGGTGTATAACCATCTGCTTCCGCCTCCCTGAGCGTTTTCATAAAGACGGTTCTCTTAAGTCCCGGACAATCCGATCTGCAATGATAGCATTCACCGTCACTTGTTACGAACAGCATTCCTGTTTTTCCCGGATGACACACATCACAGGCTCTGTATTTGCGCCCATATGTGTTTTTGCTGCTAAGCGCATATCCCGAATCCACTGCACTCGGTCTTATGTTTATGTAAGAACAGTCCGGGGACCTGTGATACTTAATACCCGTTTTTGTAACATAAACCCATTCTTCTTCCTGTTGATCGAAAGTCCCTGTTCCGTCTCCCGTGTAACCCGTGAAAGGGTGCATATATATCCCGTCGTTTACTGTCACGGATATGAATGGGAAAAAATCCGTTACGGGATGCTGTTCATAAGTTATATCTTCTCTGATCTCATTTCCCGGGGAGTTACCGGCAGTCGATTCGTATTCCGACAAAACCTTCCCATGGAGTTCCGAATATTTTACGGATTGCTCCTTAACCATGATAAGCGACGACATTATCGTTATCATAAAGAACAGGAACAGTGGAAATACCAGACTTCCTTCTACACTCATGGATGCTTTAAATCCGGAATGAACGGAAGTGCCCTCTTTTACTAGCAAACGAACGTTTTTAATACAGGACTCTGTATTAAGACTTTTAGCAGTTTTTCTGTTTATATACATCGATTCCATTTTTCCTTTTTTGCACCTGAAGGCAAACCATACTGATGAAAAGAGGGCACGTCCGTACATTCCCGATTGTTTAAAAGTATCCGTATTTTCTTTCAGTTACATATTCCTCCGTTCCGCTGCCATGACCTGTAATATTGGCTTTTATTTCTTCTATGCACCAATCCATCCTGAAATTTCCGTTTCCGGTCGCAGCTCTTGTTTCCGATTCCATAAGATCCATGGCCCTCATGATCTTTTCTTCCAAAGAAAGGTTGATGATCATGATCTCCACATACTGTCTGTAGCACAAACCTTCATCGGACCCGTTTTTGTATATTCCGCCTGACAGGATGCTTTCAACACTCATCCCGTGTGATGATTTTCGCAGCGGAACTCTCCCTCCGCTTAAAATGGCACTTACGTCACTCACGGTTTCAAGAAAAGCGCATGCCGCGACTATGGTGTCCGCAACCGGATCTATAAATGACGGATCAAGAGAACATACTTCAAGTTCCAATGCCACGGATTCAGCTGCTCCTCTTAATCCTCCGTCGTTAAAAGCAAGCTCCAGGTTGTCAGCAAATCTCCACTTAAATATCTTTTCAACCGTTTTCCGGTAGTTTTCAAAATCCGAATCCTCTCCTATGGCTATATATTCAAGTCCGTATTTCAAAACACCTTCATCCCGTTCATTAAGGTGACATCCGAATTTATCGGCAAGATACGTTATGTATTCTTCTTCCGAATATCCGTAATCCGGTTTTGTTCCTGATGTATTCTCCGCACCGCGGTGGGAAATAAGATCCGAAAGATCTATGGATAAAACACCTGTGGTTTTGCCGCCTTCACCAGCCAGATACAGAACATCGCTCCCTGCAAGCGCATATACACAGTCGGCAGGATTGCTAAGAGGAACCGGGACCATGATCCCTTTTTCGTTTTTCTTCATTGGAAGTTCCTTGCCAAGCAGTGCTTCCATATAGGAACCGAATACCCGCATGGGGTCACTAAGCTCCAGTGCTCCGGCCTCAGGGGCCCAAGTTGCTGCTTCCTCCACTTCCTCTTTTATTTCTCCCGTATGGGGGCTGTCCCGTACGTAAATTATTGCCTGATTTGCAAGATTCAATCCATCACATGCGGTGGCCGCTTCGTAGCTTTCGATCCTGCAGGATTCCATGTTGATCTTTCCCCATGGCGAATGAGACTTATCAAGGATCTCCTCCGTATTGGCCTTCATATATCTCATCAGACGGTGTTCAACATTTCCGATCCCGGGCGACGATGAAAGATATGAAGCATCTATGTAAAGAAGATCAAATCTGTCATAAAGATATCTTGAAAACTCTCCCAAAACCGAATTGAAAGAAACATCCGATGCAATCTCAAATCTCATTTTCTCGGCGTTACCTACAGCAAGCATCGTAAAGCAGATCACCATCATCATAAGAAACGACAAGGTAAGGCTGATAAATACCGTTATGGATCCTTTTAACCTGTTTTTATCCATGTCTAAGCAAGAATACTTCCGCTGTCTACGGCTATCTTGTCAAAAACCGTCTGGACAAGTCCCGTTATCTGCGTCTTAAAGATCAGCACAAGTCCTATAAGAACCACTATGATCAATATGATCTCTACCGTTCCCATTCCTTTATTGTTAAACTCCGGTCTTCTTTTCATGATTTCTCCTTTCCTAAGTAAAGTTCATATATGCGGGAATAATGATTATGACCATAGTCATTACGAGCATCAGCAGCATCGGAAAAAGCAGTTTAACAGATGCCTCTTCTCCCTTTTTTCGGGCTCTTTCTTTTCTTGATTCAAAAGCTTTAGCCACTTCATCATCCAAAAGCGTTATGATCTTGTCGTTTCCCTGTTTAAGGTTGACTGTAAGCAGAAAACAAAACCTTCTGTATACCTCTCCGCAGGAGGAGCCAAGATCAAGAAATATCTTTTCTTCAGACACGCCGTTTTGATACTTGTTGCATGCAACATTTAACTCTTTTGTAAGTGCTGCATATTTTTCTCCGCTTTCTTTGTATGAATCCCTGATCGCATATATTGCATTCCTTGCTGTAAGACCCGAGACCATATAAAGCTTCATTTTTTCCACAAATCCCGGATAAAGATTCTTCAGTCCCTCGATATATTTTTTGTGTTTTATGCTTTCATCATAAGAGACGGCATACCCGATCGCGGCAGTAAGGACAAACGTCGCTACCAGCATGAAAGGTGCATTATTTTTTTCCGATTCGGAATAAATGACTTTATGGTTGTTGATGGTTTCAGGGAGTACGATCATCTTCTCGTGAATGCTTTCTTCCAAAGCATCATTTATACTCTTTCCAAGCTCTATTCTTGTCTCGTCCTCCACACTGTATCTTCGTGGTATCACCTTTATATTTCTTGTTCTTTTTTGTCTGAACTGCCCATATACCAGTACTGTTTCTATCTGTACTTCATGCTCGTCCTTATACCCTTCCTGACACATAATCTTTCCCATATTTGAGATCACATCCTCATCGGAGCTGGTCCACCTTATCGAAAAAGGATATCCATCGAGCTTTAACGGAAAAAACAGATCGTTTGTCACTTCTTCCATAGAAGGATTTTCCGAGAGGATGATCGTGTCGAGTTCTTTATCTGCCTCTCCGGCCATGATGAGCAGTTCTTCTTCAACGGGAACTCTTTCATCTATATGGATCTCATAATTTGCCTTCACATCGCCCGTGTCTGTCCCCAAACTCAGATCGTACCCACCCTTACCCAACTCGTTTCTGACAATCATGTGATCTTCTATGATATTTGTCCTTTGCGATCCCGAATAAAAAACTGCTGCCGTAAAAAGAATTCCAATAGAAAAAACGATGATCATATATTTATGCTTCTTACCTGTCTTTTTCTTTTCAGACATCTATTCTTACGATCCTTTCTCCCCACAGATAGGACAGAATGTAAACGGCCATACATATCGTCATTACAATTGCTCCTGCAGCATTGTGATACATTCCGTCAAAATATCCCCGTCCGGTGAGACTCATGTATCCCATAATGAAAAAGGGCATCAGATTCATGATCTTCATCTCAAAGCGGCTTTTGGATATCGCGGTATAGATTTCACTTTCCACTTCCATCTTTTCGATTATGCTTCCGGCCGCTTTATCCATGATCGATGACATGTTTCCGCTTTTTTCATATACCACGGAATAGACCCTTCCGAATTCTTCTATCTCTTCTATCCCGGTCCGCATACCTGCACTGATAAATACATCTCCTATTTGACTCCTGTTTTTCTGGGCTTTTGCTATATCCGCTATCAGTCTGCAGACCGGTGAGTCCTTACCGAACATGTATCTTAAATCCCCATAGCTTTTCAATATCGCATTTTCAACGGAATAACCGGCTCTCATCATCGTCGAAGAAAGCATCAGTAATTCCTTAAACTGGCTTCTGAACTCGGCGGCCTTTTTTTCATTAAGCTGCCTGGAAAGCAATGCATAAAACAAAACTCCGATCGGAATGAGAAAAACGGTTGCCGTCAGTGAACGGTAAAAGAAATAGTCAAAAACCGGTATCACAGCAACGGCTTCTGCAATGATCAAACATTTTTCTTTTATCCCTTTTTTTAAGTACCTGTTATCTGAACTTTTCAAGACTGACAAGTTCTCCTACCCTCACTGTCTCACCCGGTTCCTTAAGATCCGGGTTTTCTTTAGAAGTCACAAACTTAAACACCGTGTTCAAAATGATATTTCCTTCTTTGATCCCTACCGGCTCTGCTATCTCAAGAACCCTTCTTGATCCGTCATTCCATCTCCCAAGATGTATAAAGAGATCAAAACCCGAGGATATCTGCCCCCTTATGGCATGAACAGGCATTTCCATCCCCATTAGGACCATCGTTTCCAGCCTTGATACTACGTCTCTCACCGAATTTGCATGAACGGTTGTCATGGCTGAATGTCCTACATTTATTGCCTGCAGCATATCTATTGCTTCCTTGGATCTGACTTCTCCGACTACGATCCTGTCGGGTCGCATTCTAAGGCTTGTCTTTATAAGATCCCTTATCGTGATCTCCCTACAGCCTTCCACATTCGCATTTCTGGTCTCCATACTCACAAGATTTTCTATTCCTCTTATCTGGAGTTCCGCACTGTCTTCTATGGTTATCACCCTTTGGTCCTTCGGAATGAAGTTTGCCAGCACGTTAAGAAGCGTGGTTTTTCCGGATCCTGTCCCTCCACTCACGAGGATGTTAAATCCGACCCTGACGACTTCATTAAGAAAATCAGCACACTCTTTTGATATGCATCCCATTCTTTTAAGGTCATCCATCGTTATCGGCTTTTGAGGAAATCTTCTTATCGTAAGGATCGGTCCGTTTAACGCAATTGGATCAAGGACCACATTTACTCTTGATCCGTCTTCGAGCCTTGCATCCACGATGGGTGAAGATTCATTAACGACTCTGTTGCACTTTGCCGTGATCTGCCAGATTATCTGTTTAAGCTTTTCCTTTGATTCAAAAGATGCATCGACTCTGCTTAATCTTCCTTTCTTTTCTATAAAGATCCCTTCGGGACCGTTTACCATTATTTCTGTGACCTCGGGGTCCTCAACGAGTTCCTGCAATACACCTAGTTGTCTGATGTTTTGAAATATCTCTCTCCTTAACCGTTCCCGGCTTACTACATCAATTCCCTCAGCCTTGCTCAGTGACAGTATCCTTTTGTCTATCGCCTCAAGGATCTCCTTTTCTCCAAGGTTTAAAGAAAGATCCAGTCCTTCCATGATCCTGTTACGCAGATCGGTATGGGTATTCATCACTTTAATCTGTTTAGGTTGTATATTTCGGGTACTATTTGTGATCTTACAAATGAGAACAGCTCTCCGGCAGAAAGGTCATCGAATTTCTGACTGATATGATGAAAAACCGGAAAAGAGAGCTTTTTTGTTTTGTCCAGAACGTCTTCGTAGGCCATGGCCCTTAATGCTTTCTCGTATTGATATACTTTTGCTCTGGCCATATTATCCTGTTTGGAAATAGTGTAAATTATATCGCTGTATCGAAGAACATCCCAAAGATCCAGCATTCCATCCGTGAGGTCGAGTATCAGATACTCATATCCCGTTGTCTGCTCAATATGACGGAATAGCTCAACCCACTGTTTTCCTTTTATCCCCGCCAGATTTTGATAGATCGCACATGGCGGGATAAAATCAAGATCCCCTATTTTTTCAACGATACCCTCAAGCCTTATTGAAAGCATTTCCTTGGAACATTCAAAATAGTACATCAGGTCAGAGATATCACTTTCAAACTCTCTTCTTAGCAAGGTGGAAAGCCCTGAGTACCTTTCAAAATTCAGGTAAAGAGTCTTTGAACGTTTTGCAAGGATCTGTCCCAAAGTACAGGCAAATGTTGTCTGAAGACATCTTCCTACCGGCGTGTATATTCCTATGACTTTTAATCTTTCTCCATGCCTTATGATCGGTAAAAGATCGCTTCCCACCGTCGATGCGTAATACTCCAGTATCTGTCGGTAGATGTTTTCACCCGATTGGTATTTGTCGATATGAAGAAGCGTATTGTCTATGATCTTTCCGCTCTCCGAAAGGATTATGATATTCGGAATGCTAAGTTCATTAAGTTTTCTTATGTATGTTCTTTCTGAAACCAGCAGGCATTCTATTTCCTCATTTCCTTTGTAAGCAAAAAATCTCTCGGCGTCCGTGAAGATATGAATCCTAAAGGGCAGAGATTCTTTCTTCGACAAGAATTCCATAAGCCCTCTGGCATATCTTTCCTCGCCGTCCAAAATAGCAAGGATCCTATTGTCCAACCTATCTCCTTTCTGTCAAAGTAAAAAAATGGAAATCGCGGGAAGAAGCTTCCCTTTAACCGGTACGATCGTACCAATCAGTTATGATATGGAGAGTATAAACCGACGTACTTTGAGTTGTAAATCGGCAAATTGCATAAAATTATTTTTGTGCATTGTGCACATAAAAAACAAAAGAACGGATCATCTTTTGCCGTGAAACCTTCTGTTTTTAAGGCTTTCAACGTGTCAAAAGAATTCCGTTCTTTCGTTTCCTATATAATAGGTATAATCTTTGTAAACAACTTATACCGTAAAACCTCTGTTTGATGTTTCGTTAAGGTTCACTATCAGCGATTCCTTGCCATAAGTAAGACCTGCATATACAAACTGGGAATTGTTCATTACCGCCGGAGAATCATCTTTTTCACCGGCTTTTTTAGTGGCTTCATACAGCTTTCTCATGATAAGCTCAACATTCATTATCTCTTCTTCGGAGTAATGGATATCCGCTTTTGCAAGTTCCTTTATACAAAAGATATTGAGACTTAATAGATTTCCCGAAACATTCGATCTGTAGTTGATCGAACTGCTGAGCTCTCTGATACATCCCGTTGCTTTTCTAATGCTTTCATGAAACGCATCAATATCATTTTTCTGTATGTTTTCCCTGCATTCCTTCAGATAATCGAGAAGTATCTCGTAGATTATAACGACCAGTTCAGACTTGTTAGCCTGGGATATCCTTAACGTGTATTCCTGCTTTTTCTCTTTTAACATATTTACCTCGTCAGCCGTTTAGTGTCTTACTGTAATAACTGCAGTACCTGTGAAGGTCTTTCATTTGCCTGAGCAAGCATTGATGTGCTCGCCTGTGTTATAACCTGTAAAGTAGTATACTCAGTCATTTCTTCGGCCATATCGACATCCATTATTCTTGAATATGCCGCTGTCATGTTTTCGTTTGTTATATCAAGTGAACTGATCGTATGCTCAAGTCTGTTCTGGTATGCGCCCAGGTTTGCTCTTGCACCTGATACATAGGTCATTGCTCTCTTGATCTTTTCAAGTGCTTCACTTGCATAATCCTGTCCGGATTTTGTGACATCTCCCGTTACGGGATCATAATCTGCAGTAAACTTAATGTTAGTGATGCCCATATTTTCAAGGGACATCTTGGGAATTCTTATCGCGAGCTGCTGACCTTCGTTTGCACCGATCTGCATATCCATCGCTCCGAATCCTTCAAGATCGAGTTTAAGGTTCGTAAAGCTTGTCGTTGTATAAGCTTCAAATTTTATCTCGAAACCGGTCTTGTTTCCGATCGTTATCGTATTTCCGTCATATGCAGTCACCTCCACATCCGAAGGGATTGCCTGTGTGATATCTCCGGAGGGAGACGAGTTAACGGTTAAGTTTGAAACCGAGCTAATTGTTCCGTCAGCGTTGTATGCAACATCAAGTGAAGTTATCTCGTAGCTGCCAAAATTTACTTCATCGGAATAATATGCAACTTTGATGTCCACGTTATCCGTGTATCCGCGAAGGTCAAATGAACCGTCAAGAATGGGCTGTCCGTTAAAGGTTGTCTCCTTTGATATCCTGGTAACTTCAGTCTTAAGCTGCTGCAGTTCCTTGTCTATCATTTCACGGTCACTTTCCGTGATGCTCCCGGTTGCAGCCTTTACTGCAAGCTCATTCATTCTCTGGAGCATTTCCGAAAGTTCTGACATTGTTCCGTCTGCTATCTCTATTATTGATATTCCGTCATTGGAATTAAGACCTGCCTGATCAAGACCTTTTATCTGGGCGTTCATTCTCTTTCCCATTGCAAGTCCCGAGGGATTATCCTTGGGGTTAACGACCTTAAGACCTGAAGAAAGTCTGGCAAGTGCGTCCTGAAGCCTGTTGTCGGCCCTGTTTAAAGAATTGTTTGCGATCACTGCGGATGCGTTAAAACTGATATACATGATGTCAGATCCTTTCTGCTGCCATACCGTTCATAAATGATATGAACTCTTTGGCTGCCTTGTATAAACTGTCTGTTGTTACGACATCCGTGTCCGCTTGTACCTGTGTTGTCTGCTTTAGATTGAACTGATAAAGATTTACGGAATTGCTGTTTACGAAGTAAACTTCCTTAAGTTCTATATCGTTATCCTTAAGCCCTGCTTTCAAAACTTCCTTGTTGTTTTCAAGCAGTGTTGTCATCTCTTTGTTGTCAAGATTGCAAAAACCTGATAATCCGTCTTCTCCTGAATGGAACTTAGCCGTTACGTTCCCGTATACTGCCGATCCGAATGAGATCGCAACTTCCTGTTCCCCGGAACCTGTGTGGATAACCTTAAGGTTAATAGCCACATTCTCGTTTCCTATCACGGTGGGTATCGAATAGTCTTCTTCTTCGGATCTTCTTTCAAGGAAATCCATATGTGAATAGATCCTTGATACCCTCTTTATGTTTTCGGAATTAAGGTCCAACTGCCCGCTTCCCTGTCCGAATACTTCGTTTTTAAGGAAATCCTTTATGCTTCCGGTGAATTCCTTAAATGTGCCGATAGCCTTTTCTTTGCTGTCAGGGAAGTCTTTTATTTCTTTTTTGAAACCGAGCTCCTTAAGTCTTGTAAATACATTCATCGGACTTTGAAGCACAGCTTCCGTTCCTGCTATGTTTTCAGGTGTTATCTCAATACTGCTTCTTGAAAGCTGCTCCAGTATCTCGGATTCTGTTTTAACGGTTCTTCTCATCTCTTCAAGAAGCTGCTTTTCATATTCCCTTTCGCTTTCGGGATCACCCTGATCACCAAGCATATTCTTAAGATCGTTGGTATCGGTGATAAATCCCTTTGCTATCTGTGAAGAGATCGATTCTATTCCTGTCTGCCTTACATCCACTCCGGCGAATGAATCATCGATCTTATAATCCATTGCCTTATGCTTTTTGCTTCTTAAAGCACTTAGCATGTTGTCCAGGGAATATGTAACGTTCATATTCTCTATGGCACCGACCGTGGCAAAGTCATTTTTTTCTATCTGACGTACCAGTCTGTAGATCCCTATGTAAGCTTCCTTTTCTTCTGCTGTAATCTCATTGTCCTTTTCGAGCTTATAAAGGAACTTACTGTATGACATCATATCGGATGCTGTCGTATCCTGGTCTTTCAGGAAACTATCAAGCTCCTGTATCGGCATCGTTACGGGATTAATGCCGCTTCTTATCATCGAAAGCACTCTTCCGGGAGTAAGGTTTTCTATCGTGTCGGTAAGGATTTTGTCTTTTTCCTTTACTGACTGGATGTTTTCTTCATTTATCTCCATCCCGTTATATCCGAGGATTCTTACGGCTCTTCTGTTTTCATCCGTAAGGGCCTCGTCCATCTCGTTAAGAAGGGAATCCACATTTGAAAATGCTTTTTTGATGCTGTCACCAAGATCTGCCCTTGGAGCCGTCATCAGCGTTTCGTAACTTTGACCGGCTTTAACATAAGAAGCTTTAAGGTTTTCGGCTTTAACATCTATCTGCCTTAACGTATCGGTCATTTCCATCTCATATGAAATTGAGATGGGAGCTGTTTTTAACGATGCAAGAATATTTACCGCATCTTCGTAATTATTCTTTTTTTCTATAGCTTTTGAAGGTTCCTTTTCACCGGTAAGACTCTTAGCGATCTGTTCTTCCGCCTTTTTAAGATTCTTTATAAGATCTTCCATCGGAGCCGTATCAATCCTGTATCCGCTCTTTAAAAGCTTAAGGTTGGCTTCAACGGTCATTGTGAGTCTTACTTCTTCAAGTACTCGTCTTCCTTTTATGGTTCCCGAGGTATTGACCTCATTGTATATTTCATTTGCTTCCTGCCTGAATGATATGTTTCTTGAAAGATCGGCTTTATTGATACTGATCCCGTCAACAAGCGCATTCACTGCATGTTCCGCAAATTCTTTATGGCTCATCGGAAGATTGAGAGAATCGATCTTTCCGTAAGTATCCAGCGTATCTGCCGTAAGAGGGATTCCTTTTTCGATCAGCCACTTTGCGCGATCTATGTTTTCATCCGTCACTTCAAGTCCCGCATCTTTAATGACTCCCTTGATCTGGGGCATTAATTCTTCGATATCGGCATTTTCACTCTTTTTTGCATAATATCCGTCTACTTCACCTGCATTATAGTATCCGTGTGACTGTCTCGACGCATCATATCCACCGCTGAATGCGGCTTTGTATATGTTATCCACGGTGGGCTTTAAATTATTCTCCACCATGTATTTTATCTTTCCTTCTCCAAGGGGTGATGCTTCGCTTAACTGTTTGAATCCTTCTTCGACTGCAGCGGCATTATCTTTGGTAAGGGGCACATCCTTTTTTGAGAATGCATCTGCAAGCTCATTGGCATAAGCCTTTGAACCTGTAATACTTTCAAGCGTTTCCTTAGAGATATCATCGGTATAACCAACGACCTGCGTTCCGCCTTTAATTAGTGCTGTCTTTATATGGTCAACTATGGAAACAACTTCGTCAAAATTTGTATTCCCGGGATCTATTCCGTCTCTTTGGAGAGCTGTATAATCCTCTGTAGACAAACAATTAGACATCACTACCATATAGTCACGGTACGCGGAAACATCGAGATTCCCGGCTTCCAGCATAACTTCTTCAATAGATCTTCCCTGATCTTTGTAAGCATTGTTATCCGTAACAAATGAAGAAATGTCTAATCTGTATCCGCTGTCTGATCGGTTTTGTGAAACAGCGGCGTTTTGTGAAGCTGTACCCTCGTTAACATTTGCATAGGAGTTAGGGGACATCCTGTCCGGCTCGATAAAACTGATATTCATTGTTTCTCCGTATGTTTAATGAAATTAAAAGGGCAAGCGTATTTAACGCTCACCCTATATTTCGGATAATTCTTTTGAAAAATTAACTGTATCCTATGAATTATTCCTTAAATATTTCAGAATTTGTAAATAAGTGCCGTAAAAGGCGGAATGTTCAGTGTTACGGAAAAATCTTTGTAATCGCAGTTCTCTACTTTCGGTGTCAGTTCCTTTTTAACTTTTACTCCGCTGCCTCCGAATCTTTCTTCATCAGAGTTAAGGACAAGTCTCATCTTTTTGTCCGAGATCATTCCTACCTTATACTCATCCCACTCCATAGGTGTGAGATTAATGATGAACATCAGGCTGTTTTTGCCATCTGAAGATTTACGTACGAAGCTGTATGTGCTCCTGTCCTTATCATCACAGTTAAGCCATTCAAATCCGTCCCAGCAATTGTCAAACTCATACATGCAGGGATATTTCCTGTATAGTTCAAGGAGTTCCCTTACATAATCATGCATTCCCCTGTTTAGAGGTTCTCCGAGAAGGTTCCAGTCAAGTTCTCTTTCCTCTGACCATTCCCTTTCCTGTCCGAAATCCTGTCCCATGAACAGTAATTTCTTTCCGCAATGGCCAAACATGAAACTGTAAAGGCACCTTAAGTTTGCGTACTTGTCTACAGGATAACCGGGCATCTTCTCAACCATCGAACACTTAAGGTGGACGACCTCGTCGTGCGAAAGAGGCAAAATATAGTTTTCGGCCTCGTTATAGCTCATTGCAAAGGTCAATGCATAGTGGTTATTCTTTCTGAAATAGGGGTCGAGTTTCATGTACTCACAGTAGTCATGCATCCATCCCATATTCCACTTAAATGAAAATCCAAGACCGTCTTCGTTAACATCTCCCGTGATCTTGGGCCACGCCGTTGATTCTTCGGCTATGGTAAGGAATCCCGGATATGTTCCCCTTACCACTGAGTTCATATGTTTAAAGAATTCTATCGCTTCGAGGTTTTCATTTCCGCCGTACTTGTTGGGAACCCACTGGCCGTCCTTCTTTCCATAGTCAAGATACAGCATTGATGCTACGGCATCTACTCTTATTCCGTCGACATGGAACTTTCTGATCCAGAAAAGAACGTTGGCGATAAGGAAGTTCTTGACTTCCGTCTTTTCGTAATTGAATATCTTTGTGCCCCAGTCGGGATGTTCTCCCTTTCTCGGATCCGGATGCTCATAAATGCATGAACCGTCGAATCTTCCAAGGCCGTGCGCATCAGTCGCAAAGTGTGCGGGAACCCAGTCCAGGATAACTCCTATCCCGTTCTGATGGAGCTTGTCAACAAGATACATAAAGTCATCACAGGTTCCGTATCTGGAAGTGGGCGCATAATAACCCGTTACCTGATAGCCCCAGCTTCCGTCAAAAGGATATTCGGCAATACCCATAAGTTCAATATGGGTATATTTCATTTCCGTAAGGTATTCCGTCATCCTGTCGGCAAATTCCCGATAGTTATAAAAGCCTGCTGCTTCGGGAACAGGATGTCTCATCCATGATCCGATATGACACTCGTAAATGGCAAGCGGTTCGTGGTTATAGTCCTTTTTCTCACGCTCCGTCATCCACTTTTCATCACCCCAGACATATCTTTCAAGGTCAACTATCTGTGAGGCCGTTCCCGGTCTTAATTCCTGTCTGTTTCCGTAAGGATCTGTCTTATAAATCTTTTCTCCGCTTGAAGGATAGATTATGTATTTGTAATAATCACCTTCTTTTGCTCCGGGAACAAATCCTGCAAAGATTCCTCCGGATCCGAGACGGTTAAGAACCGTTGCGTTCTCGTCCCAGTTATTGAAATCACCGTATACATGAACGGATGCGGCATTGGGTGCCCAGACTCCGAAGAATGCTCCGTCAACTCCGTCTTCACGTGAAAGATGCGCTCCAAGTTTGTTATATATCTCGTAATGTATACCCATTCCGAAGAGATACTGGTCAGCTTCCGAAATGAACACCTTATCTCTTACGGGCTTTTTAGCAGTGGTTTTCTTTGATACAGCCTTTGTTGCTGTCTTCGGTACAGGTTTTTTTGCTGCTTTTGTTGCTGTCTTTTTGGTTGTTTTTGCTGCTGTCTTTTTGGCTGCGGCCGATCTGGCTTCCTTAACCATGAACCCTCCGTCCCATCACACTAAACCGAAATGATCCTTTTCAATAGTGCATGAAATCTTTTTCTCTGAGAACTATCATATCCTCTTCACCGTATCTCTTTCCGAAAAGTATGTCAAAGAAATGCGCCGGTGTTTTCTTGTTGGAATAATAGATCGCATCGGATACTATATCCTCAATCTCTGCAAGAGTAACCTCATGATCCGATGTCTGCATATCGGAAATCCTGGTATGAAGAGCCAGAACTCCGAGGTCATCTATCTGATACTCATTATCATAAGCAAAACTCTTGGCATATTCAACAAGGGTTTTGTTGTCAAACGCCTTAAGATCGATACGGAGATTAAACGTTTCAGCCATGCCTTCGTTCTTTTGAACTATCTTGTCGATGATATCGGCATGTCCCTGCATTACGACCACAACACCTCTGTCCGTATGCTGCAGTTCATGGATCAGGGTCTCTACCGTCTTTTTCTTTAATCCCTCTGCTTCGGAAATGATGAGTGCTCCGTTTGATACGCATTTTAACGTATCAGCGATATCCTTTCTGTTAAGGTTATCGCCGGAAACTTTTGCCACTTTTCCGGTGAAATTGGCATCCGACATCTGAATCTCACGAACCAGAAGTTTTGAGAACGTTGTTATCTCATTATCTTCTTCGCTTGTAACTAGGACATTTCCCGTATAAGAAGAAAGAGTTACATTATCAAGCGTCTGAGCCAGCTGCCTTCTGGTACTCTTGTGATGAATGAAAGCAGCGAACTGTTCTTTTTCTGATTCCGTTAGAGTTCTGGGTTTTACTCCGTGACCATGCGGCTTTTTCTCGGGAGCCGGAGCTTTTTCGGCCTTTTCATCCTCATCTTCGGATATGGCTTTCTTTATCTCTTCTTCAACCTTTTTATCCTCAGCCTCTTCCAAAGAAACTTCTTTCTTTATCTCAGGTTCAGGTTCTTCGGGTGTTTCGTTTTCAGGCTCAACAGCGTTTTCTTCTTCGCCTTCCTGCTCTTCCTCAGAATTGGGATCCATTATGGTCACTTCATCTTCGGCTTTTTCTTCTGCCTCAGCTTCCGTTACCTCTTCAATATCTTCGTTTTCCTCTGTATCTTCCTTTTGAAGTTCTTCATGGGGAACAGTCTGCGCAAGAGGAGTAAACTCAGGTATCTCCCCTGTATTTCTTGCAAATATCTCTCTGTCTTTTTCAGTGGCAGGTTCAGGTGCTGCAACCTTGGTCTCCTGCTTCTTTCCCTCATCTATGCCTTCGATATCGCCGACCTTGATCTCCTTGGGGCGGGAAGCACGGATCCTTTCCTTTTCTTCGTTGAGAGCAGCCGTTACCATGGCATTTTCTATCTGCTCAAGAAGTCCTGACTTGGTAGCTTCGTCAAAATCTTTTAAAAGACCGTCAGCACGTTTCTTTGCTTCCTGTTTAACACCGGCAATGATCTTTTCTTCATTGGCTTTCTTCTTGCGTTCCCAATCCTTAAGCACATCGTTGATGCTGATCTGTCCGGTTATCTGCTTTTCAACCGTGATCTCTTCGGGAACTACAAGGCTTATCTGACCGTCGTATTCCTGTGAAAGGATCTCATCCATGTGAGAGCCTTTATGGAATGTTTCTATAATTCCTGTGTTGCTGACATCCGGACGGAAATACTTTGTCTTGGGTATCTGTATGGGTTCCGGAGCAGGTTCCGGCATGGGCTCTTTCTTGGGTTCCAAAACAGGTTCGGGTGTGGTTTTTGTCTTGGGCTCCACAGCCGCTTCTGTCCCGGCTTTAGTTTCTTCTGCCTCTTTTACCTGCTCAACAACCGCATCTTCAGCTTCTTCCTTTACGGCAGGTTCTTCTTCAACAGGCATTATCGGAACTATCTCATCAGTGTCCTGTCTCATCACGGGAACACTTTCTTTTAACAGTCCGTTGGCCATTTCATTGGCTGCTTCACCGATGATATCATCGTCCGAACGCCCGGGCTTAGAATCTTCTTCGTCTTCTCCTTCAAGCTCCTTGCCGACAGATTCTTCGGGTATCACGGCATTGTAAACGGTAGTCACCATTAGCTCGGGATTAACTTCCGGCTGTGAAGCAACAACCTTTTCACGGAGCGCTTCCTCGTCAGCTGCTACGGCTTCCTCATATGTTTCTATCTTTTCTTCCGGTAAAGGAGCTTTTCCTTCAAGGTAATCCTGCAGACCTTCTGCTACAACAGCCTGAAGACTCTGTGTGTTGTACGGACTTACATCCACACCCTTTACCTCGAGCTCTTTTTTCTGGGCATCCGCGGGCTTTTCATCTTCTTTTAAAGAGTACTGTATGTTAAGCTCTCCGCCGGCATGACGAAGTACTTCATATTTGTAGTTCTCCTGCTCAGTCAACGGACGATGAAGAGCCATCAGCTCATAGGCCTTCATGACATAGGAGCCGTCAACAAACCAAAGAATGATCTGTTCACATTCCTCTATACACTTCTGTTCCATTCCCGCATTGTGATACAGTGTGGCCAGCTCATATTCCCATTTCTTAAGGCGTTCCGTTTCCTTGAGTTTCTCAAGTACCTCGATCTGCTCTTCGATGGAGATATTCTGGGCCTTATACATTTTGTATTGAAGGATATATCTGCCCGGATCTCTGGGCGCGATCTGAGTAAATTCGTTGCAATATGCCATTGCACCGACAAGATCTTTTAATTCAATGGAAAGTTCGCATAACGATCTGATTATCGGACGTGATTTCTGCTTGGAATACGCGTAAAGCAGTATCTTTCTGCTTTCTTCAAAAAGTCTGTTCTTTTTATAAAGGTCACTTGCAAGGCAAAGGTCTCTGGTATTTTTAACGCCCGCCCAGTCGATAGTGTCGGCTATGTCAACGGCATCCTCAAATGCACCCTGCTTAATCAGTGACTTGATCTCTCCGATCTTTACTTTGTACTCGAACTTGTCCACCTGCTACACCTCGTATATGAACACATTATATTGTGTTTGTTTTCTGAAAACATACCACGTTTAGTGTATCATAGGTGTATATGTATGTCAAAGAAATCAGTCCCGGATCAGTTCGTCTTCGATTTTTTAAATATCATCCCCAGTACCTTCTTAACATAAAGGCGGATGACTTTAAAGGGCTTGGTCCTTGATCCTGAAATGATAAAGAATGCTATAGATATGAATACGCTGATCGCGCCTTTAATAAGAATCTGTATGAGAAGGCTGTCAATTCCGCGTGATGCAAGAATACCCAATATCATTGAGATCGCACAGGCTGATCCGAGAATAATAAGCCTTAATGCAAAAAGGATCCAGTATCTTCCCGGTGCTCTTTCGATCAGGTATTTAAATACCACCTTGCATCTTCCGGCATATATAAGAAGATGTCCGAGTATTGTTGCGATAATGACTCCCGTTATACCAAACGGAATGAGCAATGCGATCGAAAACACGATATTTACTACAGCTGCAGCTATCATGTAATTCCTGTCGGTCTCAAAATGCCCGAGGGAATTCCTGAAATAATTCATCGGATTGTTGCAAAGAGCGATGAATACATTTATTCCCAGGGCTACAAGAAAAGAAAACGGAAGTAAAAGAGAGTCCTTTTTCAGCCATAAAAGAATAACGGGCTGTCCTATGCATATGAGCCCGTTTGCACATACCAATCCGAAAAAGAATCCGATCATATCAAGAGCATAGAAAAAGTCTATGCTTTTTTCTTTATCGTTATCATAGACCATGTTTCCTATACTTGCCTGGAGTGAATTAAATAATGAAAGTATAAGTTCCTGGAGCTTTCCGGTCAGCATCTTGTAATTTGCCACCATTCCGTTAATGGGAAGACCAAGAAAATATGTGACTATCATATCATCCGATGAACCGTAAAGAGTAACGGCTATCTTTGTGGCCAGCATGTTTTTTACATCATGGAAAAAGTTAAGCTCCTTCATAAACTGCTTTGAAACTTTTTCTTCCAGCAGATCCGGATATTCCTTCTTTGCCCTTAGTGAAATGATAAGGTTTGAGATAATATTCCCGACGATCGCGATAATAAGATAAACGATATAGTTCCTGAGTTTAAGAAGGACTATCATTTTTGCGACCGTTACAAAAAGATTTACCGCAGTATCCACTGTCGTACACACGTATATTCGCTGATGGGTTACGAACAGTATCCTTCTGTAGGCCAGGAAATAGGTACATAACGTTGCCAGTAATTGCAGGAAATATATCGTATAAATGAAGAGCCATGAATCTTTTTGCTTATCGTTAAGTATGAAAGGAACGACAAATGAAGCCGCGATCCCGGCAACGAGAACAAAAAGACCCACAAAGCGATAGACAATCTTATAGGTGTAAAGGAGCTTACGTATCTGGTCTTTATTATCGGAAGCGATCTCGCTGTACATGTGATAGGTGATTATCGAAGCAATTCCCATCTCAGACAGATTAAGGAGCGAAAATATAGACGTAAAGAGCCCGTCATATCCAAGATAATCAACGGTCAGAACATCGAGGAAAATACGGCGGACAACAAAGTTTAAGATCACTATCAGCAATGTCGAGCCGTAAATATATATGATATTTCTGAGGGAGTTCTTTATTCTCATAATGAAAAGTATAGCATATATCGTGATATAATAAAAAAGCATGGAGGAAATGAAAAATGGAAAAAACAGACAGAAACGCGCCGTGTTGGTGCGGCAGCGGAAAAAAATATAAAACCTGTCATATGAGCTTTGATAACAAAATACATCAGTATGAACTGCAGGGACATATCGTTCCGCCACATCATATTCTGAAGAATGCGGATGATATTCAAAAGATAAAAGAAAGTTCGGTCATCAACATGGCGGTCCTTGACGCTGTAGGCAAAATGATCGGTCCCGGAGTTTCCACTCAGGCAATAGATGATGTGGTGAGCAGTGTGACAGCGGAAATGGGCGGAATACCCGCACCGCTTAATTATGAGGGATACCCTAAAAGCGTATGTACCTCTATAAACGAAGTCGTATGTCACGGAATTCCTGATGAAAAGATCATTCTTAAAGAAGGCGATATCGTTAACGTTGATGTTTCAACAATATATAACGGTTACTTTTCTGATTCATCAAGAATGTACATGATCGGCGAAGTATCTCCCGAAAAGAAAAAACTCGTAGAAGTGACCAAGGAATGCTGCGATCTCGGAGTCAAAATGGTAAAGCCATGGACCTTTTTGGGTGATATGGCGGATGTCATCCATCAGCATGCCCTTGATAACGGATTTAACGTTGTGATAGATATAGGAGGACACGGAGTAGGCTTCGAGTTCCACGAGGAACCGTTTGTCAGCTATGTTACAAAACCCGGCACCGAAATGCTGATGGTCCCCGGTATGGTATTTACCATCGAACCCATGATAAATATGGGAACAGCAGCTGTCACCGTTGACAAAGAAGACGGCTGGACAGTCCGTACGGCTGATGGAAAGCCCTCTGCACAATGGGAATATACGGTAGCCGTAACCGAAGACGGCTGCGAGATACTTACCTGGTAACCGGTTCAAAACATTAAATTTATTAGAAAGGTTCATCATGTACGACATTATCATAATAGGCGGAGGCGTAGTAGGATGCAGTATTGCAAGATGGCTTTCGCAATATAAACTTGATATAGCTCTCCTCGAAAGATCCTCAGATGTGTGTGAGGGTACTTCAAAAGCCAATTCAGGAATCTGCCATGCTGGTTACGATGCTAAAACGGGTACGCTTAAAGCCATGCTTAACGTACGCGGTTCAAAGATGATGGAGGCGCTTTCAAAAGAACTGGGTTTCGGATACAGAAAATGCGGTTCCATGGTCCTTTGCTTTGATGAAAATGACAAGGATAAGCTGGTTGAACTCTATGACCGGGGATTAAAGAACGGCGTGGAAGATCTTAAGATCCTTTCAGGCAAGGAAGCATTAGGTATTGAACCAAATCTCAGTAAAGACGTTGTATGCGCTCTTCATGCTCCTACCGGTGCGATTGTCGATCCTTTTACGCTCACAGTTGCTATGGCTGAAAATGCCGCAATAAACGGGGTTACTTTTAAACTCTGTCATGAAGTTACCGGGATCCAAAAAGAATCCGGTCATTACAGGATCCATGTGACCAAGCATCCTTCTCTTACGGACCACGAACAGAAAGAATACGATGAAGAAGCAAAGATCGTAATAAATGCCGCAGGTTTATATGCCGACAAGATCCACAATATGGTAAGCAGCGCAAAGATCTCCATTACTCCCAAGCGTGGAGAATATATGCTGCTTGATACCACCGCGGGATCTTTTGTTCAAAGGACCATATTCCAGCTTCCGACAGCCAAGGGAAAAGGCGTTCTCATCACGCCTACGACTCACGGAAATCTTCTTGTAGGTCCGACTGCTTTGGATATCGAAGATAAGGAAGACATCGAGACAACTTTGGAGGGACTAAGCGAGATCAAAGAAAAATCCGTCCTAAGTGCACCCGGGGTTCCGCTTCGCGAAGTAATCACTTCATTTTCCGGATTAAGAGCTAAACTGACCGAAAGATGTGATGTCATCAATCCCGATGATCTTAATAAAGAAGGGGATTTCATGATAGGTGAAGTTCCTGATGCAAAAGGATTTATAGATGTCGCCGGTATTGAATCTCCGGGATTAAGTGCAGCTCCCGCGATAGCCGAGTATGTGTCTAAAATCGTTGAAAAGATGACAGATCCTCCCTTAAAGGAGAGCTTTATCCCTCAACGAAAAGTGCATATTCCTTTTCACAATGCTGATAACAAGACGCGTCTTGAATACATTAAAGAAGATCCCCTGTATGGAAATATCATATGCAGGTGTTGCATGGTCACCGAAGCTGAGATAGTAAATGCCATTAAATCGCCTGTGGGAGCAACCACCTCCGATGCGATAAAAAGGCGTACAGGCGCCGGCATGGGAAGATGTCAGTCGGGCTTTTGCAATCCCCGCGTGGTCGAGATCATCTCCAGAGCGTTAAATGTACCTCAGGAAGCTGTATGTAAAAACGATACCGGATCCGAATTTCTTGTAAACGGAAAGGAGGATAAGTAATATGTACGAGCTTGTAGTTATCGGCGGCGGCCCGGCCGGAATGGCAGCTGCATTGAGCGCACGCGAAAACGGGATCAAAGATATTCTCATTCTGGAAAGAGATAAAGAACTTGGCGGCATCCTTAACCAGTGTATCCATTCCGGCTTCGGTCTTACCACTTTTAAAGAAGAGCTGACCGGTCCCGAGTATGCACAAAGATACGTAAGGATGACTCTTGATGAAAACATCGAATATATGCTAAATACCATGGTCACCGAAGTTCACGGTATAGACGAAGATAAAGATAATTGTATCGTGACTGCCATGAATCGTGAAAAAGGGCTCTTTGATATCGAATGCAAAGCAGTTATCCTTGCAATGGGATGCAGGGAAAAATCAAGGGGTGCCTTAAATATTCCCGGATACAGACCTTCAGGTATTTATTCTGCGGGAACCGCGCAAAGATACGTCAATATTGAAGGGAAGATGCCCGGAAAAAGGATCGTCATCCTGGGTTCCGGTGATATAGGGCTCATCATGGCAAGACGAATGACTCTTGAGGGAGCCAAAGTTCTTTGCGTAGCCGAGATAGCACCATATTCAGGAGGACTAAGAAGGAATATTGTCCAGTGTCTTGACGACTACGACATACCTCTTTATTTCTCCCACACCGTGACAAAAATCCACGGAAAAAAACGCGTTGAAGGCGTAACGATCTCCAAGGTCGATGAAAACTACAACCCGATCCCGGGAACGGAAAAGAAATATGAATGTGATACCCTCCTGCTTTCCTGCGGACTGATCCCGGAAAATGAACTTTCAAGAGCTGCCGGTACGCAGATAGAAAAAAGCACGCAGGGTCCTGTGGTAAATGAAAATCTTGAGACGACCGCAAGAGGGATCTTTGCCTGCGGAAATGTCCTTCACGTTCACGATCTTGTTGATAATGTGACCAAGGAAAGCGTTATCGCAGGGCAAAAAGCGGCAGCTTTTATCAAAGAAGGCATAAAGGACTGGGGTGAAGCACATCCTGTAAAGATACCTTCAAAGGAAAAGAACACTATTCCCGAAGACATGGACAGAAGCTGTCAGATGATATGCATCCGCTGTCCGAACGGATGTCTTTTGACCGCGAAAAAAGGCGTCGACGGAGAGTATGAAGTTTCGGGTAATCTCTGTCCCAAAGGAAAAGAATATGCAATTAACGAAATGACCAAACCCATGAGAAACATCTCATCGATAATGAGTGTTGAAAACGGACAGGGTCCCGTCGTTTCATGCAAGACATCTTCGGAGATACCAAAGGGAAAGATCTTTGAGGTCATGGAGATGATCGGAAAAACCACCGTTAAAGCTCCTGTTGCTGTAGGCGATATCCTTATTAATGACGTTGCAGGAACGGGCGTTGATATAATAGCTACAAATGTAATGGATAAAGAGGGTTGATATGGGGAAATACGTAATAGCATTGGATCAGGGTACAACAAGTTCCCGCTGTATTTTGTTTGACAAAGCAGGAAATATCGTTCGGATGGCTCAGGAAGAGTTTGAACAGATCTATCCCAAGCCCGGCTGGGTCGAGCATGATCCGAAGGAGATCTGGGTCAGCCAGCTGGGCGTATTGATCGATGTCGTGATAAAATCGGGTATCCAAATCGCCGATATCTCTTCGATCGGTATCACCAACCAGCGTGAAACGACTATCATATGGGACCGCAAGACCGGTGAGCCCGTATATAATGCCATAGTATGGCAATGCAGGAGAACCGCTCCCATCATAGATGATCTTGTCAATAAGGGTTATTCCGACATGATCAAAGAAAAGACCGGGCTTGTTCCCGATGCATATTTCAGCGGAAGCAAGATAGCATGGATACTTGATAATGTCCCGGGTGTCAGACAAAGAGCAGAAAATGGAGAGCTTGCGTTCGGAACCGTAGATTCATGGCTTGTATGGAATCTTACCAAGGGTAAGGTCCATGTGACGGATTACACCAATGCATCAAGAACGATGCTCTTTAATATCCACACCTTACAATGGGATGAAGATCTTCTTAAAATGCTCGACATTCCCACGTCTCTTCTTCCTGAGGTAAAGCCCTCAAGCTGCCTGTATGGATATGCCGATACCGAAGCCATAAAGAACATTCCCATAGCCGGGATTGCGGGAGATCAGCAGGCCGCTTTATTCGGACAGTGCTGTTTTGAAAAAGGATCCGTCAAGAATACATACGGAACCGGATGCTTTCTTTTGATGAACACCGGTAAGGAAGCCGTACGTTCAAGAAACGGTCTTCTTACTACCATAGCTGCAAGCGTTGATGAAAATGTCGAGTATGCCCTCGAAGGAAGTGTTTTCGTCGGAGGAGCTGCCGTCCAGTGGCTTCGTGACGGATTAAGAATGATAGACAAGGCTCCGGATACTTTCAAATATGCAACCAAGGTTGAAAGCACGGACGGAGTTTATCTTGTTCCGGCATTTGCAGGAATGGGTGCGCCTTATTGGAACCAATATGCCAGAGGTATCATCGTTGGACTTACAAGAGGCTGCGAAAAAGAACACTTCATAAGAGCAACCCTCGAGTCGATCGCCTATCAGTCATATGACGTTTTAAAGGCAATGGAAGAAGATGTCGGCGTTACCATAGATACTTTAAAAGTAGACGGTGGTGCCAGTGCAAATGACTTCCTTATGCAGTTCCAGTCAGACATCCTTGATTCCAAAGTACACAGGCCCGAATGCATAGAAACAACCGCTCTGGGTGCTGCTTACCTTGCCGGACTGGCTGTCGGGTTTTATGAAAGTAAAGACGAGATAAAAAAGAACTGGCAGCTTAACAATGAATTTGACCCGAACATAGACAGTGAAGAGCGAAAAGAGCTTCTTCACGGCTGGAAAAGAGCAGTTAAGTGTGCTCTAGCCTGGGCCTATGAAACAGAATAAAAGAAAAAATTATGCCCCGCATAAAGCGGGGCTTTTTTAAATCATCACATATTTACTTTTCGGCCAATGCACTTTCAGCAGCCTTAAAGTACTTTCTGACGTTTCTTGATATACTTCCTTTTCGGAATATCGCCGAACCGGATACGACCGCGTTGGCACCTGCGTTAACAACCTTTTTGACGGTCCTTCTGTCAACTCCGCCGTCTACCTCAACGATCACATTAAGATGATTCTTGTCAATGTATTCCCTTATCTTTTTGATCCTTGCACAGGATTCTTCCATGAACTTCTGTCCGCCGAATCCCGGCTCAACACTCATGACAAGTACGAGTTCAACTGATTTAAGATAAGGAAGAACTGCTTCCACCTCGGTTCCGGGCTTTATTGATATACCGGCTTTTTTTCCGTTTTTGTGGATCAGGTCTATCACGGCATTGGGGTCCTTTGCAGCCTCCAGATGAAACGTGATCCCGTCTGCTCCACATCTTGCAAACTCTTCAACATAATTCTCGGGATTTACTATCATAAGATGTACATCAAAGAACTGATCGGTTATTGGTCTTATCGTTTCTATTACCGGCATTCCGAAAGAGATGCTCGGAACAAACACTCCGTCACATACATCGATATGGAGATACTGCGCCCCGCCTTTATGCGTTGCCTTTATCTGCTTTCCCAGTATGGAAAAGTCAGCGGCAAGTATCGATGGCGCCATGATAAATCTGCTGTCTGTCATTATCCGAGATACTCCTTTATCTGGGCATAGATGCCTTTTCCGTCAAGTTTGTACTTTTCCATCAAAGCTGCAGCAGATCCTGATTCGCCGAATACATCGTACATTCCGATCTTCTTTACGGGAACGGGATATTTTTCGCTTAATGCATCACATACGGCACTTCCCAATCCGCCGATAACGGAATGCTCTTCTGCTGTAATAACTTTTCCTGTCTTCTTTGCAGACTTGATGATAAGCTCCTCATCAAGAGGCTTTATAGTACAGATATTGATAACTTCCGCATCAATACCGTCCTTTGCAAGCATTTCGGCTGCTTCAAGGCTGTTTCCGACACATACTCCCGTTGCTACGATCGTAAGGTCTTTACCTTCTTTAACAATGCTGCCTTTTCCGATCTCAAACTTGTAATCGGGCTTGTCATTTATTATGGGACAAGCGGCACGTCCGAATCTCATATAAACGGGACCCTGATAATCCGCTGCTGCCATTACACAAGCCTTAGCTTCGATATCATCAGAAGGACACATAACCACCATTCCGGGAATCGTTCTCATCAATGCTATATCTTCGTTACACTGGTGGGAAGCTCCGTCCTCTCCGACTGTGATTCCGGCATGTGTTGCACCTATCTTAACGTTAAGATGGGGATAACCTACCGAATTACGAACCTGTTCAAAAGCTCTTCCTGCCGCAAACATTGCAAACGAGCTTACGAAAGGGATCTTTCCTACAGTGGCAAGTCCTGCTGCCACACCTACCATGTTACACTCTGCGATACCGCAGTCAAAAAATCTGTCGGGGAATGCTTTCTTAAATACCCCTGTCTTTGTTGCTGCCGCAAGATCGGCATCAAGAACTACCACATCAGGATTCTTTGCGCCTAACTCGGCAAGTGCATTTCCGTAACTTTCTCTGGTTGCAATCTTATCTGCCATTTACGCTTCCTCCTTTGCAAGTTCTTCATCTATCTTTTCAAGATCTTTCATAGCTGTTTCATATTCCTCATCGTTAGGAGCCTTGCCGTGCCAGCCGACCTGTCCTTCCATGAAGGAAACGCCCTTACCCTTTAATGAGTGAGCGATGATAGCCGTAGGCACACCCTTTGTTTCGCGGGCTTCCTTAAATGCAGCACGGATAGCATCAAAATCATGAGCGTCAACGTTTATTACATGGAACTTGAATGCTTCGAATTTCTTATCGATAGGATTAGGATCATTAACCTCTTCTACAGGTCCGTCGATCTGAAGTCCGTTGTTATCAACAATGACAACAAGGTTATCAAGCTTTTTTGCTCCGGCAAACATTGCTGCTTCCCATACCTGTCCTTCTTCTATCTCACCGTCTCCGAGAAGTGTGTAGACTCTGAAATCCTTTTTATCGATCTTTGCTCCGAGAGCCATTCCTACAGCAGCAGAAACACCCTGTCCGAGTGATCCGGAAGACATGTCAACTCCGGGGATATGCTGCATACAGGGATGTCCCTGAAGATAAGAGCCGAGCTTTCTTAATGTCTTTAAATCCTCTACGGGGAAATATCCTCTGTTGGCAAGAGCAGAGTAAAGACCCGGCGCCGTATGACCCTTGGAAAGAACGAAACGGTCACGAGAATCCTTGTCGGGATCCTTCGGATCGATGTTCATCTCCTCAAAATATAAAAAGGTATAGATGTCCGCTGCTGACAGTGATCCTCCCGGATGTCCGGCTTTGGCACTGTGAACTGCGGTAACTATACCTTTACGAACCTGGTTCGCTACCTTCTTTAATTCAAGATTGTTCATCTTAACCTCCCTTTGTTCCCAAAGAAACCTTATTTTTACATCTACTACTCTATCATAACGTGCTCCGGCGGTAAATGTGCGCTTTGGCGGAAAAACCTTCTCAATTCTTGCTATTCGTTAGACAATTTGTTAATTATGCCCAAAAAAGATTGTCCGCCCGTTACATTTACAGTTTTCCGGGCCCGTCTCCGACCGAAACAACATAAAACTCCGGCTCCATATCAAACTGCTCTTTATATGCTTTTGCAAGTCGGGCTTTAAATTCCTCAACCGCTCCGTCCTTAACTATGCTTACGGTGCATCCTCCGAATCCTCCACCGGTGATCCTTGAGCCCATTACTCCCTCAACCTTCCAGGCTTCACTTACAAGAACATCTATTTCTTTGCACGAAACATCATAATCGTCTCTTAACGAAACGTGGGATTCATTCATGAGTTTCCCAAAAAGAACTATATCTCCTGACTTTAGTGCATTATATGCCTTGATGGTCCTTTGATTTTCGTAAACGGCATGCTTTGCCTTTTTTTGTCTGTCTTTATCCTTTATAAGGTCTTTGTTCTTTTCAAATTCCTCCTCCGAAAGATCGCCAAGTGTCTTAATGGGAAGCACGCTTTGAAGTTCACTTAAAGCCTTTTCGCATGATGACCTTCTTTCATTGTATGCAGAATCCACAAGCGAATGCTTTACCTTTGAATTGGTAACTACTATCTTCATTCCGTCAAGGACTACAGGTGCATATTCATACTCAAGCGTTGCCGTATCAAGAAAGATCGCGTTATCCTTTTTGCCCATTGCAGATGCAAACTGGTCCATGATACCGCAGTTCATCCCATTATATTTATTCTCGGAATACTGTCCTATTAGCGCAAGTTCCTTGTTATCAACATCGAAACCGAAAAGGTCCCTTAACATGAATCCCGTCAGAACCTCAAGCGAAGCTGATGATGAAAGACCTGATCCGTTCGGGATATTTCCATATATAACGATATCAAGCCCGCAGGGAATCTTTAATCCCCGTCCTTCAAATGCCCACATTACTCCTCTGGGATAATTGGTCCATCCTGCCTCTTCGGAGTATGAAAGGTCTTTTACCGAACTTTCAAATATCCCTCTATCAGCAAAGTTCATGGAAAAGAATCTTAACCTGTCATCATCCCTTTTTGCAGCCGCTGCGTAAGTCCCTATAGAAAGAGCGCATGGAAAGACATGTCCTCCGTTATAATCCGTATGTTCTCCTATAAGATTTACTCTTCCGGGCGCAAAATAAAAGGATACTCCTTCATCGTATCCGTATTTTTCCTTAAAGCATTCTCTTATTCTGTCTTTCATAAGCACCTCGCATCCTGAAATACTTTGGGATATCAATAAGAATTATACTTTAATAGCAAACGGATAGCAATTTGGAACTTATGGTTTTCCTTGATGAAGCGTCTTTGTTGTGATAGTCTGATATGGATGAAAAAAGTAAGATCATTAACCGTTGGCTCTTTAGTTTTGGCATGTGCTTTTGTGCTTAGTGCCTGCGGTCCTTCAGAAGACAAGATAATACAGGCTCAGGCCGCATACAGAAATCTCATTAATACACACAATGCTGTAGTGGCGGCTCATAACGAGATAAAAGATAATTCCCTTGATGAGGAGCTTACAGCTCTTGCGGGAAGCATTCCCGAAATAGAATCTTTTAATCTTTACGAAATGACGGATGCCCAGATAGATTCTCTCATAGGAACAATGAACACCATGACCGATTCCTATGCGGGATATTTAAAGACTATAGGTGAGATAAAGCTCGTAGAAGATGCCAAAGAGCTTACTCCTGTTGTCCTTACCATCAAAAATGATACCGACATCACATTTTCGACTCTGTATTTATATGAAAAAGACTCTGATCCGGAGCCTCTTAACGCTTTGGAATCTCTGTCCGGTCTTGCACCCGGCCGCGAAATTGTAGGGCTTACGATCTACAAAAACGCTGCCAACACACCCTGGATACTTTCATTAGACGATAAGGAGATCCTTCAATCTGAAGCTTCCGAAGATGACCCTGAAGAGACTGACGATGAAGAAGGGTCATCTGAAGAAGATCCCGCTGAATCAGAGCAGGAAACCGGTAACGGAAATATGATAGAACTTGATGTGTCAAGATATAATACCGAAACGATGATGCTTACCATCAAAAAGAACGAAGAAACCGGAGAGTTCTTCATAGAATAACTATCCGGCTTCGTAGATCACTTCTTCATTTATTCTCGGAAGGATGATACCGATCCTTGTTCCGAGTTCTTCTCTTGATGTTATCTTAAAATGTCCCCCGTGTTTATCAACTATCCATTTGGCGATCGAAAGGCCCAGACCGGTTCCTTCAAAGCTTCTTGCCTCATCGGCTCTGTAAAACCTTTCAAACATATGCTCCACATCGGCTTCCTTCATACCGATCCCCGTATCCTGAACCTGCATATAAACGTTGTTGATATCGCTTATCCCGACGCTCAGCAGTATCTCATCTTTTGATTCCGTATACTTGGCCGAATTATCTACCAGGATCCTGACTGCCTGCTTTAATAATCCTTCATCTCCGGTTATATAGATCTCACTTTCGGGAACAGTCAGTTTATAAATATGATCTTCATCGATCATCAGAGATTCTTCATATACTTCCTGCATTATCCGGTTAAGTGATACCTTTTCTTTTTTAACAACGGTCCTTCCGGCATCACCCCGTGCAAGGAACAAAAGCTGTTCCACCAGATGCTTCATATTTGACGATTCATGCTGGATCGCACTTATGGACTCATCAAGTACCTTTTCATCCTCCTTGCCCCAGCGGGACAGCATGTTTGCATATCCTTCTATAACGGCAATTGGGGTACGCAGCTCGTGTGAAGCATCATTTACAAAACGGGCCTGCTGCTTATTGCTTTCCCTTATCCTCTCCAAAAGATTGTTCATTGCTCTTTCGATTCCGACAAGATCTTCATCTCCCGAAGAAAGAGAAAACTCCTCATCGGGTTCAAGCTGAGCGATCTTTTCCTCTATAAGATGATACTTATCTTCCGAAAGATCCATCTTTGAAAATTCATCAAGCCTTACGGCCATTTCATTAAGAGGCTTTAAAATCCTTCGCGTTCTTGCCGTTTCTATCGGATAGGCAAACAGGGTAAACCCTATCTCTATCATAAATACCGAAAAAGCACATACGAAAAGCGTCCAGGCCATTCCGAAATAATGCTCCTCCAGAATGATCTTTCCCGTAACACTGTCGGAAACAGTATATTTTGCACCCTGCAGGGCTTCAAAAAGCTCATAAGGCGAATCAATATCCTCTAAACTGACATCCGTTAATGAAAGATGTCTGTCATGATGCCTGAGATCCACCTTTCCTGACAGAGTGTATTCTCTGGCGCAGAACCATGTTCCCATGATAAGCAATACTATAAAGATATTTATCCAGAAAAGACCGGATAGTCTGCGGCTTACAACACGCCAGCCTATCTTCCGGCTTATCGAACCCATTTTTCTGCTCTGGACACTACTCTGATTTGATGACATAACCCACACCTCTGACTGTTTGGATCATCTTTATATCAAATATTTCATCTATCTTTGAACGCAAAAACCTGATATAGACATCCACAACATTGGTTTCTCCGACGTAATCATATCCACAGACCTTTTCAAGCAGGGTATCCCTGGTCATAACGATATCCTGATTCGTCAAAAGAACCTTAAGCATGATAAATTCTCTGTTGGTCAGAGTGATCTCCTGTCCCTTCCAGGTCACTCTGTGCTTCTTTTCATCAAGGCAAAGATCTTTCCACTTATAAACATCCTCTTCATCATCTGAAGGATCGCTGTTTTCCGGTACTCCTTCCATAGATACGGGATGAAGCTTAAGAGCAACCCTGATCCTTGCCAGTAACTCTTCTATTGCAAAAGGCTTTGTTATATAATCAACGGCTCCGGCATCGAGACCTGCAACCTTGTCCATAACAGCATCTCTTGCCGTAAGCAGTATGACCGGGGTCGGATGATCCTTCCCCAGTCTCCTCATTACTTCAAGTCCGTTTATCTCCGGAAGCATAATATCCAGCAGGATGAGCGAGTAATCACCCGTTTGGGCCTTTTCAAGCGCGGTTCGCCCGTCAAAGGCCTTATCGGTCTCATAACCTTCATGCATCAGCTCAAGTTCTATGAACCTTGCAAGTTTTTCCTCATCTTCTACTATCAGGATCTTTGCTCCCATGTAAACTCCTTATTCTTCTTCATTCTTTTTGAATTCGTCCTTAACCTGTGTAGCTGCATCCTCTACGGTTTTTGCCACATTGTTTGCCTTGCTGAGATCTGCCTTTCCCTCAAATCTGTAATGACATCCGAGGAAGAGCGATACTACAACTGCTACGAGAGAAACATGCCATGCCAGGAGAAGTATCACTATGAATAACCACAAAGGTACGTTAAGGATCATTCTGTCATCTTTTTCAACTACCAGGAAATTTTCATTTCCCTTTTTCCAGAGCTCTTTGAGCTTTTTGGTGATCCACCATGATTCGATCGATTCTCTCTCGTCTTTGTTCTTTTTGTTCTTGCAGCAATCAGATACTACGAGGGGATATCTGTCCGAATCGGAATCTGTTGAATAGCTTTCCTTCTTGGGCGCCTTGGTCTTGCCTTCCTTTTCAAGCATTATCATTGCATCGAGCATGTCGCCGTTTGCCTTTTCAAGAGCTTCCTTAGCCTCTTCATATGTAATGTCTGCTTTCTGTCTTAACTTTTCTACCTTTTCAAATAATTCCATTATGTTGTTCCACCTTTCTTTAACTTGTGTAAGTGTTGTTGCTTTGTTTACAATACACAATTTACCATTGCATCCTTAAAGGATCTTTGAAGAAAGATTAAAAAAACATTAAAATCCTATTTACCAGTTTAAGCGCTCTTTTAAGAAAGGAACCAGTACTTTTGAAGCCTGTTCATGAGCCTTCGGACCGGGGTGCATATGCGATCCGAATGTTTCTTCCGTGGTGTTTGGAAGTTCAAGGAATAAAACTTTGCTGTCATCATGTTCGTTTCTGTATTCGTTAATAGCCTCGGTTATCGGAAGCAGCATATCGCTTCCCAGCATTCCGTAGCACCATATGATCAATGCTTTCGGATTGTGCTTCCTTACCGTCAAAAGAAAGTCCCTTATCGCCTTTTCTACTTTAAGAATATCCTCCCTGTTGGGTGTTCCGTCTTCATTTATGCGCTGCTTGTACATCAATCCGTCTTCGGGATTAAGTATCGGAGGCTGGTTAAATGCACTTGCATCATTTGTTCCGAGATTTATGATAACGGCATCGGCTGCATATTGACTGAAATCATAATCTTCCTGTGTCCCCATTTTTTCGTTCATGGGTCCCATCGCAAGGCCGCACACTTTTTCATATACGGAAGGAATGTTGTGACGGATATCGTTATCCCATCCGCAGTACACTCCCCATCCTCCCTGCGAGATAAGATGATAGTCCGCACCAAGGGCTTTTGCTGTCATAGTCGCATAGTTTTGGGACGCACCCATATACATGGAAAGCCAGTCAGTATCTTCGTAGGCACCGTATGTCCCTTCGCCTGATGTGATGCTGTCTCCGATAAACTCAAGCTTTCTTTCATACTTAGGAACATCCAGGAATTCCCCGTTTATCTTAAGACCTTTAACAAGCACTTTGCATGTCACATCTTCACTCATAGCCTGAAGTTCACGATAGAACCTCACTCTCTTTGGTGTGGCAGGTTCCATATTTCTGAAAAGACAAAGGGAATGTTCTCCGGGAAGGAGCATCTGCCTGCCCATTAAAGCTCCGTTAAGTTCATAAGCGACCCACGGCTCATAAAAATCACTGTCGGTCTCAAGATCTATCCAAAGCTCGGAACCGGTAACCACGACTTCCACACCGCTTCCGTTAAACAATAAAGGAAGCGGATCTTTCTGCTTCCCCATGCGTCCGAATACGTGGATCTTACTAATTTCTGAAATCGAATAGTATTTCATTGTGTATCCTTTCTTTATGAGCCCTGGAACTGGCTGTTATACAGTTCGTAATAAAATCCCTTCATTCCAAGCAGCGTTTCATGATCACCCTGCTCTATAATATGTCCGTTTTTCATAACCAGTATCACATCCGCATTCTTTATGGTTGAAAGTCTGTGAGCTACTATAAAAGAAGTTCTTCCTTTCATCATCGTTGCAAACGCTTCCTGTATCCTCATTTCCGTCCTGGTGTCTATCGAAGATGTTGCTTCATCCAGAATGAGCATCGGAGGTATACCGAGCATGATCCTTGATATGCAAAGAAGCTGTCTTTGTCCCTGAGACAGTCCGCCCACATCTTCACCGACCACGGTATCGTATCCATCCTTTAACCTTCTTATAAAGCTGTGAGCATGGGTAGCTTTTGCCGCCTTTATTACTTCTTCATCACTCGCGTTCATATCCGCGATCCTTATGTTGTCCCTTATGGTACCCTTCTTAAGCCAGGTATCCTGAAGCACCATTCCGTATGAATCACGAAGTGACTTCCTTTTGATCGTCCTTATGTCATGCCCTTCCACACTTACGGAACCTTCATCAACATCATAAAATCTCATGAGAAGATTTATGATGGTCGTTTTTCCGCATCCCGTAGGTCCGACTATTGCAACTCTCTTTCCGGGTTCAACCGAAAGATTAAGCCCTTTTATGAGTTCAACATCTTTGTTATAAGAAAAATCAACGTCCTTTATCTCAACGGCACCCTTAACTTCATCAAGTTCTGCATTTTCCGTGTCACTTGATTCGGGTTCTTCTTCCATCACCTCAAATACTCTTGCCGCACATGCTATCGCATTCTGGAGTTCCGATATCACGGAAGATATCTCGTTAAAGGGCTTGGTATATTGATTGGCATAAGAAAGGAATACTGTGAGTGTTCCAACCGTGATCCCTCCAAGAAGCTCGTTCGATCCTTTGGATAAAACATAGAACGATCCCGAAAGGGCAACCAGCGCATAGCAGACCGCATTAACAAATCTTGTGCAGGGGTTTGTGAGCGATGAAAAGAAAATAGCCTTAAGTGATGATTCCCTGAGCCTTCCGTTTATCTCATCGAACCTCTCCATGACAGCCTCTTCACGTCCGAAGGCTTTTACCACCTTTTCGTTCGATATCATTTCGTCGATAAGGGCTGTCTGCTCACCTCTTTGTCTTCCCTGGAGCCTGAACATATCATAGGTCTTTGAAGCGATAAACCTTGCTACAAACAAGGAAAGGGGTGTAACAACAACTACAACAAGCGTGATGATCGCGTTAAGCCTCAGCATAAAGAATAATGTTCCGGCTATCGTCAGTATTCCGGTAAATGCCTGCGTAAATCCCATCAAAAGACCGTCCGCAAGCTGGTCGGCATCGGCAATGACACGCGAAACTATATCACCGTGTGAATGAGAATCGATATATTTAAGAGGTAACGAGTGTATCTTCTTAATGGTCCTGTTTCTAAGATCCCTAACGGTAAGATAGGTGATCCTGTTATTTATGAGGTTCATGAGCCATTGGGATACTCCAACTATAAGAGCAAACAATCCTGCCATGATGAGATTTGAATTAAGATCGTTTTTCTCATAAGATAACGGTCCCTCGCCAAGATGATCTATGGCATCACCTATCCTTATGGGAACAAGCAGAGTAAAGATCACCGACACTGATGCAAGTATCAATGAGATAAAGATAAGGAGTCTGTATTTTTTAAGGCTGTTTAAAACCTTTCTGATAGTTTCTTTTTGTCCGCTCTTTCCAAGCGCATTCTTATCGGTATCGAGGTTTCCCTTAGGGACAAAGCCTCCGGTTTCAAGTGCCATCAGCCCACCTCCTTTTTGTACTGTGAATCATATATTTCCTTATACACCCCACAGTTTTTAAGAAGTTCCTCATGCGTTCCGAATCCGACCCCTTCACCGTCTTCAAGCACAAGTATCCTGTCAGCATGCTGTACCGATGCGGTTCTTTGTGAGATTATCACGACAGTCGGAGAGTATGAAAGTTCCTTTATATTGGTACGGAGTTTAAGATCCGTAACATAGTCAAGCGCTGAAGAAGCATCGTCAAGGATCAGTATTCCCGGATGCCTTACAAGTGCTCTTGCTATCGTAAGTCTTTGTCTTTGTCCTCCGGATAAGTTTTTTCCTCCGGCTTCGATACGGGCATCCAGTCCGCCCTTTGAATCTATGACATCTTTGGCTACGGCAGCGTCCACAGCCGAAAGTATCTCATCATCACCTGCCCCTTCGTTTCCCCAAAGAAGATTTTCTTTTATCGTTCCTGCAAAAAGGGCCGCCTTTTGCATTACTATCCCGACATTTTCCCTAAGAGATTTCACATCATATTCTTTGACGTTTCGCTCATCGATAAGTACTTCTCCCGAGGTAACATCATAAAATCTGGGGATAAGGTTTGAAAGCGTGGTCTTTCCCGATCCGGTTCCCCCGATGATACCAAGTGTCTGACCTGCTTCTATCCTGAATGAAATATCACTTAACGCTTCGTCGGCTCCTTCATAATAAGTCATTGAAACGTTTTTAAACTCAATTGATGCACCCTTTCCTTTTTGAACAGACACAGGGTCATCAGAACATTTCATTCCTGTTTCATATCCGAAAACATCGGTTATCCTGTTAGCCGAAGCCAGAGTTTTATTTACGGTAACTATAAGCCCTGCAAATTTGATAAGCTCCACAAGGATCTGTGACATGTAGTTATATAGCGCAACTACCTGTCCTGTTGTAAGTATCCCGTTATATACTCGGTCGGATCCCGTCATGACCAAAACCGCAATGCCCAGGTTTATGATCACGTAGGTCAGAGGGTTAAGAAGTCCGGATACTCTTCCGGCCTTTAACTGCATACCCGAAAGTTCATCATTGCTCCCCCTGAACTCTTCATATTGTTTTTCTTCGTATGCAAAGGCTCTTATCACCCTCACGCCCTGAAGAGTTTCCCTTGTAAGATTGAGGACATCATCAAGTTTAGACTGGACTTTCTTAAGAAGCGGGATATTGCTTGACATGATAAGTGCGACCGTTAGCGATAAAACAGCTATGACCGCTACAAAAATAAGTGCGCTCTTTACATCGATAAAGAATGCCATCACCATGGCTCCCGTTACGATAAAGGGTGAGCGCAAAAAGAGTCTCAGGAACATGTTGACACCGTTTTGGACCGTATTTACATCTGCTGTCATCCTTGTTATAAGTGTCGATGTTCCCGCGTTATCTATAGATCTGAAATTTAGGGATAAAATATGCCTGAAAAGATCACTCCTTAAATCTTTGGAAAAGCCGGTCGCCGCCTTCGCTGCAAAAAACTGCGCGGTACATGCAGCAACAAGTCCCACAACGCCCAGCACTATCATAAGTGCAAAGCATTTAAGTATATGCGTCCCGTTTCCGCCGTTTCCTATCCCGTTATCGATCATGGATGCGACAACGAGCGGTACGATCAGCTCAAATACCGCTTCAAGCATTTTAAAAAGCGGTGCCAGTGCGCTTTCTATCCTGTATTTTTTTAGGTATTTAAGAAGTTTTCTCATGAGGTTCCAACTGAATTTTTAATGATGGAAAAGCCTGATACCCGTAAATGCCATAACCATATCGTATTTATCCGCACATTCAATAACTAGGTCATCTCTTACCGATCCGCCGGGCTGTGCTATATACTTAACACCGGATTTATGAGCACGTTCGATATTATCGGAGAACGGGAAGAATGCATCCGATCCACATGTTACTCCCGTGTTCTTTGAAAGCCAGGCCTTCTTTTTCTCAACCGTAAACACCTCGGGCTTAACCTTGAATCTCTTTTGCCATTCGCCCTCTTTTAAAACATCCTCGTATTCATCCGACATATATACGTCTATCGTATTATCTCTGTCGGCTCGTCCAAGTGAATCTATAAACTGAAGCCCAAGCACCTCGGGAGACTGACGAAGAAACCAGTTGTCGGCCTTTGAACCTGCAAGTCTGGTGCAGTGTATCCTTGACTGCTGTCCCGCACCGATACCTATGGCCTGCCCGTCTTTTACGTAACAAACCGAATTGGACTGAGTGTATTTAAGAGTGATCATCGCAATTTTCATATCGATAAGAGCACTCTCGGGAATATCTTTGTTCCTGGTAACGATATTTCCGAATAGATCTTTATTAATATCAAGCTCGTTTCTTCCCTGCTCAAATGTGATGCCGTATACTTGCTTTCTTTCAATCTCGGCAGGCTTATATGAAGGATCTATCTTTATGATGTTATAATTTCCCTTTTTCTTTTCCTTAAGTATGGAAAGTGCTTCATCGGAATATCCCGGAGCTATGACTCCGTCGGATACTTCTCTTTTTATAAGGCGTGCCGTGTCAGCATCGCACTCATCGGAAAGAGCGATAAAATCTCCGAAAGAAGACATCCTGTCAGCTCCTCTTGCTCTTGCATATGCCGATGCCAAAGGAGAAAGCTTTCCAAGGTCATCAACCCAATAGATCTTTGCAAGCGTATCATCAAGAGGAAGTCCTACTGCCGCACCTGCAGGTGAAACATGCTTAAACGACGTGGCTGCGGGAAGTCCTGTTGCTTCTTTAAGCTCCTTAACAAGCTGATATCCGTTAAAAGCATCAAGAAAATTTATATAACCGGGTTTTCCGTTTAAGACCTCCACGGGAAGATCGCTTCCGTCTTCCATAAAAATCCTTGAAGGTTTTTGATTGGGGTTACATCCGTATTTAAGCTGGATCTCGTTCATGTTCTTTCCTTTCAACTGTTCTTGTTAATTATCCTTGATTCAAATTTGCCTGTAGAAATGTCTATGTATCTGGTAAACAGTGAAACCTTGTTTTCTTCGTTAAGGCTTTCCCAAAGCATGTTCGTAAAAGAGTCAATATCTCCTTCAAGTTTAACAAGCTTAGGCTCTCCTTCAAAACTGGGAAGCGGATTTCCGTCATGCATATATGTATGTATAAAGTGACCTTCTCCGGCTACCGGAATCTTGTAGCCAAATGTAAATCTCTGGCATGAATCCGGATTTCCGTTTGCACTCTTCAGGATAGAGATAGCATATCTGAACTGATTCCTGTCGGGGTCAACGCGAACCACCGATGAGATCCTCGGTGTGAAATTCGGCTCATCGGGTTCAAACTCCCTGCATCTTAATGACTGCTCAAAAGATATACCGTTCCTTATTCCGTCAAATATGGTATCTGTCTGATCTCCGTTTGTTACGATCGTCTTTCTTCCGATAACGCGAACGGGAGAGTAAATTATAAGGCTCGGATCTTCCATCTTTGACGGATCAAAAGCCTGTGTCCTTATCCCTTCGTCAAATTCAACGAACACTCTGTTTCTGCTGTTGGTGCTCCTTCCCATGATAAAGTATGCAATAACCGCTTTTTTGCCGTCATCGGATGCTCCGATCACGATACCTCTTCCGGGATAGGAATTACTCCTAAGTTCTTCAGACAGAGATCTCATTTCCATACACTGTTTCCTCCGTTAACTGGTCTTAAAAAGTTCCTTAAATAATATATCATACGATTCACATCAGGTCATCGTAAAAATATAAAATAAGGCCCCGCTTAGCGGAGCCTTAAGTTTTTTGATGTTATTTTGATTTACCAGTCGGAATCCTCGTCATCCCAATCGTAATCTTCCCAGTCTTCATCATCCCAGTCATAATCATCATAATCATAACTGCTGCCTCCAAAGAGACTCTCAAGTCCGCTGAGTTCTTCAAGTGCTTCCTGTTCGTCCTCAAGCGTTTCCATGAGTTCATCCTCTGTCGCATCTCCGATATTGAACTCATCACCTGACATATCCTTAAGCTTTGCAGCCTTCTTGAGAGTGAATGAACCTGTTAAAACAATTCCGTCAAGATCAAGTTCATCAAGTGAAACTACAAGTTCATCTGATTTGCTTGAAACATTGATTCCTTCAAGCTCGTATTCATCGTATCCGTCTGAAACCTTAAGTGAAAGATCACCCTTCTTTGAATCGAACTCATAAGAGAAGTATTCCTCTTTATCGACCTTTACGCTTGCTTTTTCCGTATTGCCATCCTTTTCGCCGGTGATCTCTAATTTGCTTCCGTCTACATCCACAAGGATGTTCTGAGCTCTGTAGTCTCCACCCTGGAACTGGATAGAAAGTTTTGAATCTTCAACTTCCATTTCGATAGCTGCGACTTCGTTCTTGTAAAGATAGATATCAAACTCGATATCATCCATATCCTCGATCGAATCATAAACTTCACTGAAAGCTTCATCAAATAATTCATCAACATCCGTATCTGCTACTTCAAGCAAAGTTCCCATAGACTTCTCCATAGTAGACTTCACTGCCTTTGAATACGAATCAAGAGCCTTCTTGAGATCCTTTTCAGTTACTACGACCGTATATCCTTCACACTTAACGTCTTTACCGTTGATCTCAAATTCGTTGCTGTCGATCTTCTTAACTTCAAGATCACGGAAATGTTCCTTTAACTCTTCAGTCAGATCTTCGTTGGCCTTGGTAATACCATCGAAATCCATGATAGTGTCATAGTAATCCTTAAGTGCTCCGTTTATTGTTTCGGCATCGAGCCCCTCAGATTCCATTTCCTCGAATACTTCTGCAAGGAAACCATCCTCATCGGGTTCTTCCGTATAGTAGTAAACGTACTGATTATTAAGAAGTGATGAAGAAGCCCTTATTGCTTCATCATCCCAAAGGAACTGAGCGTCAATATAAGGAACATCCAGCATATCGCTTACGTCTACGCCTGCACATATCTGTAAAGCATCCTTTGTCTTTATGAAATCGATAGATGCATTACCGTAATCCTCAAGTTCTCCCTCAAAAGTCATAGTAAATGTATCTGTCTTTTCAAGTCCTTCCGGAGAAAGAGCTGTCAACAAAAGATTGTCGCCCTTGGTAAGGCTTGAGAACGTGTTCTCAAAAGCTTTTTCAATCTTTGTGATGGGCTTTCCGAATTTGGGAAGGATAACAAATACTACAAGGCAAACGATAGCTGCAACAAGAACAACTGCTGCTGCGATGATAGCGATAAGCTTTCCTTTTCCACCTTTCTTTTCGGGCTCAACAGGTGCTGCGCTTACAGCATCTTCAAATGTGGTCTGCACCGGTTCCTGTGCAGCCTGTTCCACGATGGGTTCACCAGTCATGGGATCAAACTTCTTTTCTTCCATAATTTCCTCCCTTTTAAAAACGCGGGTCAGCGCCTTATCTCAACCTCAAAGATTTCATTGCTGTCGATGTAGTAGGCGTTTCTATCCCTTAGCAACTCCATGATCTCTTCTTTAACCGATTCATCCTGATTTCCGAACATCTTGGGATAATCTTCTTCAAGAATGTCATTGCTATAGTTCTTTAAGAATGCTGCAAACAGCGATTCCTTTGCAACAAGGCCTTTCGTCGTATAAGGCGAGTATACATATCCGATACTGCCTCTGGTTCTTCCTTTTTCAACCAGACGGTCAAAGTCTTCATTGAAAATGAAACCGCACTCTATGTCTCCGCTTCGAACGTCCTTTTTAAGGGATTCTTCGTCCTCGTAGCGGATGACTTCATACACACGGCTTGTATCTTCAAGCAAGGATACGGTATCCGAAGCCCTGTAACTATCATATGTAACCACACCTATACGTGTGTTGTCAACCGTCGGAAGGGTGATATTTTTAAAAACAAAGAAAAGCAGGATCAATGTGGCAAGCAGTACCCATGGCTCTCTGTGCTTTATAATTGCCTTTGTATGGTAATAAAGGAAGCGCCACTTTTTCATATAACACCTCCTCCTGTTCCGTAAAGAGCATAGGATATGAGTCCGGTCAGATACTTAAACGGCATGCACCTTCCAATGGCATTTGTCCAGTCCGCCATATAGGCCGGCGGAATTATGAGTCCCGAAACGCATATTCCTATCACATTTATAATAAGAAGAACAAAGATACCTGTCTTTCCGCGTCCCGTAAGGTCGTATACTATTTCAAAATACAGTGCGAATATTCCCGCTATCGCTGCCATATAAAGCCAGATTGACGGTTCATATTCCGCAAATCCCTTTTCCATCCTGCTGCTTATAGCCAGGCCCGTAAAGTATACCAACATTCCCGTTATATATATAAAAGGAAACATCGCCAATATCTTTGCGATCGCGCAAAAGAAAGGATTCATTCCGTTTACCTTAAGTTTATCATCTACGGCCTTTAAGGAACGAGCATACATGAAAGCGTAAGCGACTCCGCTGAACGAAAGGATAATTATTATACCTGCCGCAAAATAATAAGAAAGAAGATCCATCTCTCCTAGTGCCGATACGCTCTCCTCGGAAAACATATTGTCCCTTGCCAGGACAGCGGAAACATAATCAAGAGCCAAAAGCTGTCCTATGTCTGCTATGCTTATGGCAGCTTCATACGTATAAGCCGTATCTATAGCTGCATATACTCCTGCCTCTGCGGTCTGAAGATAGGAAACCCCGCTTGTAAGGACTTCCTTAAACATACTTCCGACAAGTCCGGGGTTTTCAGGAAAGTAAATGATCGCGGGGGGATTTAATCCGACCTGAACGTCATGATAGAATCCGCTGGGAATGACGACTGCTGCCTCCAGCTTTCCTTCGTTAAACTGTTTTACCGCATCTTCTTCATCCATGTATTCAAAGGTACATATGCTCCTTACAGATTCCATGGATTCGATAAACGAAGTAACATATGCCGTAACAGCCTCATCCTCAGGTATGGATACTCCGATCCTTGCAAGTGTAAGCGTCTTGTTATCCGAAAGGAGTTTTACCATTCCAAGGACAATGAGCAATACAACCGCTATTGCAAGCAAAGTAACCGCCAGAAGTTTAATAACGGATTTTGCACATCTTTTCCATTGTAAAATAAGATATGAAAAGAACAGTTTCATTTTCTAATATCCCAGGATTCCTGCAGCTATCTCACGGATCTCTTCGATCAGTTTGTTAATATCATCTTCGGTTGCATTTCCAAGATCATATTCATCTCCTTCAAGATCCTTAAGCTGTGCGCCTTTCTTTACGGAGATCTCTCCGCCAAGGTACGTATCGCCTATATCAACGAAATCAAGTGAGACCGTGAATTTTTTTCCTGTATTTACGACTTTTGCGTCTGCATCGTACATTCCCAATACATTCGCGTTAAGATCACCCTCTTCAAAGTCATATTCATACGAAAAGATCTTTTTATCAAGGAGTTCAAGACCGCACTCTTCGGTTGTATCGGTTATATCCCCGGTAAGCTTTGCCAGAACATGATCGTCATACATAAGTTCGATATTCTGGGTTCTGTAATCTCCTCCTTCAAAGAGGAGCGCAATCTCTCCATCATCGGAACCTGTCGTTACCGCTGCGAGCTTTCCTTTGTACAAATAGACCTCTATGCTCATTTCGCCGTTTTTCTCAACATATTCTTCAAGCTCATCTTCAAGCTTTTCCGTATCAACGGATATGGACGAAAGGATCTTTTTATAATCATCATCAAGGATCTGTGAAAGGACTTTGCCAATCCGGCCGGCATTCTCCTTATCGATCACGATCTCATAGCCTTTGCACATCACCTTATTACCGTCTACTTCGTATTTCTTCGTTCCGACAGATCGAACTTCCGTCTCGTCAAGCACCTTGGCAATATCCTTATATATGTCCGTTTCAATATCCGTTTTGTCAAAGAGCAGACCGTACCCTTCATCCAGACTGTCATTTAAGACTTCTGTGTCTCCGAGATCATCCACGTATCCATCATTCTTTTTGTGATAATCATAATAGAAAAGATGGTCTTTGATCATCGGGATATAAAGACTCACTCTTTCTTCATCAAATCGGAGTATGAATTCTATGGTAGGCACAAATGCAATATCGGCATTACCCTCTATCTGAAGAACATCTTTGTCTATCATGACATCCGCATCAACGCTGACATCCAGATCGGATATACTGGTGTCGGCCTTTACCGATACCGTGTATTCTCTGTCCTTTGTCATGTCACTTAGGTTTATCGCGGTTAGGAGTTTGTTGTTTCCCTCGTTGATATTTTCAAAGGTGTTTTTTACGGCATTTATTATGATCACCTTTTTATTTCCGAATACAAAAAGATAAAGCAGCAGAGCAGCTGCTGCCAAAACGATCACTGTAATGACACATATGATCAATCCCGTTTTTTTGTTTTTGGATCCAATTTCCTTACCCGATTCCGGATCTTCGGTTATTATCTCCTGACCCGTATTTATGTCAAAACTTCCGGGGTTTTCCATTTTTAATCCTCCAGATATAACCTTACGGTTTTCATCATATTCTCATCATGCGGTATCTCGGTAAGAACACCGTTTTTCATAAAGAGGCATCTGTCACAGGATACTATCTCCGCTTCCTCATGAGTTGAAAGAAGCACTATCCCGTTAAGATTGTTAAACTCGGAAAGCCACTGCTGAATGCTTTCTTTATAATACAGGTCGAGAGCCGTCGTGGGCTCGTCAAGTAAAAGAATAGGCGGCCATGTAGCTATCGCACAGGCTATCGCGAGTCTTTTTTTCATTCCGCCCGAAAGCTTCCTGACCTCCGTCTTCATAAGGTCCCTTAAGTCGAACCTGTCAAGTATATACTCGTAGTTCTTGCACTTATCAACGGACCAGAGTTTCAGGTTGTCTTTAACCGTAAGTTCCGGAAGAAGCGGCGGATCCTGAGGTACATACCCAATATAATCCTTAAATACCGAATGCTTCTTTAAGGGGTCCTTTCCGAAAAAATCGATGCTTCCGCTTAGGGGCTTCATCGCTCCTGAGAGGATCTGCATGAGAGTGGTCTTTCCGCAGCCGTTTCTGCCTACTATCGCAACTCTCTGACCCGGCTCTATACAAAAGCTGATATCCCTTAGTATTGGACGTTTTCCGTATTTTTTTGTTATGTGTTCTACTTTTAACATTTTAATCCCAGTAATTGAATCCCAAAGGTCTGCTTTCATCGGCCTTGGAATACTTCAAAACAACTGCCGATGTTTTGGGAAGCGTAAGGTTTATCTTGCCTCCGATAACGGGAACTTCTCCGCAATTGACTTCAAATCCGTTCTCCGTGGTACGGATCAACTGCTTTAACATGGCTTCTCTTGAAATACCAAGCTGCCATACTGTTATCTCTTCCGTTATCTGATGGTCATTATTGTTTACGATGACTACGATCGCTTCTTCCCTTGTGAATCTTCCATATCCGAGGAAATTGTAATTGTTGATAACGTATTTTAATGACCCTCCGATAAGTTCGGGGTTTTCTTTATGGATCTTTATCATGGCCTTATGGAATTCGATAAGGTCTTTATCCTCATGTCCCCAAGGGTAGGTCCTTCTGTTATCGGGATCGGTCCATCCGCATACACCGGCCTCATCACCGTAATATATCGTGGGTGCTCCGGGCCATGTAAACTGCATGACAACGGCTTCCCTCATAACGGCTTTGTTTATTCCTTCGTTAGCCGCTTCGGGGCCCAAGTTGTTCGTTCTTCCGACACGTCTGTTGGTCCTTGTAAGGAACCTTGAATGGTCATGATTTGAAAGTTCGTTCATTGCTATCTGCAATGACGAATTGGTAAAGTCCGCCATGTGATAGTTCATGGCTCCGATAAAGCTGTCGGCATTACCCAAAAGATCCTGTCTGAAATCATCAGAATGCTTTTGCATACCTGTTAAGAACCAGGTAACAGGCTCCATGAACGCATCATAGTTCATTACCGTATCCCACTCGCGTCCGTTAAGCCAGGCTCTGGGTGAACCGTAATGCTCTGCCAAAACTATGGCTTCCGGATTTGCATTGTGCACCGAACGCCTGAATTCCTGCCAGAAATAGTGGTTATATTCGGGAGAATGGCCAAGGTCCGCTGCCACATCAAGTCTCCATCCGTCCGCATTATAAGGGGGAGAAACCCACTTGGCCGCTATCCTCATCACGTAATTAAACAGTTCCTGAGAATTTTCGTAGTTTAATTTTGGCAAAGTGTCGTGTCCCCACCATCCGTCATATGTCGTATTATATGGGAAACGGTTCTGATCATGGAACTGGAAATAGTTATGATATGGGCTGTTCCTGTCTACAAATGCGCCCTTAGCATAGCCTTCGGCGTTTTCATATATGCGCTCACGATCCAGCCACTTATTGAAAGATCCGCAGTGGTTAAAGACTCCGTCGAGTATGACCTTCATGCCTCTTTTATGCGCTTCGGCAACAACTTTGGCAAATAGCTCATTTGAAGCTTCAAGGTTTTTGAGGTTCGTGACTCTGTCTATGTATCTGCCCGCATCCTTATTTTCATGCTGATCCCATCCGAGAAGGTTTCCTTCATCATGAACGATCTTTCCGAAATGCGGATCTATGTAGTCGTAATCCTGAATATCGTATTTATGGTTTGAGGGAGAAACAAAGAGCGGATTAAAATAAATGACGTCCACGCCGAGATCACTAAGATAATCCATCTTGTCAAGAACTCCCTGAAGGTCTCCGCCGTAAAACTCACGAACACCCCTCTGTGCGGGATACTTGTCCCAGTCCTCAACTCTTTCGGTATGGCCGCCAATATATTCGTATTCGTCTGTCAGAACATCGTTGGAAGGGTCCCCGTTACAGAAACGGTCCACATATATCTGATACATGACCGCACCCTTTGCCCAATCGGGAGTACGGAATCCGGGGATTATCCTAAAACAGGCATCGTCGGAAGGTCTCTTCCCTACGCCCCTGTTATCGTATATACAAATGACTCTTCCGGCGAATATCTCAAAATAATAATTGAACTCTTTGTCTTCTATCTCAACTTCACAGGAATAGTACTCAAAAGTATCGTCACTGCTTTCACGGAACATCGGATGCTTGTTTCCGTTATTGACAAGATAGGCCTTATCAATATTGTTGGCGGCAACCCTTAGCTTTATAGTGACCATCGAATAGGGATTGGGTTCCGCGGGAGTAACATAGTTAGCGGTCGTGTCTGAAAAGACTGCCTTTTTCTTTAAGGCGGGCCGCATCTCGTTAATATAGAACCTGTTTATGTCCGAACGGGACATGGTAGAAAAATCCATGAAACTCTCCTGGCCTTTCTTTCAGGAATCCTCTGCTTCAGATATTTTCTCAGTCTCTTGCGAAAAGGTCTCTCGTGTAAACCTTGTCTTTTACGTCATCAAGTACGGGATCATATCTGTTGGCAATAATGCAATCCGATTGTTTCTTGAATTCGCTCATGTCGTTTACGATCCTGCTTCCGAAGAAGGTCTCTCCGTTTTCAAGCGTAGGCTCGTAGATTATTATGTTTGCTCCCTTTGCTTTCACACGCTTTATGATGCCCTGGATGGAACTTTGACGGAAGTTATCCGAATTCGACTTCATCGTCAAACGGTAAACTCCGATCGTAACATCCTTTTCCTGTGCCTTATCGTATGAAGCGGTGTTGTATGAGTAGTATCCGACTTTCTTTAAGATCCTGTCGGCAATAAAGTCTTTTCTGGTCCTGTTGGCTTCCACTATAGCCTCTATGAGGTTTTCCGGAACGTCTTCATAGTTTGCAAGAAGCTGTTTCGTATCCTTGGGAAGACAGTATCCGCCGTATCCGAAAGAGGGATTGTTGTAGAAGTTTCCTATCCTGGGATCGTAGCCGATACCTTCTATGATCTTTCTTGAATCAAGGTTCTTTGTCTCTGCATATGTATCAAGCTCGTTAAAGAATCCGACTCTTAGCGCAAGGTAAGTATTTGCAAAGAGTTTTACGGCCTCGGCTTCCGTCGTACCCATGATCAGGGTAGGGATATCTTCCTTTACCGCTCCTTCTTTAAGAAGTTCAAGGAAAGTCTGCGCCGCCTTTTTGGAATCTTCGTCTTCTCCGTGTCCGACGATTATCCTTGAAGGATAAAGGTTATCATAAAGGGCTCTTGATTCTCTTAAGAACTCGGGAGAAAAAAGGATCCTCGGGCAGTTATATCTTTCTCTTACATGAGCGGTATAACCTACGGGAATGGTTGATTTTATTACTATGTATGCCTTGTCGTTTACTTCAAGGACTTTTTCTATTACGGCCTCAACGGCTCTAGTGTCAAAGAAGTTCTTGTCGGGATCGTAATTGGTAGGTGTTGCGACAATTACAAATTCCGCATCTTTATATGCTTCCCCTGCATCAAGCGTAGCTTTAAGATCCAGATCTTTATTAGCAAGATAGTCTTCTATTTCAGGATCGACGATCGGAGATATCTTTTTATTCAGTTTTTCAACTTTTTCGGGAACAAGATCAACGGCTGTCACACTGTTGTGCTGTGACAGTAATACTGCCATCGACATTCCCACATATCCTGTACCTGCTACCGCTATTTTCATCATCATTCCTCCGTTTTGAACGGACAAAAAAACAGCCCGCACCAAGTTATATTTTAACTTAATCCGGGCTTTGTTTCAACTATATTTATTGTCTGCAGGGTTTAACGATACTATATTTTGTGGCTGTATCTTTCTATCCTGTCGGGTTGTCCAAACATTCTATAACCCGAAAGATGCTACCGCATTTCTGTAGCTTTCGGGATTGCCAAGGTCATATGATGTTCCGTCTACCACATACGCATACATTCCGTGGTTTTCCGAAACATAGGAAAGAGCATCCGTGAGTTCTATCTCTCCCTTGGCATTGGTGATATTTTCATCTATCGCCTGATGGAGCCTGTCAAATATCTCTTCGGTAATAACGTAAGCGCCGAATGCTCCGTAATAATTCTCGGAGCTCTTTCTTGAAGGAACGTTAAGGTACTCACGCGCCAGAGTAGAAGAGGGTTTTTCTTCTATCCTTGTAAGCTTAAGAACCGTTTCTTCTTTATCTTCCCAAACTCCGGCAAATATACCGAAGTTTCCTGTCTTTTCAAGCGGAACCGTCTGTACTCCGACAACGCTCAGGCCGTATTTTTCGTAAGCATCAATAAGCTGAACGGTACAGGGTATCTCCGAATTTGAGCTGTATATCGTATCTCCGAGCAAAAGAAGTACGCTTTCTCCCGCGGCAAAATCCTTTGCCTGATATACGGCATGTCCGAATCCTTTTTGTTCATCCTGATAGATGAAAGTAAGCTTTTTCGAGATGCGTCCGATCTTCTTTTCGTACTCTCTCATCGAATCGCTAAGTTTTGAATAATGCGATTCGGGAAGCGGCTTAAAGAAAAAGTCCTCGTAATAAGCCTGCTCCTCACGATTAAGGATAAGGCAGATCTCCTCGATCTCGGCCTTTTCAAGTTCTTCAAGCAATACAAGTATCCCGGGTTTTAACAATCCGTCCTTATCGACTACGGGACAGAATTCCTTTTTGACACCGCGCGTCTCGGGATAAAGCCTGGTGCCGAAGCCCGCAACGGGAATGATGGCTTTTCTTATCGCCTTTTTGGGCTTTAGAGTAAGAGGGAAAGCCGTCATCTTTTTGACGTTTTCAAGGTAATCTATGAGTTCTTTTTGAGTTTCTTCGTCTTTTGCAAGGAACTGGACCGTTCCGTCTCCCTGAGAGCCTACACCTTTGCCTCCATATGTCAGGCTCTTTATCTTTTCATCGTTTAATACAGAGTGAAGAACAGGAGATTTAAGCTCCTCCGGACTCATCGGAGCTACCTTTTTGTCAAAGAGTTCCTGCGCCTCGATCATCAAAGCACCGAGTTTTTCGGAGTCTCCTTCCGAGATATATTTCTTTGCCCGGTCTGTTATAGAAACATTATCTTTTCCGAGAGCTTCGTGAAGAGTCCTATCTGCTTCATTTCTGGGGAACGGATAAGCGCTGTTAAGATCGGCCAGGATCCTTACCGTATCCTTTCCGGCCATAAGATCCGCAAAAACATAGTGGAGCGGTTTTTTGACTGTTATCCTGTCAACGTCTATCTCGTTTCCGTCAAATATCATTGAGACGGGATTAACTCCGAAAGCACACGCCTGGTCGAGCCTTCCGCATCGTGACGGGGTCCTCTGTTCACCCCAGTAGGCGATGTTCATGATGCCCATCGTGTTAAGGTGAAGATCGTACAGCATATTAAAGGCTCTTGCGACCATAACACAGATCGCTGCCGAAGAAGAAAGACCGCTCTTCATCGGAAGATCCATTCCTGTTATCGTAAGCTCTATCCCGCCTACGTGATACCATTCGCACATATAGGAAGCCACGCCCGCAACATAAGAGAAGAATCCTCCGTTCCTTGCGGCGCATTTAAGCTTCGCCATGTCCATCTCGCATTCGAACATCTCGCCGTTATATTCCGGCAAAGTGCTTTTTACGATAAAGTGCTCACCCTTTTGGGCCGTACCGTAAATACCCTGTTCTATACCGGTGACAATGGCGCATCCCGGAACTATTTCGGCATTCATTGCCTTGTTTGTTCCAGCCCAGTCACTGTGCTCTCCGAAGAGGCAAAGCCTCCCGGGTACGAAAAGATCTATTGTTCTTGGTTTGCTACTCATAGAATTATTATCCTGTTCCTTTTAATCAGCTGATCGCCTGTGTGTACTGATTCCAGTATCTGCTTATGTAATCAGCCGGATAATCATCGTTTAAATATTTGATGATCTCATTAACTTCATCATTTAGTTCTCTTTCAATAATCAGTTTGTCTTTATTCTTTGGATCATCAAAAGTGTATTCTATCAATTTAACTATAGTCTTTACATATTCCATGGCATGATCATTTTCAATATCTCCTCTGCGGAATCTCTCATGATCATCTATCAAACGAGCAACTTCTCCATCTATATTCGACAACTGCTCAAAAAAACTGAATCTGCTCCATAACTTGGCATCCATTTAGCATTTCCTCCTAGTATATCCATTTAACTAAGATATCTTTAAGTTCATCGATTGTCTTCTGGTCGGTAAGAGGTCTTCCTCTCCCTATTCCAAGACGTTTGTTTTGCTCAATATTTGGATGCGCTTCCCAAACAATATGAGTCTTAAGGGCTTTCTCATCATCTATCACAATATCTCCACCAAAAATATCCTCAGGATTTGAGCCATCATCCATTAATTCATATTCCATCTCTATATGAAACGAACTATCTACAGCTACAGTTTTCCTATTTCTGTCAACACAGAACTTTACCCTGTCCTGATAAAATCCATTTCCCTTATCAATGATGCTTTTTAATGATGTTCTTTCTTGAAGTACCATACTGCGCTCCTTCCGAACTCCACATTGTCATAATGTCTCCAAGACCATATAATTATATCATGAACGCATACGTATTACACGATATAAGCAAATTTAATATGGAAGAAGTTCCGGTTCCCGTTCCCGAAGAGGGCGAGGTTCTTGTTGAAGTAAAAGCCTCCGGGATCTGCGGATCCGATATTCCCCGGATATTCGTAAACGGAACCTACAACTATCCACTGATCCCGGGTCATGAGTTCTCGGGAGAAGTCGTAGATACTTTTGAAGGCGACGATCCCGAAGAAGCTCAAAAGCTTGTCGGAAAAAGAGTCGGCATCTTCCCTCTTATTCCCTGTATGGAATGTCCTCAATGCAAGGAGCGTCGTTTTGAAATGTGTAAATCCTACAGCTACCTTGGCTCAAGAAGAGACGGCGGATTTGCCGAATTCGTCGCTGTTCCCAAAAAGAACCTTATATTGCTTCCCGACAACGTTTCATACGAAGCTGCTGCAATGCTCGAGCCCATGGCCGTTGCTGTTCATGCAATAAGGCGTATAAAGCCCAAAAAAGATGAAACGGTAGCCGTTTGCGGTCTTGGAACCATCGGTATGCTCGTTGTAATGTTCCTTTTGGAAATGGGAATACAAGACGTGATCGTCTTTGCAAATAAAGAATCTCAAAGAAAGATGGCTGTTGAATTGGGCGTAGATTCCAAAAACCTCGGCCTTAAGAACAAGCCCATAGATGTCTTCTTTGAATGTGTGGGATCTAACGAAACGATAAAATGGGGCCTTAGCCTCACTAAGCCGGGCGGCCGTGTAATGCTTGTCGGAAACCCCAAAGGAGATGTTGAACTTGACAGAGATATCTACTGGAAGATCCTTAGAAATCAGCTGACTTTGATGGGAACCTGGAATTCTTCGTTTATGATAGACGGTTTTAAGTCGCTCACAGACGAAGATGACTGGCAGTATGTCATACGGCGCCTATCCGAAGGCCGCATCAACCCCGAAAAACTCATCACTCATAAATATCCTCTCGATGCCCTTCTTCAGGGCTTCTATCTCATGCGCGATAAGTCGGAGGAGTATATCAAAGTGATGGGGGTTAAATAAAGCTACCTTAGTTTACACAAAGATAGCTTTTTCCACATGCTTTATCCGCAGGGAATCACTGTGTGACATGAAATATATGTTGGTCAGGACTTCAGCCACATAAGAAAGCGCTCTCGTATTGCTGATCTCGGGAATTTTATCCGACATCGTCTCCATATATTCGGTTATCTCAAAAAACCATCTGCAATAATCTTCAAATACTGCTTTTCGAACACACATAAGATTATATGTGTACTGGTATTTTCCGTACAGTATCTTAAGATATTGCTCATATTCCGAGGGATGCAGATCTTTGAGTGCTTTAAGCAGCGCTTCAAAAACATCCTTTGAAACAAACCTCAAAAACTGTGTTGCTTCGTCCGGATAACATATATATGGCAATGGCATGATCGCATCTATATCGTCCGTCAGCATTTCGGGTTTTACCAAAAGGTGACGTCTGTAATGCTCTATCCCTATCCAGTCATGATCCGTATTTTTCCATATCCAATAAACAGCTGACATTTCACAATACATTCTGTTTTTTGCTGAAATGTTCTCTCCCGAATCATCCGAAATAACAGCTATTCTCTTTTTTGTAAGCGAAGCTCCCGCCTGAATCTCCCTTTCATAAGGTTGTAATTCCGGGTGATGATCAAGCGATTTATCTGTTTCACATTTTACTTCATACAAAACAAAATCCATCATCAACCCTCTTTAGCCAATGGGAACAATCCAACTTTTCGGTAATACTCTGACATGAGCAGATGCTCTTCATGCGAAGTCAATGGATAGATATTCTTGAATCCCTTAACTGAAAGAGCGGGTATGACTTCCTTTTGAACAAGTTCGGTTATCCCCACCACAACAAACGTATCCGTAGGTATCTCATCTATCAATATTACGGGGATTCCTTCTATCTCCTTAGGATTACCTTCAAACTTTCCAACAGCAAAACATAAAGGCTTTTTACCGGTCAGATACTCGATCGCAGTTTTGGCACCGTAAGCCACAACCTGCGCCCCGTAGATCACATATTCATCATGCTTGTTTATCGCATCGATCACCATTAATATCTATACCTCATAAGGCATTATGATCCTGTCTCGTTCTATGCCCAGTGAAAGTGCCATAGAAAGAATCTCTTCAAATCTGGAATAATGTGCAATGAGAAGATAGTCAAAATCATTCCATATATTTTTCAATTCTTCCGGCTGATAGATCGGTGCATCATAGAACTTTTTCCCTGCTTTGTTTTTATCCATATCAACAGCAGCAACAAGCTCTGCTCCCGATTTTTGTATAGCATCGGCAAAGAATGCTCCGGAGAAGCCTGCTCCCCAGATAACATATCTTTTCCCTACTGAGATCTTTCGGAACTTGAAACATTATTAAAATGGGATAGGGAAAAGATCTCAGTAGGGAAAAGATATGT